>CADEDU010000039.1:41143-51419 GCA_902826155.1 uncultured beta proteobacterium
ATGGACGAGGTGCGCAAGAACGGCTGCAAGCCCAAGCGCGAATGGGACAAGGGTTGATCTTCCCCTGTCAGCAAGCAGTCGGGTAACGAAGCGGGCGGCGAGTTAAGATCGTCGCCCGTTTCATTTTTGCAGTACGGGTCGTTACCCGGCGCACGGGCCCGATGTGCACGCGCAGCCGCAGCGACGCAAGCAGGCGCAGGCAATCGGCGGCAGCCGAAGCGGTAACCAACAGGGGGAGAGTCAAGTGGAAGCGGCGCGACACGAAGTCGACGCCAGCGCGTCCCAGGCGCATCTGAAGCACGGCATCGTCTACCGTGGTTTCGAGCGCTTTCTCATGGTGCTGAACAGCATCGGGACGATCTGGATCTTTGCATTGATGTTCCTGATCTGCGCCGACGTAGTGGCGCGCTCGGGGTTCAATCACCCGATCGACGGCGTTACGGACATCGCGGCGTTCTCGATCATCGGCATCGTGTTCCTGCAGCTTGCCGCCACCGTGCACGTCAACCGCATGACCAAGGGCGACGTGCTGCTCGAGATCATCACCCGACGATCCAAGATCGCGGGCGCGTGGGTCGAGTCGCTGTTCCTGTTGTTCGGCGTGATCATGTTCGCGCTCATCGTGCGCGCGAGCTGGCCGCTGCTCACCCAGTCGATCACCCGCAATCAGTTCTTCGGCGTCGAAGGCGTGTTCACCTTTCCCACCTGGCCGATCCGCGCCATCATCGTCGTGGGCGCGGCCTCGGTAGCGGTCGCCTACATCATGCAGATCGCCAACACATTGCGCACGGCGTACCGCGCCCGAAACGCAGGAGCGCCGCGATGAGCGAGTTGCAGATCGGCTTCCTGCTCATCGCCGCGATGGTGTTCCTGGTCATTGCCGGCATGCAGGTCGGCGTGGTGCTGTTGTCGTTGTCGTTCACCGGGATCTGGCTGATCAAGGAGAACTTCGAGACCGCCTCGCGCATGCTCGGGTTGGCCTCGTACAGCGGCATTCAGGACATCGTTTTCGCCACCATTCCGCTGTTCGTGCTGATGGGCATGTTCGTGAGCATCGCCGAACTGGGCAAAGACACCTTCGAAGTCGCCGAATGGCTGCTGCGCAAGATCACCGGCGGGCTGGCGATGGCGGTCGTGGCAGCCAACGCGCTGTTCGCAGCGGTCACCGGCATCAGCATCGCCTCGGCCGCGGTCTTCACGCGCATCGCCGTGCCGGAGTTGCTCAAGAACGGCTATTCACCCAGGCTGTCGGTAGGCGTGGTCGCCGGCTCCTCCATCCTGGGCATGCTGATTCCCCCGTCGATCCTGTTCATCCTCTACGGCATCGTCGCCGAGGAGTCGATCGGCAAGCTGTTCATCGCCGGCATCATCCCGGGACTGCTGATGTCGATCGCCTTCTGTCTGGGCATCTACATCATGGTGAAGTACTTCAAGGGCTTCGCCGGCACGGTACGCGACGGCGCCGATCTCGACCGCCGCGAAACCTGGGGCAGCGCGCTGAGCAAGCTCGCCCCGGTGCTGGCGCTGGTGATACTGATTCTAGGTGGCCTGTATTCGGGCATCTTCACGCCGACCGAGGCGGGCGCCGTCGGTGCGTTCGGAGCCTTCGTCATCGCCCTGATCCGGCGACGCCTCACCTGGAAACGGCTGTGGCAGGTGCTGGTCGAAACCGGCTTCGTCTCGGTGAGCATCCTGATCCTGCTGATCGCCGCCAACCTCTACAGCCGCATGCTCACCTACTCGGGCGTGCCCGAAGCGATCGGCAGCGTGCTCCAGGGACTGGGCATCGTCGGATTCTTCGTGGTCTACATCGCGATCATCATCGGTCTGGGCTGCATCCTGGATTCGACTTCGATCCTGCTGATCGTCGTGCCGATCGTGGTGCCGATCGCCAAGACATTCAACATCGACCTGATCCAGTTCGGCGTGATCACCGTGATCGCCGTGGAGATCGGCCTGCTCACGCCGCCGCTCGGTCTGTCGGCGTTCGCGGTCAAGTCGAGTCTGGCCGACCAGAGCATCCGCCTGGGCGAAGTGTTTCGCGGCTCGGGGCCGTTCGTCATCATCATGTTCATCGTGTTGTTGCTGGTCACGGTGTTTCCCGCGCTCAGTACGGCATTGGTGCGTTGAGTCGCCGACGATGATGCGCTCGGTCACATCGCTGAGCAGACGCGACCGCACATCCGCGGCGTACTCGTCGGCCTTCATCTCGTGAACGCCCCTGCCCACCCGGCGATTCGCGAGCCGTATACCGGGCAGTCGATCCGCCGCAATGAAGACGAACGTTTCCTGACCGGACGCGGCTGTTTCGTCGGCGATTTCCAGCTCGACAGCATGCTGCACGCGGTCATCGTGCGCAGCACCCACGCGCATGCGCGACTCGTCTCGATCGACAAGTCGCGCGTGATCGCGCACCCCGGTGTGAAGGCGTTCTTCACGCATGCGGACATCGCCGACTACCCCGCGACCATTCCCGTACGGCTTGCACCGCTCGAAGGTGTCGAACGGTTCCTGCAACAACCGCTGGCGAGCGACCGCGTGCGCTTCGTCGGCGAACCAATCGGCGTGATCGTCGCCACCAGCCCGTACATCGCCGAAGATGCGCTCGACTTCGTCGATGCGCACTATGAGCCGCTCGCGCCGGTCACCGATGCGCACGGCGCACTCGCCGATGCCAGCGTGCTGCACGCCGGGCCGGGCACCAACGTGGCGAGTCGCTACACCGTCGCCAAGGGCGATGTGAACGCCGCATTCGCGCGCGCCGACTACGTGCGCCGCGAATCGTTCTATTCGCATCGCCACACCGCCGTCCCGATGGAAACGCGCGGACTGGTCGCCGCGTTCGACACGCCAGCCAACATGCTCACCGTGTGGGGCGCCACCAAGGTGCCGTTCTTCAACCGGCGCGCGCTGGCGAAAATGCTGCGGCTGCCGGAAACGTCGATCGACATGATCGAGTTGGACGTCGGCGGCGGGTTCGGCGTGCGCGGCGAGTTCTACCCGGAAGACTTCCTCATCCCATTCGCGGCGATGCAGTTGCGACAGCCGGTGAAATGGATCGAAGACCGGCGCGAACACCTGCTCACCACGAACCACTCGCGCGAGATGGAGTGCGAGCTCGAGGTGGCGTTCTCGCGCGACGGCACTTTGCTGGCGATGCGCGGACGCATCCTCGGCGATCTCGGTGCGTACATCCGCACCGCGGGCGCGGTCGGCAACGCCAAGGCGGCGCAGTTCCTGCCCGGGCCCTATCGGCTGGATCACTTCGAGTGCGAAGTGGTGAGTCTGCTCACCAACAAGACGCCGGTGGGCACCTATCGTGGGCCGGGTCGCTATGAGGCGAACTTCTTTCGCGAGCGGCTGTTCGACATCGCGGCGCGCGAACTGGGCATCGAACCGGCGGCGCTGCGGCTGAAGAACCTGATCACGCCCGAGCAGATGCCGTACAGCATCGGCCGCATCTGTCCGTACGAGGGCGACAACGAGTACGACACCGGCGATTACCCTTCCGCGTTCCGCCAGGCGCTCGCTGCCATCGACTATCCGCAGTTGGCACGCCAATCGGGGCAACTGATCGACGGCCGCTATCACGGCGTGGGCATCTGCACCTTCGTCGAATCGAGCGGCGCCGGCCCCTCGGAGGCGACACGGATCGTCATCAAGGGGAGCGCGCACATCGAGGTCTACACCGGCGCGACCAGCATGGGCCAGGGTCACGAAACGGTGTTCGCGCAGATCGCCGCCGACGCGTTGCGCGTGCCGATGCGTGCGATCAAGGTGTTCCACGGTTCGACCACGTACGTCGAGAACGGCTTCGGCACCTACCACAGTCGCGCGGTGGTGCTCGGCGGTAGCTCGATCAAGGTCACCGCCGACAAGTTGATCGCACAACTCATCGCGCTCGCTGCCGCCCGCAGCGGACGATCCGCCGACGCGCTCGAATTCAGTGACGCCGCCGTCATCGACCGCGTGACGGGCGACGCCGTGCTCCGCCTCGACAGCGTGGTCGAAGCTGCTCGACAAGGCGACGCGCAGGCCGCAGCCGCGCTCACCGCGAACGGCAAGTTCGAGGTGAGCAAACGCACGTACACCTATGGCACGCACGTCGCGCACGTCGCCGTCGATGCAGCAACCGGACGGATCGATGTGTTGAACTACGTGGGCAACGAGGACGTCGGCCGCGCGATCAATCCCCTGCTCGTCGATGCGCAGGCGCTCGGCGGAATCGTGCAGGGTTTGGGCGGGACGCTGCTCGAAGCGTTCGTGTACGACGCGAGCGGACAACTGCTGACCGGCACGCTCGCCGACTATCTGCTGCCCTCGAGCTGCGATTTCCCCCGCATCCACTCGATCACGCTGGAAGAAGCACCGTCCAAGCTCAACCCGCTCGGCGCCAAAGGCGCCGGCGAAGGGGCGACCGGTTCTGTGGGCGGCGCGATTGCCAACGCGGTGAGCGCGGCGTTGGCCTCGCTTGGCGTGAGCGTGACGCGCCTGCCGCTGTCACCCAACAACGTGGTCGCGATGATTCGCGCCGCGCGCTCAGCATGAGCTGATAAGGCATCTCCGCATCGCTTCGAATGGCCGTGCGGGTTCGACCAGGAGTTCGTCATGGACTGGAAGTCATTGAGCATCGCTGTCGTCGCGGGTGATCGGCGCGAGCAGGAAATCGCGCGCCAGGCCGCACTCACCGGCGCCGAGGTGCGTGCGTTCGGCTTTCCATGGCCCGAGGGCGGCATCGCCGGCGTGCGTCACTGCACGAACACGACCGAGGCGTTGCACGGCGCGCACGTGGCGCTGTTTCCGATCCCCGGCATCGGCGCCGACGGCGCCTTGTTCGCGCCCTTTCACGGCGAACGCATCGTTCCTACGCACGACATGCTGGCCGGGATGCGTACGCCGCGCCACATCATCCTGGGCTGGGCCGACGCCAATCTGAAAACCCACGCGCAATCGCTCGGCATCACCTTTCACGAGTACGAGTGGGACAAGGATCTGATGCTGCTGCGCGGGCCGGCGATCGTCGAAGGCATGCTGCGGGTGATCATCGAGAACACTGACATCACCATTCACAAGTCGACCGTCTGCGTTGTCGGTCAGGGCACGATCGGTTTTCTGGTGACGCGCACGCTGCTCGCGCTCGGGGCCAACGTGCACGTCGTGGCGCGTAACAAGGTGCAGCGCGCCGAAGCCTATGCCGCAGGGGCCACGCCGCACGATCTCGACGACCTCACCCGGCTCGCACCGACGCTCGATACGGTCATCTCGACCGTGCCGGCGCAAATCGTCGATCGCAGTGTGCTGGCGCAGTTGCCGAAGCATGCGATGCTCGTCGATCTGGCCGCGCCACCCGGGGGCATAGATCGTGACGCCGCGAAAGCGCTCGGTCTGAAATTCGTCTGGGCTCGCGGCATGGGTTCGCGCGCGCCGGTCACGGTCGGTCGTAGTCAATGGAGCGGCATCCGGCCGCGGATTGAATCGATCTTCGCAGGCTCGTAAAGTCACTGTCGATCGCTGCAACGTCATACCGCCAGGCTCGAGCGCCGCGAACCTCGAGCATCACCAGCCAGGGAGACTCAACCATGCCCGTCGTCACCGTACAACTGTGGACCGGTCGCACCGTCGCGCAGAAGCGCCGCCTGGTCAAGGCGATTACCGACGCGATGATCGAACACGCCGACTGCAAGCCCGATCATCTGCACGTGATCATCCAGGACGTGCCGAAGGAATCGTGGGGACGCGCCGGCAAGCTCGGCATCGATCACGAGCCGACGAAGGCGCCGGCAAAGGTTTCGGCGCGACCCGCGGCGAATGCACCCAAGCGCAGGAGTGCGAGGTGAGCGCACCAGGGTCAAGTGCGGCGCCAGCGGCCGCGACGCCATCACCCGCATTCGCGCACATGCTGATGCAGGTGCGCGACATCGACGCGGCCCGTCGTTTCTACGTGGAGGTGCTCGGCTTCAGCGTGCGCCTGGCCAAGCCGCTTGCCGATGGCCGGCCGTTCGTGCCGTTCCACGAGGGTCTGGCGCTCACCACCGGCGGACCGGGCAGTTCCCCGCAGATCGATCATCTGGCCTTCAAGGTGCACGACGTGCGCGCACTGGCTGCGCGCTGCCACGCCGCTAACGTCACCTTCAAGCAGGATCTGCACGACGGCATCTACGGACTGACGATCTACGTCGCCGATCCCGATGGCACCACGATCGAATTGTTCGAAGCCGGCGCCCGACTGACGGGCTGATGCTGTTTTCGGCGCCCGCATCACCCCGAGCACTCTTCAAGCGAGCCTCCAATGACGCGAACCGTGCAGCAATACGAAGTGCAGCCCGAATGGGTCCATGTTGCCTATTCCGAATCGAGCGAGTTTCGCGACGTCTACGGCTTCGCCTCCAGTCAAGGCATGGTCAACCTCGAAGGCGTGCGCTACGTGCCGAAGGGGCGGCCCTCCAAGACGCTGCTCATCTACATGCACCCGGCCTCGACGCTGCAACTGCTGCCGATGCCCCGCGCCATGGCACAGCACGGCGCGCACGTGCTGTGCGCCGGCAGCCGTTATCAGCGCAACGACACCCCGCTCATCTTCGAGAAGGTCATCCTCGATCTGGGCGCCTACGTGCGCCACGCGAAGGAGGTGTGGGGATATCAGAAGGTTGTGATCTGCGGCTGGTCGGGCGGCGGGTCGCTGTCGCTCTTCTATCAGGCGCAGGCCGAGCGTCCGAGCGTGACGCATACCCCCGCGGGTGACCCGATCGACATCAAGGGTGCGCGCCTGACTCCGGGCGACGCGATGATCTTCCAGGCGGCGCACGTCTCGCGCGCGGTGCTGCTGGCCGACTGGATCGATCCGTCGGTGCGCGACGAGGACAATCCCGATGATCGAATCATCGAGCTCGATCTGTACGATCCGCGCAATCCGAATCAGCCGCCCTACTCCGCCGACTACCTGGCGCACTTTCGCGCCGCGCAGCTCGCCCGCGTGCGGCGGCGCACGGAGTGGGTGAAGGAGACCCTGACGCGGCTCAAGCGCGCCGGCGGCAAGGAACTGGAGCGCGGCTTCGTCACCCACCGCACGCTGGCCGAGCCGCGCTTCCTCGATCCGACGATCGAACCCAACGATCGCAAGCCGGGTACCTGCTATCTCGGTCATCCCGAAACGGTCAACAGCGGTCCGATCGGTGTCGGCCGCTTCTCGACGCTGCGCGCGTGGCTGTCGCAATGGTCGATGGACGATAGCCATGCGCACGGCGAGAAAAGCGCGGCAGCCATCTCGGTGCCGTTCCTGGCGATCGAGAACTCGGCCGACGATGCCGTGCCGCAGTCGCACACCGGACGGATCCATCGTGCCGCCGCGAGCCAGGACAAGACGATGCACGTCATCAAGGGTGCGACGCACTACTACGCCGGCCAACCCGAACTCCTGCGCGAGGCAATGGACACCTGCTTCAACTGGATGGCCTCGCGCGGGCTGCACGATCCGGGCTGAAGGCCTGGTCCTGGTGCAGGTAGTGCCCGGGCCTGGCCCGGCCGTGTCGACCCGCTTGTTACCGCCGGAACCCGCCCTTACATATTCGGATTAGTTGCGGGGCGTCAGCACGCGAGCGCGCATGAACCCGCCTGAGCCCGCACAAGACGGCGCGCACCGATGCCGGGCTTGCGAGTCTTTGCAATCGGGGCCGGTGTAGCAGGGCCGTTTTGACCCAGATCAAAGCCCGCGATGGGATCGCGGCGAGCATCCTCCATTACCATCCCTTCGTAGCTTCACACTCTCAATCTCCGCTTAGCGGCAAGGCCTTGAACGCTCCCCCACAGCTGGAATCGATCGATCTGGCCATCGAGGGCATGACCTGTGCCGCCTGCGCCGCGCGCATCGAGAAGGCGCTCAAGCGGATCGATGGGGTGGATGCCGCGGTCAATCTCGCCTCGGAGCGGGCGCACGTACGCTATCCGCAGCATCTGGTGAGCGTCGAGCAGCTCGTTGGCGCGATCGAAAAGGCGGGCTACGGCGGACGCGTGGCCTCGCGCGAAGGGCTTACGGGCGAGCGGGCACGCAAGCAGGCGCACTACGACGCCGACCTGCGCACGTTCTGGATCGCTGCGCTCCTCACATTGCCGCTGCTCGCGCAGATGGTGCCGATGGCTTTCGGCGTGCACGACGACCTGCTGCCGCGCTGGCTGCAATGGCTGCTTGCCACGCCGGTGCAGTTCTGGGTCGGCAAGCGCTTCTATGTCGGCGCGTGGCACAGCGTGCGCGGCGGCTCGGCCAACATGGACGTGCTCGTCGCCCTAGGCACCACCACCGCGTACGCCCTGAGCGTCTACACGACGGTGTTCGGCGGACCGGGCGGGCACGTCTACTTCGAGGCGGCGGCGGTCATCGTGACCCTGGTGCTGCTGGGCAAGATCCTCGAATCGCGCGCGAAGGCACGCACCACCGCGGCGATCGACGCGCTGGTCAATCTGCAGCCCAAACAGGCGCACGTCGAACGCAACAACGCGTGGATCGACGTCGACGTCGAACAGGTGCGTCGGGGCGACGTGCTGCTGGTGCGTCCCGGCGAGTCGCTTCCGGTCGATGCCGAGGTGATCGACGGGCAGTCGCACGTGGTCGAGGCGATGCTCACCGGCGAGAGCATTCCGGTGAGCAAGGGCCCGGGCGCGCGGGTCTACGCGGCCACGCTCAACCAGGAAGGCGCGCTGCGCTGTCGTGCCACGGGCGTGGGTGCTGATACCGCACTGGCGCGGATCATCCGGCTGGTCGAAGCCGCACAAGGATCGAAAGCGGCCGTGCAACGGCTCGCCGATCGCGTGGCGGCGGTGTTCGTGCCGGCGGTGCTGGCGATCGCGCTCGTCACATTGCTTGGCTGGCTGCTCGTCGGCGCCAGCGTCGAGACCGCGGTCGTCAATGCGGTGGCGGTGCTGGTGATCTCGTGCCCGTGTGCGCTGGGCCTGGCAACGCCCACGGCGATCATGGTCGGCATCGGTCGCGGCGCACAGTCGGGCATCCTGATCAAGGACGCCACCGCGCTCGAACAGGCGTGTGAACTGCGAGCGCTGGTGTTCGACAAGACCGGGACGCTGACCGAAGGCAAGCCCGCCGTCACCGATGTCGTGCCCGTTGCAGACCTTGTCGCGACGGAGGTCATCAGGCTGGCGGCATCGATCGAGCAGGGCTCCGAGCATCCGCTGGCGCGGGCGATCGTGCGGCACGCGGTCGAGCAGCAGCTCACTCTGCTTCCGCTGGCGCGACTGGCCGCGGCCGCCGGGCAAGGCGTATCGGGCGAAATCGCGTCGGTGAATCCCCCGGGCATCAAGCGGTATCTCGTCGGCTCGCCCGCGTACCTCGCCGCATCAGGACTGACCTACGCTCCCGATCAGGTGGAGGCGCTCCGCGCGCAGGGCAAGACGGTGATCGGGCTGGCCGCGTTGTCGCCCGGGGTGACGCCCGAGTCGGCCACCGAGTCGAGCCGCGTGTTGGGCTGGATCGCCGTCGCCGACCGGTTACGCACCAGCTCACCCGAGGCGGTCCGCCGCTTGCGCGAGTTAGGGATTCGCACCGTCATGCTCACCGGCGACAATTCCGCCACCGCCGCCACGATCGCTCAGGCCTGCGGGATCGATGAATTCCAGGCCGAAGTCATGCCGGCGGGCAAGGCCGAACGGGTGGCACAACTCAAGGCGAGCGGGCACAAGGTAGGCATGGCCGGCGATGGTGTGAACGACGCACCCGCGCTTGCGGCCGCCGACGTCGGATTCGCGATGGGCGCGGGATCGGACGTCGCAATGCAGACGGCAGGCGTGCTGCTGATGCACAGCGATCTGGTCAGCGTGGTCGACGCAATCGATCTGTCGCGCGCCACGCTGCGCAAGGTCAAACAGAATCTGTTCTTCGCATTCGTCTACAACGTGCTCGGTATTCCGCTCGCGGCGATGGGAGTACTCTCGCCGATGCTGGCCGGTGCCGCGATGGCGGCCTCGTCGGTGTCGGTGGTGACCAACTCGCTCGCGCTGCGACGATGGAAACCGGGAACTTCAAGGGCCGCGCCATGACCACCACCACGATCAACGTATCCGGGATGACTTGCCAGGGCTGCGTGCGCAGCGTCACCAAGGTGCTGCAGGCGCTGCCCGGCGTGAAAGACGTGGTGGTCTCGCTCGAACGCGGCCAGGCCATCGTCACCCACGACACCGACCGACCGGGTCTCGCGTCGCTGCGGCAGGCGGTCGAAGAAGCCGGTTACAACGTGGCTGCGGCGCCTTGAGCACTCAGGATCTTCGCGCC
>CADEDU010000039.1:51519-60684 GCA_902826155.1 uncultured beta proteobacterium
CGCGGCTTGCACAGATTTTCATCCACTCCGATTTTCCATCACCCAGCGATCGCCCTGCCCCGCATCGGTGTCTGCACCGAGCGATCCGCAGCGCTCCGATCACCAAACGCCATGAGCAAGCCACAGAAAATTCCCACCCGCGAAATCAAGATCGCCCGCCGCGGCGCATTCAAGGTGCCGCAGTACGTCACGCGCCTGGACTACCCGCGCCGGCGCGCCAAGCGCGGCGCCGACCGCGTGTGGCGCAGCGCGATGCATGGCTGGTGGGTGCGCTACCGCGACAACTCGAAGTTCTTCAACGACGCCGGCGAGGATCCGGGTGTGTCCCTGCGCCGGGCACGCGAGTTCCTGGAGAGCATCTACGTCGGGCCGGCGATCCGCCTGGCGCGCAAGGAGCACGCCGACAAGAAGAACAAAACAGGCGTGCCCGGCATCCGCATCATCTCCAAGCCGCACCATCGCGGACACACCAACGAGATCATGGTGGAAGTGTCGGCGACGCGAAACGGCGAATCGCCCAAGCGCGTCTACGTCGGCACATCGGAGACCGCCACCAAGGCGCGCATGAAGGCGGCGATCGAGAAGGCGAAAGGCATCCGCGCGGCGATCGTCGAGCGCTATCTTTCGGAACGACGGATCGGCGCGCGCCGCTGAGCACGCTCACTGGGCACAATCACCGGGACGCGCGCTCAGCGCAACGAGCAACGCAACGCTCAGTGCCGCACCCGGCGCGTGACGGCCAGCGCGAGCATGCCGGCAACGATGCCCCAGAACGCCGATGCAACGCCGAACAGTTGCACGCCGGAGGCGGTCACCAGGAAGGTGATCGCCGCGGGCTCGCGTGAGCGCTCATCGCTCAAGGCGGTCAGCAGGCTGCCGGAGATCGAAGCGAGCAACGCCAGCCCCGCCACCAGCAGGATCAGCACCATCGGCACCGCCTTGATGAACATGAGCAGCGCGCCGGCGAACAGCCCGACCAGCACGTACGCCACGCCGGCCAGCACGCCGGCGACGTAGCGCCGATCCTTGTCGGGGTGCGCCTCGGCGCCGGCGCAGATGCCGATGGTGATCGCGGCCGGATTGAGTCCGTGCGCGCCCAGCGGCGCGAACACCATCGAGATCATGCCGAGCACGGCCGTCGGCACGCGCGTGTTCAGCGTGTAGCCGGCCTCACGCAATGCCGCGAATCCGGGCACGTACTGCCCTGAGATCGTCACCAGCAGCAGCGGAATGCCCAGGCCGACGATTGACGCGAGCGAGAAGGTCGGTGCCGTCAGCGATGGCCATACGAATGCCGCAGCATCGGGCACCGGCTCGAATCCGATCGTGACGGCGGCGAGCAGCAACCCGGTGAGCAGCGCGAACAGCACTGCGAAGCGCGGCGTGAAGCGGCGCCCCACGAGGTAAGCGGCGAGCACACAAAGCGCGAGCAACGGAGCGCTACCGGCGGCGCGGAAAGCGTCCAACCCGAATCGCAGCAGGATGCCCGCGAGCAGTGCCGATGCCAGGGCCGGCGTGAGCGCGCGCATCAGCCGATCCATGAAGCCGGTAACACCCAACACGACGATCACGCCACCGACGACGAGAAAGGTCCCGATCGCATCCGACCACGGCGTGCCGGGCAGTGCGGTCACGAGCAGCGCGGCCGCTGGGGTGGACCAGGCTGTGAGCAGCGGCACGCGATAGAGCAGGCTCAGGCCGATGCAGGTGAGGCCGGTGGCGATCGAGATCGCCCACACCCAGGATGCGAACTGCGCCGAGCTGAGTCCGCCCGCGATGCCGGCCTGCGCAATGATCGCGAACGGGCCGGCGTAAGACACCAGGATCACGACGATCCCGGCGGTGAGCGCCGACCAGGAGAAGTCGCGCCGCATCGCGCGCCGCCACGACGGGCGGCGCGCGCCACTCAGCGACATGGAGGGCACTGCAAATCGCGGGGATCCGGCGAGCAATCCATGCGCATTCATGCAAATCGAGAGTCGGAATGCGAGAGTGTACCGGGCCCCTCTGCCTCACAGTCCGCTCATCATCGCGCGCACCCACTGCGCGAGCGTCTGCGGATGCCGGGCGATGGCTGCCGCACCGATCTTGCGACCGATCTCCTCGCCCGCTTCGACGTCGAATCGATAGTGCAGTCCGGCGTAGATGCGCGACACGCCGGCCTCAGTACCGATGCCTTCGAGCCGCTTGCGCTCACCGGGAAAGAAGTGGGCGAGCACCTGCGCGGCAGCCGTCGACAGGCACGAGTGATTGCTCGGATACGAAGGATGATTGGGCACGCCGATGATCGACTTGATCGACGGATCGGCCTGCGACGGACGCGGCACCCAATACGTGTACTTGGTGTCGTGGCAGACCACCAACCCGTCCATCATCGCGCCGTTGAGCGTGGTCAACACCAACGCGGCGCGGCGCGCATCGAGACGGTTCGCGTGGATCAGGTCGGCGGCCTGTTCATTCCAGAAGCCGCCGGCCATCGTCCCGGTCGTCATGTCGTAGAACTTCGCGATCCGGGTCGAGTCCGCGGTTGGGTTGCCGGTCACGCGGCGCACCTCCGCAATATCGTCGCTGAAGCGCGTGCTGCCCATCGCGGGCGGCGGCGCGGCACGATAAGCGGTCGCGGAATCGGCAAAAAACATGCGCATCGTGCCGATCGCGGGATAGGCAGGCGCCGCCGGTGGATTGACCAGACTGCGCCAGGCGTAGCTGGCCTGCGGCACCTGTGCGGTCCAGGCACGGCCGAAGCCATCGCCTTCGGCGTGGGCCAGCACGCGCGCGGCAATCTGCGCGCCCTGCTCGCTCTCGCGACCATTCAGTTCGCGATAGCGCTCCTGCACGAACGCTGCCTGGGCCGGAAACATCGACGCGATCACTTTCATCGACGCGGTGGCGATCGCATCGCGCGCGGCCGCTTCACTCTTCGCCTCGGTGGCGGCGACGTGCTGCGCGAGCGACAGGTGCGCGAGCATCCGGACGACCTGGTGCTGCGTGGGTTTGCCGCGCTCCACCGCCTGCAGCGCCACCCGATTCCAGGTGAGCACCGACAGGTCGGGCGAAGCGTTACTGGGGCCATGATTGGCAAGCGTCGCGGCGGTCCAGCCGGCAACGATCAATCCGGTTGTGATGCGGAGAAACGGTTTCATGAGAAGGCTCCTTGGTTGAAGGATGAGGGGGATGCAGGGGTCGGCAAAAGTTGGTTGTTCACTGCTTGACGATGACGACTTCGGCGTATTCGCTGGGCGCGACCAGCGTGGCGTCGCCTGAACGGTTGTGCCGACGCGCGAGATCGATCAGATCGCGCTCGAGCGTGCGCTGCATGTCGGCCGGCAGCGCAGCGAACGCCTTCAACATCGGCCCGTAGTACGTGCGGAACACGTCGAGCCAGTGTTCAGCCGAGCGATAGCGGAATACGAAGTGCTTGTTCGTAATCGCGATCGCACTCGCCTGCGCACCGAACAGTTCGCGCAGCCGCGGCTCGCTGCCCCACAGCGCGGGCGACTTCACACCCGCGGGCGGCGGCAGGTAGCGGCCGAGCGTCTTGAACAGCTCGCCGATCATGCTGGCGGGAGTCCAGTTGGCCATGCCGATGCGTCCGCCCGGTTTGCTCACGCGCAGCAGTTCGCTCGCCGCCCGCTCCTGGTTCGGCGTGAACATCACACCGAAGGTCGAGAGCACCGCGTCGAACGTGTTGTCGGCGAACGGCAGGTTCTCGGCGTCGGCTTCGCGGAAATCAACCGGCAGACTCTCGGCACTGGCGCGAAGCCGCGCGCGCTCGAGCAGACTGGCGACGTAGTCGGTCGACACCACGTCGCACCAGCGACGCGCTGCGGCCAGGGTGGCGTTGCCGTTGCCGGCGGCGACGTCGAGCACTTTCTGCCCGGCGCGCAGGTCGATCGATTCGCACAACGACTCGCCGACGATCTGCAAGGTCGTGCCGACTACGGCGTAGTCCCCCGAAGACCAGGCGCTCTGTTGTTTCTGCTTGAGCGCTGTCAGGTCGGCGGTGGGAACAGTACCCGGCGCTGCGACCGTGGCCGGGGATGTCGGGTTGGAAGCGGTTGCGGGATTGATGGTGGTGGTGCTCATGCTGAGTCCTTTCGATGGGTTTGCGAGGAATCGCGACGCCATTTCAGCCGCACACCGGACCGCGACGGTCACGCCGGGTAAGACAGAAGGCGGGACAGTCACCGCCCCTTGCGCGGCCACGGATGTCCCGCTCGACTGCGGGATTGCGGGGCACAATCAGCGCTCCACTCACCAGCCAATGCGCAGGCGATGACCGAGCACACGCACTCCTTCGGCTACTGGCTCAGGCGACGCCGGCGCGCGCTCGATCTCACGCAGGAGCAGCTGGCGGCGAGCGTGGCTTGTTCGCACTTCGCGATCCGCAAGATCGAGGCCGACGAACGCCGGCCGTCGAAAGCGCTGGCCGAACGTCTTGCGACGCGGCTCGAGATCCCGGCGTCGGAGCGCGAGCGTTTTCTCGCAGCGGCACGCGGCATCAGATCGATGGACGGACTGGCGTTGCCCACTCGCCCGGTCGACGCGATCGAGCAGCCCGCGGCTGCAGCAGCCCAAGTGCCTGACCGCCCGCCACTCGCGGCGCCTTCCGCGCTCGTAACGGCCACGAAGTTCGTCGGGCGAAACGAGGAACTCCTGGCGTTGGATCAGGCATTGCTCCGCGCGCGCAGCGGGCAGACACAGATCGTCATGCTCGCGGGCCAGCCTGGCATCGGCAAAACGCGTACGGC
This sequence comes from uncultured beta proteobacterium, assembly GCA_902826155.1. Next base: position 56,271 of record CADEDU010000039.1, read on the forward strand.
GCAGGAGCTGGCTGCGCACGCCGCAGCGGCGGGCATGGAAGTGCTATGGGGACGCTGCCCGGAAGAACCTGGCGCACCGCCCTACTGGCCCTGGGTCCAGCTGTTGCGCACCTACATCGATCGGCATGAGCCGGCCGAAGTCGCGAGCGCGATGGCAAACGGGGCACGCTGGATCGCCGATATCGTGCCCTCGGCGTCACAGGCGAGCCCCTCGCCTGCAGACGCAACAACGACCGACGCGGCGCAGGCACGCTTTCGGCTGTTCGACGCACTGGCCGCATTCTGGAAGCGCGCGGCAATGCCACGCGGCGTCATGCTCATCATCGACGATCTGCACTGGGCCGATGCCGCTTCGCTGCGGCTGCTGGAGTTCCTCGCCGCCGACGCCACCGGGGCGCGCCTGCTCCTGCTCGGCACGTACCGCGACACCGAAGTGGACCGGCGTCATCCGTTGTTCGATACGTTGGGCAATCTGGCGCGCCGACCGCATTACGCACGCGTGGGGTTGCGCGGACTGAGCCTGGACGAGGCGCGTGAGCTCGTCGGCGCGAACGCTGCGACGAAGACCGGGTTGACGCAACTGCTCGAACGTACCGAGGGCAATCCGTTCTTCCTCACCGAGATGAGCCGGCTGCTCGCGCCGGCGCGCCGCGGCAAGAACGCGACGCTGCCCGCGGGCGTGCGTGAAGTCATCGGATCGCGGCTGAATCGGCTGTCGGCAACCTGCAATCAGGTGCTTACCAATGCGGCGGTAATCGGCCGCGAGTTCGAGCTGCCGGTGCTCATCGCGATGGATGATGTGCTGACCGAGGCGGATTGCTTCGACGCCATCGAAGAGGCGCTCGCCGCCAACGTGGTCGAAGAACTGCTCGATGCCGAGGCGTATCGCTTCACGCACGCACTCATCCGCGAGGCGCTGTACGACGAGGTCTCGGCGATTCGCCGGCCGCGACTGCACTTTCGCGTCGCCACGGCGATCGAAGCGGGCTACCGTCAGGATCCGACCGATCAACTCACGCGCCTTGCCTTTCACTACGGCGCCGCGATGCCCGCGCAGGGCGCCGAGAAAGCACTCGAATTCGCACGTCGTGCCGGCGAACTTGCGATGCGGCTGTTCGCCTACGAAGAGGCGGCGCAGCACTTTCATGGCGCGCTGGAAGCGCTCACCATCCAGACGCGTCGCGCCGATCCGGATCCAACGATGCGCTGCGAGTTGCTGACCCTGCAAGGTGAAGCGCAGACATTCGCGGCTGACTACGCGAGCGCGCGCCAGACGCTGCGAGCCGCGGCCGATCTGGCGCAGGCCACCGGCTCCACCACCGCGCTGGCGCGCGTGGCCATCGCTTTCGAGGATGCAAGCTGGCGACCGGGGCTGACCGGCGAGGAATCGATCTCGTTGTTGCGCAGTGCCCTGACGCGCCTGCACGAAACCGATGCGACGAACACGAAGCCGCAACTGCAAGCCAGATTGCTCAGTGCGCTGACGCGCGCTTTGATCTTCACCGGCGCGGTCGATGAGGCGTTCGCCACCAACGACCACGCGGTGCAGATCGCACGCCAGGCGGGCGATGCACGAACGCTTGCAGGCGCGCTGTGTGCGGGTCTGTCGGCACGCTGGTATCCAGACCGGCTGGAAGCGCGTCTGGCCGCCGCGCGCGAAGCGATCGAAATCGGGCGCAGTATCGGCGATCGCGGCTGCGTGCTGGAGGCAACGCCGTGGCTGCTGTTCGATCTGATGGAGCGCGGCGTCGATGACACGTTTCGCCGCGAGTACGCGGAATACGGCGCCCTGTGCGAGTCGATGCGCCAGCCGTTCTTCCTCTACACGCACGCATCGTTCCAGCCCGCACTCGCTTTGATGGCGGGCGAGCTCGCCGCCAGCGAGCGCTCCGCCGAAGCGCTACGAATGCTGGGCGAGAATCAGCCCGGCCTGGACGCTGCGGGCATCCATGCGACGCAGATGTTCACGGTGCGACGCGAGCAAGGGCAGTTGCGCGACCTCGCTCCGCTGGTGCGCCACTTCGTTGCCACGACCGATGCGGCATCGAGATGGCGACCGGGTCTGGCGCTGGTCTACGCCGAACTCGACATGATCGAGGACGCGCGCCGCGAGTTCGATGCGCTCGCCGCAGATGATTTCGGCTCGATCGCCCGCGATGGCATGTGGGCGGCATCGATCGCGTATCTGGCCGAGGTGTGCGCGTTCCTGCAGGACCAGGCCCGCGCCTCCACCCTCTATCGACTGCTGTTGCCCTACGAACATCGCAATCTGCAAGCGGGTACCGCTGTTGCGTGTTTCGGCGCGGCCTCCCGTTTTCTGGGCGTGTTGGCCAGCACCGAGCGACGCTGGAGCGAGGCCGAACGGCATCTGCGTGACGCGATTGAAATGAATACGCGACAAGGCGCGAAGACCTGGGTCGCACATTCACAGGTTGCGTATGCGCGCATGCTTGCCGCGCGGGGTCAGGCCAAGGATCGGGCAAAAGTCCGAGCCCTCCGTGCCGAGGCGCTGGAATCGGCGCGTGCCCTCAAGCTGGTGGCGCTGGCAACCAGCATCGGCGCCCTCGGACAGAACGGGCCACGCTGACCAACCAGGCCGATATCCGCACGTTGGCGGGCCGAAGCGATCGCGCCCCATCAATCCCCTTGATGGAGCGCATCGCGGTTGTTTGGCTTGTGAGCGGACCGTGTTGTTCCTACGGTTGCCGGTTAGCGCGTCGCCGCCGATGCCATGCCTTCCCACGCGAGATGCGTCAAGCACGGACGCGACGACGACGATCATCACGGTCACGGGGTTCACCACTGATATGAGAACGCAAGTCGCCATCATCGGCGCCGGCCCGGCCGGACTGCTGCTCGGACAGCTTCTGCACAACGCGGGTATCGACGCGGTCGTGCTCGAGCGGCAATCCGCCGACTACGTGCTGGGGCGCATTCGCGCCGGGGTGCTCGAGCAGGTGTGCATCGACCTGCTCGACGAAGCCGGCGTCGGTGTGCGCATGCATCGCGAAGGCCTGGTGCATGGCGGCTTCGAGATGCTGTTCGGCGGCAAACGCCACCGCGTCGATATGCATCGGCTCACCGGCGGCAAGAGCGTGATGGTCTACGGGCAGACCGAGCTGACGCGCGATCTGATGGAAGCCCGAGTCGCCGCCGCGCTGCCGACGGTCTACGAGGCGCACGACGCCGCCGTGCACGATTTCGACGGCGACAAGCCTTTCGTCACCTATCTCCACCAGGGCCGATCGCATCGGCTCGATTGCGACTTCATCGCCGGTTGCGACGGCTTCCACGGCGTGTGCCGCGCCAGCGTCCCGCGCAGCGCTATCCGCGAATTCGAGAAGGTGTATCCGTTCGGCTGGTTAGGGCTGCTCGCCGATGCTCCGCCGCTCAGCGAGGAACTCGTCTACATCAACAACCCGCGCGGCTTCGCGCTGTGCTCGATGCGCAGTCGCACGCGCAGTCGCTACTACCTGCAGGTGCCGTTGACCGACAAGGTCGAGGCATGGAGCGACGACGCCTTCTGGCGCGAATTGCGATTACGTCTGGACGATGACGGCCAAGCACGACTGGTAACCAGCTCCTCGATCGAGAAGAGCATCGCACCGCTGCGCAGCTTCGTCGCCGAGCCGCTGCGCTTCGGCCGACTGTTCCTGGCCGGCGATGCCGGACACATCGTCCCGCCGACCGGCGCCAAGGGACTCAATCTCGCAGCCACCGACGTCAAGTACCTCTCGCGAGCGCTGATCGAGTTCTATTTCGAGCACAGCGAAGCGGGAATCGACAGCTACTCCGAGCGCTGCCTGCGGCGGATCTGGCGTGCCGAGCGCTTCTCGTGGTGGTTCACCACGCTGATGCATCGCTTTCCCGACGATGGGCCGATCGGCGCGAAGTTCCAGCACGCCGAACTCGACTATCTGATGCACTCGGAATCAGGGCTGCGCACCATCGCGGAGAACTACGTCGGCCTGCCGCTCGATTTCGGCGAGAAGCCTATCGCCCGCGGCACACGCGAGGTGAAGCGACGGCCCGCGTAGCCGACCGGATGATCATGCCAGTTCAGCCAAGCCTATATGTCGGGTGCTGCGGCCCTGAGCCGATGTGACACGGTTCGATTTCAATCGCTTCATCGTCCTGGCCGCGTTGCATCGCACCGGCAGGGTGCTCAAGCTGCCGTTCGAGCTACCCGACATAGAACTGGGCCAGTACTGGCATCGGCGCTTCCACAAAAAACGAACGCAATCGCTGGCTCAGGCGGTTGATCGCCGAGCTGTTCAACGATTTCGCCGACGAGTGGACCGAGTCGCTCGACCGCGGTGGACGCGCGCCGCGACGTCGAAGCGCGTAGCTTGGAAGGCGCCGGCGAGATGAGCGCCGGCGGCAGCTACGAGGCGGTGGTAGGACGAGCGCCCAT
>CADEDU010000040.1 GCA_902826155.1 uncultured beta proteobacterium
CGCTTCACCGCTCGCTCGTCGATCGGCAAATTGACCACCGCAGCGAACAAGCCGAGCCCCACCGACACGGTCCAAATCAACGTGTACGAGCCGGTCCGATCGTACAAATGCCCGCCGAGCCACGCGCCGAGCGCGCCGCCGAGCTGGTGGCTGAAGAATGCGATGCCCGACAGCGTCGTGAGGTACGCCGTGCCGAACATCTGCGCGATCAACGAGCTCGTAAGCGGTCCGGTGGCGAGCCACAACAATCCCAGAATGGCCGCGAGCAGGTAGACCGACGCATCGCTTTGCGGCAGCACGAGAAAGAGCGCGATCGCAAGCGCGCGGATGAAATAGAGCCCGGAGAGGAGATATTTTTTCCGGTAGCGCTGACCGAGCTCACCTGCTGCGTACGATCCGAAAATGTTGAACAGCCCGATCAGCGCGAGTGCCACGGTTGCGACGTTCAGGGCGAAGCCGCGATCAGCCAGGTACGCGGGAAAATGCAGCGTGATGAACGCGAGCTGAAAGCCGCAGACGAAATAGCCGGTGATCATCAGCACGTAGCCGCGATGGCCGAACGCCTCGCGCATGGCCTCCGATCCGGTTTGTGCGCGCGTCCCATGCACCGCCGTCACCGCGGCGGGCGCGGGCTCCATCAGGAAGAACCCCGCCACCGGCACGATCAACGCGACGGTGATCGACATCACGATCAGCGCATTGAACCAACCGAGCACCGCAATCAAGCTGCCGGCGTAGGGCAACAAGATGAACTGGCCGATCGAGCCGGCGGCGCCCATGATTCCGAAGACGCGGCTACGTTGCTCGGGCGGGTAGACCCGACCAAGCATGCCGAAGCCGACGCTGAAAGTCGTGCATCCTTGGGCCACGCCGATCAACAACCCGGCCGCGATGCTCAGTTGCCATCCGTGGGTCGCGAACGCCGTCAGCACGATGCCGAGGGCGTAGAGCACGCCGCCGCCAAGGAGCACCCATCCCGCGCCCTTGCGATCGGCGATCCAACCCACGAACGGTGAGGCGGCGCCCATCATCAGGTTCTGCAGCGCAAACGCAATCCCGAAGGTTTCGCGAGTCCAGCCTTGTGCTGCGGTCATCGGTGCGAGAAACAGGCCGAAGGTCTGCCGCATGCCCATCGACAGGCTAACGACCAGGCCCAGGCACGCGAGCAGGATCAGCGGATTGCGCCACGGCGACGGAGTCATCGGATGATCATAGCTTCGCACCGTCGCACGCGATGAACAGCGCCATCGCCGCAGCACGCCAAGCGAGCTCGATGGCGGCGCTCGGCAACGCAGTAGAACGACCGGTTATCAATCCGGCGACCACGGGCGTACGAGTGGTCTTCGGTCGATCTCGCCTCCACAGTTTGTTGGCTATGGTCCGACTCCACGCTGCATGCTTGTTGGGTGCCGCCCACCACATGGTATCTGCTCGCACTTCGAAGTCACTCGCCGAGTGCACGATTGCGATAACGCAAAACACCGAGTTAATAGGCAGTTGCGATTCGGTTCGCGGGGCTTGGCCGAGATTGGCACGCGCTGTGCCTTAGACCTTGCAGAGCGCGCACGCCGGTGTGCTCACCAACCAAAGGACCAAGACCATGAGCAGCCTAGTGATTCATGACCTCGATCAATGCGACGTTTTGGACAGCGCCGCGATGCAGCACATCAAGGGTGGGTTTCCGACTCTTGTAAATCTGTTCCACGTGTACGCCAATCCAGAGAACTACCCAGAAAGCACAGTCCAAATAGCAAGGGACTACATCGAGGGGAATTGACGATCGAAGCCCGGCCTTGTGTTGGGTGTTCCCGATTGCATTGGGTCGCCCAATTGAGATCGGTCCTCTGCGTGTGGTTGGCCGTTCGGAGCGCCAGCCCTCAGGCTGCTTGCTCTCTGACGTTGGTAGCCGTTCGCGTACTCGCTGACCATCGAAAATGGAATTCATAACGCAAGCGCGATACACTGATTTGATGAAATCCGCCGTCATTCCCCAGGTCCGCGTCGAACCTGAGCTTCGCGCTGAACTCGAGGCCGTGCTTGAGCAGGGCGAGACGCTTTCCGAGTTCGTCGAGGCTTCAGTACGCGACGCAGTGGAGTTCCGGCGTGCGCAAAGGCGCTTCCATGCACGCGGTCAGGCCGCGTGGGAGCAATACCAACGCACCGCCGTGTCGGTGTCGGCTGACGACGTTCTCGGCAAGCTGCAAACGAAATTGAACGTCCGGCGCAAACAGCTTCAATCCGGCCCAGAAGGATCGCAGACCCGCCTGCGGGTGCCGATCGATGCACCTCGAATGCGAACCCGGCGTGCAGCCTGGGATTGACGCATTACTCCGGGTTCGCGCGACCGACGTTGAACCAACGCCCTGCGACCGTGCGCAGAAACGGCGCCAGCGCAATCGCCTCCTGCCGTATGAAGCCACGATCGGGGAGCAGGCCGTCGCGAACCAATTCAATCACGGCCACCGCAGAAGCCGATGTCGTCCAGGCGATCGCAGTACGCGACGACCCGGCGATCTCGATCGGGAGGTATGCACGCACGAACTCGGTGCGCCGGAGCGCGCCCTCACGAATGCCCTCGGCGGACACGTGGAGGTACACCACATCGTCGTCCACCGGCGGTTTTGCGTGCGTGAGAATCTCGCCCGCCAACGCGCGTCGCTCGCGCATCAACAGCTCATGGAAGAAGAAGTTCATGAGCTGCACGTGGCCTGGATAGCGAATGGTCTTGTAGTCGAGGTTCTCCACCTTGCCCAGGAACGTCTCGCACATCGTTCCGAGGCCCCCGGAGGTCGTGAACGCTTCGAGCTTGACCCCGTCAATGTAGAGCGTCTCGATCCACTCCATCGGCGAGACCCATTTATGGCGGCCCTCTTCGATGACTTCGCAATCGTTCAGATACTCGTTCACCACGCCTTCAGGGGACCAGTTGAATGCGTAGCCGAGCAGCCCGGTCGGATGGCGCGGCAAGGCACCCACCCGCATGCGTAGCGTCCGACATCGCTCGAACCCGCGCGCCAGATCCGCCGCGACGATTCCAACGAATCCAGGGGCGAGCCCGCACTGCGGCGCCATGACGCCGCGAGAAGTGGCGCTTAGCTCCACGATCGTCCGTGTCGTGGCCACGTCCTCGGTCAAATCAAAATAGTGGATGCCGGCGTGATGCGCAGCACGGGCTACTGCTGTATTGAGCTGATAGGGCAAGCAGGAGAGCACCGCATCGAATCCATCCAATGCCGCGCCGCTGAAGCTCGCCACAGCCAGGTCGACCTGCTCGACCGGAAACGGCAAGGTCGCGCGCGGGAGGCGAGCGTCGAATCCCACCACGTCAAATCCGGACTCGCGCAGGAGCGTTGCTGCCAACGCGCCGATCTTACCCAGGCCGAGCACCGCGATACGCTGGAGCGTCATGCTGACCTCACCCTGGCAACCTCAAGTCATGCGAGGAAGCATAGCGTCGTTTGTTCAAAGCACCGCTCCCTTGCGGTCGGCGATCGACCCCACGAACGGTGAGGCGGCGCCCATCATCAGGTTCTGTAGCGAAAAGGCGATCCCGAAGGTTTCGCGAGTCCAGCCTTGCGCCACGGCCATCGGCGCGAGAAACAGCCCAAAGGTCTGTCGCGCGCCGATCGACAGGCTGACGACCAGGCCCAGGCACGCGAGCAGGATCAGCGGATTGCGCCACGGCGACGGAGTCATTGGACGATCATAGGGCCGCATCGTCGCGTGCGATGAACAGCGCTTTCGCCGCAGCACGCCAAGCGCACACGACTAGGGAATGGCGCTTGCTGGTGGACACCAGCACCGATGAATGCTGGCCGTCCTTGAAGCAGCGCTTGGCACAGATTCCGCCCGTGCGCGGCAAGCGATGCATCGATCTGGCGGTCCTGCCGGCGTGACCCGACCGTCCTCTCGGCGCGAAAGGTTGCTTGAATTCTCCTTCCCGAGTTCCTTCGTTCACAGTACAGACATCTGTATTCTCGATCGATGAAGACCACCCTAAATCTGAACGATCAAATTCTCGCCGATGCCAAGGCCTTGGCCGCCCGGTAGCGCACGAGCCTCACGCGCTTGATCGAGGAAGGGCTGCAGTTGCGACTTCGTGCCGAGGCCGCGTGCTGGTGATCCCTAAGCGTCATGTGGCTGATTTCTTCGAAATGACGAAGCACGAGCAAGCAGCGATTCTCGAACTACCTGTCGAAGCTCAAAGGCACATAAAGACAGGCTTCTCCCCGGACGGCTACAACATCGGGGTCAACATCGGCAGGGCTGGCGGCCAGTGTCGCATGCATGTTCACATGCATTTGATTCCCCGTTACGTTGGAGACGTACCTAACCCGGCGGGGGGAATTCGGTGCGTGCTCTCTTCGGCGCGGCGCAGTACTTAGCCCTCATTTCGGCGTGCTCCAAAACGGCCACGGTCCAGTGTCTCTAGCTGGCCGGGACTGTGAGTTCGCGGGCGCTCCAACGACCTGCGCGCCGTGCCGCTGCATCTCGGGCGCTCCAAGATCGAGTCGACCGTGAGATACCTGGGCATCGAGGTCGATGATGCCCTCGAGATATCCGAGCAGACGGAGATCTGAGGCAGTCGAAAGTGGCAGCGCCAGCTATCGTGCCGGGGCGATCGCTTTCGACGGCAGCTTCGTGGTGCAGCATATTGCGCGTAGGCGATGTGTTCGACAAGGTGTGGAGCGAGTGTTGACGGCCTGACCAAAGGCTCACCGCGCGGCAGAGCGGTTGATGACACTAGCAATAGAATAGGTTCATTGCTTGCTCTAAGCCGACATTGTGACCATGCTAATCGCCAAGCAATTCTTGCTTATGGATCGCTGATGAATGTCAACGCGTCGAGCGATGACTTGGTCGGGCGCAGGGCCGAGCTCGCGCGCTTGTCCGAGAGTCTCGAAGCGACAGCTCGTGGCAACGGGCAGATCGTAATGATTGCCGGCGAGCCGGGCATCGGCAAGACGCGCATCGCGCGACACGTCGCGGCTGAAGCCGCTGCGCGCAACCTGCAAGTGCTGTGGGGCCGCTGTAACGAAGAGCCCGGCGCTCCGCCGTATTGGCCCTGGCTGCAAGCGATCGAGGGATTCGTCGCGCAGTACGATGAGCCGACCATTCGCGCGGCGCTCGGTCGCGGCGCCTCGATCATCGCCGAGATCGCACCGAGCGTCATCGAGCGCTGTGCCGACTTGCCCCCGCCAGTTCGCGCCAATGACCCTGATCAAGCACGGTTCCAGCTGTTCGACGCGCTGACCGCATTCTGGAAGCGCGTAGCGGGAACGAGCGGGCTCGTTCTGATCCTCGACAATCTCCACTGTGCCGACACCGCCTCGCTGCGCTTTCTCGAATTCCTAGCGTCCGAAGTCAGCAACCAGCGTATGCTGATCCTCGGCACGTATCGCGACATCGAGCTAACGCGCCAGCACCCCATGTCCAACACGTTGGGTGAGATCGCGCGTCACTCATGGGTGTATCGCGTCAAGCTGGGCGGCCTCACGTTGGAAGAGTCGGCGCAGCTCGTCCGCGAAACCGCCGGACGCGATCTCCCACGCGAGCTGCTCGCGACCGTGTTCAGTCAGACCGAAGGCAATCCGCTCTTCTTGCAGGAGATGGCGCGCTATCTGGCGCAGGAAGGCGTGATCGGCACCGAACGGACGGGCCCTAGCGGCGCTAGTGCGCTGCGTCGCATTCCCGAAGGCGTGCGCGAAGCGATCGGCACGCGGCTCAATCGGCTGTCGAAAGGATGCAACGAGATACTGGGCTGCGCAGCGGTGATCGGACGCTCGTTTCGTCCCGATTTGCTGCAACGCCTGACCTCGGACATAGGGGGCGAAACCTGCCTCGCCTCACTGGAAGAAGCAGAGAGCGGGCGCGTGATCGAGCCGGGCGTCGAGCCGGGCACCTATGAATTCACCCACGCACTGATTCGCGAGACGCTCTACGACGAGCTCTCAGCGGTGCGGCGCGCGCGTTTGCACCAGCGTGTAGCCGCCGCGCTGGAAGCGATGAGCGGCGCAAGCGAGATGACGACGCTCGCCGCCATTGCACACCACTACTGCGCAGCACTGCCCGGTGGTGATGCCGATAAGGCAAGCGAGTACGCCCGGCGCGCGGCGGAGCGCGCCGACGCGCTTGCGGCATATGAGGAATCGGCTCGGCTGTATCGCCTCACCCTGCAAGCCCTCGAAGCCAAGGCAACGGCGGACGACACGGCGCGCGCGGAGCTTTTGCTTCTCCTAGGGGAGTCGCTTACCAAGGCAGGGGAATACGTCGAAGCGCGCGAGACGTTTCAGCACGCGGTCGACGGACTTCGCTCAGTGCGATCGCCGGCGACGACAAGAATCATTGCGCGCGCCGCGATCAGCTTCGAAACCGCGAGCTGGCGACCCGGGGCTCGGGGCGATGCCGCGGCACGCTTGCTGCGCGATGCGTTCGAGCGCTTCGGGCCGGAGGATAGCGCCGAGAAGGCGAGAGTATTGGCGGCACTGGCGCGCGCGCTGGTTTTTTGCGGCGTCGTGGCCGAAGCCAACCAGGTCAGCGAGCTGGCCATCGCCGTCGCACGCCGTATGAATGATGCGGTCACGCTCGAGGTCGCGCTGAGAATGGGGCTGTCCGTACTGTATCCCCAACGACTCGACGAGTTCATCGAGCAAACCGCGGAAGCGATCGGCCTCGCCGATCAGATCGGTAGCGTCGATCGTGCGATGGAAACGATGACGTGGCGGCTTACCGGCCTGGCGCTGCGCGGCAACTCCTCGTCCTATCGACCGGAATTCGCGTCATTTCGCCGGCGTGCCGAACAGCTGCGCCAACCGTTTTACCTCTACTACGTGCTCACTGCCAGCGCAAGCTCTGCCTTGCTCGAAGGCAGGCTTGCGGAAAGCGAGCGCTTCGCCGAAGAGGCGCTGGCGCTCGGGCAGCGTCAACCGGGCATCGACGCGCTAGGCGTATACGGCGTGCAAATGTTCAGCGTACGCCGCGAGCAGGGGCGGCTGCGCGAAGTGGCTCCCGTCGTGCAGCATTTCGTCGCGAGCGCACGGGAGTCGGCTGCATGGCGGCCAGGGCTTACGCTCATCTACGCGGAGCTCGATCTGCGCGAAGATGCCAAGCGTACGTTCGACGCGCTCGCGGCCGACGACTTCGGCACGTTGCCGCTCGACACGCTGCGAGTGACGGCCATCGGCTACCTCGCCGAAGTGTGCGTGTACCTCAACGATAGTGCCCGCGCAGCAGTGCTCTATGATCTGCTGTCGCCGCACCGCGGCTGTAACCTCCTCACCGGCTCGAACCTCGCCTGCTCGGGTGCGGCGGATCGTCATCTCGGCATGCTCGCTGCGACGATGCAGCGCTGGGACCAAGCCGAACGGCATTTCCTCGATGCTGCGCAAATGAACACGCGCCAAGAAGCCTGGACTTGGGTAGCCCATACGCAGCATCGGCACGCCGCAATGCTTATTGCCCGGGGCCGTCCGGAAGATCGTCAACGCGCGGCCGATCTCGTGAGAACGGCGCTCGACGCAAGCATCAAGCTTGGCATGAATGCGCTGGCGGAACGCCTCACGCAATTGCACGCAAAATTGGACACACCGAGCGAGCGAGCCGCAAATCCCGCTGGCCTATCCGACCGCGAGGTTGAAGTGTTGCGTCTGGTCACCATCGGTCGCAGCAACAAGGAGATCGGCAAAGCGCTGTTCCTCTCGGAGAATACCGTTGCCAATCACGTGCGTAACATCCTCGCCAAGACCGAAACAGCGAATCGCACGGAGGCGGCAGGGTTTGCACGGCGCGAAGGGCTGCTGTGAAGGTTGCCACCCTGACGATCAGGTCTCGCCATTTTGCTGGGCGGACCCACTGGCCGACAGCGGCGCCGTCGACAGGGCGCGGCGGCCCAACGTCCGAACGACAGCGTTCGAGAGTGTGCCGAATCGCCACCTTGCGGGCCGTCGGAGCAGCCGCCGCTTTCGGGTCGGAAGTTCCTGTTCGCTCGTCGCAGAAGCTGTCGTTGATCAGAGTGACCATGATGGAGCCCGCGCCCGCCAGGCCCAAGCACGGAAACAGGATCAACGGATTGCGCCACGGCGATGGAGTCATCGGACGATCATAGCGCCGCATCGTCGCACGCTCGCACGCCCGAATCGTCGACAGTCGCGAACAATGAACATGTTAACTGCCCCGATCACCATCGAAGCGTTACCCACCGCCTGTGGCGACGCCGTGCTGATCACCTGTGCCCTCAAGGCGACGCAATGGCGCTGGTTGGTGGATGGTTATGCGGCCTATTGCGGCTGCAGCCCCGCCGCCTTGATCGCACGTGCCCACTCGGCGTGCTCGAGGCGCATGAGCTCGAGTACAGCGCGCGCGTCCATCACCTGCGTCTCGAGGCCGAGCTGGGCGAGCCGCTCGCGCACCTCGCTCGATTGCGCCGCCTGCCTGAGCGCTGCAGCGATCCGATCGATCGCCGCAGGGGGCGTGCCAGCCGCAGCGTAGAAGCCGAACCACGTTACGTTCTCGATCGCGACGCCCGACTCTTTGAACGTCGGCACGTCCGGGAGAAGCGACACACGAGTCGGTGCGATCTGCGCGATCAACCGCAGCTTGCCCGCGCGCGCCTGCGGCAGCGCCTCGGCCGGCGTGAGCAGCGATGCCGAGAGCTGCCCGCCCACCAGGTCGATCACGACCTGGCCCGCGCCCTTGTAGGGAACGTGCAGAAGGTCGAGCCCGGCTGCGGCGCCGAACGCGGTCGCAAGTAGCTGCGGGATCGTTCCGGGCGAGGCGCCGAAGTTGCGCAGGTTCGCGTTCTGTTTCGCCGCGGCGATGAACTCAGCGAGCGTGGCCGCCGGTACGCTCGCATTCACCACAAGGAGGAAGGGCGCGTGCGCGACGCGTGCGACCGGCGCGACATCCTTGAGCGGATCAAACTTCGCCGCTTTCATGGTCTGCGGCACCAGCGTTACGCCGCCGTTCGGCGCAAACAGAAGCGTTGTGCCGTCGCGCGGCGCGGCGAGCATCGCCTCCATCGCGATGAGTCCGCTCGCACCGACGCGATTCTCGATCAGCACCGGCACTTCGAGCGCGGCGCGCAGGCGATCCGCGTACACGCGCGCGGTGATCTCGACCGCACCGCCGGGCGCGAGGCCGACCAGCACGCGGATGGGTTTCGGCTGCGCGAGCGCGTGTGGGGCGGCTAGGAGTAGGAGGATCGTCAGGATGCGCTTCATTGCTCGGCCGGCGCTCAGGGCTTGGGCCCCCTGCGCTTGATCTCATTTCGGATCATCAGTGTAAACGCAGCCGAGGTCGGCGCGTCTAGCATCGCCCCGTCGCCGCCACGCGTGACTGAGCTAGCGTAACCTCCCCCAGGTTGCTCCATGCGTTGGACGCCGAAGCGATGCGGCTCAACGCGACGTCCAGGTGTACGCCGATCCGCCCCACGGGCGGCCACAATGAACGGGAAGGAATTCAACGATGCGAGTCTTGCGCAAAGGGCTTAAGGGCGAAGATGTCCGGCAGTGGCAGGTGTTCTTGCGCGGGCAAGGTCAACCGCTGGAAGTCACTGGCGAGTTCGACAAGGCGACCGAAGATGCGACGATCGCCTTTCAGAAGGCAAGGAACCTCGCGGCCGATGGCGTGGCTGGCAATCAAACGCTCGGCCAAGCCATGCTCATCGGATTTGAACTCGTCGCCGATGCACGTGACGCTTCGAAAGAGGGGCCGAATTTTCCGCCGCCACCGGCATTCAAGCCGCTGGCCCGAACGGCGGACCGCCAACGAGTATTCGGCGCGTTCGAGTTCGTCTCGAAGCCGCTGCCGAGCAACCCGGAGAACATTCAGATCAAGGGCGATTGGGAGTCGCGCAACATCGAGCGCGTGATCATTCCTCAACTGGTGGGCATCCAGGGCGCGTCCTCCGATGGGGGTGTGCGATTTCATAAGTTGGCGGCAAAGCAACTCGCGGCGCTATGGCAGGCGTGGCAGAAAGCGAAGCTTCTTGACCGGGTGCTCACCTACGATGGCGGTTTTGTTCCACGCTTCATCCGGGGCAGCCGAACGGAGCTGAGCAATCACGCGTTCGGGACCGCCTTCGACATCAACGCCAGCATGAACGGGCTCGGGGTGGAGCCGCCGCGGGTGGGCGACCGCGGCTGCGTGCGAGAACTGGTGCAACTGGCCAATGAACACGGCTTCTTCTGGGGTGGCCATTTCCCGGGCAGGCGCGATGGCATGCATTTCGAGGTCGCGATCATCAAGGACGCAGAACCATCGCCCGCAACAAGGGGAGGCACCCCAGTGACGCGAGGAATCAGCGCGCCACCGTCCGCGCCGCCGCCTCGCAGGTCCGCAGGAGCAAAGCGACGGCGGTCGTGAACAAATAAATATGCCAACTGCCCCGATCACCATCGAAGCGTTACCGGCCGCCTACGGCGACGCCGTGCTGGTCACCTGTGCGCTCAAGGGAAAGCAATGGCGCTTGCTGGTGGACACCGGCACCGACGAATGCTGGCCGTCCCTGAAGCAGCGCTTGGCGCAGATTCCAGCCGAGCGCGGTAAGCGTCACATTGATCTCGCGGTGATCACCCACATCGACCACGATCACATCGGCGCGGCGCATGCGCTCTTCGACGACCGCTCGCTCGGTCTCGCGTTTGGCGATGTTTGGTTCAACGCGCCGGCGCAGCGCGTCTCGCGCGGGGTGGCCGAGGGGCACTCGTTGGCGACTTTGCTGGGTGCGCGGCACACCGACTTGCCCTGGAACAAGGCATGGAGCGGACAGCCGGCCGTGACCATGGCGGCCTCGCCGTTCATCGAACTGCCAAGCGCCAAGGGCGAGCCGCGTATCACGCTGCTGTCTCCAACCCCCGCGACGCTCGCCACGCTGTTCAAGGTCTGGGACAAGGAATTGCAAAAACTCGGGCAACCGGAAAAACCGCGGTCCAAGCCCCCCGGCATGCGCGGGGCCATGATGAGCCTGGAAGATCTGGCCGCCCAGCCAACCGCTGTGGATCGCGCCCCGGCCAACGGCTCGAGCATCGCCTTCCTGCTGGAACATCAGGGCGTCTCGGTCTTACTTGGCGCGGATGCGTATGCGCCGGTGCTGGCCGATGCCTTGCGCGCGCTTGCCAAGCACCGCGGCCTCTCGCTGCCCTGGCAAGTGGACGCCTTCAAACTCAGCCACCACTGCAGCAGCGCGAACATCACCGTGGATCTGTTCGGGGTCGTCCAGGCCCAGCACTACATCGTCAGCACCAACGGTGCCATCTTCGGCCACCCCGACGACGAAGCGATCGCACGGGTCATCGTCCATGGCGGCGCCAAACGAAACATCTACTTCAACTACCGCAACGGCCACTCCACTAAGTGGGAAGCGCCCGCACTGCAGGCACGCTACGGCTATTCGATTCGCCTGCCCGCGGCCGGTCAAAGCGGAACCACCCTCCAACTCGCCAACAAGCAACCCCCCACGAGCGCCGCTGCGCAAACGAAACGCCGTTGAGGCAACGGATCCAAATCTCCATTGGATCGACGCCGCCGCGCTCCATCAAGGATCGATTCGACGCGTTACTTCGGCGGCGACACTGGAAGGCGAAGGCCGGTCCGGGTGTTCACGAGGAACATCCGTGTCGTTTTGGTATAGGTGGCGGGCGGCTGCATGTCCGGGAGCAGACGGACAACCCGCGTCTCGCCGCCCTTGAAGTCCTTGCAGCGATCGCAGCTGAGCGGTTTGCTCAGCAGCTCGTTCTCGGCGTTCGCGAGATGGAAGTCGTCGGAGTAGCCGTTCGGTTCCGAGCTACGTTGAGTATTGGCGAGCGTGAGGGTCACCTCCGGTCCGAGCAGATCGGCGCTGACAGGGACTGATCTTCCATCAGGCAAGGTCACCAATGCACCCTTTTTGATCGACGTCCATTCGAGGCGATGCTCGGTGACCTGCATACCGCCGAGCTTCCCGGCTTCGATCGCGGCGCGCTTCGATTCCTCGAAATAGAGCCGCACCACCCGGATCTCCGGCCGCGCCGATTGCATGTGCGCGAGGAGATTCGTTCCCTCCGGCAGCTTCGGTCCCACGATCCACATCGGCCGGCCGTTGAAGCGGTTCAGCGCGCCCGCGAGCGGCACCCACTTGCTGGTGCTGCGGCTCGCGCCGCGCGTGAACACCCACGTCTCGTACTCTGGATCGCTCGAGAATTTGCAGGTCCGCACGTTCACGTATACCGGCGTATCGGCGCCGGTGATCGGCGGGCCGTGCCGGCCGTCGAAGACATTCAGCACGTCTCCGACGAGCGACGTGCCGATCGACGACGCGGGCACGTGCGCGACCTGTCGCTGCGAGGCCGAGCATAGAAAATCCAGCGCGGCCGCCCCAGTCGGGATCGCGAACAAGCCGGCAGCCAAGGCGCGCAATGCGATCTTCATTGAAGTCCCTCCCTGTGGACGCTCTGCATGGCGCCAAGCGTGATGATATCGATCGCCCGCAGTGGCATTCTGGCCAGGGACCGCCCCAGCCTCTGTGTCGAGCGGATCCTAGCGTGCATTGAACCGCAGCGCCCCGATGTCCTTGAGCTTGAATGGCCGCACCATGACTCGATCGACCTCCCGGTTCCTGGCACACGGCAGGCGGATCTCTTCACGGTTGCACATGGCATTCTGTCGAGCGCAGCCGTGATACCAGCCCTTGCTGGGATGATTGGAGGACGATGGATTCGAGAACACCTCAGTGAGCAGCGTTTTCGGACGGTGTTCTTCGTCACGCTGTTTGCACTCGGTGTCTATATCGTTGCCAACGTTGTTCGTGTCTTCGTTGACTCAAAGTTCTGGGCAGGCATTTTTGCGGCGATATAGCGGACATCCGTCGTGCCCGATTTGGGTCGGGAGGGACGCGGTGGCGATGGTGACGACACTAAAGGGGCAGGGGCGGCGGGTAGCGATGGACGGTGGCGGCGTCAACGGCGCGCCCGCGCTGGCTGCCGCAGACGTCGGCGTCGCCATGCGAACCGGTACCGATGTCGCGAATGATCGCTGCTTCAGTCCGCCTGGTGACGCACCCGACCCATCGGCGACCCACGCTCGCGCGCCTTCGTCATCGCAAGCTATCGCTGGTGGCGTGATCGCCGTTGATGTGTAGCGGGTCGGTGCTGCGAATAACAAGTATCGAGGAGCTTGTCGCGCTCATCCAGAAATCCAAATCCAGACCGGAAAGCCCCGCTTCGGCAGCCGTCTGAATGTCGGGGGCGCCGGAGAATCGACTGCGCCCGGCCACATCGAATGCTATCCCGTGCGCTACAGCGCGACCTGCTGATGCAACGCGGGCATTTCTATCGATGCATCGCCAAGCGCTTGGGCGAATCGTTCCATGGCGCTCGATTCGCCGTGCACCAGGAACGTTCGCTCGACGCCCTCTATTGCGCGGTGCCACGCCACGAGCTCCGCTTGGTCGGCGTGAGCGGAGAAGCCGTTGATCGTATGCACCGATGCGCTTACCGCGACCTCTTCGCCATGGATCCGAACCGAGCGGGCGCCGTCGATGATCTTGCGCGCCAGGGTTCCGATAGCCGCGAAACCGACGAAGATGACACCACAATCGGCGCGTGGAAGATTGTCCCGGAGCCGATGCAGGATCCGGCCACCCGTACACATACCGGCTCCCGCCAGGATGACCGCACCTCCGCCGAGGTGATCGAGCGCCATCGAGTCGCTCAGCTCGCGCGTCAAGTGAAGGCCCGGAAACTGGAACGGGTCGTGCCCGTCACGAAACAATCGCGTCGCTGCGGGCGCGTAGTAATCGGGGTACCGCTCGTAGATGGCGGTGGCGGAAATCGCCATCGGTGAATCGAGAAACACCTGCGTTGCGCGCGGCAGCCGCCCCGACTCAATCCCGGCGCGCAGGTAGTAGAGCAGTTCCTGCGCACGCTCCAGCGCGAAGGTCGGGACGACAACGTTGCCGCCGCGGTTGAACGTATCGTTGAGCGCCCCGTAGAACTCCTCGACCGAGGTGTCGAACGGCTTGTGTAATCGGTCGCCGTAGGTCGTCTCCATGACGACGACATCGGCGCGGGGAGGCGGCGCCGGGTCGCGAAGGATCGGGCGCCCACGATTTCCGAGGTCACCGGAAAAGGCGACCGTGCGCTTGTCCGCCGCTTCCGAGAGTTCGAGCACGACGCTAGCGGAACCCAGGATATGACCCGCCTCGATGAACGTAGCCTTGATACCTTCGACGACCGCGATCGCTATTCCCAGCGTCGCGGTCCGACCAAAGAAGTCAACGACGCGAAGCGCTTCGACGATCGAATACAGGGCGCCGCGCCCGGGTGCAGGCTTGTGGCGGGTGCCGCGGGCGTGCCGCCGGGCTTCCTCTTCCTGGACGTGGGCCGCGTCGAGCAATACCAGGCGGGTGAGCTCCCTGGTCGGCGCGGTGGCGATGATCTCACCGCGAAAACCGCGCTTGACGAGAAGCGGCAGACGCCCGCAATGGTCGAGATGCGCATGCGTGAGCAGAATCGCGTCGATCGCTGACGGCTCGAAGCCGAACGGGTCGGCATTTTCTTCTTCGATGCTGTGCTCGCCTTGAAACAAGCCGCAATCGATCAGAACTCGACGGCCTGCACACTCGACGAGATGGCATGAGCCGGTCACGGCCCGATCGGCGCCGTGGAAAGACAGGTTCATCGCGGCCTCCTTGAAGTGACAGTTACTCGCGCAATAGCGGCTCGCCCGTGGATCGGTACCACGCAAGGATGCCCGCCCAGATGTCGTGGGCAGTCTCGGCATACCAGAAGAGTTCGCGATCCTCCGGCTCGATCACGCCTTCATCGACGAGGAAGTCCGCGTCGAATGCCTGCTGCCAGTACGATCGGCCGACCAGCACGATGGGTATCGGTTTGATCGATCGGGTCTGGACCAGCGTCAAAGCTTGGAACAACTCATCGAACGTGCCATATCCACCCGGGAACGCGACCAGCGCCTTGGCGCGCAACATGAAATGGAGCTTGCGCAGCGCGAAATAGTGAAAGCGGACGCAAAGCTCGGGCGTGATATACGGGTTCGGATACTGCTCGTGCGGTAGTTTGATATTCAGTCCGACGGATTTCGCGGCGATATCGAAAGTGCCGCGATGCGCCGCCTCCATTAGCCCGGGACCACCGCCGGTCATCAAGACGAGCGGCCCGTTGATCGCGTCGTTGCCGTGGCGGCCGACGAGCCGCCCGAACTCGCGGCACACGTCGTAGTAGTGGCTCTTCTCGAGAATTCGCATCGCGGCGCGCAGTCGCCTGCGAAGCGCCTCGTCCGTGGGGCGGCCTGCCAGCTCGACGCGAAGCATGTCGACCTGACGTTGAGCGGCTGCGGGTTCCGGAACGCGGGTGCTGCCGAAGACGACGACCGTCTGTTTGACCGCATGCTCCTCGAGCAGGAATTCAGTCTTGAGGTAGTCGAGTTGAAGGCGCAGGCCACGCGTGTCGTCGCGGTTGAGAAATTCGACGTCCTGATCGGCTTGGCGATAACTCGGACTGGCGAGAATCGCTGCGATACGCTGCGGTGCTTGGGCGTCATCATCGGCCGCTTTGGGCAGATGCGAAGGGAGCGGTTCGTGTCGCTTGCGCGGATGGGCGGGCGCCGGAATCCTCGGTGCTGGCGAGTCGAGCGGGTTGGATGGTCCGGTCATTCGCTTCTGAATTTGTGGGAAGACAATTCCTTTACCGTGTCCCACTTCGGTCGCTTTGCGAACGGTCAAGGCCGTGTAGATGCGCCATGACCATTGGCGGATCATGCTCGGGGAGTTCACGATCGGCGTGCGCTCGCGGGGGATCGTCGGCGCACTACTTCGCCACGATTCCCTTGACGCCGCCCGCAATCAGCGACGCAACGTCGAGCAGCACGTACGGCAAGGCGATGCCACCGGCGCATGCGAGATACCGTGGAGACCACTGCGGATCGAACTTGCCCTTGAATCGACGCAACCCCTGGAAGTTGTAGAAGTGTTCGCCATGCTGATAGATGAGCGCGCCGGCGCGGTGCCAAAGCGGTGCGCCGCCGCGCTCGGCAAGCCCTGAGAGCGGTGCCATGCCGAAGTTGAACCACGAATAGCCTTGCGCCTTGCCCCACATGAGAAGCTCGGTGAACAGGAAATCCATGGTGCCGTTCGGCGCGTCCGGGCGATGCCGCATCAGGTCGACCGAAAGCTCCGTATGCGCTGCCCCGCGGAGCACGTTCGCGAAAGCAATCACCTTGGTGTTGTCGCGTACGAGCGCAATCGGGAACTGCGACAAATAGCGCGGCTCGAACGACGCGTTCGAGAACCCCTTCTCGCGGGTCGCTTTCTGGGTAAGCCATGCCTCGGAGATTTCGGCCAGCGCGGGGACAAGCCCTGCGGTGTTCTCGTTCGATACCAGCTCGAATCGGTAACCTTTTCGGGCGAGGCGACTGCTCGCCTGACGCAGATCTCGGTGCCTGGCACCGTGGATGTCAAAGGTGCGCAGGTCGACACGCGCTTCCTCGCCAAGCTTGTGCAGTTGCAAATTCAGATCCAGATAGACGTCCAAGTAGGCGAGCCCGACCTCGAAAAACACCGCCCGAGCGCCGTGCCGATCGCACAGGTCGCGGAACTGCCACGCGAGCTCGCGCGCCTCGTCCGGCGGGCCGACCGGATCGCCCAGCGCAATCCAACTTTGCGCAGCGCGGCCATACATCAGAAAAGCGTTGCCCCGCTCGCTGAAAAGCAAGCTCTTGTCGCCACGTAGAGCTAAATAGGCGTGGGTGTTCGGTGAACGCTCGACGATCGGTCTGGCACGTTCGATGTCCGCCGGCAGCGGCCTCGGCGCACGCCGGACTGCGGGTCGAAGCAGCCGCGCGATCGCGACGATCACCAGCAGGGCGATCGCACCGACGATGGCGCGCATCGAGCGCGGCGCTTCGGCGCGCAGCGCGAACGCCCACCATAGCTCGTGCGAATATTCGACGTGCTTGAAGGCGAACGTTGCAAGCCATGCCGAGCCGATCATCACGACGAGAATCGTCGCGATCCACTCAACCGTGAATCGATCGCCAAGAAGCGAGGCCTCGCGGTAGAAGTAGCGCCGGCACGGAGCGAGCGCTGCTGCCATCAAGGCGAGAAGGATCGCCTCCTCGTAATCGAACCCCTTGGCGATTGACAACAGCGCGCCGGCGAGGAGCAGAGCAAGGGACAGTCCGTACGCCGCATCGAGCCGTCGTTGTAGCCCGCGTGCCAGGACCAGTAGTGCCGCGCCAACGAGACTACCCAAGAAATGCGAGGTCTCGATCACCGGCAATGGCAGCACATGGTGAAGCCATGACAGCCGACCTCGGGTCGACGGGGTAGCGCCCGAGAAGAGCAGTACCGCGCCGCCGACCAGGGTGGTGATGGCCAGCGCCTGCGGAACGAGCTCGCGCACCCAAGCTCCGAGACGGGAGCGAAGCAACGGCGCTCGGTCCAGGCCATGCACGCCTTCGCGCACTGCGATCAGCACGATCGCGGCGATCAGCGGCAGCAGGTAATAGATCGCGCGGAACATCAATAGGGCAGCCGCGAGCTCCGGCGGGGGGATCCGCGCTCCGAGCATGGCCAATAGCGAGCCCTCGAACACGCCGAGTCCACCAGGGACCTGACTGACGATACCGAGGATCAATGCAAGCAAGAACACCGCAAGGAATTCCGGGTAACTTGGAGCGCTCGCCGCGGGCAGGAGCACATAGAGCACGCTGCCCATGAGGAGCAGGTCGGTCGTGCCGATGCCGATCTGCGCGCATGTCATCGTGACCGACGGCGGCTCGATCGGCGGGTGGACGCGAGTGCTGCAGCGAAGCGCTGTCAACGCCACCAGATAGGCCGCGAGCGCGACCAGCAGCGAAACACCGAGCGCGCGCGTCGAGATGAAGTGCAGGTATGGACTCGGCGCAACGCCTGGGACGAGGAGCGAGAGCACTAGGCCCCCGAGCGCGGCGAGTGCGACCCAGAACGTGACGCTGCAGAAGACGACAATGCGCGTGACCTCGGCCGGTGAGACGCCGAAGCTCGAATAGATCCAATAGCGCACCGCGGCACCACCGATCAAGGTGTTGCCGACGTTATTGCCGAACGCGTAACCGATGAACGACGCAAGCGCGATATTTCGGTACGGGAACGGGCGGTGGATACTCCGAAAGCCGAGGGCGTCGTAACCGGTCAGTACCACGTAACCGATTGCCGTGAGCGACAATGCCCAGAGGATCCTCGAGATCGACATGCGCTCGAGGGCATGCACGATCTCGACATATCGATAGTGCTGAAGAGCGTCGTACAGGGCCCAAAGCGCGATACAAAAGAACACGACGCCGAGCCACGGGGCAAGTCGGCCGAACAGTTTGCGAGCGGTGTCCCACCAACGCTCGCCGGCGTGGGCATCCAAGGCGCGTTGCGAATCGGGCTCGGTCACCGTGGCGAGTTAGGGCGCTCGACGTGCGCCGACGGACGGCAGTGTAGTCCTCGAGCGCGTCTATTCGATCTTCCAGTAGCGCTCCATCGCCAGATAGGTGTACGACGCGGACCAGCCGATCAGAAGCAGGCCGTTCAGCGTTTCAACACCGGCCAGCATGCGAATCGCGCCGGTCGGGAAGATGTCTCCGTAGCCTAGCGAGGTGTAGGTCTCGGCCGAAAAGTACAGAGCGCGAACCAGTGAAAGCTCCATGGGTTCGCCAAGGCCGCCGAGCTTGACCTTTGCGATCAGCCACAAGAAGGCAAGGCCATACAACAGTATCTCCGATGCGTGAGCAACGAAGGCTACCAGGATGACGATAACCAACTTGAAGCGCGCCGATACCTCCACGCGCCCCAGCGCAGCGCTCAGGCCGCGCAGCGCCTCGTAGTGGATGACGGTCGTTGCGACAACCAGCACCAGGCAGGCCAGGGCAACGATCAGCATGCGTATTCGTCAGTGCGGTAAGCACAGCCAACACGACATGCTGTCGCGCCACTCGAATCAGGGGAGGCGACTGCGGAAATCACGCGGCGAATCTTTCTTCGTGAAGTGCCACGATCCATCGCGGCGGTTCGCCAGAAAAGTCCCACCCGTCACGAACCTCGCATGACGTGCGTCACTGCACGCAGCGTGTCGAAACAACCTAGGAAGGCTTACGCCCGACAACCCGGCGAGATCACGCCGGGATGGGGCTAACGCCAACCGTGATGCCAGCCGCGATCGGCGTGGTACCAACCCCATCCGTAGCGCGGATGGTGCCGATGGTGGTATCCGGGGCCAGGTGCCGGATAGGCCGGTGCGACGTACACCACGCCTGGAGGCACCACTACACCGACCGGTGCAACGACGCGCACGGGCGCTGGCGCCACAACGCAACCACCGATTGAAAAAGCAACGAGTGCAATCGCCAGTGACTTCATGAAAGATTCCCTCACGAACTGAAAGCCGATCCTCCCGGCTAATGTAGCGTCCGAGGATGTTCGCGAACGGGCGCGCATCAATAGCAAGAGTAAGTATTCGTTTCGGGCCCAAGCGATCGAGAGCTATTGATACGGTTATGAGCATTGGTGCCCGCTGGTGCGCGGTGGCACGGCGCCTGACTGCAATGCAAGGCAGCCCCCCGGTTGCGCACGCGCCGCCCTGGCGCTGTCGCAGATTTCCTTGCAGCCGATGTTTCCGCCAGGCTCGGATGTGTCCGTCGCACTGGTCGTCACGCGTTCTTGGTCTGCGTCGGGCCGGCGATCGCCTAGGGATCCTCCCCTAGAGCGAACCGGCATCGTCGACGCGCGGAATGATCGTCCGTGCGGGGCTCGCGCGACCAGGACCCTGCGCAGATCGCGCGAGACTTCGTGCATCGGCAAGTGCGCGCGCAGCATCGCGTCGTACATCGCCGGAGTCATGATCGCATAGGCCTGCGACTCGCCCTTCCATCGTTCGACGAACTCGGCCGTGCTGGCAATGAACTTCTCCGGCTCGGCGGCGATGCCCGGCCCCAACTCGCCTCGGTAACTCACCAGCGTGATCGGGCGACCCAGATAGAACGGCACGGTGTCATCGAAGGTCTCGACACTGTAGACGTGAATACTCACGGGAAGCGTGCGTTTCTCGCCGAGGATCGAATCGACCAGCCGCTCCGACGAGTAGCGTTCGTCGGTCCGATGCAGTCCGAATTGAAGGAACTGCAGCGCCAGCAGCGAACCGGCAGCGATCGTCAGCATGGCCCGTCCGGCTGCGCCGCGCAACGCGAGGATAGCGGCGATCACCCCCGCTACGGTCAGCGTCCAGCCGAATGGTCTGAGCCATTCAATCACCTGCAAGTCGGGTGCGTTCATCTCGCCGAACCAGCCTGCCCGCGCTCCCGTTACCAACGCGGTGGCGGTCGCGGCGCCCACCAGAGTCATCGTGAGCGGTGCGGTGAGCCGGGTGCGGGTATCGTTCCAGTGAACATTGCGTGCAATCAGCAGGGCAAGCGCTGGCAGGGCCGGCAGGATGTAGGCGGGCAGCTTCGAGCTCGATGCGCTGAAGAATCCGACGATCACGACTGCCCAGATCAGCAGCAGTCGGTCGACGTTCAACGCGGGGCCGACGTTCGCTCGCGGTGTCGTCGGGTGCCGCCACGCGCGAACGCAGACTCGCGGGAGCAATGCCGTCCACGGCAGCATCGCCAGCGCGACTATCGGCAGGAAGTACCACCATGGTCCGGTCCGATGATGATTGGGGAGCGCGAAACGCTCGAGGTGCTCGCGAATGAAGAAGAAGTGAAAGAACTCCGGATTGCGCGCCTGCACCAGGAGGAACCACGGAACGGTGATCACAGCCAGCAGGGCAATGCCTCGCATAAGTTCGAGCCGGCGAACGAGTCGCCAATCCCGCTGCAGCAACACATACGCAGCGAGAGCCAGGCTCGGAAGCACGATCGCCACGAGTCCTTTGCTCAGTACGCCCAGACCGATCGCTGCCCAGCACCCGAGCATCCAGCGGCGTTGCGTGCCAGGCACGGCGTCAGGCTGTTGCGAAAGAACGAACGCGCACAGGGCGGCAGTGAGAAAGAAACTGAGCCCCATGTCCAGAGTCAGAACTTGCCCGCCGACAAAGTAGCCCCAGGATGAGCAAAGCACCGCGACGGGTACGAAGACCGACGCCGCGGGCGCCAGTCGCTTGCCGGTAAGCGCGACGATCGCAATTCCCAGGAAACCGGTCAATGCAGGCCACAAACGCGCCGTCCATTCGTCCGCACCGAACAGCGCGTAGGTCGCTGCCGTAATCCAGTATTGCAGCGGCGGTTTCTCGAAGTACTTGAAGCCGTTGAGCCGAGGGGTCACCCAGTCGCCGGAGTTGAACATGGCGAGCGGTATCTCGGCATAGCGGCCCTCGTCGGGCTGAAACAGGCCACGCAGTTCGATCAATCCGAACCATGCGACGATCAATCCAGCGAAAAGGACGATCGCCAGCAGTCGTTGGTGCGAATTGATCGGGGGGCTGTTTTCTACTCTCGGCACTTCCGGATTTGCCTGCACGAATAAGCTGGCAGGTCGTTCGGGCGTGAAGACTTCGCTAACCTGACACCATTGCCATCAAGCGTCATGGCGGGAGGTGGGCCGATCCCGCCGCGACAATCGCTGAGTCTATGGAACCGGGGCAACCGCGACACGTGCCGCCGGTCACGTGAGTGCATGACCAAAGGCATGGGTCGGCGGCGTTGCCAGGGGTTGCGAGGATGCAGATTGAGGCACGCGCGCGAGCAGGCTCGCCCAACTCAATCAAGCCGTGATCACCACCTGACTGCTGACTCAGTGTCAGTGTCACTCGGGCGCCCATGCTACGTGCAGGAGCCGCAGCGCAGGCGACCCGTTCGCGCAAAAAAATCTTCGATGCGCATTGACTGTACTCAACCCGCGATTGACGCGCATGTCCTAGCGTAACGTGTCCTTTCTAGGAGACCGCAATGAAGCATATCGTCATCCTCGGCGCGGGATTGGGTGGGCTACCGATGGCTTACGAGATGAAGGCCTTGGCTCGTGCCGATGAACGCATCACGGTTGTCGGCAACGGTCCGACGTTCCAATTCGTACCATCGAATCCGTGGGTCGCGGTGAAGTGGCGCGAGCGGTCCGACATCGAGTTCCCGGTCGCGGGCTACCTCGACAAGAAAGGCATCGGATTCAATCCTTCCGGTGCGAAGCGGGTACATCCGGAGCGCAATCAGATCGAGCTCGGCGACGGAACCTTCCTCGACTATGACTATCTCGTCATCGCGACCGGACCGAGGCTCGCGTTCGATGAAGTGGAAGGCTTGGGGCCCGAGCATCACACTCAGTCGGTGTGTCAGGTCGAGCACGCCGTACGAGCGGCCGATCAGTGGGAACGCTTCGTCGTCGATCCAGGGCCGATCGTGGTGGGGGCGGTGCAGGGCGCATCGTGCTTCGGGCCAGCCTACGAGTTCGCGTTCATCATGGACTCCGATTTGCGCCGGCGGCGGATTCGCGACCGCGTGCCGATGACGTTCGTGACGGCCGAGCCCTATATCGGACATCTCGGCTTGGGCGGAGTCGGCGATTCCAAGACGATGCTGGAATCGGCGATGCGTGAGCGGCATATCAAATGGATCACGAACGCCAAAGTGACAAAGGTCGAGGCGGGAAAAATGCTCGCGACCGAACATGACGACGACGGCCGGCCGAAGAAGACCCACGAGCTGCCGTTCAAGTACTCGATGATGCTGCCGGCTTTCAAGGGCATCGACGCGGTGTTCGGCATCGAAGGCCTGGTCAATCCGCGCGGCTTCGTCCTCATCGACGAGTACCAACGCAATCCGAAGTATCCGAATGTCCACGCGGTTGGCGTATGCGTGGCGATTCCCCCGATCGAGTCCACACCGGTGCCGACCGGTGCGCCGAAGACCGGCTACATGATTGAATCAATGGTCACCGCGACGGCGCACAACATCAGGGCTGCCATCGACGCCAAGCCACCGTCGACACGGGCCACGTGGAACGCCGTTTGTCTGGCCGACATGGGGGATACCGGCATCGCCTTCGTTGCCTTGCCGCAGAATCCGCCACGCAACGTCAATTGGTTCAGTGAAGGCAAATGGGTCCATCTTGCCAAGGTTGCATTCGAGAAGTACTTCCTGCGCAAGATGAAGAAGGGCACCTCGGAGCCGTTGTACGAAAAGTACGTGTTCAAGGCCTTGGGGATCGAAAAGCTGAAGACACCCTGATCGGTTGGGGTACACCCAACGGCGCGAAGTTTCCGTTCGCGTTCAAGGGTCGACTTGTGACGTCGTAGCCCGCGGCTTGTCTACGCCGTCACGAGTGTCGCGAGTACCGTCAGCGCCATTCCTGCGGTAGCGAGCCAACCGAGAGTCCGCAATCGGCGCCCCACGACATGCTCGCCCATCGTGCCCGGGTCGCTCGCGAGAATCATCATGACGGCCATCACGGGCACTGCCACGACGCCGTTCAGCACCGCCACCCAGAACAGCTCCTTGATCGGGTCCATCGGCGTGAAGCACAGCAGCACGCCGACGAGGGTGGCGGCGACGATCACACCGTAAAAGCCGCGACCTTCGCCATGTTCGAGCCGGAGTCTCAGGCTGCCATTCCAGCCGGCGGCCTCGGCGACCGCGTAAGCGGCCGATCCGGCGAGCACCGGAACCGCGAGCAGACCCGTGCCGATGATGCCCAGGCTGAACAACAAGAACGTCAGCTCACCGGCCAGCGGCCGCAGCACCTCCGCCGCCTGCGCGGAAGTCTGGATGTCGTGAACGCCGGCGACATGCAAGGTTGCCGCGGTGCTCACGATAATGAAGAACGCGATCAGATTGGAGAACGTCATACCGACGAGGCTGTCCCATTTGATTCGCCTCAGGTGCCGACGCACGTGAGCGGTAGTGTGCGAAGACGCCGGCCTCGCACTTGCGTCCTCCATTTCGAGAGCCGCCTGCCAGAAGAACAGATAGGGGCTAATCGTCGTTCCAAACACCGCGACTACGGTGAGGAGCATCACGTGCCCGCGCGGCAGCGACGGCCGGAGCGACAGCCACGCCACCTGCAGCCAATCGACCTGCAGCGTAAAGGCGACCGCAACGTACGCGAACAGCACCAGCGTCAACCATTTCAGCCAGCGAACGTAGACGTGATAGCTGACGAACACCTGCAGCACCACCGAAAGCAGTCCGAAGGTGACAGCGTAGACGTGGGACGAGCCGCCGAGCACCAGGCGAAGTGCCTCGGCCATCGCGGCCAGGTCGGCCGCGATGTTGAGAGTGTTCGCCATCAGAAGCATCGCCACGACCGCGAACAGCACTGGGCGGGGGAACCGCGTTTTGATATTCGCGGTCAACCCTCGTCCTGTGACATGACCGATCCGCGCACTCACGATCTGAATCGCGACCATCACTGGCAGCGTGAACACCACGGTCCAGAGCATCGCGAAGCCGAACTGCGCACCGGCTTGCGAGTAGGTTGCGATGCCGCTCGGGTCGTCGTCCGCGGCGCCGGTGATCAGACCCGGTCCGAGACGGCGTACGTCAAGGCGGCGTCCGAGCCGTTGAATTTGGGCGCGCATGCTTCGCCGAACCGTATCAAATCACCGGCGCCCCGCATCGGGACAGGCAGAGATTTGGCGTCGGCGCCATCACCAGCGGGGCGGTCGATTCGACACCGACTTGCCGTAGCGCCAGGCGATCCAACCGCCGAGCAGCCCACCGAGATGCGCGAAGTGCGCAACACCAGCCTGCGATCCGGTCACGCCCAATACCAGTTCCAGTCCCGCATACGCAGCCACGAAGACGCGCGCAGGCAGCGGCACCGGTGGAATGAGCAGCACGACGGTACGGTTCGGAAACACGATCGCAAAGCCAAGCAGTAATGCGAACACGCCCGCCGATGCGCCCACCACCGGAACGTGACCGAGCGCTAGCCATTGGCCCATCACTACCTGCGCGAGGGCGCCGAACACCACACCTGAGAAGTAGGCCAGTGCAGTACGGCGGGCGCCCCACACTCGTTCGAGATCCGCGCCGAACATCCACACCGCAAACATGTTGAACAAGAGATGGAACAGGCTTCCGTGCAGAAAGCTGTAGCTGATCAGGGTCCTTGGCGCGACCACCAAGGCCGCCGGATCGCCGGTCCAGAGCGCCAACCAACCGACCGCGTCCTGTTCAAGAACCGACTTCATGAGGTACTGCAGTACGTGTGCGATGATCAGATTGCGAGTGAAGGATGGCAGCATCGGTCAGTTCCATTCTGTTCCTAATGCGAAAGCCCGTCGTGCCGCTGCCGATATGGTGCCTAGGTACAGCTCCATCCGCGATCGCGCGCCGCGCGCACTACTCGTTCGTAGCGTAAGAGCGGAGAACGGCAGCAAAAGCCGTACCCTGGAAGATAGGGGCTAGTCGCGGTGGATTCAACGCCATCGAATTCCGTGCTGTTTCCATCCAGAGGGCCAAGAATCGCCGCACAGCACAACAGCGATACGTAAAACGAAACCGGCAATCCGTGAGGCCGTGCAATTTGCGAGTGCCGTTGCAAAGACCCATCGGACTGATGCCATTGAAGTCAGTTCGTCGGGGATCCAAGCGCAACCCGCAAGTGCCGGTCGGGCAGAAGGCGCTCTTCAAGCCGACAAAGGTAGCCTTGACGGAATGCATGCACTCAGTATGCATCGACTGCGTTTTTGGGGAAATGATGTATGGCTATGATCACCGTCCGGAATTTGCCCGACGAGGTGCATCGCGCATTGCAGGTGAGAGCGGCTCAGCACGGGCGTAGCATCCAATCCGAAGTGCGCGAAATTTTGGAGAACGCGGTGAAGCCGCAGGCGCGGCGGCGCATGGGCGAATCCTTGGCAGCCCTCGGTCGCAAGCTCAGCCTGAGCGATGATGACTTGGACACCGTGGCACGCGCGCGCGACCGAACCCCGGCTAGACCCATGAAACTCAGATGATCATCTTGGACACAATGGTGGTGTCGGGGGCGATGAAGCGCGAGCCGAACCGGCGGTGCGCTCGTGGCTCGACAACGAAGTGGCCGAAACCCTTTATCCGTCGAGCGTGGCGGTGGTGGAGTTGCTGTTCGGCATTGCTGCGCTCCCAGCAGGTAAGCGAAAAAGCCCATTGCATGTGGCGCTCGAAGGACTCCTAGCCCTCTTTCGCGATCGGGTGCTGCCGTTCGATATCGACGCGGCGCGACACTACGCTGCCCCCGCCGTTTCGGCGCGATCGAGCGGGCGAGGGTTCCCGACGCCGGTAGGTTATGTCGCCGCGATCGCGGCCTCGCGTGGTGGTGGTCCATACTCGGCGGCCGTGATTCCCACAGATGGCATCCTACGAGTGCTTACTATGAAGATGGCAGCCATCCGAACGGGTGTCGCGGATCAGGATGCGTCCCGACGCTGGCGACGACACGACGATCGGCGGGGCAGCCGATTCGATACCGACTTGCCTTAGCGCCATGCAATCCAGCCGCCGAGCAACCCACCAAGGTGCGCGAAGAGCGCAACACCGGTCTGCGATCCGGTCACACCTGAGAACAGTTCCAGGCCCGCATACGCGGCCAGCCCAACTGTCGCCGCTCGCCGCGCGCTCGCTGATTTACACTGCCCCGCTCCGACCATCCCGCACCGCCCATGGCTGAAATCCAACGCCGATTGTCGCTGCGACATCTACGGGAGCTGGTCGGGGAAGTGCTCGGCCGCCACGGATTCGCCCTCATCGTTGCGCTGCTTGGCGCGCTGCTGTTCCCGGTGCTGCGCTTGCGCCTGGATGCTGAAGTGGCCTTCGCGGTTGTGGTCGGCTTGGTCCTGCTTCAAGCGCTCGCGCAGCTTGGCGTGCGCCTGCTCTGGCATCGGTTGGAGCGGGACGAGCGCAACGATCAGCGCCGGCGGGTCGATGATTTGATCGCCCGCTCGCGTCTGTCAGAGCTCGACATTCGCAAGGTCGATCTTCGATCGAGTACGTTGTCACGGGAGTTGGACGTCGATATCGACGTTGTCGATGACGCGCTCGCCGGCATGACCGCGATCCTCGCAGGACTCGCGCGGGTCGATGGTGAAACCCCCGCCAGCGTCGTGTCCTGGGACTTTCCGTTCCCCGCGCCGGAGAGCAAAGTGCGTGAGGCGGCGATCGCATCGATCATGTTCGCGACCGGCCTTGGCCGCCGCAATGCCCAGGCGCTGCTCGACGCGGTCGCGCTGCACGTTCGCGGCGAACTCACGTCGGCGAAAGCGAGGGGCGAGCGCAGCCTCGAAGTGTTCCCGCTCGGCCTGTACCAGGCGCTCGACGAGGCGCTGCCGACATTCGCGCCGCAGCCGGTGCTTCTGGCGAAGCTGTACCCGGACCTTGGCTACGTGTTGGGCTTTCTCTATCCCCAGCTCGACCGCGAGAGGGCGCCGGCATGAGCGCCGCATTCGCGATTGCGCACGTCTCTGATTTCCACTTCGGGCGAATGTTCCGCGCCACGAAGACGCGCTACTGGCGCAAGCGCCTCGGCGTCTCCGAGCACTCCTTCGCACTGGCGGTCGGCATGAGCAACGCGCTTGGCGCCCTGAACGCCGAGTTCGATGGCAATGTGCTCGTGGCGATCACTGGCGATCAGACGACCTCGGCGAACCCCGCGGCGTTCGAGGTCGTGGCGAACTACATCAACCGCGAGATCATGATTTCCGCCGACACCGCAACCGGGCTCAACCTCCGTGGGCAGGGCTGCGTCGTGCCGGGCAATCACGACATGTTCATGCGCAGCCTGTTGACGACGCAGGACCGCTCGCGTGTATACGGCGAGTACTTGCCGACCGTATTTCCGGCGGTAGGCTTCTGGCCATCGCCTCTGGGCTGCGTGACGGTCTTCAGCCTCGATTCGAACCGTTTGGCCGGACTCAACTTTCTCAACTCGAAGAATCTGATGCGGATGGGCGAAGTCGGTGAGCAGCAGCGGGGCGTGCTATCGGCGATGCGAGGCACACTGCGCGCGCGCACGCGGCCCGATCTACCCGCCAATTACGATTACGAGAAGAGCTTCAAGGTCGTGCTGCTGCACCACCATCTCGCGCGCAAGGACGGGAGGGTTGCCCTCTCGCAACTGCGCGACGCGACGCAGGTGATCCAGCTATTCGAGCAGATGGGGATCGACCTGGTGCTGTGCGGCCACGAGCACGAACCCTATGAAGTCGCGGGGCTCGGCAGGTTCGCCTTCTCGTGCGCGGGCAGCGCAACGAAGGAGGACGAGCGCGCCAACAGCTTCAAGGTGTATCGGTTCGAGGCATTCGACCGGATCTACATGGACCTGTACTTGGCCTCGACGGTCGGCGGAATCTACACGTTCCTCAAGCAGCCGGAAGTCCGCCTCATTTGATCTTCCCGGACCGGGGTGTCGGACCGGGACCTCGAACTGAGTGTGCAGCGCTTGTGGAGGTGAGGGAGCAGTAGCGGGAAGCGTGAGATGTGACGAGCGAAGAGTTGTATGCCCTTAACGCAAAGGAGCGAACCATGGCCAAGAGAAACGCAACCGAAGGGGTCTATCGCGTCATCGATGTAATCGGTACCAGTGCCGTTTCCTGGGAGGACGCTGCCAAGAAGGCGGTGGAAATGGCCTCGAAGAGCCTGCGTGATCTGCGCGTGGCCGAAGTCGCGCAGATGGACATGAAAGTTGAAGACGGCAAGGTGGTAGCGTTTCGCACGCGGATGCAACTCTCCTTCAAATACGAGAGCTAACGCCTCACGGCGATGAAGGTCGCGCCGAGCGTGTCTCGGTGCGCCCTTCAGGTCAGTTTCTTTCCGCGCGTCCCTCGAGTTTGAAAGTCAACCCGCCATCGCGGAAGCTGCGAGCGGCTCCTGGGTGCGACCTGAAACAGCGGGACATCGGCCCTGGGATATCGTCTACACAACGTAGCGCAAGCGCGCTAGGCAATCGAAGATGACGACGCGGCCGCCATCCGCGTAGAGTGTGGAGCGCATCGAAAACCTGACCGACAGGCGGGTTCACGTCACTCGCAAAAGGAGCACAGGATGAGCGAAGAGATCGTTCGCGGTCATGCAGTCGTGGTGCGCTTCCACGGCGAGCGCTGTATTCACTCGCGCCACTGCGTGCTCGACCGTCCGGATGTATTTGTTCCCAACGCGCAAGGCGCGTGGATTCATCCGGACCGCGCCACGCCTGCCGCGGGATTTGCCGCGAGCGGGGAGGTGAACGCAACGGCATCGGAACCGCTCGCGCAGCGCGACGGTGCCCTCAACATCGACCCGATTGTCGACGGGCCTTTGCACGTTACCGGCAATCTCGAGGTCTTGACCGGTACGGGCAAGACGGTTAATCGCGTCAACGAGTGCTGGCTTTGCCGTTGTGGGCACTCGAAGAATAGACCGTACTGTGACGGTAGCCATCGCGCCGCGGGTTTTCGGAGCGAGGCGTGAAGCGTAGTCGGGAACGAGCGACGGATTCACGTCGTGAGGGTCTGGTCTGCATTCAGCTTAGCGGTGGGACGGCTTCCCGTGCAGCGCGACAAGCTTCTGCGGCGTGCCATCAAAGATATAGTTGCCGCCGCGTGCGATCCGGGGCCCGCGCGATGTTCTGATGATGCATGCCGACAGTCGGTGGTCCCGATGTTTCAGCCGCCGCCGAACCTGTAGTTCGCCACGGTGATGCCTCAGAAGAACGTCTGCACGTTGTACACGCGTGTCGCTCTCGGGCTGTGAGGCCTGGCGAGGGTTTCAAGATCTGGGTCTTCGGTGACAAGAGCTCTTGCTGCGTCTCCCGCCCTTGGGGATCACGGTGATTCCTTTGAATCAGGTGGCATCGACGCTTTGCAGTCTTGGGTGCACCCGGCCTCGGCGTCGGAACCATGCGGCGATCGCAAGGGCCATTGCCGCGACTGCGGCAACCATCGCCGCGCGAGCCAGCACAATGTTCAGCAGCGCCGATGCAGCGTTCTCGAATATCGAGCTCTTCAACGTGCCATCAGAGGTCGAGTGGCCACTGTTGCCACGTATCATGTCCGCCCGCGATGGAGGAGTAACAATGACGGATGTCCAAACGCGAAACAAAGAGAACACCATGGCGTTCTACGACCTGATGTTCAATCAGTGCCGCCCCCGAGAAGCCGTCGAGCGCTACGTCGGCAGTACTTATATTCAACACAATCCAGATGTCGCCGACGGGGCGCAAGCATTCATCGACTACTTCGAGCGCATGGCGAAGGAGTATCCGGGCAAGCGCGTGCAGTTCAAGCGTGCCATCGCCGAGGGCGACTACGTGGTGCTGCATTGTCACCAGGAGTGGCCCGGCGATCGGGACAATAGTTGGGCAGGCATCGATATCTTTCGTCTCGACCAAAACGGCAAGATCGTCGAGCACTGGGACGTGCTGCAGCTCGTGCCTGAGAGATCGGCCAATGGCAACGGCATGTTCTGACGGGCAAGCGCGATGATGATGATTGGGCGTTCACCACGTTGTGAGATCGCCCTATTCAAAGCCGCGACATGACTATGGAGACATCATGACCTCCACAAACCCTGAGCTTGTCGGCTATGCGGCGCTGCTGCTGCGGGTGGCGCTCGCGCTGATGTTTTTCGCGCACGTGTGGTTGAAGATTGTCGTATTCACGCCTGCCGGTGCAGCGAAGTACTTCGAGTCGCTAGGCGTGCCCGGCTTCCTTGCCTATTTCACGATGGCGGCCGAGATCGGCGGTGGGATTCTGCTGTTGCTCGGCATCGAAACGCGCTGGGTGGCGCTTCTTCTCATCCCGCTGATCGTCGGAACCATTGTGCTCGTTCATGGCAAGAACGGCTGGCTGTTCACGAATAAGGACGGCGGCTGGGAATACCCAGCGTTTTGGATCGTAGGCCTCATCGTGCTTGCGCTGCTCGGAGACGGCGTCGCAGCATTGGGACCGGTGTTCACTCGCACATAATGCGGCGGGTCTTGTTTAATGCCTCTCCCAGATTCTGAGTGGGTGAGACAGCGGGCGCACTCCGACGCCATCGCTGAGAAATGAACGAGACCATTCTCCACGCCGTGCAGCTATCAGTCGCCCCGGTGTTCATGCTCGCAGCGGTAGCCAGCTTGATCGGCACCGTCGCATCACGGTTGGCACGAATCATTGATCGCGCACGGCAGATTGAGGAGCGGCTCGAGGCGGCATCCGCGAATAGACCGAAGCACGCCCGCTGGGAGCTGCGCCGCCTACATATCCGTGGCCCGCTCTGCAATGCATCAGTTGCGCTGCTGGTTATCTGCGGCAGGGCGATCGGTGCGACCGTGATGGCGCTATTCTTTGGCGAGACCGCTTTCCCGCGTACTGAGCGTTTCGTGCCGGCTATCTTTCTCGGCGCGGTGGGGGCCTTTGTAGTGGCGCTCCTGCTGTTTCTTGCGGAGACACTGCTCGCTACCCATACCTTGCGCTTTAAGGACTTCGCCGAAACCGCGGGCGTGTAGTCTGATGAGATCTGCACGGATTGCGAGTGAGGCTTCTCGATCGGAACCCGTTACCTCATAGTAAACAATCGGGACGCCCCACTGCTCGTCGGGCCAGCGGCGCTGGCACTCATTGCAAAGTCATCGGCGGCAGGTCGAACAGCAGCACTTCGGCTCCAGTTCCTTGTTCGAGGGTGACCTTCGATTCATCCTCCAGCATCAGCGCATCGCCGGTGACCAGCCTGTGACCGTTGACGGTCAACTCGCCGCGGACCAGGTGCACGTAGCCAAGCCGTCGGGGCGCGAGCGTGTACTCAACACGCTCGCGGCCATCGAACAGGCCGGCATGTATCAGCGCGTCCTGGTGGATCGTCACCGACCCGCCGCGACCGTCCGGACTCACGACCAGTCGCAACCTGCCGCGCTTGTCGGTCTGTGAAAACGCTTTCTGCTCATACGACGGCGTGACCCCGGTCTTCGACGGAGCGATCCAGATCTGCAGAAAATGCGTGGTTCCGGTTTTGTCGTGGTTGAACTCCGAGTGCACGACGCCGGTTCCGGCGCTCATGCGCTGCACCTCGCCGGGCACGATGCTGGCGCTGTTGCCCATGGAGTCTTCATGGGCGAGCACGCCGTTCAGGACATAACTGATGATTTCCATGTCACGGTGGCCATGTTTGCCGAAGCCGCCGCCGGCGCCCACGCGGTCTTCGTTGATGACCCGCAGCGCACCCCAATGCACGTGTTTCGGATCGAAGTAGTTGGCGAAGGAAAAACTGTGCCAGGAGTCGAGCCAACCATGGTTGGCATGACCCCGCTCGTTGCTGCGGCGTAGAGTGATCATCAGAGGGCTCCTATGCAAGTATTCAATACACGTCCGTGACGCCGACCGCACCTCGAGCGACCGTCGATTACCCAAGAATCGCTGGCGGTCGAATCGCGATAAACAGGGACTCCATCGATTCGTATTGAGGCATCGTTCGCTCCATGTTCTCTAGAAGTCAACCAGCCACCGCAGCGCTTGCGGCTGGTTCGTGCGACGCCAGGCCCTCGAGCGCCACGCCGAACACGTACGACTCCATCGAAAGCACGCCATGCAGGATGCCCCCTTCCAACACCGTGACCGGAGTCGCGCGCTTGGCTGCGCCCGCGGCGACCACCAACGGCAAGAAGTGCTCTGCGGTCGGATGGGCGCGCTGCGCATGGGGAGCGAGCGTGAGCGCGTGGCGCAATCGATCGTGATCGCCGGAGCGTACCGCCGCGCGAATCCAAGCCTCGAACTCCGCGGCGTACGCTTGCGCCCGCGGCTGCCCGAACTGCACTTCATAGAGGTTGTGCGTGAGGCTGCCCGAGCCGACGATTAGCACCCCTTCCTCTACAAGCGGCGCCAACGCGGCCCCGAAAGCGAAGGCGGACTGGCCATCGAGCCGCGCCGGCATCGCGACCTGAAACACCGCGACATCGGCATTGGGATACAGATGCGTGAGCGGCACCCACGCGCCGTGATCCAGTCCGCGACGGTCATCGGGCGTTGCGCGCCAGCCGGCTGCCGCGAGCACTTCGATCGCGCGTTGGGCGAGCTCGGGATGTCCCGGCGCCGGATAGGTCATGCGATAGAGTCGTTCGTCGAAACCACCGAAATCGTAGATCGTGCGTGGCGCCACGCTAGCTGCCACGCGCGCGTCGGTGGCGATCCAGTGTGCCGAAACCACGAGCACGGCACGTGGCCGCGGCAGCGCTTCGCCGACCGCGCGCAGTTGTGCTCCCGCCAGGCCGGGCTCGAGCGCGAAGGTTGGCGCGCCGTGTGAAACGAATAGGCTAGGCAACGTATTCATGACACTGATTCCTTTACTGTGCAATCGCGGGCTCGATTCAACCGCGATCGGCGGTGGTTGATGTGATCGAATGGCGGGCGACCCAGGTTGGCGACCTGTGTCACGAACTCAGTGTCACCCGCGGGACTCTGTACCAGTCCATCGCGCCGACGGGCGAGCGAAGCCCCAAACGGGCTAAGTTGCTCGACTGCGTCTGACCGTCAGCGTCCCCAGAATGCGTCTTCCTGTGCTTGATCGCCGGAGAACAGCCGGACCTCAGCGATCTTGCTGCCTTCAATACGGAGGAGGTCTACGCCGGGTTGCTTGAGCTTGTTGCCGTTTGCCTCGCCAGCAAACTCGAGCGTAATGGCCACCCAATCACCATTGGCCATATAGTGGTCAGCGCGAGTGATCGCGAACGTCCCCTTGGACACTTCCATCATCTTGCCTAGCATGGGGCCGACGCTGGCCAAACCCCGGTGCGTGCCAGAGAACTGGTTGTTGCCCGGCTGGTGCCAAACCACATCAGGCGAAATGATGCTGCCCAAGGTGGCCTGGTCGCCGGTTTGAACGGCCTTGATGTATGCCTTGGCGATATCGAGATTGTTCATGTTGCGCTCCAGGTCTGTGCGATCGAGGGTGGGATGCGGCGTGACGCCGCGCCAATCAGCGTGCCTCACGCTCGAGCGCATAGCGTCCCGAGCCGCTTGCCAAGATCGAGAGCAGGCCGCCGATGATGGCGATGTTCTTCATGAAGTGAATCTGCTGATTGAGCATCTGATCGGCCGGTACGCCCCAGTAAGCGTGGAAGACCAGCGTTGCCACGCCGGTAAAGCCGATGAGCGCGACCGCAGCCCAACGTGCCTTCCAGCCCAGCAACAGCATCAGCCCCCCGGCCAACTCGACCAGCGCGGCAGGCCAGATAAGCCATTCCGCTGCGGGCATGCCGAACGCTTTCATGTAACCGATGTTGGGCTCCAGGTACGCGAGCTTGGTGTAGCCCGACCAGATGAAAATCAGCGCTAAGCCGACTCGCGCAGCGGCAGTGGCCCAGTCGCTCAAAGAGGTCGATTGCGGGTCGGACAGCGCCCGCGAGGTAAGTAGGGTGGTCGTCATGGCAGTTCCTTCGCATGGGTTGAACATTGCGGCGTGGGCCGCATCCAAGGCCCCACTGTAGGCCTCGCCCCGCGCGCGAAACAGCCGGCGCCGCGCAAGGTATCGTTACGCTAGCCGCAATAATCAAGGGGTACGACATGGATGTCGCTTACGCCATGAAGGTGTTGGTGAAGGTGGTCGAGGCCGGCAGCTTTGCGCGCGCGGCCGAGGCGCTCGACACCTCGAATGCCGCAGTCACGCGACAGATCGCGGCGCTCGAGGAGCACTTGGGCGCGCGCCTGCTCAACCGCACTACGCGCAGGCTCTCGCTCACCGACGCCGGTGGTGCGTTCTACGAGCGCAGCCTAGGCATTCTCGAGGAGATCGCTGAAGCTGAAGCACTGACCAGCCAAAAAGCGATGCAGCCGGTCGGCCTGCTGAAGATCACCGCGCCGCTGTCGTTCGGGGTCATTCAACTCGCACGCATGCTGCCGGGTTTTCATGCGCGGCATCCGCAGCTACAACTCGATGTCGATCTCACCGACCGAATGATCGATCTGGCCAATGAAGGTATCGACGTCGCGTTGCGCATCGCGCAGGAGCTGCGCGGTACGCTGATCGCGCGGCGCATCGCGCCGGTGAGTATGGTGGTGTGCGCCTCGCCGGTGTACTTGAAGCGCCGCGGCGTACCGACCCACCCCGGGCAGCTTGCCGAACACGAAACGTTCAGCTTCAGCTATCTGGATTCTGGTGACGAGTGGTCCTTCCTTGACGCTCAGGGCAAGCTCTCGCGGGTGCGCGTGCAGCCTTGTGTTCGCGCCACCAATGGCGATCTCTTGAGCGAGCTCGCCGCCGCGGGCGGGGGCATCGTGATGCAGCCGAGCTTCATCGTCGGCACGCACCTCGCGCGCGGCACGCTCGTGCCGATACTGACCGACTACCGAGCGCCCGTGCACTGGCTGTTTGCGGCGTACTTGAACCGGCGGCACTTGCCGATCAAGGTGCGCGCGTTTATCGACTACCTCGTCGAGACGGTCGGCGATACGCCGCGCTGGGAACAGTGGCAGGGTGCCGCCTCGCGACCGCGCCGACCCGCGCCGGTTGCGCGCCGGCGATCAGGGTGACCGTAGCGTCGACGACGTAGTCGCTCACCATGCCAACCGGCGCGCTCAGAATAAGGGCAACTTGTCTGCAGCGAGTCTCGCCGCATTGGCTCCCTCCATCTCTGGCCGCGTCGCGCACCGACCACGGCCTGCCGTGCGCCAGTCGCAGCGCGTGGTATCAGCGCCCGGTCCGATGCGGCGGATCGTTGAGGATGAGCAGCGTGTTCATGACGGTTTCGCCTCGATTGGTTTGGCGCCCTCGGGTCGCCGATTGATCGCATAGCCGCCAGGCGTCTCACGCAGAGGTTGCAGCAGCAACTGGTCCAGACGCAGATCGCGCGGCGTGCGAAATGCATCCACGCCGATCGTCATCGCCGCGTGACCCGTTGCCGGCTGCGCCCGATAGGTGCCGAACAGTCGGTCCCACCACGGCAGATTGAAGCCGAAGTTGCTGGACGACTCGTTGTAGCGGACGGAGTGATGCACGCGATGCATGTCCGGGGTGACGACGAAACGGCGCACCCACGCATCGATCCGCGCCGGCAGACGCGCATTGGCGTGATTGAACATCGCGGTGGCGTTGAGCAGGATCTCGAACAGCAGCACCGCGACGGCGGGCGCGCCGATCGCGGCGACCGCTGCACTCTTGACTACCGTCGAGAGCAGGATTTCGATCGGATGGAACCGCGTGCCGGTGGTTACGTCGAATTCGACGTCGGCGTGATGGACCCGGTGCAGCCGCCACAGCGTCGGCAGCGCGTGGAACATGACGTGCTGCAGGTAGATCACCAAGTCGAGGAGAACGATCGCGAGCACGATCGCGATCCACGTAGGCAGATCCAGCGCGTTGAGCAGGCCCCAGCCTCTTGCCTGCGCGGCGAGGGCCACCGCGATGGCGGCACCGGGAACCACCACCCGCAGAACAACCACGTCGAGCAGAAGCAAGCCTAAGTTGTTCGGCCAGCGCAACCGACGTGCGAATGCCTGCCGGCGTCGCGGCGCGGCGAGTTCCCACACCGCTACCGCTGCGAACACGCCGAGAAATGTGCCTAGTCGCAGCAGTGGTTCGATGGCCTGGATCGAGTCGGTTGTCATTGCCCTTCGTCCTGGCGCGCCGGTAGACTGGCGGCGACATTAATATCAAATATTCAAATAATCGATTGAATACTATTTCAGAGCCTCCATGTCAACGGCGAATGTCAAGCGCGAGCTGTTCGAGCAGCTCGCACGCATCGGCAACGCGCTTTCGAGCGCCGCGCGGCTGGAATTACTCGAACTCCTGGCGCAAGGGGAGCGCAGCGTCGATCAGCTCGCCCGGCTGACCGCGCTCTCGGTGGCCAATACCTCGCAGCACCTGCAGAGGCTGAGGCAAGCGGGCTTGATCACCGCACGCAAGGATGGGCAGTACGTCTTCTACCGGCTGGCGGGCGACGAGGTCGTGCGACTCATGACCGCGCTCGGGGCCGTGGGTGAGACCCACTTGGCCGAGGTAGATCGGATCGTGCGCATGTATCTGGCCGCGCGGGACGAACTGGAGCCGGTGCCAGCCGCCGAGTTGCTGGCGCGCGCCCGCAAGGGTCTTGTGACGGTACTCGACGTGCGTCCACCGGAGGAGTTCGCTGCAGGGCACGTTCCGGGCGCCATCAACATTCCGGTGCAGGATTTGGCGCGTCGCCTGGGCGAGTTGCCCAAGCGCAAGCAGGTCGTCGCGTACTGCCGCGGGCCCTACTGCCTGATGTCGTACGACGCGGTCGAACTCCTACGACGCAAAGGGCTGCAGGCGCGTCGCCTCGAGGCCGGGCTGCCGGAGTGGCGGCTGCACGGATTGCCCATCGAAATCGGCTGATATACGTCTGAACAGGCGCGCAGCCCGCCCAGCTTGGTCGAACCGACCGGCGTGAGACGATTCGTCTGCCATGCGTAACGTGCTTACTCAACCCGGCATCGCGCAGGCGCTAGTGGCCGCCGTGCTGTTCGGCGCGAGCACGCCGATCGCAAAGTCGCTGCTAGGAGTCGCATCGCCGCTGATGCTTGCCGGACTGCTCTATCTGGGCAGCGGACTCGGCTTGTTCGCATGGCGTGCATGGCGCAGCCGGGTCTCGGCACCGACATCCGCTGCGCGATTGACATCGGCCGATCTGCCTTGGCTGGCCGGGGCGGTTCTGACTGGGGGCGTGATCGGACCTGCGCTGCTCATGTGGGGATTGAGCACCGTCAACGGTGCCACTGCGTCGCTGCTGCTCAACCTCGAGGCCGTCCTCACCGCACTGATCGCTTGGTTCGTGTTCCGCGAGAATTTCGATGCGCGCATCGCGCTCGGCATGGTGCTGATCGTCCTCGCCGGTGTGCTGTTGTCGTGGGAAGGCGGCGGGGACATGGCGTTGACGACGGGTGCGCTGGCGGTGGTTGGTGCATGCCTGTGCTGGGCGATCGACAATAATCTCACGCGCAACGTGGCCGCCGGTGACGCATTGCAGATCGCAGCGATTAAGGGTTTGGTCGCCGGCGCAACCAATCTCGCGCTCGGCACGTTCCTCGGTGGCATGCTGCCCGGCGCTCTTCACATGGCGAGGGCGATGGTCCTGGGGTTGCTCGGCTATGGTGCGAGTCTGGTGCTGTTCATCGTCGCGCTGCGGCATCTGGGCACCGCCCGCACCGGCGCGTACTTTTCAGTGGCGCCGTTCGCCGGCGCTCTGGTCGCGATGCTGGTGTTCGGTGAGCGGCCCGGGCCCTGGTTCTGGACTGCGGCCGGATTGATGGCGATGGGCGTGTGGCTGCACGTGACCGAACGGCATGCGCATGAACACACGCATGAGCCGATGCGTCACACCCACCGCCATGTGCACGATGAGCACCACCAGCATGCGCACGCCGAAGGCGAAACCGGCGTGGAGCCACACACCCACGAACACGTGCACGCGCCAATCACGCACGCGCATCCGCACTTTCCCGATCTGCACCATCGGCATCGGCACTAGCGGGGCGAAGGAGTGGCTGCGCGGGCAATCTGAGCCGATCCACTGCGCGACCGCGGGCACAGTGCCCTCGGAAATCATTTCGAGGATCAATGATCGATGAGGGAGAGGCAGACCCGGCCAAAGGCCGACACGTCGTTGCCAGGGATGCGCTGCGATCAGGGTTGGCTGTGGCGCGAAAACAACCACGCGACCAGCGATAGCGCCACACCGAAGGTGAATACAATAGTGCCGGTGAGCAAGTCACTACCGAGCGACCAGACGACGGGGCCAGCCACGACCATAGCCGCGCCGAGCAACTGCACCACCTTCATCGTCGTGAAGTCCGACGGGGTACCGGAGAATTGGGATCCGCTCAGTTTGAGATCCAGTCGGACGATCTTGCACCCGCAATGGGGACAGAGTGGCACGCGGTCTGATACTCGCTTGTTGCACACGGGGCAATCGAATGCCATCAAGCTCCTCCGCGCTCTTCTTGTGACACGCACAAATAGTCTACGGCTGTCACCTGGCAGCCGCGTGACCACTTGCCATGTCCGCGCGCGTCGCTGACGGGTGGGCGGGGCCACGCACCGCCGACTCGGACCTTGCGCCCTACCACAGCGTGGCTCGGGTACGGAACGACCTTCGATGGTCTCCCTCCATCCGGCCGATCTGTTCTTGATTCGCGGCCAGCGCCTACCACCCCGTGGCGCTGCAGCGATCGACTTGAGCGCCCTCAAGAGAATCAACGCAAGAGTGTCGTATATGATGAGGGCACTTCTCGACGTACCGATGAGCCCAGTCCGCCTTCACCTGAAGCGCTATCGCTTGCGCGCCATGATTGCATTGGCGCTACTGGTGTTCGCGCAGCTATCCCTTGCGGCAAGTGGTTGCTTCACGACCCGCACCGGGTCTGGTGATGTCGGAAGCGAGAGCGACGGCTGCGCGATCGACCGGTTGCTGTGCTGGACTCACTGCCAAGCTGACGAGCAAACCCTCGAACCTGCCTCGACGTTGGTGTGGTCGGTGGATAGTCTGTCGGTTTGGCCGCCGCCGCTGTTCGTGACGCTGCCCGAACCAAGGTCAGCGATGCGTACCCGGTTCAGCTCTTCCCTGGCGACACCACCGCCGCCGCTTCTGTTGGAGCGCATGCTGAATTAGGTCCTCCGATGTTGCGTGAGCCGCAATCGCGGCTGCTGACAACGTCTTGGAGGGCGCCATGCGTTTTGCTACGTTCCGATTTGACGGGTTGAGCATCCTGCTCGCCTGGCTTTCTGCCATTTCAGTATTTCTTACACCGAGGGCATCGATCGCTCAAGCGATTGTCGAGCCCCTCAGCCTCGAAGCCGCACTGGTCGCGGCACTCGCACGTTCGGCGAGACTCGGTTCGCAATCGGCCGCGGTGCAGGCCGCTGCCGCAATGGTGGACCGGTCGGCGGAACTTCCTGATCCCAAGTTTCGGTTCGGGCTGGAGAACCTGCCTGTTACCGATGCCGATCGCTTTCGCTATGACCGCGATTTCATGACGATGCAGCGCATCGGCGTGATGCAGGAGTTTCCAAGCAGCGACAAGCGGGAGGCGGCACGGCACCGCGCGCGCACCGAAACGCTGGCGGAGCAGGCGATGCTGGCCAGAGAGCGCGCGGCGGTGCGACGTGAGACTGCCATCGCCTGGTTGGACCACGCCTATTCGCTTGCCACGCAAGCGCGGCTGGACGCACTCGATCGCGATATCGCTTTCGAGATCGATGCGGCCGCGCCCGCAGTGGCCGCCGGACGTGCGACGCTGGCTGAAGTGCTCGTGCTACGCGGCATGCGCGAGCAGGTACGCGATCGA
The DNA here is from genome assembly GCA_902826155.1 of uncultured beta proteobacterium. The sequence goes on from CADEDU010000040.1 coordinate 40,179, forward strand.
CGCATCGCGCAGGATCGCATGATCGATCGTTCACGCATCGAGTTGGCGCGGTTGGTGGGCGCCGGCACCGTGCGGCCACCGGCGCCATTGCCCGATACCGCGCATCCACCGCTGACATCGGAACGTGTCGAGGCGCTGCTCGATCGCCACCCGGCGGTCATCGTCGCGGCGGCGCAACTGCCGGTGGCGCACGCCGAGGTGCAGCGTGCGCGCGCCGGCAAGTCGGCAGACTGGGCAGTCGAGCTGTCGTTCGCGCGACGCGAGCCGGCCTTCTCGAACATGGTCACGCTCATGTTCCAGCGCGATCTGCCGTTGTGGCCCGAGCGCAGACAGGACCGCGATGTGGCCGCCCGCGTAGCGAGCCTGGAGCGCGCTCGCGGGCTGGTGGAAGAGGCGCGACGCGCCGCGGAGACCGAACTCAAGCTCGCGCTCGCCGATCACGCCGGCGCGCAGCGTCGGGTGGCGCACCACGAAGATGCATTGCTCGCGAACGCGCGCGAGCGGACCGGTGCCGCAACCGCGGTATATCGCGGCGGCAAGGGCGGCCTTGCCGCGGTGCTTGAGGCGCGGCGTGCGGAAACGGAGATCCTGATCGATACATTGAACGCCGAGCGCGACCGTGCGCTCGCCTGGGCCAATCTGCGCTACGCACTCGTCGATGAGTCCGAGCACGCGCATCTCAGCAAGGAGGCGGTGCAATGAAGAACATCGCACGGATTCTCGTCGCGTTGGTGGTGATCGCCGGTTCAGGTGCTGTCGGTTATTGGTTCGCGATGCGCAACATGCGCTCGACGACGACGGCGGAGCACGCCCAGGCGCCGGCGCAGGCCGAAGGTAGTGCCGCGAACGTCGTGGATGGCGTCGTGCAGGACCGGTCCGGCAAGCGCGTGCTCTATTGGCATGACCCGATGGTTCCGCAGCAGAAGTTCCAGAAGCCAGGCCCGTCGCCTTTCATGAACATGATGCTGGTGCCGGTGTATGCGGAGCCCGGCGCAGAGGAGGGCAAGGTCTCGATCAGCTCGCGTGTCGTCCAGAACCTTGGCGTGCGCACCGCGGTGGCCGAGATGGGATCGCTCGAGCGCAAGCTTCAGGCTGTTGGCAGCATCGAGTACAACGAACGCGCCGTCGTCGTCGTGCAGGCGCGTACCAGTGGGTTCGTCGAGCGCGTACATGCGCGCGCACCGCTCGATCCGGTACGCAGGGGCGCGCCGCTGGTCGAGTTGCTGGTGCCCGAATGGGCTGCGGCACAGCAGGAGTATCTCTTCCTGCTGCGGCGGGATGCCTCCGCCGATCGCGCGCTGATCGCGGCCAGCCGCGAACGGCTGCATCTGCTCGGCATCAGCGAAGCCGACATCGCTGCGGTGGAGCGCGATCGGCAGCCGCGCACGCAGATCACCGTCACCGCGCCGATCGACGGCGTGATCGCGGAACTGGGCGTCCGAGAGGGCATGACGGTCGTGACGGGGGCCACGCTGTATCGCTTGGTCGACCTCGGAACGGTATGGGTCAACGCCGAGGTACCGGAGGCGCAGACCGCGTTCGTCCGACCGGGTAGTCGCGTCGAAGCGCACGTGGCCGCCTGGCCGGGACAAGTTTTTCGCGGCACGGTCGGCGCGATCCTGCCCGAGGTGAACAACGCCACGCGCACGCTGCGTGCGCGCATCGAGCTGGCCAATCCTGGTGCACGCCTAAAGCCCGGCATGTTTGCCGCGCTGTCGTTCGCATCGGAGCGGGGTGCGAAGTTCGCGATCGTGCCCTCGGAGGCGGTGATCCAGACCGGCACGCGAAGCGTCGTCATCCTCGCCGACGGCGACGGCAAGTTCCGACCGGTCGATGTCGAGCTGGGCTTCGAAATGGACGGCCGGACCGAAATCCGCAAAGGGTTGAAGGCCGGCGACAAGGTGGTGGTGTCAGGACAGTTCCTGATCGATTCGGAAGCCAGCCTCAAGGGCACGCTCACGCGGCTGCAGGCCGCGCCGGACGGCGACAAGCCAGCGGGCCTGACCGAGGACGGGCTGCATCGCGGCCTGGGCAAAATCGATGACATCGACGCGCGCGCCGGTCAGATCACCCTTGCGCACGATCCGATGCCATCGATGAAATGGCCTGCGATGACGATGGGCTTCCAGGTCGAAGACCAAGGCTCGCTGGCCAAACTGAATAAAGGCGATGTCGTCGAGTTCGCCATGAAGGGCGAGCCGAACAAGGACGGTGACTACGTGATCGTGCGCATCGCCCGAAAAGGAGCGAAGCGATGATCGCCGCGCTCATTCGCTGGTCGATCGCGAATCGCTTTCTGGTGCTGATCGGCACGCTGCTCGTGAGCGCATGGGGGGTGTGGGCAGTGCTGCGCACACCGCTCGATGCCATCCCCGACCTGTCGGACGTGCAGGTGATCATCCGCACGCCGTTTCCCGGACAGGCGCCGCGCATCGTCGAGGACCAGGTCACCTATCCGCTCGCCACAACGATGGTCTCGGTGCCCGGCGCCAAGACGGTGCGCGGCTACTCGATGTTCGGCGATTCGTTCGTCTACGTTCTGTTCGAAGATCGCACCGATCCGTACTGGGCACGCTCGCGGGTGCTGGAGTACCTCAATCAGGTGCAGGCGCGCCTGCCCGCGGGCGCCAAGCCGGCGCTGGGGCCCGATGCCACCGGCGTGGGCTGGATCTACCAATACGCGCTGGTCGACAAATCCGGTCGCCACGACCTGGGTCAGCTGCGCGCGCTGCAGGACTGGTTCCTCAAGTACGAGTTGAAAGCGGTGCCCAACGTCGCGGAGGTGGCAAGCGTCGGCGGCATGGTGCGCCAATACCAGATCGTGCTCGACCCGGATCGATTGCGCGCCTACGGCATCACCCACAACCGTGTGATCGAAGCGGTGAAGAATGCCAATCGCGAGACGGGGGGCTCGATCCTCGAGTTGGGCGAAGCGGAGTACATGGTGCGCGCGAGCGGCTACCTGCGCTCACTCGATGATTTCCGTGCCATTCCGCTCAAGACCAGCGAGACTGGCGTGCCGGTGATGCTGCGCGACGTGGCGCGCATCCAGATCGGTCCGGAGATGCGCCGTGGCATCGCCGAGTTGGACGGCGAAGGCGAAGTCGCCGGCGGCATCATCGTCATGCGCTCGGGCAAGAACGCGATGGAGACCATCGCCGCGGTCAAGGCGAAGCTCGATGCGTTGCGCGCGAGCCTGCCCGCCGGCGTGGAGGTCGTCGAGACCTACGACCGATCCAATCTCATTCAACGCGCAGTGTCGCACCTGACCGACAAGCTGGTCGAGGAGTTCATCGTCGTCGCGCTGGTGTGCTTCGTGTTCCTGTTCCACTTGCGTTCGTCGCTGGTGGCGATCGTCAGTCTGCCCCTGGGCATCCTGGTTGCGTTCATCGTCATGTTCTACCAAGGGGTGAATGCCAACATCATGTCGCTCGGCGGCATCGCGATCGCGATCGGGGCGATGGTCGATGCCGCGGTCGTGATGATCGAGAACGCACACAAGAAACTAGAAGCCTGGCGCCATATGCACCCGGGGCAAGCCCTCGCCGGCGAGGAACATTGGCGGCTGATCGGCGATGCCGCTGCGGAAGTCGGGCCGGCACTTTTTTTCAGTCTGCTCATCATCACGCTCTCGTTCGTGCCGGTATTTGCACTGGAAGCCCAGGAGGGTCGGCTGTTCTCGCCGCTCGCCTATACGAAGACCTATGCGATGGCCGCGGCCGCCGGGTTGGCGGTGACGCTGATTCCGGTGCTCATGGGCTACCTGATTCGCGGGCGCATTCCCGACGAGCGCAAGAACCCGATCAATCGCGCCTTGATCGCGCTCTATGAGCCGGTGCTGCGCAGTGTGCTGCGCGCGCCTTGGCGCACGCTCGTGATCGCGTTCGCGGTGCTCGCGGCCACCTGGTATCCGGCCAGTCGCATCGGCGGGGAGTTCATGCCGCCGCTCGATGAAGGCGATCTGCTTTACATGCCCTCGGCGCTTCCGGGCCTCTCGCCAGGCAAAGCCGCCGAACTCCTGCAGCAGACCGATCGGTTGATCGCCACCGTGCCCGAAGTCAAGCGCGTGTTCGGCAAGATCGGTCGCGCGGAAACGGCCACCGATCCGGCGCCGCTCGAGATGTTCGAGACCACGGTTCAGCTCAAGCCCAAGAGCGAATGGCGCGCTGGCATGACGCAAGAGAAGCTCATCGAAGAGCTCGACAGCGCCGTCCGCCTGCCCGGGCTGGCCAATATCTGGATCCCGCCGATACGCAATCGCATCGACATGCTCGCCACCGGCATCAAGAGTCCACTGGGCATCAAGGTGGCGGGCACCGATCTGGCCGAGATCGAGCGGGTGGCCGGGGAGATCGAGCGCGTCGTGAAAGCCGTGCCCGGGGTCACCTCGGCGCTTGCCGAACGCGTTGGCGGTGGCCGCTATATCGACGTCAGAGTGCTGCGTGACCAGGCCGCCCGTTTCGGTATGAACGTGTCCGATGTGCAATCCATCGTGGCCGCTGCCATCGGCGGTGAAAACGTGGGCGAGACCATCGAGGGACTGCAGCGCTTTCCGATCAACGTGCGCTATCCGCGCGAGTTGCGCGATTCGCTCGCCAGGCTGCGTAACCTGCCAGTGTTGACCGAGCGCGGCGCGCAGATTCCTTTGCAGGCGGTAGCCACGCTTTCAATCGTCGACGGGCCGCCGATGCTGAAGAGCGAGAACGCCCGGTTGTCGGGCTGGGTGTACGTCGACATCCGCGGGCGCGATCTGGTGTCGGTGGTGCGCGACGCGCAGCACGCGGTGGCAAACGACGTAAGGCTGCCGCCGGGGATTTCGCTCAGTTGGTCGGGGCAGTTCGAATATCTTGAGCGCGCCAAGGCCAAGCTCACGATGGTCGTGCCGTTCACCTTGCTCATCATCTTCGTGCTGCTGCATCTGACGTTCGGTCGAGCGTCCGAGGCGTTACTCATCATGGCGACTCTGCCGTTCGCGTTGATCGGCGGGTTCTGGCTGATGTGGTGGCTCGGCCACAACATGTCGGTGGCCACCGCCGTGGGGTTCATTGCGCTTGCTGGCGTGGCCGCCGAGTTCGGCGTGGTGATGCTGATCTACCTGCGGCAGGCTATCGATCGGCGCATCGCCGATGCCGGGCCGCTTAACGGTGAGGGGCTGCTCGAGGCCATCCACGAGGGTGCGGTGCTACGCGTGCGTCCGAAAGCGATGACCGTCGCGGTGATCCTCGCCGGGCTGGCGCCGCTGATGTGGTCCGGTGGTACCGGTGCGGAAGTGATGCAACGCATCGCGGCACCGATGATCGGCGGCATGATCACGGCGCCGATCCTTTCGATGATCGTGATTCCGGCAGCGTACTACCTGAAGGAGCGCGCCAAGATGCGACGCAGTGCGCAGGGTTACCCGGTCGCCGCTGTCTGAATGTGAATGGTCAATCTCGCTGAACCGATTCCGGTCCGACAGCGTGTTCGGCTGATCGGGCTGATGCTGGGGCCGCTCGCCGCCGCGCTCTGCTATGTATCGCTCCCCGATCAGTTCACGGCCACCGAGGGAGCGTTGCGGGCATTCAGCCCGGCTGGCAAGGCGACACTAGCTATGCTTGTCTGGATGGCGATCTGGTGGACGACCGAGGCCATCGCCATTGAAGCGACCGCGCTGTTGCCGATCGTTGCATTCCCATTGCTTGGCGTCGCCTCACTTGCCGACGCGGCAGCGCCATACGGCTCGGAGGTGGTGTTTCTGTTCCTCGGCGGTTTTGTGCTCGCCGCGGGGTTGGCGCGCTGGGGGCTCGATCGACGCGTTGCGCTGTTCGTGCTGGGGTTTGTCGGTACTCGTCCGAGCTCGATCGTGGCGGCCATGATGGTTACCACCGCGCTGTTGAGCATGTGGGTATCGAACACGGCGACCGCGGCGATGATGGTGCCGATTGCCATGTCGATCGTGGCACTGGTACCCGCCGCAGCGCGGTCAGCGCGCACCGGGCGCATCGGTTCTGGGGCGGCAGCGTTGGACCATATGGCCAGCTCCGAACGCAATTTTGCGGTGGCGCTGCTGCTGGCGATCGCCTATTCCGCTTCGATCGGCGGGTTGGGGACGATCATCGGCTCCCCACCCAACGGCATCGCGGTTCGCTTCATTGAGCAGACCTACGCGCGCGAGATCAGTTTCGTGGGCTGGATGGCCGTGGGTATGCCGATCGTCGCCATGCTCCTACCTGCGGCGTGGATTCTGCTTACCCAAATACTGTTTCGTACCGGATCACTCAGGATTGCCGGTGGCGCGGCATTCATCGCGAGTGAGCGGGCGCGCCTGGGCGCCATCGGCGTGGGCGAGAGGGTCACGCTGGTCGTTTTCGTGACTGCGGCGTTGCTTTGGATGGTGCGGCCACTGCTGGCAGATGTGTCGCTAGGCGGGATGAAGCCGTTTGCAGGATGGCGTGATGCGGGAATCGCCGTCGGCGCCGCCCTTGCTTTGTTCATCATTCCGGTCGATTTCCGACGCGGCATCCACGCAATGGACTGGGATAGCGCCAGGCGAATTCCGTGGGGCGTGCTCGTACTGTTCGGCGGCGGGCTGGCGCTGGCCGATGCGGTGCAGGCCAACGGGGTTACCGCATTCATTGCGAGCTTCGCCAACCAGATTGCCGGATGGCCGTTGCTCGCGGTCGTGATCGTGATCGTCGCAATCTCTGTGTTCCTGTCTGAGCTCACGTCGAACACTGCGCAAGTCGCCACCATGATCCCAGTGCTCGCGGCAATCGCGCCGGTACTGGGCGCAGACCCGACCACCCTGATCCTGGCCTGCACGGTGGGGGCGAGCTGCGCATTCATGCTGCCGGTGGGCACGCCACCCAACGCGATCGTGTTCGGCAGCGGATGGATCACGATTCCTACGATGTGCCGCGCCGGACTGTGGCTGAACTTGATCGCCATCGTCATCGTCACGCTGCTTGCTTACCAGTATCTGCCACTCGTTCTACAACTGCACTGATCGCGTCATGGCGCCGCGCTCGCAGCCGGCCGGCTTGCCGCTTGCGTGCTCGAGAAGCTCGAACAGGGGCGGATCGAGACCTACGTCCATGACTTGGCGGTAGCCGCTGTGTATCGACGTCTGGGTATATTCAACGGCTTTGATTTTCTCGAAACGATCCACCCTTGACGTTGGTACGGTGCCGGCTTAAGCTCGATGTATCTCTTTTGTGATACAGAGCGGCGGTCATGGCGGTGTCACTTCGATTGTCCGAGCAAGTGAAAAAACGCATCGTGAAGCTTTCTGCCGCGCTGGGTTCGACCCCGCACGCATTCATGGTTGCGGCGATCAATGAAAAGCTCGACGCCGACACGACACGGCTAGCTTTTCAAGCCGAGGCTGAGCATCGACTAGCGCGCATGAAGCGCACCGGAAAAGCGATTCCGGCAGCCGAGGTCTTCGACTACGTGCGAGCCAAGGCCGCCGCTCAGAAGCCGGCCAGGCCGAAGTCGCGTCGGCTCGCGTGATCGTTTTCGCCGAGGAAGCACTCGCCGACTTCGAACGAATATGGGAGTTCAATTTCGTACGGGATCCCACGACCGCGCTCACTCACATCGATGAGATACAAAGCGGCTTGGAGATCCTCGAGAGTCATCCCGAAATCGGCCGACGCGTCGGGCCGGGGTCTACCTTGCGGGAGCTCATCATCTCGCATGGACACACCGGTTACGTCGCGCTCTACGAATACTCGCCCCAAGGCCATCCGATTCGGGTCGTCGCGGTGCGCCACCAACGCGAAGCCGGATACCGACGGTAGTTGATCGCGCGAATCCGACTTTCCCCCTTGAAGCGGCGGAAGATTCAGATGGGGCGGGCCCGTTAATGGTGCTGGCGACGAGTTCAATCCGCCCGCGCCCCCGACGTCGGTCGACTAGTAGTCCAACCAATGTGGCGACGGGCAGTGCCACCAGTTCTGCCCCGTGCACAACATCGAGAAGATCGCGAAGTACGGAAAGCTGAGCGGGAACGTGCACTGCAAGGCTCACTCTCGAAGAACTTGGTACCCCAACGCCAACCCGATACAAATGAGAATGACATGGGTGGCCCGATCAAACTTGCCCGGCGGAACCCTCCGATTTAGGTAAGTACCCGCAGCGATGCCAAGCAAAATACCGGGCAGGCTGAGCGCGAATAGGCGGAGGACTGCATCGCTCCATAGGCCTGCGGCGTAGTGACCGGCCAGTATCAGTGCCGTGCTCGGAAAGAAGTAACCGAGCATTGTTGCCTTGAATGTTGCTGGGGCCAACTCCGCAGCAGCCCGTACACGATAACGGGCGGGCCGGGAATCGTGTACGCACCTCCGAAGACACCTGACAAGATACCGAAGGCGTAGGACGACTTATCTGTTTTGAGCTGAAGTCGCTTTGCCGCAAGCAGGCAATACGACGAGAAGAGAACGATGAGTGCTGCCAGGGACAACTTCATAGGTTTATCTGGAGCAACTTTCAGCAGCAGGAGACCGATGGGAACTCCGATCATCGAGGCGACGATCAGGCGCCATACGCTCCGCATTTCAACTTCTCGCCATTCTCGAATCAGCACCACCGCGACAACAGTCATGATCCCGAGAGCAACAAGAGGAGCTCCGGTCTTTAGATCGGTGAGCGCCGCGAGGATGGGCATGGCGATCAGCGCGACTCCAAACCCGAAGGTCGAAGCAACTAGCGACGCTACCGCGAGCACGCCCATGATCGTGAAATCGAGAGAGCTCATCGGAACGTATGCGCTGTCGGCGTGGTAACTTTGGTCGACGGACGTTTCTGCCTTGCTGCGGTGTCTCGCTGACGCCTAACGAGCGTGTCGACAAAGGTAGAACTGCGGTATCACGCGGAACTCCAAGTGCATGCGCGATGTGGTCGATCGGACCCATCTCCAAAACAAAGCACTCGCACAAAGGCGCCCGCTCGATGCCCCGCTACAAGTCGCCCGAGTACGGCCAGACTACGAAGGTGGCGATCAACATCGAGCGCCCCCTCATCGAGGGCTCGTTCGAGCACGCGTTCAACGATCTGATCGACGCGCTGGCCTCTCGGCGTTGGACGCACTGTATCGCAACGATCTGACCGGGGCGAACGCCTACCACCCGCGGTGCTGCTCAAGGTAGTGCTGCTAGAGCGCTGCATTCGTGACCCAGCCGAAATCGCCGTGCGTTCTGTACCGGAAAGGAATGACTTTCCGGACGCTCGAAAGACTCGGACAGAGATCGGGTGACGAGAAGTGCGTAGCCGAGTGAACCGATAGACCGCAACTTCCCGAATGTGCGCGCAGGACAAAGAACTCGCGCCCATCGCCGGGAGGTACGCTGAGTATGAGCTCTCACCCTCACACCCGCCGCTCGCGCGCTCGTGTCGGCCGTCACCTCGATGAGCGCGCGTTGGCGCAAACCGATGGCGTCGCGCGAACAGCCAAGTGAATCCCCAGTCGATTCGCACTGACGCAGGCGAGCAACCACCCCCCCGTTCAGCGCATCATCATCGAGACCAACCGCTATGTCGCAGCCGTGGTGGCTTGGGACATGATGACCATCCAGCCTTCTGCATGGTGCCTGAATGCCTCGGCCGTCTTGTCTTCGATCACCCCGATTGATTGATTCAATTGGTCGAGTTGGCGAGCCGCCTCGCGAAGCGAGCGCAATGAGTACACACACGCACACCAAATCCGTTCTGGGAGAAACTGCACCACTCCAAAGCGGCCCTAGCTGAGCGTTTCCTGTTGGCCGTCAGTGTGATTCCCAGGCCTTCGCCGATAGCTGACTGTGGGCGGCCAGGCCGACGATCAAGTTCTCCGCGCTATGCACTCGAGGCGCGCCGGCGGCACATAACCGGCCACTCGCGCGACGAGATCGGGAGGCGGCCGTCGGTGCAGAAGCGCAGCACGCGGTCGCTCAGAGCGACACGCACGAACTGCCGTCGACGCGCAGCACCGACTCCTGCTGAAAGGTGTTCACATAGGCGCTGCGTATTGCTTCGATCTTCCGGCTGTTATCGCGATCGTACGAATACAGCAGAATCAGCAGCTTCGAGCTCTCTTTGATGGTCGCGCCGCTGGCGTCGCGAAACTGGCCGTTGCCGCCGAGCAGCGTCAAACCCGACGGAAACCGCGGCGTGACTTCGTGATCGACAAAGCGCTGGAAGTCTTCAGGTGAAACCGCCGAGCCGTCCGGCCGCGCCATGCCGAAAAACAATTCCGTGCGCGCCACCGGCTTGCCGCCCCAGCCGTTGCAATCGGGCCGCGCCATCTGTTGCGCCGCGGGTATTTCCTGGATGCGTGCAGGCACGTCCAATGCGCGCGCATCCGGCACCGCCAGCGATACGCAAAGCGCTACGCCCAGCTTCCAACTGATACCGCTTCGTTGAACTCGATCCATAGCCCACCTCACGCCAAAATCACCTCGTCAACGCAATGCATCCTGCGCACGCATACGCCCGGCCGCCGCGCAACCTCGGAATCAGCGGCAATGCCTTGGGTAGTTGGACGCTTCCATGGCGCTGAAGCCTCGTGTCAATCACCGGCCGCCCGCGCAGGGTGAATTGATGGGTTGCAGGCGCAGCGGGATCAGTTCAATGCGTATAGATGATCGCCGCGGGCCGCGCGTAACGCCTGGCTCGGCCGCTCGAGTCGTCCACGTGGCGGCGCTGAGTAGCCCACTGCGTCCGTGGTCATAACCGCACGTCATATGACTCATAACGAACGGCGAGCGCAGACTCCACTTACTTCCCTGATCATTCGCCGCAACTCGGGCGCAATGGATGCGCAGCACATGGTGACGCGCCCGCCACGTCGACGGCAAAGGAGCGACATGATGATTCGATTGAAGCGATTGATCCTACGGGCGATGTGTCTCGCTATCGTGGGCGGTGCGATCGGTGGGCATGCTGCTGCACCGACATTTCCCGCCAAGCCCATTCGGCTGTTGGTTCCGTTCCCGGCGGGTGGGCCGAACGACATCCTCGCGCGCGCGCTGGCCGACGAGTTGAGCAGGCAGATCGGGCAGAACGTGCTAGCGGATAACCGCCCGGGTGCCAGCGGCAACATCGCCGCCGAAGCGGCGGCGCGTTCAGTCCCGGACGGATACACGCTGTTTTGGGCGCAGAGCGCGACCCACGGCGTCAATCCCGCGCTCTTCGCCGGCAACGTGAAGTTCGACCCGATCAATGACTTCGCCGCGATCGGACTCGTTGGTCGAATGCCGATCGTCATGATCACCGCTCCCGCTACCGGATTGAAGTCAATACGCGATGTACTGCAGCGCGCGCAAGCACGGCCAGGACACCTCACCTATGGGTCAGGGGGCCATGGCACCACGCCGCACATGGCCGGTGAGCTGCTCAAGTCGAACACCGGAGTGAAGCTCACGCACATTCCCTACAAAGGTTCGCAGCCGGCCATTGCCGATGCGCTCGCTGGCCGGGTCGATGTCGCGTTCGATGGCGTGGCCTCAGCGGTCGGCTACATTCGATCCGGGCAGCTCCTCGCCCTCGGCGTGAGCACTGGAGAGCGGCTCCCGCAGCTCCCCGATATCGCGCCGATCGCCGAGAGCGTACCCGGCTACGACATCGCGAGTTGGAGCGGCCTCGCAGCGCCCGTCCACACGCCGGTTGCAGTAATTGAGCGTCTCAACAAGGAACTGAATCGGGCGCTCGGTAGTCCTGGGCTGCGCGAGCGGTTCTCGCAGTTAGGCGTCACGCCGCTCGGCGGCTCGCCTGCGGAAATGGCGCAGCTTGTCCGCGACGAAATTCAGAAATGGTCGAAAGTCGTCGCGCAGAACGGCATTCGCGTGGAATGAGCAAGACATGACCACTGCAACGTACACCGAGATAACCGGCGCCATGCAGCACTACGTGATTCGCGGCGGGTTGGCGGGTGGGGAGCGTTTACGGCTGATGTCCAGAGTGCTGCAACGGACGACCGGGGCGCTGCTCGACCGCGTGGCCTTGGCCGATGGCATGCATTGCTTGGACGTCGGCTGCGGCGCGGGCGACGTGACCGTGGAAATCGCACGCCGCATCGCGCCGCGCGGCATAGTCATCGGTATCGATCTGGACGCGGTCAAGCTCGGGCTCGCTCGAGAGCATGCCATGCAGTCGGACGTCGCGAGCGTCGCCTCGTTCATGATCGGCGACATCCGCCGCGATCTGCCGAGCGGCCCGTTCGATCTCATCTATGCACGGTTCGTTCTCAGCCACCTCAACCACCCCGAGAAATTGATCGACACGTTTCACCGACATCTTCGACCCGGTGGCCGACTTGTACTGGAAGACGCCGATTTCAGCAGTTACTTTGCCTACCCCGAATGCGCGGCGTTCGACGCGCACCGCGAACTGTTGACTTCAGCGATGCGCCGGCGTGGCGGCGACCCGGAAATCGGCCGGCGGCTGCCGCTGATGTTGAACGACGCCGGCTTCGACGCGGTTGGTGTCGAAGTCGTGCAGCCGATGGGCTTGGAAGGCGAAGTCAAGCTGCTTGCCCCGCTTACAACCGAGAACATGATCGACAGCCTGGTAAGGGAGGGGCTCGAGTCGCAGATGACGATCGATCGAATCGTCACGGACCTTTACGCGTTTGCTCGCGATCCGCGGACTCTGATGGGTGTACCGCGCATCGTGCAAGCGTGGGGCGCTCGACCGGCCCGATAGCTCGGAATGAGGAGCGCTCGGCACTTCCTGGTCAAGAGCGCGCACCATCGTCACGGCGCATTCGCTTTCGCGGCAACCTTACCCCTTCCGCCGAACAACTCGAACATCAACTTGCGCAGCCAACTGAGCGCTGGATCCTTGTGCGCACGCTCATGCCAGTACTGCTTGATTTCAAACGGTGGCATCGGCAACGGACAGGGGAGGACGCGCAGGCCGGCAAGAGGCGCCAATTGGTGTGCACCCCTGCGCGGCATCGTAAACACGTACCGCGTGCCGGGTAACAGAAGCGAGGCAGTGAGGAACGACGGCACCCGTGCCACCACCTGTGCTGCGCCACAAGCCTGGACGATGCGCTGCTCGACGATGCGTTGCACATGCGCAGTGCCCGTGGCGCCAGCGACTAAGTGCTGCTCGCGTCGAAACGCATCGAGCGTGAGTCCCGAGCCTGCCCGTGGATGGTCGGCACTCACCACGCATACGAACTCGTCGGAGAAGAGGCGCTGCTGAAAGATTCCGGCGCCCAGATCGGTGAACGGCCCTACCGCCAGATCAACCTCGCCTTCGAGCAAGGCGGCCGCCAACGCCGAATGGGGCGCAACGATGCGGAACTGCACTCCGGGCGCATGCCGCGTTGTGTGCTGCAGCAACCGCGAAAGAAAGTACAGCGCGCCGATGTCGCTGATCCCGAGCACGAAGAGCCGTAACGCCCTGGTCGGATCGAACTCGCCGACCGCGCGCAACTCGATATCGACAATGCGTAGTGCCCGACGGACCGCGCCGATTATCGAATCGGCGCGCGCGCTCGGTTCCATCCCGCGCGCCGTGCGCACGAAGAGTGGATCGGAGAGGCGCGCTCGCAGCGCGCGCAACGACTTGGAGAGCGCAGGCTGTGTCAGCTCGAGCTCGATCGCCGCGCGTGTAAGGTTGCGCAGTCGATATGTCGCTTCGAACACACGCAGGTGCTGCAGCTCGATGTCGGAGCGTAAGTCGTTGCGGACTCGTCCGCTTTCGGCGGTGGTGATGGGCATACAACGCCTCCGGGAGCGTGATCATAGCTGGGTCGCACGCTTCGGCTCCGTCGGCGCGAGTTCGGCCTTGCCAATCATTGGAGGCAAGTAGATCGCCTCGAACCGCGCCCCGTGGCCGCATCGTCGCAGTGGCGAGACGCTCGATCACATGGGAGCGGCATGGCCACCCTGAAGACGACCGCATCCGAGAGCAATGGCTAGAGATTCGTGTGGCTTCTGCGAGGCCGATGGTCGTTGTGATAATAGGGCGCTCGACTGATTGGTTCGGCGCCGGTTTGAAAAGTCAGATAGAAGCGATCGACGAGGCATGCTGATCGTTCCGAAAATCGCAAACTGATCGCAGCGGGAGCTATCGACATCCGCTGACGGTAGACCTCCAAACCTGACCGACTACGCGCAGTCTGAACCGGTCGTCTAGAGAACGAACGCGATCGCAATTGGCCGAAGGTGGCCGCACAACGGCTGCGGCAGCAAGCTGCGAACTGCGTTCGTGGTGATCCTGCCGCGGCTTCATTTTCGCGGGATCGCCCGCACGGTGTGGGCGGTCGCGGTGCTGCCTCGCCGTACGTTATTCCTAGAGACGTGTGTTCCGTTGGCGTTACTCCGCGCCTTAGCGAGTCGATCCCATGGCGCCAGTTCGTACCTTCACCAGCAAGCTATTTCGCCTACGGTCTGGGGTTCGTCGGATACATCGCGTTCGTCGTCGCTTGGGCAGAGCAGAAGACTGAATCGGCCCTCGAAGTTAGTGCGGTTTGGAGCGTGCTTTCGCTCGTGACAATGATCGCGCCGCTGCTGTGGGGCGGGCTGCTGGCACGATGGAGCGGGGCACGAGTGCTCGCGCTCGCAATGTGATGCAGTCGGGCATGGGAGCGGCGCTGCCGTTCTTTGGCACTTCGCAGTTCGCATGATGGGCTCCGCTGCGCTGTTCGGCTCGGCGTTTCTGATCCCGCCCGCCGCGGTGACGAACCTTTGCAAGGCGGAGTTGCCGCAAATTGTTTGGGGCGCGTGGGTGGCCCGACACGGCGGCGTTTGGCATCGGTCAGGTCGTTGGCCCGCTGATGGTGGGCTGGTTCGCCGATCGCTATGCGGGACTTGCACCGGGGTATGCGTCTCTGCGGGCATTCTTGTCATCGGGGGAGCCTGTGCGTTGGCGCAACGTTCGGCTGCGATTCGAGAGAAGGAGAACGCGATCAAGGACCGCTTGACCTTAACGTAGCGGCAACTTCTACAGTGCCAAACTCCTCAGACACTGGAGCAAGGCATGAACGCCAAACGATCCTTTCGCGCTTTTCTCGCTTGCACGCTGGCAATCACGTTGGGGACGCTACCTGCTTGGGCAGCGGACTCACTCTACAAACGGCTGGGCGGATACGATGCAATCGCAGGATTCGTGGATACGGCGTTCCCGCGGGTCGCTGCCCATCCACAACTGACACAATTTTTCCGCGGGCACGCGCAGATAAGCCAGATGCGCCAGCGCCAGCTAATTGTTGATGCGCTGTGTGCGGCCAGTGGCGGCCCATGCCTCTACACCGGCCGCGACATGAAGCCGGTTCACGTCGGTTTGGGGATCACGAGCGCGCAGTGGGAAATCTTCATCGAAGTGCTTTCTGTGGCGGCCAACGAGCGCGGTTTTGCTGCTACCGAAAAGAAGGAATTCCTGCAGTTGTTGGCCACGCGTTTCAAGCCTGACATCGTCGAAAAGCCGTAGTGCCGTTGGCACCAACGCCCGCGGTAAATCACGCAACGTCAGCACCGATGCTGACTACTCCCTAAAGCGATCCAAGGAGCAACCGATGCTCAAGATCTACGGTGTACCGCTGTCCGTACACACACGAAAAGTGATCGTGGCGGCCAGATTCAAGGGCCTGCTATTCGAGTCGTTGCCGGTAGTACCGGTTATTCCCGATAGTCTGCCGCCCAACTGGCGCGACCTGAGCCCCACCGGCTTGATCCCTGTGCTAGTGGACGGCGATTTCACGCTGCCTGATTCGGCGGCGATCTGCGCGTATCTCGAGCGCAAGCGGCCGAATCCCTCGCTGTATCCAGCGGCGGACCGGGACTATGCGCGCTCGCTATGGTTGGAACAGTACGCTTCGGGTACGCTGTTCGGCAGCCTCGTGCGCCCGTTGTTTCACGAAGCATTCGTGAATCCAAAGGTGAGGAACACGCCTACGGACGCGGCGCGGGTGGCGAGTGTGCTGACTGAGACGATGCCAGAGGTCTACGGCTATCTTGAATCCGTCTGCGGCAACGGTTTCCTTGTCGGTTCCGCGCCGTCGATAGCGGATGTGGCGGTGGCCTCGGGCATCATCAATGCGCACTATATTGGCTTCGAACTCGACCGAGCTCGCTACCCGCGGCTAGCCGCGCTATTCGACCGCGTGATTGGGCTGCCTGAGATCGTTGCAACTCTAAGAGCTGAGCAACCGGTGGTGCATCAGATGGGGCTGAAGAACGAGTTTCTCAATGCGGTGCTGAAGTAGAAGCGGTTCGCGACCATGTTCAGGATCGGCGATTTCTCTCGCATTGCCCGTGTCTCGGCGCGGCTACTTCGGTTTTATGACGAAATCGCGTTGCTCCGGCCGGCACACGCAGACGCGCAGACCGGTTACCGGTACTACACGGTGGAACAACTGGCGCGGCTGAACCGCATCATCGTATTGAAGGAACTCGGCTTCAGCCTCGACCAAGTGGCCGACATCATGAGTGCCGCGCCCGACGCGGCGGAGCTACGGCGCTTGCTGTTACTGAGGCGCAATGACGTCGAGCGCACGTTGGTCACCGAGGCGCAGCGATTGCGACACATCGAAACGCGCATCGCGCAGCTCGAGACAGAGGGCGCGCTGCCGGCTGACGATGTGATCGAGCGCGCCGAGCCGGCGCACCGATTGCTCTCAGTGCGCCGACAGCTGGGTTCGTTCTCGGAGGCCGGCGCGATGATCGGCGTATTGCGCGAGCGATCACGCGCCTTGCTGCCGCGAGCGCACAGTTGTCAACTCATGGTGATAGCCCATGCGCCACAGTTCGAAAGCGACGCGCTTGACGCCGAGTTTGGTTATGCCGTCGAGCATCTGGATCTGCACGACCCGCCGCCCACCTCAGAGCTGCACCTGCGCGACCTGCCGGAAGTATCGCGAATGGCGGTGTGCGTACGCGTGGGCTTACCCGAGCATGCACATTTGGTTACCGCAAAGATTGGCCGTTTCATCGCCGCCAACGGCGAAGTGCTCGACGGGCCGAGCCGCGAGGTGTTTCTGCAGCCGCCCGATCCGCAGCGCATGCATGAGTCGGTGGTGGAGATGCAGTTTCCAGTGCGCAGCGCGGATGCGTAGTCCATGGTCTCCGACCGAGGACGGATTCGTGCCCCGTTAGAGGCGCTGCCATGACCAGCAGGTAAGGCCAGGATCGATGCGTACTTCAGATCGAGATCGCGTCCGACCTAATGGTGCCGCGACCAGTGCTGTCCGAAGCGCTCGCGTTGGAGTCGCTTGGTCGGTGCGACTGATCGAGTTGCGCGATCTCAACATGCCGGATCAGGAGCGTCGCGGTCGAGCGATGGTCGGGTGCAACTCAACCGTTCGCTTGCCGCCGGCACTATTGCCTGTTCGGCGCGCACTGCTGCCTACTGTGATTGGCCTGTCAATCCGATCACGAATGGATGACGGTCCGGCGCGACGGCGCATGCAGCGTGAGGCATGTCACGGCAACGCGCCGCACCCAGGCTCGCCTCGCTTCAAATCGGAAGGGTTGAGGATGACTACGCTCGCTGGGCGGGATGACGCCGCAGAGTTCGCTGCGCTTCGCGCGCGCGTACGCGAATTGGAGGCGCACGCTCAGGTCCTCGAAGCGCTCTTAGCCGCATCTCCCACCGCGATCATGCTGGTGAAGGATCGCGTCGTCGTGCACTGCAATGCTCAGTGCGAAGCACTCCTTGGCTACTCGACCGGTGAGCTCAACGGGAAATCGACGCGCGTCTACATGCCCTCGGACGAGCAATGGCAAGTGCTCGGCCAGGATCCTTACTTCGAGATATTGGAACGCGGATCGACGCAGTATGAAGCGCTCATCGTCCGCAAGAACGGCGAGCAGTTCTGGTGTCTGATCCGCGGCGTAGCGGTGGATCGCATGGACGCCTCGCGCGGCTGGGTCTTCGCGTTGGTCGATGTGACCGAACGTCGCGGCCATGAGAACGGTTGCGAATCGCGCTCATGGAGCAGCGCGCCATAGACGAAGCCTCGCCGGCCAGTCTGATGGTCGTGCGCGCGGGCAGGATCGTCCGCTGCAATCGCCGCGCCGAGGACCTCTTCGGATACGCACCCGGCGAGATGATCGGGATGGACACACGCGCGTGCTTGCCGACCGATGCGGCACTTGGACAGACCGATCCGATCGAGTCCGCGGCCATGTGCGAAGCCGGCACGTTACAAAGTGAAGGCGCGTACATACGCAAGGACGGCACACGCTTCTGGGCACTGGCGAGCACTGTGACCCTCGACCAAGGCCGTCCGGAGCTGGGCGTGCTCGTCTCGCATATCGATATCACCGAGCGCAAACAGGCTGAGCAGAAACTGCGCGAGAGCGAGACACGGTTCAGGAGCCTACTCGCCCTGTCGAGCGATTGGTACTGGGAGCAGGACGAAGATTTCCGCTACACCATGCGCGAGGGGCATTTGGGCAAGGGCGGCGGCGAGTATCTGGCAAATGCCATCGGGGCACGTCGTTGGGAGATCGGCACCACGTCGATCAGCCCCGAGCACTGGGCTGAGCACAAACGGAACGTGCTCGACAAGCGCTTGCCGTTCCACGACTTCCAGTACGAGCGGATCCAGCCAAACGGCGCGCGCGAGTGGGTTTCCATCAGCGCCGAACCGATGTTCGACGATCGCGGCCGCTTCAAGGGCTATCGCGGAATCGGACGGAACGTCACGGCACAGAAACGCGCGGAAGACGCGTTGCGCCACGCCAAAGACGAAGCCGAAGCGGCGAACCAGGCCAAGTCGCAGTTCGTTGCGAACATGAGCCACGAAATCCGCACACCGATGAACGGCGTGCTCGGCATGACCGAGCTGCTGCGTGAAACGCAGCTCTCCGAGGGGCAGCGGCGCTTCGTCGAAACGGTGTACTCGTCGGGACAATCGCTCCTTGCGATCTTGAACGACATTTTGGATTTCTCCAAAATCGAGGCGGGCAAACTTGAGCTGGAGCGCCTTCCGTTCTCACCACAGCAGGTCATCGAAGACGTCGCCGAGCTCTTTGCGGTCAAGGCATACCAGAAGCGCGTGAAGCTCGTCTGTGACGTCGATCCGACCCTCGGCACCAGCGCTGCCTACATGGGCGATGCCGACAGATTGCGCCAGGTCTTGACCAATCTCGTCGGCAACGCCGTCAAGTTCACCGAGCATGGCGAAGTCGTTCTGCGCCTGGAGCGGCGCCACGATGCCGCGGGAACGAGGCTGTGCTTCGGCGTGACCGACACCGGCATTGGCTTGTCCAGTGCGAGCCGCGAGACCCTGTTCCGCCCATTCACACAAGCTGACGCATCGATGACTCGCCGGTTTGGCGGAACTGGCCTGGGCCTTGCCATTAGCGGCGAGCTCGTGCGGCTCATGGGTGGCGCGATCGAGGTCGAGAGCGAACTTGGCCGCGGATCGCGGTTCGCGTTTGCACTGGCGTTGCAGGAAGCGCCCAATCGAACCGAAGCACTACGCGATCCGCGAATCTTGTTGAGCGGAAAACACGTGGGTGTCGCCTCGCCCAGTGCCTCTCAACGACGTGCGATCGCTCACCCGCTTCGGCACTGGGGTATGAGGTGCAGCGAGGCGTCCACGATCATTGAGGCGCTGGAGCAGTGCCGCCGAGCAGACGCGGACGGCGCGTCGATCGAAGTGTTGTTCGTCGACGACGCGTTTGCCGATGCGCCTGAGCTGTTGGCGGGTCCACTGCGTAGTGCGCGCACACGCGTCATTCTTCTGGCCGGAACCGGTGCGCGCAACGAAATTACCGAACGGCACTTGCGCAAGCCGGTCTTGCATGCCGATCTGCTGAGCACGTTGTTGGACAGCCGCGTAGCCAACGGTCCGCCTCCCGCTGACGCGCCTCGCGTCGTCGGGGGTCAATTGGGCTCGCGCGTCCTGCTAGTGGAGGACAATCTTACGAACCAGATCGTCGGTCGATCGATGTTGGCCTCGATCGGTTGCGAAGTCACGATCGCCGCCGACGGTGCGCAAGCGCTCGAGGTCTTGTCTCGCGGTGCCTTCGACCTGGTGCTGATGGATTGCCAAATGCCGGTGATGGATGGCTTCGAGGCCACTCGGTTGATCCGCAGCCAGGCAATGCTGAGTGCGTCGTCGCGACGGCCGATCCCGGTGATTGCGGTCACGGCCAACGCGCAGCACGGCGAGCTCGAGCGCTGCCTCGCACATGGCTTCGACGATTACCTCAGCAAGCCGTATCGAAAAGCCGCGTTGCTCGCGCTGATTGGGCGCTGGCACGCCGTCGAGCTCGAGACCCTCTAGCGGAGAACCCCGATTCGCCCGAGCGCGGTGGGCGAACGCGCTGCAGAGTGCGTGCGCGCTCCTCCCACACCGACACGGCGCCACCCGTTGTTCAGAACGCTGGCCTGAGCGGCACCGCCACCATCGCCCACTCC
>CADEDU010000041.1 GCA_902826155.1 uncultured beta proteobacterium
GAGTCCCGGATTGTGATTCCGGTTGTCGTGGGTTCGAGTCCCATCAGCCACCCCATCAGCCCGATAGCTTGCAGCGACCGTGCGTACAGATTCCGGTACGCCGTCGGCGATTGGCGAGCCCTGGCACCACTGCACCGAGCGTAGCCGCGTGCTGCCCGGTACTCCCCGATGTGCAAGTGGGTGCACCTGTCGATGGCGGTTCGGGCCGGCGGCCAGTCCTCAGCCTTGCGGGTTTCCGTACGATGCGTGATGAGTATTAGCATCGCTCCGGAATCGCCCACAACCGCCGAGGACCCGCCATGATCGACCGCCTGATCGACATCCCCACCGCCGCGGGGCGGATGGACACGTTCATCACGCATCCCGATGGCAAGGGCCCGTTTCCGCCGGTCGTGGTCTTCATGGACGTCTGGGGGCACCGCGAAGAACTGTTCGACGTTGCGCGCCGCATCGCCACGGTCGGCTACTGGGTTGCGCTCCCCAATTTCTACTATCGCGACGGCAAAGTCCGACACGAATTCCGTGATGCGACCGGCCGGATGATCTCACTCGACCGGCTCAGCCCTGAGCAGCAGAAGCAGGTCGTCGATCCCCTGTCGCGCCTCACCGATGCCATGGCGGTGCAAGACACCGGCTCGCTGGTGCAGTTCATGGACCGCAACGAGCCGGTGCGCGCGGGCCCGATCGGTTCGGTGGGTTACTGCCTTGGGGGCCGGCTGGTGTTTCGCGTCGCGGCGGCGTACCCGGATCGATTCCAGGCGGGCGCCTCTCTGCATGGGACGCTGCTGGTGGATGACACGCCGCACTCACCGCACCTCGGCGCGCCGCAGTTCCAGGGTGAGATGTACTGCGGGTTCGCGGAGAAGGACCACTACGCGCCGCCGTCGACCATCAACACGGTCGCGGAGACGATGAAGCGTTGCGCGGTGCGCTACTCGCATGAAGTGCATGCGGGGTCGGTGCACGGGTATGCATTGCCGGACCGGGATATTCACCACAAGGAAGGCGCGAATCGCGACTGGGAGCGGATGTTCGCGATGTGGCGACGAGTCATTCCGCCAGTGTCGTGAGATAGTGTGCCGCCTGCGGTTCGAAGATGCGGACTCAGACGGAAGGGGCGACGATGGCGCGAGATGTGCAAGGGGGAGACGGCACGCATGCGCCGGATGCGTGGGATCTGCGAGCAGCACGCATTCTCAACGTGTGGGCCGCCGGCTGGATGGCGCTGCTCGGGGTGCTGATCATCGTCGACGTTACCGGGCGCTTCGTCGCGAACCGCCCGATCCCCGGGGTGCCGGAGATGGTCGCCGCCTCGCTCGTCGGAATCGCCTTCCTGCAGCTTCCCTACTCAGTGCTCTCGCGCATGATGTTGCGCACCACGATCCTGCGCGACGCGTTGGGTCCAAACGCGCGACGCTGGGTCGAAACGATCGCGGTGTCGCTCGGTGTGCTCTTTTTCGGCCTTCTCGCTTACGCTTCGTTTGAACCCATGATCAGGAGTTGGGAGACGCTCGAGTACGAAGGCGGCGAAGGATTCCACGTGCCGGTCTATCCCATCCACACGCTGGTGTTCCTGTCCGCGCTCGCAGCCACCGTCTGTTACGCGCGCATCGCCTGGCAGACATGCCGGGGGCACGAACGCCCGATTGAACCGAGCGGACATTAGCGTGGACGCAACCTTTGCGATCGCGGCGATCGGCGCGTTGCTGTTCCTGGTTTTCGTCGGCGTCGATATCGCCATCGCCCTCGGATTGGTGGCGATGGGCGGACTGTTCCTCGCCACCGGGCGATCCGATGCGGCACTTGCGTTGCTCGCTTCGACTGCGTTCGAGTCGCTGCGCGACTATGTCTTCGTCGTGATTCCGTTGTTCGTGCTGATGGGCGAGCTGATCGCTCGATGCGGCGCGGCCACCGATCTGTTCAACGTCGCCAATCATGTGCTGCGCCGGCTGCCGGGGCGGATGATGGTCGCCACGGTCGGCGCGAACGTCGTTTTCGCGGCGTTGGTCGGGGTGAGCATCGCCTCGGCCTCGGCGTTCGCGCGGATCGCGTATCCGCCGATGCGTGCGCAAGGCTACGACCGGCGTGCCTCGCTCGGTGTCGTCGCCGGAAGCGCGTGTCTGGGGATGATCATTCCCCCAAGTCTGCTCTTCATCATTTGGGGCGTGCTGACCGAGATCTCGATCGGCAAGTTGTTCATCGCCGGCGTGTTTCCGGGACTGCTGTTGGCCGCCCTTTTTGTCGTGTACGTCATGACACGGTCCGCGATGGACCCGAGCTTCGCCGGCGCGCGCCAACGCGCTACATCGAACAGCGCGCCGAGCGCTCCGGCCGACGCGA
Organism: uncultured beta proteobacterium; assembly: GCA_902826155.1. The sequence goes on from CADEDU010000041.1 coordinate 2,341, forward strand.
TCGCGTGGGGACCGACCGTCTTGTCCACCCTGGGTGTGCTCGTGCTGATTCTCGGCACGATCGTATCGATCTGGGGTGGATTCGCAACGCCCACCGAGGCCTCGGCGTTCGGTGCATTCGGCGCGTTGTTGATCGCCCTCATGAAAGGGCAGCGCTGGACCGGCATTCGCGCGGCGCTCGTCGAAGCCGGACGCGTGTCGGGGCCGATCCTCATCATTCTGATCGCAGCCCAGATGTACTCGCGCATGCTCGCCTCGGCCGGCGTGATCAGCATCTTTCAAAACGCGGTGCAAGCGATCGGCCTGGGGCCCTGGACACTGCTGTTGGTGATGATCGTCGTGTGGGTGATCCTCGGTATGTTTCTCGATTCGGTGTCGATCATCCTGCTCACCGTGCCGCTGTTCGCGCCGCTCGCCAAGGCGGCCGGCTGGGACGAGCTCGCGTTCGCGGTGATCGGGGTGCTCGCGATCGAAACCGGCCTGCTGACCCCGCCTTTCGGGCTGGTCGTATTCTCGGTGAAGGCCACGGTCGCGGATCGAGAGGTATCCTTGAACGACGTATTTCGCGGCGCACTGCCGTACGTCGGGCTCATTTTGATTTGCGTCGCGAGCATCGCGCTTTACCCCAGCCTGGCGACTTGGCTACCCAAGCGAATGATGTAGAACGATCGAGGAGACAACATGCGCTTCACTCGCATCTCGGTGCTCGCGCTCTTGGCGGGCGCCAGTGTTCTCGCCACCACCGCGGCAGCTCAACAGAAGATCACGTTACGCATCGGCGCGGGCAATCCGGTGGGGCCGGTCGAGTACACCAACGTCGCCGCGCGGATGTTCATGCCCGAAGTCGCCAAGCGAGCCAAGGCCGAGGCGAACGTCGAGATCACCTGGATCGAGGGCTGGGGCGGGTCGATCGCGAAACTGCCCGAGGTGCTGGAAGCGACGCAAAACGGCTTGCTGGACGTCGGGGTACAGCTGTTCATCTTCGAGCCGTCGAATCTGTTCTTGCACAATCTCAACTACTACATTCCATTCAATACGCCGGATCCACGGGTCGCCACGGCCGTAACGCGCAAGGTGTTCGATGAGTTTCCGATGTTCGCAGAGACGCTCGAGAAGCGCTTCCGCCAGAAACTCATCGGGCTGAATTCGGTGGATAACTACAATCTCATCACCACGTTCGAATGGAACAAGCTCGACGACTTGAAGGGCAGGAAAATCGCTGCGGGCGGCACCAACCTGCCACTCGTGCGCGGGGTCGGCGCGACCGGTGTGCAGTCGAACTTCAACGAGGCCTACAACAACATGAAGACCGGTGTGTACGACGGCTATCTCGCCAATAGCTCGGCACAGGCGGGATTCAAGTTCTACGAGGTCGCACCGGTGTTGAAAGTCATCGACATGGGATCGGCCGTTGCAGGCGGCCTGTCGGTCAACATGGGTACGTGGGCGAAGCTACCTGCGCCGGTCCAGAAAATCATGATGGAAGTGGGGCTTCGCTACGAAACCGAGGTAGCTGAACGCAGCGTCGAGCGCTACAAGGCGGCGCTCGAGGCGATTCAAAAAGGTGGCGGCAAAATATCGCAGCTCGCTCCGGAAGAGCGTCAGAAGTGGGCCGTTGCATTGGCGCGGCTGCCCAATCAAATGGCGAAGGAGGCCGACAAGCGGGGCCTTCCCGGTAGCGCCGTGTTTCGGAGTTACTTCAAACATCTGCGCGAATCGGGCTATCAAACGCCGGCCGAATTCACGATCGACTAACGTGGCATCGACATGAGTAATGCAACGTCCGAGATGCAGCGCGCCCTGGCGGCCGTGCAAGACGCTTGGAGCAAAGCGGGCAGCCCCTGGAATCCGGATGCGCTGGCGGCGCTCTACACGTCCGACGCGCTGTTTTTTGGCGGCCGAGCAGGGCATTCAGTGGGTCGCGAAGCGGTCCGAAGTTACTTTGCCTCGTATGTGGGCGTCATCGAACAGGGGCGGATGGTGCTGGCCGATACGCACTATCTCGCAATCGATTCGGAGTGCTTCCTTGCGCAGGGCTATGTCGATTTCGCATTCACCTTGTCAGGTGGGCGCGAGACCCGCTCGCGGCTTCGCGCAACTTTGTTGATCGTGCGCACCAAGGATGGATGGCTAATTCGGCAGCACCATTTTTCGCCGACGCCCGACGCGCCGCCGCTTGGTGACCGGTGAACGCCTCGCTGCCGGTCCAGGTGCGTCCGCCTCAGTCCGCTGGAGTGGCGCCACGATGAGTGACGCAACGAATAACCAAACGAGCTCTTCGCAACGCACATGCATCGTCGTCACCGGCGCAAGCAAGGGCATCGGTGCGGCGATCGCACAGGCGCTGGCCGAACAAGGCCATCACGTCGCGTGCCTGTCGCGCTCCGGCGCACTGCCTGATCGTCCCAACGCCGCGGCCGAGGTCGCCGCGCGCTGGATCCCGATGCGCGCCGACGTGACCAGACGCGAAACCTTGGCCACGGCGTTCGATCAACTCGCGGGAGACGCCTGGCGCATCGCCGGCCTGGTCAACAACGCCGGCGTGCACCTCACTGCGCCCTCGGCTGATCTGGCGCTCGAGCAGTGGCATCAGGTCATGGATACCAACGCGACCTCGATGGTGCTTGCCTGCCAGCTCGCCTATCCGCATCTCGTCGCGGCCGGCGGCGGACTCATCGTCAACATCGGTTCGTTCTTCGACAAGCTCGGCGTGAAGCGCAATCTCGCCTACTGCGCGAGCAAGGCTGCCGTCGGGGCGATCACCCGGTGCCTCGCGGTCGAATGGGCGGGCAAAGGCATTCGGGTCGTGAACGTCGCTCCGGGCTACATCGAAACCGACCTCAACGCGGAGTCGATGGGCGAGGGCAGCGCGCTGCGTGGCTATCTGGAGAAGCGGGTTCCTCTTGGCCGACCCGGCACCGCCGACGAAGTGGCCGCGATGGTGGCGGCGCTGTATTTGCCCGCCTGCAGCTACCTCACCGGTGAGACGCTCTACCTGGACGGTGGCCAGAGCATCGCGCACTGAGCGCATCTCGAACGAACCGAAATCGAACGAACCGATCAGACACCAAGCATGAACGTCTTGCAACGCCTCGATGCGCGCATCGCGCTGAACGACGAGGAGCGCATGCTGCTCGAGAGTGTGCGCGCGCTGTGCCGCGACAAAATCGCCCCACGCGCCGAGCACCACGACCGCACCGGTGAGTTTCCCTGGGACAACATCAAGGCGATCAACGAGCTGGGCCTGAATGCGATGTTCGTGCCCGAGGCCTATGGCGGTGCGCCGATGTCCTACACCGCCTACCTCGCGTGCGTGCGCGAGATCAGTCAGGCCTGTGCCGCCACTGGCATCATCTGGGCCACCAATTTTCATGGCATGAAGCCATTGATCGACCTGGGCACCGAGGAGCAGAAGCAGCGACTGCTGCCGCGACTCGCCGCCGGGGGCATCGGCGCGCTGGCGATCACCGAGCCCGACGCCGGGTCGGACGCCACGCACATGCGCACCGCGTTCCGCGAACAGGGCGATCAGATCATCGTCAACGGCGGCAAGACCTTCATCAGCAACGGCGATGTCGCCGATCTCATCCTGCTGTTCGGCAAGTGGGAAGGCATCCGCGGCGCGAAGGAGGCCATCTCGGTGCTGGTGATGGAGAAGGGCGCGCCGGGATTGTCGGTGGGGCGCCTGGAGGACAAGCTCGGCACACGCGCCGCGAGTACCGCGACGCTCGCCTTCGACAACTGTCGTGTGCCGCGAGCCAATCTGATCGGCGCGCCCGGCGAAGGGCTCAAGATCCTGTTTTCCTCGCTCAACAAATCGCGCCCGAGCATCGCGGCGCACGCCCTGGGCATCGCGCGGGCGGCGTTCGAGGATGCGATCGCCTACATCAACCAGCGCAAGCAGTCGGGGCGCCGGATTCTCGAGTTCCAGGGCATCCAGTTCATGGTCGCCGATCTGGCCGCCGAACTTGCGCTGGTGGAGAACATGCTGTGGCAGGTTGCCGGCTGGGTCGATGCGGGCGCCACCGACTACGGCATCGAGGCATCGATCCTGAAGATGCGCGCAAGCGATCTCGCCATGCGCATGGCGACTGATGCGGTACAGCTTTTCGGCGGCTACGGCTACTGCAAGGACTATCGGGTCGAACGCCTGATGCGCGACGCCAAGATCACGCAGATCTGGGAGGGCACCAACCAGATCCATCGCCAGCTGATCGGGCGGAGTTTTCTGGATCGGTGATTGCTCGCGCTATCGACTTTCGACGATCGCTGCGAGGTCACCATCATAGTTCGATCACGGATACGTGCGCGGCCACGATGCGCCAGCCCGCTTCGGTGCGCACCCAGGTCTGGCTCTGACGGCCGACCTTGCCTGGTGTTGAAGTACGGTGGAACTCGGTGTTGGCTACGGCGAAGTCGTGGCCGAACGTGGTGATGCGCACATTCTCGCGACGGCGCATCAACCCGACTGGAGAGCGCCCCGCGCGAAAACCGCAGATCTCCTCGTACGAGCGCAGAATCTCCGAGATCCCGTAGCGCAGCGTGCGCTGATCGTTCCAGAACAGTTCGCCGAGGACATCGAGCTTGTTGTGCACGAGCGCATCTTCATAGCGCTCGAATGCGGCACTCACCTCGGCATGGACTTCGGGAATGTCGATGGCTTGGGCGGTGATCGTCATTGCGGGTTCCGGTCAGCGTGGGTATGCAATGCATACAGTGTACGGAACTCGCGACTTCGTCGGAATTCGTTGGAATTCGTTGGAATTCGTCGGACTCACAGTGCGAGCGTCACCGCGCTGAAGTAGATCAGCAGCGTCAGCAGGTCTTGCACAATGGTGGCGACCGGACCGCTGCCGAAGGCAGGGTCGCGGCCGAGCTGCAGCAGGAGCCATGGGAACAGGATGCCGACTGCGGAGGCCACGGTGCTCGCAGCGAACAATGCACTCGCTACTGCGAGCGCCAGTCGTGCATCGGCGAACACAAGCCACACCGGGATGAACGCAGCCAGCGAAAGGGCGAGCCCGATCAGCATGCCGGTGCGCACCTCGCCGGCGATGAGCCGGGTGAATGGCACGGTCGACAACGACAGGCCGCGCACCGCCACGGCCTCGGTCTGCGTGCCGATCGCATCGGCGAGATAGACGATCGCCGGCACGAAGAAGGCGACCGTCACGTGCGTCTGCAACGTCGCTTCGAACGAGGCGACGAGCATCGTGGCAACCATGCTCCCGAGCAGCCCCACCATCAGCCAGGGCAGGCGATCTCGCGCGCGCCGGATCGGCGGAGCTTCGATCGATAGCTGGGCCCGTGTCGATTCGCGCAGGATGCCGGCCAGGCGATGCAGATCTTCGATATGTTCGCGCCGCAGGATCTCGAGCAACGCTTGCGAAGGCACGACACCGATCAAGCGGCCGGCAGCATCGACCAAAGGTACCGCGGACACGCCATAGTGAATCGCCAGTGACGCGGCGTGTTCCTGATCGGTATCCGGGTCGATGGCGGGATAGTCCCGCAACGCCAACTCGCCCAGGTGGGTGCTGCCCTGCGCGGCCAGCAACGTCGCCATCGGCACGATCCCGACGAGTCGTTGGTCGACGTCATGTACGTACAACGCACCCGCGTAGTCGTAGTGCGAACCCGGTAGACGCGCAACGGCTGTCGCTACCGATTCGTCGACACGCCCGGTGGGAACCCGATCGACGACGTGGCGAAGCGCAGTCTCGTGATGTTCTTCGTTGTCAACGGCGGGGCGCAAACGCTCGAGCCTTGCTCAACAGGGTTGGCAAGATCAATACCCGCGATGCGCCACCAGGCTTTGTGTTTGGTCAAGGGAGTGCCGTGCATGGCAGACTGGCCGCCAGACCATTGCTGAATCCGAGACAGCGGTTGGACTACGAAGTCGACCTGCGATCGACCGAGCGCTGGTAGTCAACAGCCAGCACGATGAGGTCGGGAGCACCGGCGCGATACGGCATCGGCCAGAAAGCGTGAGGCCCATGCTGCGCTCGGGTACCGTGTCGCACCACATTGACATCAGCGTCGCGCAAGCCAAGGTACGCGGCACTGTCAGCAAGAAATACGGAACGGACCACTTTCGGATCGAAGTGCATGCACAGATCTCCTCGCGCGCGTGAGCCGGTGGCGTCTTGATCGCGCACCACATCCGGCTCGGTCTGACCGGCGCAGGCTGCGCGCCGATGAAAGGCTCGAGTCACGCGCCTGTCATCCGCACTTCGGATGATCGACGTTCCCCGCGAATCTCGATTCCCAGATCTGGCAACGACCGGCGGAATTGGTTCCTCGGTAAGGTTCCGCGGCAGATCCCACTGCAACTCCCACTACCCGCGCGGGCCTGCGGGACGACTGCGTTCACACGTAGTCGTCGCCTCCCGTGTCGATGTCTTCCGCAGAGAAATCGTTGTAGCTGTTCTGTTCACCGGCTGCCGCGTACGTATCGGGCGCATAGCTGCCTTCGGCGAGCGAACTGTCGCCGGCAGGGGCCGCCGCGGCGGTGTTCGATCCGGCGTTGTTGTTATTGAGCAGGTGCTGAATCCCCTGGAACAGGAACGCACCGCCCACAACGCCGGCGGCGGTTGCTGCCATCGCGGGTAGGAACCCGCCTCCCATGCCACGTGCCGCCGGCGCGGCCGCTTGCACCGGGGTTGCTCGATTCGCAGCGAGCCCGGAGACCGGGTTCGGCGCGAGCGGCCTGCCCGTCACGGAAACATCGGCGCCAGAGGGCGTACCGAACGCACTCGCGGGCGCGGTTGCCTGTCTTCCCCAACCTCCGCCGCTGAGAAAGCTGTTTGTGGCCTGGGCTGGAGCCGGTGCAGCGAGCTTGCTTTCCAGCTCGGCGATACGGGCCTGCGCAGCCTGCAGCGCCTGATCCTGCAGCAGCGCGCGTTGTACGAGCAGATACGCGGCGTCTGGTTGCTGCGACACCGCGCTCGCGATCTGCGCCTCGGCGTCGCGGTCCTTGTTGACGCCGCGCACTTGCACCAGCGAATCGAGGAAAGACTGCAACAGTTGAGCTTCCTGGGCGTTCATGAGCGGCTCCAATCCCGTGGCGGGATGCAAAGTAAGAATCGAAATCATGATGACATGGCACGCGTTCGACTGCCACGGTTTCCCGAAGTTTCAGTGGCATAGCGTCAGTAGAGGCACATCAGGGTCGCCGTCATGATTGCGGGGTGCGCTCACGGATTTGATATCGTCTCTGCTATTGCAGCGCTGCACGCGACACGGGCGTGACGAAAATCGCATGGAATACGGCATCAACATCGCGCCCGGCGCCGACGCCTGGAAGCTGGCCAAGCGCGCCGAAGAACTGGGGTTCACGCACGCGTGGTTCTACGACACGCAGCTGCTGAACGCCGACGTGTTCGTGGTGATGGCCGCAGCAGCGATGGTAACGAGCCGGATCAAGCTGGCCACCGGCGTGCTGATTCCGTCGAATCGCATCGCGCCCGTTACCGCCAGCGCGCTGGCCTCGCTCAACAAGCTCGCACCCGGACGCATCCATTGCGGCGTCGGCACGGGGTTCACCGCGCGTCGCACGATGGGGGCCGGCGCCATGCGCATGGCCGACGTGACCGAGTACATCCGCGTCGTGCAAGGCCTGCTCGCGCGTGACACGGTCACATTCGAGTTTGAAGGTGAGCGTCGCAAGGTCCGCTTCCTCAATCCGGATCTGAACCTCATCAACACCACCGATCCCATCGGCTTCAGCCTGAGCGCGTTCGGCACGCGCGGGCGTGAAGCGGTCGCCGAACTGGGCGTGGGCTGGATCATTCCGGTTCGCGATGCTGCGGGTGCGATCGAGCAACTGCGCGATCTGCAACAGGCGTGGCAGGCAAAGGGCCGCGCCGAGGCCGATCTCATCGCCACCGCGCATGCGGCGGGCTGCATCCTGGCCGAGGGTGAGCCCTACGACAGCCCGCGCGCGCTTGCCCAGGCGGGGCCGGTGCCGGCGATGGTGCTGCACGATCTGCTCGAAGCCCAGGAGCGCGGCAGTCTCGGCATCAAGACACCGCCGCTGCTGCAGCCGGCGCTCGAGGCTTATCGCGCCATCTACGATCGCTACGAACCTGCCGACGCCCGCTACCTCGCGTTGCATCGTGGCCATCTGATGATCGTGCGGCCGGAGGAAGCCCCACTCATCAGCGCCGACATGATTCGCTCGATGAGCTTCACTGGCACGGCGCCGCAATTGCGCGATCGTGTGCGCGAACTGCGTGATGCGGGCTACACGCAGTTCAGCCCGCACATCCGATACGGGCAGCCGCAGATGCTGGAAGAGTGGGCCGATCTGCTGGCGAAGGTCTGACTCGCACCAGGAGCGCACGCGACATCTTCTGCGCCACGCCAGGTGAAGGCGGGCAGGTCGGGAAAGCGCAAGAACGCGGCAACGTCAGGAAAGCCGGGTCAACCGCCTGTACCTTTGGGATAATCACCCCAAAGGAGCGTTATCGAGCGTCGAGTCCTCATGGCTTGCGACCGCTGTCGCTTCGCATCCCGCTCGCATAACGAAGCATGACGCAAGGTTCCCGCAAGATTTTCTATGGTTGGCGCATCGTCGGCGCCGCATTCGGCCTGCAGTTCATGCAGGCCGCTTTCCTGCATCACGCGTTCGGCGCCTATGTGGCGGTGCTGCGCGAGAGCATGGGTTGGAGCAAGACTGCGCTCTCGGCTGCTGCCGCGATTCAGCAGCTTGAGGGTGCGCTGCTCGGACCGATCCAGGGCTGGTTTCTCGACCGCTTCGGTTCGCGCGGCATGCTGCGTGTCGGCGTGGTCATGTTCGGACTGGGCATGATCATGTTCAGCCAGGTCGAGCAGCTCTGGACCTTCTACACCAGCTTCGTGGTGATCGCGCTCGGCGTGAGCCTGGCCGGACACTTTCCGCTCAACATCGCGATCGTCCACTGGTTCGAGCGGCGGCGTGCGCGTGCGCTCTCGGTCATCACGCTCGGCTTCGCCACCGGCGGCATGATGGTGCCGATCATCGCGTGGTCGCTGGTGGCGTTCGGCTGGCGGGTCACAGCATTCGCCTCCGGAGTGATCGTTCTGGTGGCGGGCTGGCCGCTGGCGGGAATGATCCGCGACCGACCGCGCGATGTCGGTGAAGTGCCCGACGGCGAAATGCGCGGCGTGGCACTCGAAGACGCGGTCCAAACCAGATCGACCGAACGGCAAGCCGAGTTCACTGCCATGCAGGCGATGCGCACATCGGCGTTCTGGTTCATCTCGTTCGGCCACGGCTTTGCGATGCTGGTGATCGGTGCGGTCAACGTGCACGCGATTACCCACATGAAAGAGGGTCTTGGCTACACCGTGGGCGAGGCCGCGCTGGTGATCAGCCTGCAAACCGGCTGCCAGGTCGCGGGCATCCTCCTTGGCTGGGTGCTCGGCGATCGGTTCGAGAAGCGCCTGATCGCCGCGTTCTGCATGTTCGCGCACATGATCGGGCTGCTCCTACTCACCTATGCGACATCGATGTCGATGCTGGTGGCGTTCGCGGTGCTCAACGGCTTGGCCTGGGGCGTGCGCGGCCCGTTCATGCAGGCGATGCGCGCCGACTACTTCGGCCTGAAGTCTATCGGCATGATCATCGGCATCTCGTCGATCATCGTGGTGCTGGGCAATGTGGGCGGGCCGATGTACGCGGGCCTGGCCGCCGACGCCACCGGCAACTACAAGCTCGGCTTCACCACGCTCGCGCTGCTGGCCGGGATGGGCTCGGTGTTCTTCTGGTTCGCGCGCAAACCCGCACTCGAGGCGCGGCGGTAGCGCAGGCGACGTTACTCATGCCGCGCCGGTGGCGCGAAGTCGCCGTGGATCTCGTTGCGCAACAGTTCCGCACGCGCCGCGAAGAACGCAGCGTCGGCGGGCGACTGCGTCCAGCCTTCGCGCCCGCGCCAGGCGGCGTGATGGGCGCGCATGTCATCGCCGTAGCGCACGCGAAACAACAAGGTGCGCTGCGGACCGTTGATGTATTCGTGCAGCTCGCCACGCGGATGCACCACGAACGACCCCGGAACGACGTCGATCGTGCGCTCCGGCGTGCGCATGCGGCCGCCGCCTTCGAAGCAGAAGTAGATCTCCGTGGCGTTCGGATGGCAGTGATACGGGCTGATCTGACCGGGCTCCCAGCAGGCGACGGTGACGTCTCCGGCATCGACCTTGCCCAGAATCTTCTCCACGTGCCGGGCAGGATTCCACACCTGTTCATGCTGCAGGCTGAACACCAGCATTGCCTTCCCCTTTTGCTGTATCGATCGCGTCGGTTCGAATGGCCGTCGGTTGCCGCATCTGGCGCGCGACTGCCTCGAATTTCATTCTAATCGCTACACTCTGGCCTGCGTGATGGTGATGACACCGCGCGAACCGGGAGCAATCCGATGAAACAACTGTTCTATGTCCAGCCGCTGCCGAACCAGGCGTTCCTCGATGTGCTCAGCCGGCGCAGTGACGTCAAAGCCGTGGAGTTGAAGCGCGACGCATCGGCGCAAGACATCGCCTCGGTGCTGGAGTCGTCGGTGGCGTATCAGATCGGCTCGATGCGCGATGAGCTCGCACCTGGCTTTCGCGCCGATGCAGCGCTATTGAAGAAGGCACCTCGGCTGCTTGCGGTGTCGACGCATGGTGCAGGCTTCGACACCGTCGACGTCGACGCATGCACCGAGGCAGGTGTGCTCGCCGTGAATCAGGCGGGCGGCAACGCCGAGGCGGTGGCCGAGCATGTGCTGGCGATGATGCTGTGCCTGACCAAGCGCATCGGCGAGACCGATCGGTTCATGCGTCGCCAGAACGGCATTCCGCGCGCGCAGTACATCGGCAACAACGTGCTAGGCAAGACCCTCGGCATCATCGGTGTCGGCCATGTGGGCTCGCGTGTCGCCGAGTTGTGCCGCGGCGCGTTCAGGATGCGCGTGCTCGGGTTCGATCCGTATCTTTCCGCAGAGCAGCTATCAGGCAAAGGCGTGGAGAAGGCCGCATTGGATGATCTTCTGCGGCAATCCGACTACGTGTCGGTCAACTGCCCGCTCACCGCCGAAACGCGTGGACTGATGGGCGCGCGCCAGTTCGAGTTGATGCAGAAGCACGCCTATCTTGTGACGACCGCGCGCGGCAGCATTACCGACGAAGATGCGCTGGTGCAGGCGTTGCGCGACAAACGCATTGCCGGTGCGGGCCTGGACGTGTGGGAACAGGAGCCGCCGCCCGCTTCGCACCCGCTGATGCAGTTCGACAACGTGCTGGTGAGTCCGCATACCGCAGGCGTGACGGTGGAGTCGCGCCGCAATATCGCCACGATCGGTGCCGAGCAGTTGCTGGCGATCCTCGATGGCAAGCGTCCGCAGCGACTGCTCAATCCGCAGGTGTGGCCGGCCTATGTGAAGCGCTTCGAAAAAATCGTAGGCTCCAAACCCGAAGGAGCGTAGGACGCAGAGTCGCGGCTCGGGGGAGCGCGGCACAGGTCAGGACAGCATAGCAACGCCGCGCTCTTCCTGCGCTACCCGCTTGATGTAGAGCTGGAACTCGGGGTCTTCGCCCCGCAGCAGCAGCGGCATGGAGTAGAAGAAGTCGTCGCGGCGGCACCACTCACGCATGTAGTCGTCCCACGAATTCCAGCGGCGCCGCTCGGTCGGCGTCATCTCGTCCTTGTAGGCCACAAGGTAGGCCCGTTCGAACAGGCTGGTGAGCATCTCGAAGATCACCAGCATGCGTTCCTTCTGTTCCTGCGTCGGTTCGGGAAGCGCTTCATTGGTGCGCAACTGCAGGTCGGCGTTCTCGAGCACGATCTTCAGGAAGTCGTTGTAGGCGTTGCTCAGCAGCTGGTACGCCTCTTCCTCCTCGTTTTCGCGCTCCTTACGCTGCTCGTACAGGAAAGCACCGATCGCGAACGGCAGGCCCACCACCGTCACGACATAGCTGGCGATTTCGAACAGGTCGCGCACTGACATTTCACTTGCGCGCCCAGCCGGGTGCGCGCTTGGCAAGAAACGCCGCTACGCCTTCGGCGCCTTCGTCGCCGCGCAGACTTTGCGCGAAACGCTCGGCGGCCATGTCCAGGTGCGCATCGAGCGGCAAGGTGCCGATTGCCAGAAACACTTCCTTGGTGAGACGGTTGGCGTCCGGCGCGCAGCGGAGCACGCCGGTAACCAGCTGCGAAATGGCGGCGTCGAGCGCCGCACTGTCGGCGACCAGCTTGTGCACCAGCCCGATTCGATGGGCTTCGGTACCGTCAATGCGCTCGCCGCTGAGCGACAGGTGACGAGAACGCGATACACCGATCCGTTCGGCCACGAACGGCGAGATCTGTGCGGGCACGACACCGAGCGTGGTTTCGGTCATGCCGAACCGAGCGTCGGTGGTGGCGAGCGTGACGTCGGCGATGCAGGCCAACCCCATTCCACCGCCGAGCGCCGCGCCTTCGACGGCCGTGACGATCGCCATCGGCAGCCTCCGAATGCGCGCGAACAGCGCACCACTTTGCCGATTGCCCTGTGCGATCGGGTCCGGCTGCCCCGGCGTGCGTTCGCTCCTGCGATGCACATCGAAGTCGGCGATGTTGCCCCCGGCACAGAAGGTTCCGCCAGCCCCGCGCAACACCACGACGCGGGCGCGTTGCTCGCGTTCGAGCTGATCAGTCAGCGCGGTTAAATCGCGCATCATGGCGCGGCTCAGCGCGTTGCGCGTCTGGGGTTGATTGAGCATGACGTGGACCACTTCGCCGTCGTGGTCGGTGCGCACAAGCAGCGTTTCGTTGGCGTTCATCGTTCTTTCCCGGCGTGGATGTGCCGCCAGAGCGAATTCGGACTGAGCGGAATCTCGTTCAGTTCGATCCCGTGTGCCGGCAGGTCGAGTGCATTCTCGATCGCTTGCGCAAACAGCGGGCCCACCGGTATCGCGCCTGCTTCTCCGGCGCCCTTCATGCCGAGCGGATTAAGCGGGGAGGGCGTCACCGTGTGCGCGGTCTCCACGCGCGGCACGACCGTGGAACTGGGCAAGAGGTAATCGGCGAACGAACCGCTGAGCAGCTGACCCGACCGATCGAACACGAGCTTCTCGTAGAACGCATTGCCGATGCCTTGCGCCACGCCGCCCAGGATCTGGCCTTCGAGGATGAGCGGATTGATCACCGTGCCGCAATCGTGCACCACCACGTACTTGTCGATCGTCACGTCGCAGGTGTCGCGGTCGACGGTCACGATCATGGCGTGTACGCCGCTCGCGGTCGCGCCGTGTGAGGGGCCGAAATAGCGAGTCGCCTCCAGACCGGGCTCGGTGCCGGGTTTCACCGCACCGCGCATCGGATTGGCAAGATTCGCCAGCGCGCCGAGCTTGATCGACTTGCCAGGCACTCCGACGACTGACACGGTGCCATTGGCCAGTTCCAGATCCTGTTCGGCGCATTCGAAATGCTCGGCGGCCGTGTCGAAGATCCGCTGGCGCACCACCTGGGCCGCTTCGTCGATGGCGGTGCCTGCGACCACCGCACCGCGACTGGCAAAGGTGCCGGCGCCCCAGTAGAACTGATCGGTGTCTCCGGTGATGACTTCGACGTCGCGTACGTTAACGCCGAGCCGATCGGCGACGATCTGCGCGAAGCTGGTGTAATGGCCCTGACCTTGCGTGCCGATGCCGGTGAGCACGCTGACTTTGCCGCTCGCCTGCACCTGCACCTTCGCGCCTTCATAGGGGCCGATGCCGGTGCCTTCGACGTAACTCACCACACCGATGCCCACGTGCTTTCCGGCCGCCCGCAGCCTGGGCTGTACCTCGCGCACGAAGCGCTCGTAGTCGATCAATTCCAGCGCCTTGGCGAGGATCGGTGCGTAGTTGCCGCTGTCGTACTCCAGTGCAGTGAAGTCCTGATAGATCAACCCGATCTTGTATGGGAAGGCATCGGGCCCGATCAGATTGCGGCGACGGATCTCGGCGCGATCGATCCCCAGCTGCTGCGCGGCCAGGTCGAGCAGCCGCTCGATCACGAACACGCCGTGCTGCCGTCCCGCGCCGCGATAGGGCGTCACGATCGGCAGATTGGTGAATACCGCGGTGAACGTGCTGTCGTAATTGGGAATGTCGTAGATGCCAAGCAGGGTGCACTGACTGTTGATCGGCACCGTGAGGCCGTACGGGTCGTACGCTCCGGTGTCGTGCAGGAACGTGTCTTGCACGCCGAGGATCTTGCCGTTCGCATCGAGGGCGATCTCGGCGTCGTGGATCTGGGTACGCTCGTGCGTGGTTGCGAGGAAATGTTCGGCGCGATCTTCGATCCACTTCACCGGTTGGCCGAGTCGCATCGCCGCCCACGGAATCACCGTCTCTTCGGGGTAGAACATCATGATCTTCGGCCCGAATCCGCCGCCGATGAACGGCGCGACGACGCGCACCTGGCGTTCGCTCAAGCCGAGCATCGCCGCCAGACCGTTGCGGATGAACACCGGCGCCTGCGTGGTATCCCATACCGTCAAGCGTTCAGCGATCGCATCCCATTGCGCGACCACCCCGCGCGTCTCGATCGGCGCCGAGCAACCGTGGTCGTAGACGAACCGACGCTTGATGCGCAGGTGAGCTTGCCTGGCAGCCTGCCCATAGTTGCCGCGCGCTTGATGTACACGTGCGGCAACGTTGTCGGTGACGTCGGCGTGGACCACTTCACCACGCGAGCGTGTGGCCTGCTCCAGATCGATGACCGGATCGAGCGGCTCGTACTCCACCTGGACCGCGGCGGCCGCATCCTCGGCGAGGTAGCGTGAACGGGCGATGATCACCGCCACCGGCTCGCCTGCATGGCGTGCCTTGTCTTTCGCCAGCGGCACCTGCGTGCGTTCGTTGAACACGCTGCCTTCGATCGGTGGCGGCGGCACCAGCAGCGGGCCGGGCTGCCAGTAGTCGCCGAGATCCGCGGCGGTGTAGATGGCCACCACACCCGGGCACGCACGCGCGGCGTCGACATCGATGGCGCGGATCCGCGCATGGGCATGCGGACTGCGCACGAACGTCGCGTGCAGCATGCCCGGCAGATCGACGTCGTCGATGAACAGCGCCTTGCCGGTCAGCAGGCGCGAATCTTCACTGCGAGGGATCGGCGCGCCGAAGTATCGAATGCTCATCGTGGTGCGGGGGGAGTCAGGCTGAATGCCGAGCGCCATTGCGCATGGCTTTTGCCGGCGCGTCAAGGGGCGCGCGGGGCTGTGTCGCCTCACCGTGCGTTTTCCCGACGCTGGCGTTCACGGTACAGTCGATGGTCGCTCCAAGAACAATCCCTCCGGGAGAAAGCCATGCAACTAGGCGTCGCGTTGCCGCAGTTCGATATCGGTGGCGAGCCCGAGGTGGTCAGGGACTTCGCGCAGGCCGCCGAGGCGATCGGTTACGCGCACCTGGCCACCTACGATCACGTGCTGGGGGTGAATCTCGCCAGCCGTCCGCAATGGAAAGCGCCGTATCACTCCGGTCATTGCTTCCACGACGTATTCGTGCTGTTCGCCTATCTGGCTGCGCTTACCCGGCGAATTGAACTCACCACCCAGGTGCTGATCCTGCCCCAGCGCCAGACCGTGCTGGTTGCCAAGCAGGCTGCCAGTCTGGATGTGCTCTCGGGTGGCCGGCTCAGACTGGGCGTGGGCATCGGCTGGAATCCGACCGAGTACGTCGGCCTGGGCGAAAACTTCAAGAACCGGGGCATCCGCTCCGAAGAGCAGGTCACGCTGATGCGGGCGCTGTGGACGCAGCCAAACGTGACGTTCAAGGGGACGTGGCACGAGGTGCCCGATGCCGGGATCAACCCGCTGCCCCAACGCCCGATCCCGCTTTGGTTCGGCGGGCACGTCGATCAGACGCTCGATCGCATCGCGCGCTGGGGCGACGGCTGGATCGTGCTGCAGCATCTACCCGACGAGAAGGGCAAGGCGGCGATCGACACGTTGCGCGCGAAAGTCCGCGCGGCCGGGCGAACGGAATCAGCGGTTGGCGTGGATGCGTGGATCTCCATCGGCGAGTCGACGCCCGAGCAGTGGCGCGAACAAATGCAGGGCTGGCGGGCGCTGGGCGTCTCGCACGTCACGCTGAACACGACGTTCTCCTCTTATCACCACAAACGGATAGCAGGCACATCGGTGGAGGCACATCTGGAGGCGATCCGTCGATTCCACGCTGCTGTCCGCGATCTCCTTTGATTCCCATCGGCACCGCCCCTCACGCTATGACCAAGAAATCCTTTGCATCGTTGCTGGACGCACCCGGCCCACTGGTTGTGCCTGGCGCCTACGACGCGCTGTCGGCGCGGCTCATTCAACAGGCGGGATTCCCTGCGTTTTTCATCGGCGGGTTCCCGGCGGTCGGGGCGCGCTACGGTGTTCCAGACGTCGGCCTCAAGGGCCTGGGTGAGATCGCCGCCGCGGTGCGCGACATCGTTGCGGCGTGCGATCTGCCGGTGATCGTCGATGGCGATGACGGCTACGGCGACGTCAAGAATGTCGTGCACACGCTGCACACCTACGAGCGCATCGGTGCGAGCTCGGTAATGTTCGAGGATCAGCGCTGGCCCAAGCGATGCGGACACATGGCCGGCAAGTCCGTCGTACCCATGGAGCAGATGGAATCGAAAGTTCGCGCCGCGGTGGGTGAACGCATGCATCGCGAAACGTTCATCTGGGCACGCACCGACGCACGCGGGCCGCTCGGGCTGGATGAAGCGTTGCGTCGGGCGGAGTGCTACCTGCGGGCCGGCGCCGACGGACTGTTCATCGAAGCGCCGCGCACCGTGGAAGAGCTCGAGCGCGTCGGTCGCGCGTTCAAGGGCGTACCGATGCAGGCCAATCCGCTGGCCGGCGGTGTCACGCCGATCCTGCATCCGAACGAACTGTACCGGCTGGGCTTCAAGGTGGTCATCTACGGGATCGATCTGTTGATGCACGTGACCAAGACGGTGAAGACCGCGTTGGCCGACATGCGTGCCGGCACCTTCGCGATGCAAGG
Organism: uncultured beta proteobacterium; assembly: GCA_902826155.1. The sequence goes on from CADEDU010000041.1 coordinate 19,326, forward strand.
CAAAGGCGTGGGCTTCAAGGAATATCTCGACTGCGTGGATTTCGATCGTTGGGGCGAGGTCGAGTCGAAGTACGGCGAAGCGCCGCAGAATCCGGGCTCGCAGAACGCGCAGCACTGAGAGCGGACAGCACGGCGCGCGATCGAAGTCGCATCACAGCCCCTGCTATGCTTCGGGGCGTTCGAGATTCGCTCTCGAGTCCCTCCTTCTTTCACTTTCGCGAGTCCCCGCTTGAGCCACGACCATCGATTTACCGGGCGGCGTGAAGACCGTCGCCTCATCACCGGCACCGGCCGCTATACCGCCGACAACAATCTTCCCGGCCAGCTCCACGCGGTGTTCCTGCGTGCCGATCGTGCGCATGCGCGCATCGATCGCATCGATGTGCAGGAGGCGCTCAAAAGACCCGGCGTGCGCGCGGTCCTCACGGGCGCCGACGTCAAGTCTGCAGGCCTGAAGTCCTTGCCCACGCAACTGGCCGTCAAGGGCCGCGACGGCGCGGAGTTGATCAAGCCATATCGACCTGCGCTGGCGCAGGACAAGGTGCGCTTCGTCGGCGAGTGCGTCGCGTGCGTGGTCGCGGAATCACAGGCGGCCGCGCAGGACGCGATCGAGGCGATCCGGGTCGACTATCACGATCTCCCCGCGGTCACCGATGCGGTGGCGGGGTTGCGCACCGACGCGCCGCAATTGCACGACAACGTTCCGGGCAACCGGGTGTTCGACTTCGGCAACGGTGACGAAGCGAAGACCGCCGCCGCGTTCCAGTCCGCCGCGAAGGTCGTGCGGCTCACGCTGCACAACAACCGGGTGGCGGCCAGTCCGATGGAGCCGCGCGCGGCACTCGGTGTGTACGACGCCGCGAAGGATCACTACACGCTTCACTCGGTGACGCAGGGCGTGAACGGTCTGCGCGCGCAAGTCGCGGGCGTGATGGGTCTGGGCGAAGACAAGCTCGATGTCGTCGCTCGCGACGTCGGCGGCGGCTTCGGCGTGCGAGGCAACATCTATCCCGAGCAATGTGTGGTGTTGCTAGCCGCCCGAGTCACCGGGCGACCGGTCAAGTGGACCTCGACGCGTTCGGAGGCGTTCCTGTCGGACGAGCAGGGACGCGATGTCGACTCGCTGGGCGAACTCGCGCTCGATGCGAACGGCAAGTTCCTCGCGCTGCGCTACGACTTCATCACCAACATGGGCGCCTATTGCGCGCCGGCCGGGCCGTTCATCAACATGCGCGTGTCGACGTGCATCACCGGCGTGTATGACGTGCCGAGCGCATACGCGCGCAACCAGCTCGTGCTCACCAATACCGCGCCCATGGCCGCGTATCGCGGCGCGGGCCGGCCGATCATGTCATCGATCCTGGAGCGCCTGGTGACGGTGGCAGCGCGTGAACTCGGCATCGACGAAGCCGAACTGCGTCGCCGCAACATGATCCCGCCAGAGAAATTCCCCTACAACCTGGTCAACGGGTACGTGTACGACTCGGGTCATCCGGAAGCGGTGCTTGCCGATGCGCTGAAGGCCAGCGGCTGGAATGACCGCAACGCGTTCGAGCGCCGACGTGCCGAGGCGCGCACACGAGGCAAGCTGTTCGGTCGGGGGATCGCCACGGCGATCGAGCCTACCGGCGCGGGCAATGTCGCCGACAACGTCGACGTGCGCTTCGAGCAGGATGGCACGGTCTCGCTTTACGCCGTATCGCATTCCTCGGGCCAGGGGCACGAGACCGCCTTCGCGGAAGTCGTCGCCGACGCGCTCGGCCTGCCGCTCGAGTCGGTGCATCTGCGCGAGGGCGATCCGCGCGTACGGCTGGTGGGCAACGGCACCGGCGGCTCGCGCTCGACCCACGGTGTGGGTAGCGCGCTGCTCGTGGCCGCGCGTGAAATCATCAAGAAGGGCATGGCGCTCGCCGCGGCGGCGCTGGAGGCAGCCGAGGCTGACATCGAGTTCGTCGACGGTCGCTATCGTATCAAGGGCACCGATCGCGCCATGACGTTCACGGCTCTCGTGGAGAAACATCGGTCGCAGCAACCGCATCCGCTCGACACCAAGGCTGAGAACAAAAGCGGATCGACCTATCCCAACGGCTGTCATATCGCCGAGGTCGAGATCGATGAAGCCACGGGCGAGGTCGCCATCGTGTCGTACCTCGCTTGCGACGACGCCGGCACCATCATCAATCACACGCTGGTCGAAGGCCAGATGCACGGTGGTCTGGCCCAGGGCATCGGCCAGGTGCTGGGGGAACACGTCGTCTACGACGGGGCAGGGCAGCTTCTCACCGGCAGTTACATGGACTACCCGATGCCGCGCGCCGGCTTGCTCACCCAGGTGACGCTGCTCGACCATCCGGTGCCTACGCCGACCAATCCGTTGGGCGCGAAGGGCGTGGGTGAGTCGGGCGTGACGGGCTCGCTGCCCACGGTGATGAATGCGATCACCGATGCGCTCGGTCAGGTTGGCGTCAAACAGTTCGACATGCCCGCGACGCCGGCGCGCGTGTGGGCGGCGATCCAGGGCGCGAAAGCAGGCAGGCCCGGCGCGCTTGCAGTCGATCAACGCTGAATTGAATCGGAACGCCGCCGGCGCAGCGCTGGAGTGATGGCGACGCCCGACTACAGCTTGCGCTGCCGCGCGCGCATGTCGCTCGCGGCGTTGATCATCGAGTGCAGGCTGCGGGCGTAGTCGATCGCGCCTTGCGATTCCATGTTCGGCGCCACGCGCAGATATTCCTTGAGGCCAAGGATGGCCGGTCGTGGCGTGTTGACCATCTTCTCGCAGAACGCCTCTCCCTCGGCATCGATCACCGCCTCGGGTACCACGGTGCTCACGATCCCGTAAGTCAACGCGCGCTCGGCGTTGATGAAATCAGTGGAGTAGGTGAGCCAGGCGATCGCGTTGCGCCCGACGCGGTCGATGAGCGATGACATCACCATGGTCGGCAAAATGTTGTGCGCCATCTCGGGGATGTTGAACATCGCCGTGTCGGCGGCGAACGAGACGTCGCACATCGCCGTCAGCGCCAACCCGAACCCGGTTGCCCGCCCGCGCACCACCCCGACCACCGGCACCGGCGATCGGCGCATGGCCCAGTAGGCGTTGAACACGATGTCGTATTCGTCGCGGCGACGATACGCTTCCGGCGACGGCGGTGGCGCGTGCATCGGGCGAGGGGCGCGGCCGGTGCAGAAGTCCGGGCCATTGGCTCGCAGCAGTACCAGATCGGCCGTTTCATGTGCGCGGTTCAGGGCGCGCGTCAGCTCCAGCACCATCTGATCGGTAAAGCTGTTGCCCGCCTCGGGCCGGTTGATCGTGATGCGCAGAATCGTGCCGTCCTGCTTGACGATCAGGTCGTCCTTCACCGCCGTGCCTCCTCGTTGCGTCGCATCCGCTGATGAGCGTCGATCAACCCGCGGTGCTGAAGCCGCCGCTGATACTGATCACCTGACCGGTGATCCAACTCGCCCCTTCGGAGGCAAGGAACACGACGGTGGGTGCCACGTCGGCGGGCTTGCCCAGGCGACGCAGCGGGTAGTTGCGCAGGATCTTGTCGCGATTGGTTTCCAGCCATGCCGGATCGCTGTGGCTGGTCTCGACCAGGCCGAGCGCGATCGCGTTCACCGTGATCCAGTTGCGGCCCAGCTCCTTGGCGAGCGATTTGGACAGGGCGATGACGCCGCCGCGCGAGGAGGCGGTGATCGACAGGCCGGTTTCACCGATGCGGGCCGAATCGCCCATGAGGTTGATGATCCGCCCGCCGCCCTGTTTCGCCATGTGCGGGACCGCGGCGTGACTGCAATGGATCACGCTGTACAAGCCGATGTCGATCTGCTTTTTCCAGTCGTCGGGGCTGGTGTCGAGGAAGCGCTGCCGCTGCACGTAGCCGGCGTTGTTGACGAGGATGTCCAGGCGCCCGTGGTCGTTCACCACGTTGTCGACCATGGCGCGTACGGCGTTCAGATCGGTAACGTCGGCGCTATACGCGGCGGCCTTGCCCCCGCTGTTCCTGATTTGCGCCACGGTCTCATCGGCATCGGCCTTCGAGCGCAGATAGTTCACCGCAACGGTTGCGCCTTCGGCGCCGAGCGCGACGGCGATCGCACGGCCGACATCGCGCGCACCGCCGGTCACCAGTGCGACTTTTCCTTTGAGTCCGGCATCCATCGACGAGAGCTCCTCTGGGTGTTACGGGGCGTTGCGTATAAGTGGTGCTGCTGCAGCGCGGGTACGAAGGCGGCGATGCTACGCCGGTGGCGTGGATGCGTCGCGCCCGCTTCGCAGCATGCGAAAGATCCTGTCGGGCGTGATCGGCAGTTCCATCACTTCCAGGCCAAGCGGGGCCAGCGCATCGCTCACCGCGTTGGCGATCGCGGCGGGTGCGCCGATCGTGCCGCCTTCGCCCATGCCGCGATATCCGCCAAGCGTCGAGGGCGACTCGGATTGCGCGTGCAGCACGTCCATCTTCGGCACCTCCGGCGCCGAAGGGGCCAGATAGTCGAGCAGGCTGCCTGTCAGCAGCTGGCCTGCTTCGTTGTAGATGATCTCTTCAAGCAGCGCCGCGCCGATGCCCTGGGCGACGCCGCCGTGCACCTGGCCATCGACCACGAGTGGATTGATGATCCGCCCACAGTCTTCGGCGACCACGTAGCGCAACACTTGCACGTGATACGTGGTCGGATCGATTTCGACCACCGCGATGTGTGTGGCGCTGGATGTCGTGCCCACGAACGGATCGTAGAGCTTGGTGGCTTCCAGTTCCTGCTGCAGTTCCTTCGGGTTACGACCGAAGTCGATGTACACCCGCCGGGCGATGTCGCGCACGGTGATGGCCTTGTCGGTGCCGCGCACGACCACGCGGCTATGCGCGATGTCGAGGTCTTCGGTGGCAGCTTCGAGAAAATGCGAGGCGGCTCGCAGCAGTTGATCGCGCACTGCGCGCGCCGAGAGCGTTGCCGCTCCGCCGGCGAGCACGGCGCTGCGACTGGCATAGGAGCCGGTCGAGTAAGTGCGATCGGACGTATCCCCCTGGATCACGCGCACGTCTTCGAAGCGCACGCCCAGCTCTTCGGCGACGATCTGCGCGAGCGTGGTTTCCAGTCCTTGACCATGCGAAGCGGTGCCGAAGATCGCGGTGACCGCACCGCTCGCGTCGATGCGGATGGTGGCTGTCTCGGTGCCGGTGTTGACCGGCATGCCCGGTGCGGCGGGAATCTTCGAGCCGATGCCGGTGAGCTCGGCATAGGAAGCCACACCGATGCCGATCCAGCGGCCACTCGCGCGTGCCTGCTGCTGCCAGCCGCGCAGGCTGTCGTAGTTCAGCTTGTCGCGTGCAAGCTGCAGGCAGGGCAGGAACGCCGACTTGTCCCAGATCAGGCCCGATGGGGCGCGGTAGGGGAATTCGTCCTCGCGCACCAGATTGCGTTCGCGCAGATCGGCCGGATCGATGCCGAGCTTGCGCGCCCCCATGTCGATCAGTCGCTCCATGACGAAGGTCGAAGGCGGCCGGCCCACGCCGCGATACGGCCCCATCGGTACTTTCGGTGTCGATACGCCGCGCACACGACCGCGATAGGCTGGCACTCGGTAGGGCCCGGGAAGAAAGCTCACCACCTGCACTGGCTCGAGCGTGGCCGTCCACGGATAGATCGAATACGCACCGATGTCGCCGATCACATCAGCACTCAACGCCAGGATCGTCCCGTCCTGGTCCAGGGCGAGCTTCGCATCGACGATCTCGTCGAAGCTTTGCGTGGTGGAGACTAGATCCTCGAGGCGGTCGGAGGTGTACTTGATCGGCCGGTTGAGCGTGCGCGCCAGCGCGCAGACGAGCACCTCCTCGGCATATACCGTGGTCTTCGAGCCGAAGCCGCCGCCAACGTCGGGAGCGATCACGCGCAGGGTGCTCGCGGGCAGATCGAGAAGCTCGGCGAGGGAATCGCGGACGATACCCGGCACCTGCGTGGCCGAGTGCAGCGTTAGCGTGCGGGTACGCCGATCGATCTCGGCCAGACACGCACGCGTCTCGATCGGCAATGCGGTTTTGCGACGAAATCGGAAACGCCCGCCGACCACGACCGGCGCAGCGGCGAATGTTGTATCGACTTCGCCGCGCGTGAACTCGCGCGCCAGGATCACGTTGGTGCCGAGCTGCTCGTGCAGCAGCGGTGCGTCGGCAGCGAGCGCCGCCTCCGGGTCGACCGCGGCGGGCAGATCTTCATACTGCACGTCGATCGCGCGCACCGCGTCTTCAGCTAGGTAGCGATCGATCGCGACCACCGCCACGACCGGTTCGCCGACGTGCCGCACCTTGCGATCGGCGAGCACGGTCATCGTGGTCATGCGGTAGTCCTTCATCCGCGAAGGCGCCTGCATCGGCCGCACGCTTGCGGCCAGATCAGCCGCGGTGAACACCGCCACCACGCCTGGCATGGCGCGCGCCGCATCGATATCGATCGCGCCGATCGTGGCGTGCGCATGGTCGCTGCGCAACAGCGCCAGATGCAGCGTGCCCTCGGGCCGATGGTCGTCGGTGAAGAAGCCCGTGCCGGTGAGCAGGCGTGGGTCTTCGACGCGTTTGACGCGCGCGCCGATGAGTTTGGGGCGTGTTTCTTCCAGCACTAGAGGGGAAAACCGGGGTGGGGGGCGAAGTTAGGGGAGCGAGGATCGGGCAGCGGGAATTGGAGACGCGCGCAGGAGCTCGAGACCAGGAGGTGCGCGCCAACGCAAGCCGGCGCGGCTACCAGACGGTCACTGTGCGCGCGAAGATGCGCCTGATGTAGACGGCGTCGGCAGCGCGAAACCGGCAATCCGTTTGTAGTCGTCCGACATGCGCCGCAGTTCGTCCTGGCTGATGACATCGTCGATGTGCCGGAACGGTTTTCCGCCGCTCAGTTCGTCGACTTTGATGATGATGTAGTCGGGCGGAAACTGCCGGTTGGTGCGCACCACTTTCGCGGTCGGCTCCAGGCGCGCCGCTTCGTAGGCTTGCAGCGCCGCCATCGGATCGCGCATTGCGGCAAGGTTCTCGGCGAGTTTTTCCGCGAGCGTGCGGGCATCGATCGTCGCTTGCGCCGCGCCGTTGGAGCCGCGCGGATACATCGGGTGCGCCGCATCGCCCATGAAGGTGATCCGGCCGAAGGTCCAGCGATCGACCGGATCCTTGTCGACCATCGGGTATTCGAGGATCTGGTCGGCGTTCGAGATCAGCTCGGCCACGTCGAGCCACTCGAAGCGCCAGTCCTTGTAGATGTGCAGGAAATCGTCGAGCTTGCCGGGCTTGTTCCAGTCGTTCTTCTTCACGTCCGGCATGCGGCACTCGGCCATCCAGTTGATGAGCTGGTTGCCGTGCTCGTCGATGTCGTCGACGATCGGGTAGATCACGATCTTGCCGGTTTCGATCGAGCCGATGCGCATGTAACTGCGCCCGGTCAGGATCGGCTTGCGTCGCGTCACACCGCGCCAGGTGTTGATGCCGGTGAACACGACGTCTTCGTCCGGGTAGAACTGCCGGCGCACGGCCGAATTGACGCCGTCGCACGCCACCGCGATATCCGCGCGTACCGGCGCAAGCGATGCGCCGCTCGTGGTGTGCCGGAAGGCGAGCGTTACGCCCTGGTCGTCCTGGGTCACGCCGAGGCACTGGCGGTCGGTCAGGATGCGATCGGCGCCGAGACGCTCCAGCGCAACCTCGTAGAGCACGCGATGCAGCTTGCCGCGGTGGATGCCCAGCTCCGGATAGGGGTAGCCGGCGAACTTCCCGCGCGGCTCCTTGTAGATCACCTGCCCGTAGCGGTTGGCGAATACGCTTTCGCGATTCTCGATTGCCACGGCGCGCAGCTTGTCCTCGAGACCCAGCGCGCCAAGCTCGCGCATCGCGTGCGGAAGCAGCGTGATGCCCACGCCCAGTTCCGTGACTTGCGGAGCGCTCTCGTACACGCGACAGGCGAGGCCGCGCTGATGCAATGCCAATGCGAACGTGAGGCCGGCGATGCCGCCACCGACGACAGCGATTTCCACGATCGGTCTCCGGTTTGCTGTTTCAATCGCGCGCCTTGCGGGGGAACCCTCTGCACAACCTCATGCGAAGTTGCGAAGGTCGCTTCCCAGGTGCGTGCGAGCGAACCGAAGTGTACTGACTTCCCGTGTCGCGAGTCGATCAGCCGATCGCGAACTTCGCGGCGATGGCGCGGTGATGTCGCGTGCGACTCGCCACCGGCGCCTGTTACACGCTCATACGACTGCCGCGTGAGGATGGTCCGCCACCACGGCGTTGAGCCAGGCGGCAGTACGGGCGAACGCACCGAAACTGAAGAAATGCGCACCGACCACGTTGCAATCGCTGCGTGGCGCGCAGTAGCGGGCGAGGGTTTGCAGTTGATCGCGCGGATCGGTGCGGCTGACCAGGCGTGCCGCGCCGAAGCCCATGCTTTGCAAGGCGCGAAGCGAGGCGCTTACGCCGCAGCGTTGCGCGTAACGCAACAACGTTTGCGGCGTGGTGGGGCCGGCCATGCCGACGTACACCGGTACTCCTCGCGCCGTACGGGCGAGTCCGGAGCAGTAATCGACGATCCGCGCCGGCGCGAACGAGAACTGCGTCAGGACGAACAGTCCGAGTCCCTGGCGTTGGGCCAGCGCACGCTTGTTGTGGAAGCTCGACTGCAAGACGTCGGCGCGGATGCGCGGATGGCCTTCGGGATAGCCGGCGATGCCGATTTCGCGGACCCCGGTGTCGCGCAGCACGTCGTCGCGCAGCAACGCTTCGGCGTCGGAATAGGGGCCTCGCACCTGCGGATCGTCGCCGCCGATCACGAACACGCGTTGCACGTCGCATTCGAGTGCGGCGCGCTCCAAGAACTCGCGCAACGCGGTGCGCGACGGCACGCGCCGCGCGGCCAGATGCGGCACCGGATGCAGGCCGGCGCTTCGGATCTGGCGCAGGCCGGTCAACGTGTCGGCGAGCGACTGGTCGCGCAGCGCGGTGACGTAAACATCCATGCCACGCGGCAACAGTTCGGCTGCCTGCGCAATTCGCGGCGCATCGCCGAGCGTGCACTCGATCGAACCGTTGGTGATCAGCTCGGTGACGAGTTGGCCAAGGATCGACGAAGAGAGCGTTGGGTCGCGCGACAGCGCCGCAGCGTCGCCAGCATTCGACCGAAGCGCGGTTTCCGAGCGGGTGAGGAGTGCCATGGCAGCCTCCCCGCCTAGTCGCGTTTGCGAGACACGACGTACGACTCGTCGTGAAACCACAATCCGCCGTGCTGCTGCAGCACCTCGCGCGTCGCGTCGAGATAGGTCTTGTCGCCGAGCGCCTCGGCCAGTCGCTCGTCTTCGATCTGCGCCACGTACACCGCGGCGTTCCAGGCGGCGAACAGCGTGGAAGTGCCGATGCTGGCCGACACCTCCGTCGGCAGCGTGTGCATGTCGTAGCGGAAAATCGCGCGCGCGTCGGCGTAGGCGTTGAAGTTGAATTCGCGCGCGTCCTTGCCCAGCTCGTTCTTCAGGGCGCGCAGCAACTCGTGCCGATCGACCGTGTACGGGTTCTCGCCGGGCCAGACGCGCTGCACGATTGCCAGACCCGGGTCGTCGCCGTGCGAGTGAATGCCGAGCAGCCGCCCGCCCACACCGAGTGCGCGGGTGAGCGGACCCAGCACCTTCTGCGCCTTGAATTCCGCCGGCACGCGCAGGCGATACGGCTGTGAGGCGATGACCAGATCGTAGTCGGCTCGCGTCGCGCTTTGCCGCGGGATGACGGAATCGAGCAGAAAACGATAGTCGTCGCGATAGATCACCAGCACCACCGGCCGCTCGTACACCGGATTGCCCGTTTTCGGGCTATGCCGTGCCTGCCAGTGCTCACCGAGGAACGGTTCGAGCGCGTTGATCTGTTCGGCGAACTCGTGCGATGTCGTTCCGGTGAGGCTGACTTCCTTCCATACCATCGAGGTCGCCGCCGGCAGTGAGCGCGGCGTGAGCCACGGTGCCTCGGAGTAGTACATGTTGGTGACGATCAGGCACGTTGCCGGATGCTCGAAGAACCGATCGGCCATCTTGGCGAGCGACAGGCGTACGTCCTCGAGGCTGATCTCCTTGCCGACGATGTAGAACGGCAAGGTCTGGAATCGGCGGTGCATCTCGCGCATGACGCTGGTGAGCACCGATCCATCGCCCATGCCCGCATCGAACAGGCGCAGTGCGGGCGGTCGCGGATGCAGATGCGCCAGCTCCATGCCGACGCGCTGGGCGATCACTGCCTTCTCGCCGCACGTGTTGACGAACAGTAGGTACTTCTGGCGATTGTCGAAGAAGCGAAAGCTTCGTTGCGGCGAGCCGGCGTCGGATGGCTGTTGAGCGCTGGGGGGAGTGGTTCGCGCGCGGGGTGCGCTGGCGGGCAGCAGATGGAGCACCTCGGCCTTGTCGCCCTGGGGCATGGCTCCACCGTGCGTGGACAGGAACTTGCACACGCGTTCCCAGGTTTCCGGTGTGACGCGCGCGCCGTCTCGCAGGCGGGCGACGAACTTGCCGTCGTTGACTGCGCGGCGGCCGAATGTCGATTCGGCCATACCGGCTTGGCGACAGAACGAGGAAATGCTGTCGAGCAGGGTGCCGGAGGTGGCGGCGTTGGGGACGGCGCTCATTGAGTTGTCTCCTCGTTTTGGTGATCGCTTGGATCAGCGCATTTTTATTCTCGTCTCCTCGAAAATGGGATCACAACCACGCTGAATTCATGAGAATTGATGGGATATATCCCACAAAAGTAAAGGGTGACATCCCACCTGAGCGAAGTCACCCGCCCGCTGCGGCCTGCGCCCCGGCCTGGGCGCACTGATGATCCTCTTCAGCCGACCCGCCGCCACAGCCGATCGCACCGATCACCTGGCCCTTGATGACGATCGGAACCGCGCCGCCGGTCGGCAGGGCTTCCCCATGGGTAATTCCCGGCAATGCGCCCCAGAAGGGATTGGTCTTGTGGCGCTCGGCTAGTTCAAGCGTTGAAGCACGAAACGCCGCCGCTGCCACCGCCTTGGCGCGCGAGGTATCAGGCGTGAGAAAGCCGGTGCCGTCGCCTTTCATGCACAGCACCAGCCGACCGGACTCGTCGACCACCGAAACCGTCATGCGCGCCCCCAGACTCTGCGCCTTGTCGAACGCGGCCTGCGCGGCGCGCTGCGCCACGGCCAGGGTCATTTCGATCATGTTCGAGACCTCGCTTCGGTTGATGGACAGCGCTCAGCGACGCCGGCCGCGGCCGTCGACACTCATCGCACCGGCGCCGAACGCGGCGATGTAAAGCAAGCCACCAAGCACCGCGCCGTTCTTCAGGAAGTGATTGAGCTGGTTGACGTACTGTTCCGGCGGGAAATTCCAGAAGCCGTGAAAGATCGGCGAGATGATCGCCACGAAGATCGCAAGGGCCGTGGCCACCCAGCGCGTATTCCAACCCAAGATCAACACGAGGCCGCCGACGATCTCCAGGAACAGAGCGAGCACCAGCAGCGGTTCGGCCATCGGCACACCGTTCTTCGTCATGTAGGCAGCCGATGCGGAGAACGCCATCGACTTGCGAATGCCCGCGACGAGAAACAAGATTCCCATCAACGCGCGACCGATGAACAACACGAAAGATTGTCCGGAACTCATTCCTGCTCCTTTGTCGTTGGCTTCGTTATCGCGCGGTAAACCGCGCGGGCCCGCAGTTTAGTGCGCTACGGCCCGATGACCAACCGTGCTCTCGGCAACCCTGACGTGCGGGTGCTGAGGCGATAGCACGGCGATGCCGCGACGCCGGGGTGTGCGGACCCGCTCATGGGTTGTCGGCGTCTGCCGGTCGGTGGAAGCGCAGCACGTACACGCCGTGGTTCTTGTCGCTCACGAAGAGGTTGCCGCGCGCATCGACCAGCACATCTTCGGATTGCGTGGCCAGTCCGGTTTCAGGCAACGGCCCGCGGCGCTCCAGCGGATCGGGGGCGATGAAGTAACCGACTTCCTTCGGAAAGCGCTCGTCGCTGATGTCGAAAGCGCGAAGGCCGGCGTTGAAGTAGGTGAGAAAGACGATGCTCTCGTCCTGCCACAGGATGGACTGGTGCTGCGGTTGATGCTGGTTGTGCGGGCCGAATCGCCCCGGTCGCTCGCAAAAATTGCGCACGCCCATGCCCGCGGGCGGTTTGGGAAGCGGAAACAGGGATATCAGGCGCGGTTTGGTCTCGTCGCGCACGTCGACGATGCCGGCATAGCCCAGCGGTTCATCGCAGCGTTCGTTGATCGCTTCGGAGTTCACCAGCACCAGCGGGCGCCCTTCGAGCGGAACCGCCGTATGTACCGCGATGAAGCTCTGAAACGGCGGCGAGAACGGCAGTTCCGAGACCATCCTCGGCTTGGTCACGTCGGAGATATCGAGAATGACGAAACCGCCGGCGCTGTAAGGCAGATAGGCGCGTGATCCCTTCACGTACGCGCCGCCGTGAAGCAGCGTGCCGTTGGGGGCGCCAGCCTCCCCACCAGCCACCCATTGGCCCTTCCGCCACCAGCGCGAGATCTCGCGCGGCCGGCTCGGATCGGCAATGTCGACGATCTGATAGATGTGGCCCTGATAGCCATCGGGCAGGGCGGTCGTATGAACGTAGCGCCCGCCGTCGTAGTAGTTGCGATGCGTGCCGCTGCCGCCGGTTTTGTACTGACCGAGTCGGCGCGGATTCTCGGGGTCGGCCAGATCCCAGATCACGAAGCCCTCGTCGTACGGACCGTTCGGATCGCCGCCCCAGCCGGCGGGAATGCGCTCCATCGAGGTGATCATGCGGCCCTCGGCGATCTGCACCTGCAGCGTCCAGGTGTTGGGCGGACCGTCGATGAATCGCACGAAGCGCGGTCGCGCCGGATCGGTCACTTCGACGATCGACAGCCCGCTATGCCAGAACTGCGCGGTGTACAGATACCAGCGCTCGCCCGCCTGATGCACCGCCAGCTTGAACGCCGGCCGGCCTTCGAGATCGACATAGCCGATCGGCTCGAAATTCTTGACCCACGCTTTTCCTGGTGGAAACGCCGATGAACTCGCCGCGGCCCCGTTCGACATTGCTTCTCCTTTGATGAACGCATCGGTCCCCGACGATCTTCTAGCGTTCGCGCCGCGAGCCCGTCAAGCCACGTGCGTCACCGCGTCATGGCGCGAGCGATGCCGCTTGAAGCATGCACACGTACGCGTCGCCACCGCTGGTCTGCGGCCAGACGAATGGGATGTGCGGGTAGGCGCGCTCGAGCACGTTTCGATTGTGTCCGATCTCGAGGACCAGCCAGGCATCGCGGCTCATCCATTGCGATGCCTGAGCGAGGATCGGGCGGACCAGCTCGAGACCGTCGCTGCCGGCGGCGAGTGCCAGTCCTGGTTCATGCAGATATTCCGGCGGCAGCGTACGCATCGACCGCGCATTGACGTACGGCGGATTGCTGAGAATGAGATCGTAGCGTTCGTCGACGAGTGCTTCGAACAGATCCGAGCGCAGCAGTCGGACCCGTTGTGCAAGACCGTGTGCGGCAACGTTCCTGCGCGCGACCGCGAGTGCGCCGGGCGAGATGTCAATCGCATCGACCTGCGCGTGCTTGAACGCGTATGCGGCGGCAATCGCCAGACAGCCCGATCCGGTGCACAGATCGAGCACGCGTCGAATGCGAACAGTTCGCTCGATCCACGGCCGGAACTTTGCGCGCAGCAGTTCCGCGATGAACGAGCGGGGGATGATGACCCGCCGATCGACGTAGAACTTCAACGGCCCCAGCCACGCTTCGTTCAGGAGATAGGCGAGCGGCGTGCGTGTTTGCGTGCGCCTGGCTACCAGTGCTTCGACGCGTCGCTGCTGGGCTGCGGTAAGCGCGCGGTCAGGCTGGGCTGCCAGTGCCTCGAACGGCACATCCAGCGTGTGCGCCACCATCCAGGTCGCTTCCTGCGCGGCATCCGTCGTCCCCTGGCCGAACTGCACGCGCGCGGCATGCAGTGCACGGGCGGTCCGCGCCACGGCGATTGCGACGGTTACGTTCGAGTCGGGGGCAGAGCGGGCAGGCGCTCGATGCGATCGGGTCGGCAATGCCAGGCAGCGGAAGGTAGATGGAGGAAGGTCGAAGAAGCTCGAAGAAGGCCAGGGAGGACCACTCTGACGGTCGGTGAGACGGTCGCTTCAAGCCGGCAACGGGTCAGGCGAGCAGTTTCTCCAGCGTGCGCCGGTAGACGTGTTGCAGAACATCGATCGAGTCGATGGCGATGTGCTCGTTGATCTTGTGGATGGTGGCATTGATCGGGCCGAACTCAACAACTTCGCGGCAGATCGACGCAATGAAGCGCCCGTCGGAGGTGCCGCCGGTGGTCGAGAGTTCGGGCGTGACGCCGGCAACTTCCTGGATCGCCGACGACAACGCCTCGACCAGTTGTCCCCGCGGGGTGAGGAACGGCATGCCCGATAGCGTCCACTCGAGCGTGTAGTCGAGCCCGTGCCGATCGAAGACTTCCCTGACGCGTGCCTTGAGGCCGTCCGGGGTGCACTCGGTCGAGAAGCGAAAATTGAAATCGACTTCGAGCCGGCTCGGAATGATGTTGGTGGCGCCGGTTCCGGCATGGATGTTCGACATCTGCCATGAAGTCGGTGGGAAGTACTCGTTGCCGGCGTCCCAGCGTACGGCCGCGAGCTCGGCGAGAGCCGGGGCGACGAGATGGATCGGATTGCGACCGAGGTCGGGGTATGCGATATGGGCCTGAACGCCTTTGACCACCAGCTTGCCCGACAGCGAGCCGCGGCGCCCGTTCTTGATCATGTCGCCGAAGCGATCGACCGACGTGGGCTCGCCGACGATGCAGTAGTCGAGCGATTCGCCGCGCGCGCGCAGACGCTCCACGACGCGCGCGGTGCCGTCGATCGAGGGGCCTTCTTCATCGGAGGTGATGAGCAGCGCGATCGAGCCGCGCGGATCCGGATGCGCGCGCAGAAAATCTTCCAACGCAACCATGAACGCGGCAATCGAACTTTTCATGTCTGCGGCGCCGCGTGCGTAGACCTTGCCGTCGCGCTCCACCGGCACGAACGGGTCGGAATTCCACTCGGGCAACGGACCGGTCGGTACGACATCGGTGTGCCCGGCAAAACAGAGCAATGGATGCGCAGTGCCGCGCCGCGCCCAGAGATTGGTCACCTCGCCGCACACGATCGGCTCGATGGTGAAGCCCAGCGGGCGCAGGCGATCGGCCAGCACCTGCTGGCAGCCGGCGTCGTCAGGGGTTATCGAGCGCCGCTTGAGCAGCTCGAGCGTGAGCGCGTAGGCCGGACTCAACGTGATCGTCCTCAACAATGAGCAGGGAGGACGCGATCATAAACGCACACGCAAGGCACGCACACGCAAGGCGGCATTCGCCGCCGCAGAGGCTATCGAGGTGATGCGGGAGGCTGATGCCTCCGCGGGTGTTCCCGGGCGCCTTGTTGTGCTCAGGGCGCTTCGGTGTTCGCGCCGGTGATCTCGAATTGGCTGAACGACGCGGGCGTGGCGCCAGCACCCCAGATGCCCTTGCCGCTGGCGGGTTGCGGCGTCGCGACTTTCTCGTCCTGGCCCACCGCTGCCGCCGACGGAGTGGTCGACGACGAGTTGTTGATGCGCCACAGCAGGTTGCTCGGCGAGTCCGAATTGCGCAGCGCCTCCTCCTGGCTGATCACACCGCGCTTGTACAGGTTGTACAGCGACTGTTCGAACGTCTGCGAGCCGGGTGAGAGGCTCTTCTCGATCGCTTCACGGATCTCGTTGATCTGACCCTGCTCGATGAGGTCGGAGATGTGGCGCGTGTTGAGCAGGATCTCGACCGCGGGGGCGCGATCGCCGCGCATGGTCTTAAGCAGCCGTTGCGAACAGATGCAGCGCAACGATCCCGACAGATCCTGCAGCAGCGAGCCGCGGGCCTCCATCGGATAGAAGCTGATGATCCGGTTGAGCGCGTGATAGCTGTTGTTGGCGTGCAGCGTCGAGAAGCAGAGGTGACCCGATTGCGCGTAGGCGATCGCCATCGACATGGTTTCGCGATCGCGGATCTCGCCGATGAAGATCACGTCGGGTGCCTGGCGCAGCACGTTCTTCAGCGCCACCTGATAACTGCGGAAATCGGTGCCCAATTCACGCTGGTTGACCACCGATTTCTTGTGGCGAAACAGGTACTCGATCGGGTCTTCGACGGTGATGATGTGCCCGGAGTAGGTTTCGTTGCGATGATCGATCATCGCCGCGAGCGAGGTCGACTTGCCCGATCCGGTCGCGCCGACCACCAGGACCAGTCCGCGCTTTTCCAGCGCCACGTCCTTGAGCACCGGCGGCAGGCCGAGCGTGTCGAACTGCGGCACGTCGTTGGGGATGTAGCGCACCACCATCGCCGGCGTGCCGCGCTGCACGAACGCGCTGATGCGGAAGCTACCGATACCCGGAATCGGATAGGCGGTGTTCAGCTCGTGGTCGCGCTCGAATTCCTTGAGCTGATCCTCGGTCAGGATCTCGGTGAGCAGCTGACGCACGGTGGCCGGCTCGATCGGCTGCTGATTGATCGGAACCGTGGTGCCGTTGATCTTGATCGAAATCGGCGCGCGCGCCGAAATGAAGATATCCGAGGCCTTCTTCTGGGCCATGAGTTCGAACAAACGCTGCATCGCCGACATAAATTCCTCGCAGCCGCAGTCGGCGGCAGGCTGCGTCAGTCGCCGCGCAACAGCTCGTTGATACTGGTTTTCGCGCGGGTTTTGGCGTCGACGCGCTTGACGATCACCACGCAGTAGAGGCCGTATTTTCCGTCCGAGGAGGGGAGGGTTCCAGGAACTACTACGGATCCGGCCGGTACCCTGCCGTACAGTATTTGACCGGAGTCACGGTCGAGGATCTTGGTGCTGGCGCCGATGAACACGCCCATCGACAGTACCGAGTTCTCCTCGACGACCACGCCTTCGACGACTTCGGAGCGCGCGCCCACGAAGCAGTTGTCCTCGATGATGGTCGGATTGGCCTGCAGCGGCTCGAGCACGCCGCCGATCCCCACGCCGCCGGAAAGATGCACGTTCTTGCCGATCTGCGCGCACGAGCCGACGGTCGCCCAGGTGTCGACCATGGTGCCCTCATCGACGTAGGCGCCGATGTTGACGTACGAAGGCATCATCACGACGTTCTTGCCGATGTAGGCGCCCCGTCTTGCCACTGCGGGCGGCACGACGCGAAAGCCGCCCGCGGCGAACTCCTGCTGCGAATAGCCGCCGAACTTGGTGGGCACTTTGTCGAAATAGTTGGTCGAGCCGCCGGGCATCAACGCGTTGTCCTGCAGCCGGAAACTGAGCAGCACGGCCTTCTTGATCCATTGATGCGTGATCCACTGGCCGCCCTGCTTCTGCGCCACTCGCAACGTGCCGGCATCGAGTTGCGCGAGCACCTGATCGACTGCGTCGCGCACCGTGGCATCGGCGTTCTTGGGATTGATGTTGGCGCGGTTCTCCCACGCCTGGTCGATGATCGATTCGAGTTTGCTGGTCATGTCGGGCTCGGCGTGATGAGTTCGAAGGGTTAGTTCGAAGTTGTGACTCAAAGGGTTTTGATGAAATCGGCGATGCGCTGCACGCCTTCCATGCATTCGTCGTACTCGGCCACGAGTGCGACGCGCACGTGATTGGCGCCGGGGTTCACGCCGTGCGCTTCGCGCGCCAGGTAGCTCCCCGGGAGCACGGTGACGTTGCAGGCTTCGAGCAATCGGCTGGCGAATTCGGTATCGGGTATTGGCGTTCGCAGCCAGAAATAGAAACCACCGTCGGGCAGGGTCGCACCCAGTGGCGCAAGCAACGGCTGGGCGGCAGCGAACTTGCGCAGGTATTGCACCCGGTTCTCGCGCACGTGCGCTTCGTCGTTCCAGGCCGCGACGCTCGCCAGCTGGAACAGCGGGCTCATCGCGCTGCCGTGGTAGGTCCGGTAGAGCAGAAACTTCGCGAGCACGTCTGCGTCGCCGGCGACAAAGCCCGATCGCATTCCCGGGCAGTTGGAACGCTTCGACAGACTGGAGAACACGATCAGCCGGCGGAAATCGTCTCGGCCGAGCCGGCGTGCAGCATCGAGTCCGCCAAGCGGCGGCGCGGATTCGTCGAAGTAAAGCTCCGAGTAGCACTCGTCGGAGGCAATGACGAAACCGTAACGGTCGGACAGCTCGAACAGCTCGCGCCAATCGTCGAGGCTGGCGACGCGACCGGTCGGATTGCCGGGCGAGCAGCAATAGAGCAACTGCGTGCGCTGCCAGACCGATTCGGGTACCGCTTTGTAGTCCGGCCGAAAGCCGTGACTGCGCAGCGTGTTCACGAAGTAGGGCTCTGCGCCCGACAGCAGCGCCGCACCCTCGTAGATCTGATAGAACGGATTGGGGCAGATCACCACCGCGTCCTTGCGCGGATCGATCAGTGTCTGGGCGATCGCGAACAGTGCCTCGCGCGAGCCGTTGATCGGCAGCACCTGCTTGAGCGCATCGATCGCCGGCAGCTGATAACGGCGCCGGATCCAGTCGGCAATCGCGTTGCGCAGCGCCTCGCTGCCCGCAGTAGGCGGATAGCTCGACAGCGATTGCAGGTTCTGCGCGAGCGCATCCTTGACCAGCTGTGGCGTCGCGTGTTTCGGTTCACCGATGCCGAAGCTGATCGGCCGCAGCCGTGCATTGGGTTGCACCTTCGAGAACAGCCGGCGCAGCTTCTCGAACGGGTAGGGTTGCAACAGTGCGAGGTGTGGATTCATGCGGGGCCCGCTCATCCGCGGATCGATGGTTGGGCCGCGAAATCGGGCAATTCGACCCTGGGGGGCGCTTTCCAGCCGCGTTTGCGATGTTCGGCGACGACATTGGTGAAGATGCCGCCGCGCACGAAGAATTTCGCCGTCACGCGCGCGAACCGCGGCGCGATCGCGCGGACGATGTCGTCAAGGATCGTGTTGGTGACCTTCTCGTGGAAGGCCCCCTCGTTGCGGTACGACCACATGTAGAGCTTGATCGATTTCAGCTCGAGGCAGCGCCGGTCGGCGATGTAGTCGATGACGATGGTCGCGAAATCGGGTTGGCCGGTGAGCGGGCACAGGCACGTGAACTCCGGCACCTCGATGTGGATCAGATAGTCCCGCTGCGGATTGGGATTGGGAAAGACGTCGAACTTCTTCGAGGGTCGCGAGGGCATTGGCAGAGGCAAGCGGAGCGGCGCCAGGCGTCATCGCTGCGCGCGAGAAGACTCCGGAGCCAGGCCGGCGCGGCCTTCGATCCAGTATCCCGCCGCGCAGATTTCGCCGGTCGTGTCGATTGACGATGCTATTATAAGCGACCGTTGTATGACGACTCGCACTGCCTCACGAACAACGACGTCGCGCCATCGCAGCAGCAAGCGCAGACGCTGGCAGACCCCGGCAGCGCGCGAGTGCGGACGGCTCCCGTCCGCAACCTGATCGTGCATCGACTCGTGCATCGACTCAATTCTCGCCCTCTCAGCCCGTGCGCCTGACCCACATCAAGCTCGCCGGATTCAAGTCGTTCGTCGATCCCACCAGTGTCGCCGTTCCGGGGCAACTGGTCGGCGTGGTCGGACCGAACGGCTGCGGCAAATCGAACATCATCGACGCGGTCCGCTGGGTATTGGGCGAGACGCGAGCCTCCGCGCTGCGAGGCGAGTCGATGCAGGACGTGATCTTCAACGGCTCGACCCAGCGCAAACCGGTTGCACGCGCCAGCGTGGAGCTGGTGTTCGACAACGCCATGGGACGCGCCGCCGGCCAGTGGTCGCGCTACGCCGAGGTAGCCGTCAAGCGGATACTGCAGCGAGACGGCGATTCGGCCTACTTCATCAACAACACGCAGGTTCGCCGGCGCGACATCCAGGACATCTTCTTGGGCACCGGCGTCGGCCCGCGCGCCTACGCGATCATCGAGCAGGGCATGATCTCGCGAGTGATCGAGGCCAAACCCGAAGATCTACGCGTGTTCCTCGAGGAGGCCGCCGGCATCTCGCGCTACAAGGAGCGCCGGCGCGAAACCGAGAACCGACTGCAGGACACCCGCGAGAACCTCGCGCGGGTCGATGACATCCGCCGTGAGCTCGACAGCCAGCTCGAGAAACTCACCCGCCAGGCCGAACTCGCGCGCCAGTTCCAGGACCTGCAGACCGAAATGCGCGAGAAGCAGTGGCTGCTGTGGCTGATCCGCAAGCGCGAGGCAGCCAACGAGTACGCCCGCGTCGGTCGCGAGGTCGCCGATGCTTCGCTTGACCTGGAAGCCGAGACCACCAAGCTGCGCGAGATCGAGAAGCGCCTGGAGCACACGCGCGTTTCCCACTACGAAGCGGGTGATGCGCTCAACACCGCGCAAGGCGAGCTGTTCCGGGTGAACAACGAGGTGTCGCGGCTCGAAGCAGAGATGAAGTTCATCGCCGAGACCCGGCAACGCCTCTACAACAGCGGCGTGCAGCTGGTCGCGCAACTCGTCCAGTGGGGTCGCCAGAGCATGGAACTGCGCGACGCCCTGGGCATGTGGCAGGCGCGGCGTACGCAACTGCAGGCCAAGCAGGCGCAAACCGAATCGCGCGTCACGGCCGAGAGCGCCAAGTTGCCCGAGTTGGAGCAGCAGCTGCGCGCGGCGCAGGAGCGGGTACGTGAGGCGCGCCAGCTGGTGGTCGATGCCGAACGCGCCTTGCAGGTCGATCAGGCTCACCTGGCCAACCTGGTGAAGACGATCGAGCGGCTCGGCGCGCGCGATGCGCGTCTGAGCCAGGAAGCGGCCGCCTTGGCTGCGCCCGATACCAGCGAGGTCGTGCGACTTGGAGCAACGCTGCGTGCCTTCGACGCGCAACTGGCCCGATTCGCCGACGACGCGCGCGCGCTCGAAGCGCGTGTGCCCGAACTCGATGCCGCGCGCGTCGCCAGCCGCAATCAACGCGATGCGTTGGCCCGCGACGTCAATCGGCTCTCCGGTCAGCTGACTGCGCTCAAGGCGATCCAGGCGAAGTTCGACGAGAACGAATCGGCCGATGCGTGGCTGCAGCGCCATGCGCTGACCGCTATGCCACGGGTATGGCAGAACATGCGCGTGACCCCGGGCTGGGAAACGGCGGTCGAGTCCGTGCTGCGCGAGCGTTTGCACGGCATCGCGCTCACCGATCCGCAGGCCGCGGAAGCATTGTTCGCATCGCCGCCGTCGGCCCGGCTGACGATCGTGCACGGTTCACCCGCTGCCGCAGCGGCGGATGCCGATCATGGCCGCGGGCTTGCGTCGGTGATCAGTGCTGCAGACCCTGCGTTCGCGGCGGCGCTGGCCGACTGGTGTCACGGATACTTCCTCGTCGACACGCCACCGAGCGCGGCGCAGCGCGAGCACCTTTCGCCCGGGGTCGTGCTCGTCGATCGCGCGGGGCATCACTACCGACGCTACTCGGTGTCGTATCACGCCAGCGATTCGGCCGATTCGGGCGCGCTGGCGCGGCAACAAGAGATCAAGGGTATCGGGCGCGAGTTGGCCGCTCTTGAGCACGCCCGGGTCGAGGCTCGCACGAAGGCCGCCGCGGACGAGGCATTGTTCGAGGGTACGAGCGGGCGCGTTCGCCAGTTGCGCCAGCAGGAAGGGCAGGTGCGCGCGGCGCGCCACGCAGTGGAGATCGAGCTGCTGCGCGCCAACGAGGCGATCGAACGCGTCGCCAGCCGGCACGCGCAGATCGCCCGTGAGCGCGACGAGATCAAGGTGCAGATTGCCTCCGAGCAGTCAGAGCGTGGTCGACTCGAAGCGGCGATCAGCGCCCACACCGAAAGCGGCGGACAGCGCCGCTCCGCACTGGACGTGGCAGGCACCGGCGAGGCGCAGGAGCAGAGCCGCTTGAATGCTCAACGTGCCGCGGTCGAACAGGTCCGGCGCGAGGTGCAGGAAGCCGCCTTCGCCGTGCGCGAATGCGAAGCGAAGATCGACGAGATCCATCGCAGCGTGACCAGCCTGGGAACGCAGATCGAGCAGGCCACGCAGCAGGAACGTGCGGTGCGCGCCGAGGTCGCCGAGCTGCGCGACGTCGAACTGCGCGCGCGGCTCGACGAGCTGCTGAGCGATCGCGTCGGCCGCGAGGAAGCGCTTGCCGAAGCACGCGCGCTGCACGATGACCTGACCAATCAGTTGCGCGCCAACGAGGAAGAGCGGCTCTCGTGCGAGCAAAAGCTCGGACCGCTGCGTGAGCGCATCGCCGATCTGCGCCTGAAGGAGCAGGCGGCCCAGTTGGCGATGAGCCAGTTCGAGCAGCAGCTCGCCGAAGCGGGTGCCGACGAGGCGCAACTGGCGCCCAAGCTCGAGAAACCGGTCCGCGCCGGCGCACTGCAGGGCGATATCAACCGGCTCAACCAGACGATCCAGTCGCTGGGCGCAATCAACATGGCGGCGCTTGACGAGCTGGCCACGAATCAGGAGCGCAAGCAGTTCCTCGATGCGCAGTCGGGCGATCTGGCCGAAGCGCTGACGACGTTGGAGAACGCGATCCGGCGCATCGACCGCGAGACGCGCGACATGCTGCGCCAGACCTTCGATACGGTGAACGCCAATTTCAGCAAGCTGTTTCCGGCACTGTTCGGCGGCGGCGAAGCCAAGCTGGTGATGACCGGCGAGGAGATCCTCGATGCCGGCGTGCAGGTCATGGCTCAGCCGCCGGGCAAGCGCAACACCTCGATCCATCTGCTTTCCGGCGGTGAAAAGGCGCTCACGGCGATCTCGCTGGTGTTCTCGATGTTCCAGCTCAATCCGGCGCCGTTCTGCCTGCTCGACGAGGTCGACGCGCCGCTCGACGACACCAACACCGAGCGCTTCTGCCGGCTGGTGCGGCAGATGTCGGCCGACACGCAATTCCTGTTCATCACGCACAATAAGATCACCATGGAACTGGCCAGTCAGCTGGTGGGCGTGACCATGCAGGAGCAGGGCGTGTCGCGAATCGTGGCGGTGGACATCGACGAGGCGCTGAAAATGCGCGAGGCCGCATGAGCGAACTGCAGCTATGGCTGATCGGTGCAGGCGCGCTGATCATCATTGCGGTGTTCGCCTACAACAAGATTCAGGAATCGCGCATTCGCAGGCGCGCCGAGGCGGTTTTCGATCGGGGCCACGAAGACGTCCTGCTCAAGAAGCCGGCACCTGCGCACGGACCGGCAGCGCCCAACGATGAGCCGATCGATGAGCCGATCGACATCACATCGATCGATCGTGGATCGCTCGATGTGCCCGAGCCGCCTGATTCCGCGGCGACGAACCCGCAGCCATCGCCCTCCGCGCTCGGCGCCGAGGCGAAGGTCGAGCACAGCCTGGGGTTGCCAAGCGTCGGATCACTGCCGATGGGGGCAGGGCCGGTGCTCGATCCACGCGCCGATCTGATCGCCGCGCTGTTATTGGCCGAACCAGCGCCGGGTGAGCAGATTCTGCGTCACGCCGAAGCCTTGCTTGCCGACGCCCCGAAGCAGACGAGTTGGGAAGGGCTCGACGAAGCCGCCAACCGCTGGCAGGCGCTCAGCCCTGCCAAGCGTTACAGCGCCGCGCGAGTCGGCTTGCAGCTGGTGGATCGACGCGGCCGCATCAGCGAGCAGGACTTCAACCGGTTCTGCGCCAAGCTGCAGGAACTTGCGGTGACGCTCGCCGGCGAGTTGCATCTGCCTAGCCGCACCGAAACGCTGCGTAGCGCTGATCAGATGGACAAGTTCTGCTCCGAGGTCGACATGCAGATCGGGCTGAACATCATCCGTCCCGACGGCGCGCGGCTGGCGAGCGGTCGCGTGCGGCAACTGGCCGAGTCGATGGGCTGCATCCTCGACGGCGACGGACGCTTTCGCAGGGAAGGACCGGGCGGCTCGGAGCTCTACAGCATCGCCAATCTCGATCCGGCGCCGTTCAGCCCCGATCCTGGGCAGTCATCGACGACCAGCGGCGTGACCGTAGTACTCGACGTGCCGCGCGCTCCGCCGACCGAAGAGGTGTTCGTCGGCTTTCGCGATGTCTCGATGGCACTGGCCAAGAGCCTCGATGCGCGGCTGGTCGACGACAACCGGCAGCCGATTTCCGCTGCGGCGCTGCAATCGATCGTGACCGAGATCGCCAAGTCGCGCGAGCGCATGCGCAGCGAAGGAATCGTGCCGGGCGGACCGCTGGCGCAACGGCTGTTCTTCTGACGGTACGGCGCATTCATGCGCGAGTCACACCAGCGACCTGACGATGCGGCTCAGCGCGCGCATGCGCTGCGCCGCCTGCTCGAAGAGCACAACCATCGCTACTACGTGCTCGACGCACCGACGATCAGCGACGCCGAGTACGACGCGCTGTTTCGCGAGCTCGAGGCGATCGAGGCCGCGCATCCCGAACTGCGCACGCCCGACTCACCCACCCAGCGCGTGGGCGCACCGCCGCTCGCGGAGTTTCCGCCGGTTCGGCATCGCGTGCCGATGCTTTCGCTCAACAACGCCTTCGCCGCTGAGGATGTGGAAAATTTCGATCGTCGGGTACGCGAAGGATTGGGTACTGAGTCGGTCGAATACGCCGCCGAATTGAAATTCGACGGTCTGGCGGTCAGTCTTGCCTATGAGAACGGCCTCTTCGTGCAAGGCGCTACGCGCGGTGACGGCACGACCGGTGAAGACGTCACCGCAAACATCCGCACGGTTCGCACCGTGCCGTTGCGGTTGAACACCGACACCCCCCCTCAATTGCTCGAGGTGCGCGGCGAAGTGCTGATTTTTCGCAGCGACTTCAACGCGATGAATCGCTCGCAGCGTGAGCAAGGTCTGAAGGAATACGTCAACCCGCGCAATGCCGCAGCTGGCGCGCTCCGCCAGCTCGACTCGCGCATGACTGCACGCCGGCCGTTGCGCTTCTTCGCCTACGGGGTCGGCGAGGTGGCCGGCGCAACACATACGCCGCACGGGGCGGCCCTGCCGGCCAAGCAGGCCGCCTTGCTCGACTGGCTCGCGACACTGGGCCTGCCCGTGAATGACGCGCGCCGCGTCGTCACCGGCGCTTCGGGGCTGCTGGAGTACTACGCGCGGATAATGAAGTCGCGCGAGAAGCTGCCATTCGATGTCGACGGCGTGGTGTACAAGGTCAACGAACTGGCCGCGCAGCGCGAGCTGGGCTTCGTGTCGAGAGCGCCGCGATTCGCAGTGGCGCACAAATTCCCGGCGGAGGAGGCCACGACCGAGGTGCTGGACATCGAGGTGCAGGTCGGACGCACCGGCGCGCTGACCCCGGTGGCGCGACTCAAGCCGGTGTTCGTCGGCGGCGCAACGGTCACCAACGCCACGCTGCACAACGAAGACGAGCTGAATCGCAAGGACGTGCGGATCGGCGATACCGTCGTGGTCCGACGTGCGGGCGATGTGATCCCCGAAGTCGTGATGACCATCGCTGAGAAGCGTCCGGCGAATGCACGCAAGTTCGTCATGCCGGGCAGGTGTCCGGTGTGCGACTCGGCCGTAGTGCGGCACGAAGACGAGGCGGTGGCCCGCTGCACCGGCGGGCTGTTCTGCGCGGCGCAGCGCAAACAGGCGTTGCTGCATTTCGCCTCGCGCCGGGCGATGGATATCGAAGGGATGGGTGAGAAACTCGTCGACCAGCTCGTCGATGCCGACTTGGTGCGCTCGCCGGCCGACCTGTACCGGCTCGATGCGGCCACCGTGGCCGGTCTGGAGCGCATGGCCGAGAAGTCGGCGCAGAATCTGGTTGAAGCGCTGGACAAATCGAAGTCGACAACGCTCGCTCGGCTCATCTACGCGTTGGGAATCCGCAACGTGGGCGAGGCCACCGCAGCCGACCTCGCACGTCACTTCGGCGCGTTGGAGCCTTTGATCACGGCGGACGTGGAGGCGCTGCAGGGCGTGAGCGACGTGGGGCCCGTGGTCGCCGCATCGATCCGCGGATTCTTCGATGAGCCCCACAACCGCGAGGTCATTCAACGGTTGCGCGAGGCGGGCATACGGTGGTCCGACGAGGGCGTCGCACGCTCACAATCCGGAGATGCGCTGGCAGGCAAGACGTTCGTGCTCACCGGCACGCTCCCCACGCTGACGCGCGAACAGGCGCAGGCATTGATCGAATCGCAGGGCGGCAAGGTGAGCGGCAGTGTGTCACGCAAGACCAGCTATGTCCTGGCCGGCGCCGATCCGGGCTCCAAGCTCGCCAAGGCCGAATCGCTCGGTGTATCGATCATCGGCGAAGAAGAATTGCGCGCACTCATCGACCGTGAGACGGTGGCCGCACCCACGAAAGGTGCGTGACCATGAGCGCAGCCAAGAGGGCTCGGGGGCTTAAGCGATCAATTCCGAGGGCATCCCATGAGCAATCCCATGAGCAACCGAGCCGTCCGTAAAGCCGTATTTCCCGTTGCCGGATTCGGCAGTCGCTTTCTGCCGGCCACCAAGGCCAGCCCGAAAGAAATGCTGCCGATCGTCGACAAACCGCTTATTCAGTACGCCGTCGAAGAAGCGGTTGCCGCAGGCATCACCGAGCTGGTCTTCATCACCGGCCGGCACAAGCGCGCCATCGAGGATCACTTCGACAAGGCCTTCGAGATCGAGACCGAGCTGGCGGCCCGCGGCAAGACTGAGTTGCTCGAGTCGATTCAGCGCATCATTCCGAAGTCGGTCGCGTGCATCTACATCCGCCAGCCCGAGCAGCTGGGGCTGGGGCACGCGGTGCTGTGCGCCAAACCTGTCGTCAAGGACGAACCGTTCGCCGTCATCCTCGCCGACGATCTGATCGACGCGCGCGAGCCGGTGATGTTGCAGATGACCCGCGCATTCCAGGCCACCGGAGCGTCACTGCTCGGGGTGCAGGAGGTGCAGCGCGAACACACGCGCCAGTACGGGATCGTCAAGAGCTCCCGCGTCGACGAGCGCACCGAGCGCATCAGCGCCATCGTCGAGAAGCCGCGACCCGAAGAGGCACCGTCGAACCTCGCGGTGATCGGTCGATACGTCCTGACTCCGCGGATCTTTCATCATCTGGAGCGCGGCAAGCCCGGCGCGGGTGGCGAGATCCAGCTCACCGATGCTATCGCGGCGCTGCTCGGCGACGAGGCGGTCCTTGCGTACCGCTTCGAGGGTACGCGATACGACTGCGGCTCCAAGCTGGGGTATCTGCAAGCCACCGTGGCGCTCGGCCAGAAGCACGCCGAGGTGGGCGAGGCGTTCAGCGCCTATCTGCGGGAGATCGCGCGCTAGACCCGGCTTCGCAGTCGCAACGTCGAGCGAATACAATGCGGCCCCTTTCGCGCCGCCGCCGTCATTGCCGATCAAGATGCCCGCAAGCCCTGCCACGCATCAGGCCGATATCCGCAAAGCCTGGGAAATCCTGGAAAACGCCGATCTGATCTGTTCGGCCGAACGCGTCGAGCAAGGTATCGTCGCGCTTGCCGCTGCCATTACCGAGAGCTATCGCGAGCGATTCCCGCTGCTTCTTTGCGTCATGAACGGCGCGGTGTTCTTCTGCGGCAAGCTGATGCCGCTGTTGCGCTTTCCGTTGTCGATCGACTACGTGCACGCCTCACGCTACGGCGCTGAGACCAGCGGTGGGGCCGTGAACTGGCGCATGTTGCCGCAGCCCATCGTGCGCGATCGCGACGTGCTGATCGTCGACGACATCCTCGACGCCGGGGAGACCCTGCGCGAGATCAAGCAGAAGGTCATCGAGTGCGGCGCCCGCAGCTGTGCGGTGGCCGTGCTGACCAACAAACTGACCGGCAAGGACAAGCCGTTGCGCGCCGATTTCGTCGGCATCGACATTCCCGACCGCTTCGTATTCGGCTGCGGTCTGGATGTGAGCGGGTATTGGCGCAACCTACCGGCGATCTACGCAGTGAAAGGGATGTGATGCTGGCGATCATCGGCGGCAGCGGTCTGTCGCGTCTGGCCACGCTCGAAGTCACCGAGCGACGTGCGTTCCGCACACCTCACGGCGAACCCTCCGGGGCGCTCACGTTCGGCACCATCGCCGGGCGGAACATCGTGTTTCTCGCCCGGCACGGCTACGGCCATACGATTCCACCGCACGAGGTGAACTACCGCGCGAATATCTGGGCGCTGCGTGAAGCGGGCGTGACGCGCATCGTCTCGGTGGCCTCGGTCGGCGGTATCCGCCCCGACTGCGGTCCGGGGGCGTTGGTGATCCCCCACCAGATTCTCGATTACACCTGGGGCCGTGCCGCGACGTTCTTCGAAGGGCCGGAGCAGCCGGTGACGCATGTCGATTTCACCCATCCCTACGATGCCGACGTGCGCAACGCGCTGATCAACGCTGCCGCCACGTGCCAGGAGCGTGTGCTCGACGGCGGCGTGTACGCGACAACGCAGGGTCCAAGGCTCGAGACGGCGGCCGAGATCGATCGGCTCGAACGCGACGGCGCTGATCTCGTCGGCATGACGGGCATGCCCGAAGCCGCGTTGGCACGCGAGTTGGGCTTGCCCTACGGCGCGATAGCGGTGGTCGTCAACTATGCCGCCGGACGCGGAACGAGCGCGGGCGGCGTCGCGATCCATGAGATCGAAGCCGTGCTGCAGCAGGCGATGGTCCGCGTGCGCCGCATCATCGAGGCGCTGGTGAGCCTGCCGTGATCCGTCCGGTCCTCAGGATGGGCGATCCGCGCCTGCTAGCGCAGTGCGCGCGCGTTGAGCGATTCGATACGGCAGAGCTTCACACGTTGCTCGCCGACATGCGCGACACGATGGCGCACTTGAACGGGGCCGGCCTGGCTGCCCCGCAGATCGGTGTGGGCCTGCAGGTAGTGATCTTCGGCGGTGCGCCCAGCCCGCGCTATCCCGACGCGGCGGAGGTCCCCGATACCGTGCTGATCAATCCGACGCTCGAGTCGCTCGGGACAGACGAAGACGAGGCGTGGGAAGGGTGCTTGTCAGTGCCCGGCATGCGCGGGTGGGTGCCACGCGCAAGCCGGCTGCGCTACCGCGGCTTCAATGAGCGCGGCGAGCCGATCGATCGTACGGTGGAAGGGTTCCATGCTCGCGTGGTCCAGCATGAATGCGACCACCTTGCCGGCATTCTCTACCCGATGCGGATCCGCGATCTGACCAGGTTCGGCTTCATCGACGCACTGTTCCCGGGCGAAGCGATCAGCGACGACTGAGCGGTCAGTCGAGATTCAGCCCAGCGCGCCGAGCAGGTCGGTTTCGAGCTGCAGCACGGTCTTGGGTCGCGTGAACGCTTCACCGTCGACCACGAAGACGTCTTCCGCGCGCTCGCCCAGGGTCGCGATCTTGGCGGTGCGCAGATTCACCCCATACCGACCCAGAACCGAGGCGATGCCCCGCAGCAACCCCGGTCGATCGCCGGCGGTGACGGTCAGCACGTGGAACTGCCCTTTGTCGTCGGGGCGCAGATGCACCTCCGGCGTGATCGGGAAGTGCTTCAACTGCCGCGATACCCGTCGGTTGCTCGGTGCGGGCAGTGAGCCTTTGCCCGACAGCAACGCTTCGAGTTCCTGTTCGATCCGGCTGAGCGTGTCGCGGTAATGCCCGTCGCTCGCCGTGCCCATCACGAGGAAGGTATCGAGCGCGTAGCCGTGCCGCGTGGTGTGGATCTTCGCGTCGATGATCGAGTAGGCGATGCTCTCGAAGTAGCCGCAGATGCGCGCGAACAGCTCAGGCTGGTCGCGGCAATAGATGAGCACCTGGATACCTTCACCGATCGGCGCCAGGCGCGCCTTCACCACCGGCGCCTCGGACTTGACCCGATAGTGCAAGGTGCGGGTTTGCCAGGCGATTTCCTGTGGCTCGTGCCGGAGGAAGTACCCGACGTCGAGCTCGCGCCAGAGCGCGTCCTTGGCGTGATCGGACAGCGCGTACAGGCGCAGCAGGCGCATCGCCTCGGTCTGCTTGGCCTGCACGTCCTGATCGACATCGGCGGCCCCGCCACGCAGCACGCGCCGGGTGAGTCGGAACAGGTCCTCCAGCAGCTTGCCTTTCCAGGCGTTCCAGACCTTTGGACTGGTGCCGCGGATATCCGCGACCGTGAGCAGATAGAGCGCGACCAGCCGGCGCTCGGTCTTCACCGCATCAGCGAAAGCGCGGATGACGTCGGGGTCGGCGAGATCTTCGCGTTGTGCGACACCAGACATGGTCAAGTGCCGCTCCACCAGGAACACGACCAGTTCGGTGTCTTCCGCGCTCAGGTGGTGCGATCGACAGAACCGGCGCGCGTCTTCCTTGCCCAGCACCGAATGATCGCCACCGCGGCCTTTGGCGATGTCGTGGAAGATCGCCGCGAGGTAGAGCAGCCACGGCTTCTCGAAATTGCTGATCAGGCGGCTGCACAACGGATACTCGTGCGAGTGCTCGAGCAGCGTGAAGCGCCGCAGGTTGCGCACCACCGTGAGGATGTGTTGATCCACGGTGTACACGTGGAACAGGTCGTGCTGCATCTGGCCGACGACGCGACCGAACGCGGGCAGATAGCGGCCGAGAATCCCGTACTGATTCATGCGCCGGAACTCATGCACGATGCCGCGCGGCTGCTGCAGCATCTCCACGAATCGTGCGCGATTGGCCGGATCGCGCCGGAACGCGGCATCGACCCGCTTGCGTGCGCGCCAGATCGCCCTGAGCGTCGGCGCCGACATGCCCCTCAGCTCGGCGTGCTGCTGCAACAGCAGGAAGCTCTCGAAGATCGCGCCGGGCTCGCGTTCGAACAGTTCGGGATCGCGCGCGTCGAGCAATTCGTGCAGCGCCTGGAACCGCTCGTTGATGACGATCGGCTCGACCTGCGCCGGCTGCAACGTCGCGCCGATGTTCTGCAGCACGATCGTATTGAGCTGCGTGATCGACTTGGCATTGCGATAGTAGCGCTGCATCAGCGCTTCGCTGGCGCGCTTGTGGGCACCCTGTTCGGCCCCGAGCAGCCGGGCGAGTTCGCCCTGATGATCGAACAACAGCCGGTCTTCACGCCGACGCGTGTGGTAATGCAGATGAATCCGCGCAGTTTGCAGGAAGTGCTCGACGCGTCGCAGCTGTCCGACCTCATCGCTGGTGACCAGGCCACGGGCCGCCAAGTCGCGCCAGGACGATCCGATCCCGCTCGCGCGCATGACCCAGCGGATCACCTGCAGATCGCGCAGCCCACCGGGTGACTCCTTCAGATTCGGTTCGAGGCTGTAGGGGCTGTCGTTGTATTTCTCGTAGCGCTGCTCCTGCTCCATGCGCTTGCCGTTGAAGAAGCGCACCGGATCGAGCGCGGCGCCCACCGACTGCTCGAACTGCGCGTAGAGCCCGGCGTCTCCCGCTATCAGCCGTGCTTCGAGCATGGCGGTCGCGACGGTGATGTCTTTGCCGGCCTCTTCGACGCACTGTGCGACCGAGCGCACCGCGTGGCCGAGTTCCACACCGATGTCCCAGAACGCTCCGATCAGGCCTTCGAGCGCGGCGCTGGTCTGGGCGTCGTCGATGGCTGGAACCAGAATCAAGACGTCGACGTCGGAGTGCGGATAGAGCTCGCGTCGCCCGTATCCGCCGACGGCCACCAGCGCGCAGTCCGACGGCGCCGCCGCCTCGCGCCACAGATCGGCGAGGGCCTTGTCGATGATCGCGCCATGCGCGCGAAAGAACTTCGCCGAATCCGGCCGTTCGAGGAATGCCTTGCGCACCGCTTCGCGCTCGGCCTTGAGCCGCTCGCGCAGCGCCGTTACTGCATTCATGCCTGGTCCGAGCCTTACTTCATGTCGCGTTCAGCCCGCGTCCGGACGAAGCTCAAACCGGGCTGGTGCTGGCGACTCGCGCGGCGAGGGGTGAGGGACGCACGCCGGCCGAGAACGTGAGGATCTCGTAGGCGTCGGCCGTGACCAGCACGGTGTGCTCCCACTGGGCCGACAGGCTGTGGTCCTTGGTGACGATCGTCCAGCCGTCGTTCAGCTCGCGAATTGCCGCGCGACCGGCGTTGATCATCGGCTCGACCGTGAAGGTCATTCCGGGGGCCAGCGTCAGTCCGGTCCCGGCGCGGCCGTAGTGAAGCACCTGCGGCTCCTCATGGAACTTGCGGCCGATGCCATGTCCGCAGAACTCGCGCACCACGCTGTAGCCCTGCGCTTCCGCATGCAGCTGGATGGACGCACCGATGTCGCCCAGCGTGGCGCCGGGCCGCACCGCTTCGATGCCGCGCCACATGCACTCGAATGTCACTTCGCATAAGCGGCGCGCCTGGATCGATGGCTCGCCCACGTAGAACATCCGGCTGGTGTCACCGTGAAAGCCGTCTTTGATGACGGTGATGTCGACGTTGAGGATGTCGCCGTTCTTGAGAACTCGATCGCCGGGGATGCCGTGGCAGACCTGATGGTTGACCGAGGTGCAGATCGCCTTGGGAAACGGCTTGTAGCCCGGCGGCGCGTAGTTGAGCGGCGCCGGCACCGTCCCTTGCACCTCGACCATGTACTGGTGGCACAGGCGGTCGAGCTCACCGGTGGTCACGCCTGCCTTGATGTGTGGTCCGATGAAGTCGAGCACCTCGGCCGCCAGGCGCCCCGCCACCCGCATACGCTCTACGTCTTCGTTGGACTTTATCTGGACTGCCATGGTCGGACTTCTCGGAAAGGTCCGCAGGATACGGTATTCGCGCCGCACGCCGCAAATCGGCCGCAGGATTCGAACCGCCCCGAGCGCGAGGTG
Organism: uncultured beta proteobacterium; assembly: GCA_902826155.1. The sequence goes on from CADEDU010000041.1 coordinate 52,006, forward strand.
GGGCCGGTCGCCAAGGCGGACGGCAACGCGTTGTTTGAGAACAAGAATTCGCGCTTGCCCGGCTTGAGTAAGCGCGGGCGGTCATGCTACGATGCGCGGCTTTTTTGCGACACGCACTCGGAGCCTTTGAGCGGCGCTGGCGCACGAAGCGAAACTCTCCCGTTCACTCCCTTAGGGTGCCCATGCGGCCCGGCGCATTCGTTGCGCGGTCTGTCGCACGGATTCCACGACGTGAACGGCAGTGACCAACCCTAAGACCAAGGAGTCGTACATGTCGGCCACGATGCGCCAGATGCTGGAGGCGGGCGTCCATTTCGGACATCAAACCCGTTTCTGGAACCCGAAGATGGCCCCGTTCATCTTCGGACACCGCAACAAGATCCACATCATCAACCTCGAGACGACGGTGGTGATGTTCCAGGAAGCCGCCAAGTTCGTGCGGCAACTCGCTTCCAACAAGGGCACGATCCTGTTCGTGGGCACCAAGCGGTCCGCACGCGAGATCGTCCGCGAGGAAGCGACGCGCTGCAACGCGCCCTTCGTCGACTACCGCTGGCTGGGGGGCATGCTCACCAACTTCAAGACGGTGAAGCAATCGATCAAGCGGCTGCGCGAGATGGAGCTGATGGTGTCCGACGGCGGGCTGGAGAAGCTCTCCAAGAAGGAGGCGCTGTCGTTCTCGCGCGAACTGGAGAAACTCAATCGCAGCCTCGGTGGCATCAAGGGGCTCGACAGCCCGCCCGATGCGCTGTTCGTGATCGATGTGGGTTATCAGAAGGGCGCGGTGCAGGAAGCCAACAAGCTCGGCATTCCGGTGGTCGCCGTCGTCGATACGAACAACTCGCCGATCGGCGTGGCGCACGTGATTCCCGGCAACGACGATTCGAGCCGGGCGATCCGACTGTACGCTCGCGGCATCGCCGATGCGATCCTGGAAGGGCGCAATCAGTCGATCCAGGAAATCATCAGCAGCGGCACCGACGAATTCGTGGAAGTGGAAGAAGCCGACGGCTGATCGCCGCCGTCATGCGCAGACCGCGCGAAGCCGGTCTGCAGGCTCACCGAGTACAGACTGGAGATCGAGATGGCGGAAATCACCGCGTCGCTGGTGCGCGACCTGCGCGAGCGCACCGGCCTGGGCATGATGGAGTGCAAGAAGGCGCTGGAAGAGGCCGTCGGTGACATCAACAAGGCCGAAGAGATCCTGCGCATCAAGAGCGGCGCAAAAGCCTCGAAAGCGGCGGGCCGTGTGGCCGCCGAGGGCGTGATCGGGCTGCACGTCGCCGTCGACGGCAAGGCAGGCGCGATCGTCGAGCTGAACTGCGAAACCGACTTCGTCGCGAAGAACGAGGACTTTCTCGGATTCGCGCGCGAGTTGGCCGAGATCGTCGCCACGGCTGCGCCGGCTGACGTCGAGGCACTGGTCAAGCTGCCGATGCACGGCGGCACGGTCGAAACGCATCGCCAGGCGCTGGTCCAGCGCATCGGCGAGAACATGAGCATCCGCCGCTTCCATCGCGTCGCCGCAAAGGGCAAGCTGAGCGGCTATCTGCATGGCGTGAAGATCGGCGTGCTGGTGGACTACGACGGCGATGAGGCGGCCGGCAAGGACACTGCGATGCACATCGCCTTCGCCAAGCCGCAGTTCATGTCGCGCGACCAGGTCGATCCGGCCGTCGTCGCCAAGGAACGCGAGATCCTCACCGCCCGCGCCAACGAATCGGGCAAGCCGGCCGATATCGTCGCGAAGATGGTCGAGGGCGGCGTCAACAAATTCATCGGCGAGATCACGCTGCTCGGCCAGCCGTTCGTGAAGGACGACAAGCAGACGGTCGAGAAGGCGATGGCCGCTCGCAAGACCAAGATCCTGGGCTACCAGTTCCTGGTCGTGGGCGAAGGCATCGAGAAGAAGGTCACCGATTTCGCCGCTGAAGTGAAAGCGCAAGCCGGCATGGCGCGCTAGAAGGGCAGGGAGCATGGCCGAGGCGCGCTACAAACGCATCCTGCTCAAACTTTCGGGCGAAGCCCTGATGGGCGACGACCCGTTCGGCATCAACCGTTCGACCATCGAGTCGATCGTCGGTGAGGTGGCGCAAGTCGTCGAACTGGGCGTCGAAGTCGGGGTCGTGATCGGCGGCGGCAATATCTTCCGCGGGGTGGCACTCGGTGCCGCCGGGATGGACCGCGCCACGGCCGACTACATGGGCATGCTGGCGACGATCATGAACGCGCTCGCGCTGCAAGACGTCATGCGGCAGAAAGGGCTGAACGCTCGCGTTCAGTCCGCGCTAAACGTCGAACCGGTGGTCGAGCCGTACATCCGCGCGAAGGCGATCCGCTACCTCGAGGAAGGCAAGATCGTCGTGTTCGCAGCGGGCACCGGTAATCCGTTCTTCACCACCGATACCGCCGCTGCGCTGCGCGGCCGGGAGATCGAGGCGCAGGTCGTGCTCAAGGCGACCAAGGTCGATGGCGTCTACACGGCCGATCCGAATCGCGTGCCCGAAGCCAAGCGCTACGACTCGGTCACCTTCGATGAGGCGATCTCGCGCTACCTCGGCGTCATGGACGCGACCGCACTCGCCCTGTGCCGCGATCAGCGCCTGCCGATCATCGTCTTCAGCATCTTCAAATCGGGTGCGCTGCGGCGCGTCGTGATGGGCGAGCCCGAGGGCACGCTCGTGCACAACTGACAGCTGATCCCAGCGGGCGCGCCGGGCATCCTCCGGCGCAACCGCGCCGGGGCTTCCGCCCCCAGTGGCGCGAAGCAGCCCGTACAATCGCCCGTTTGTGGTGAGCCTTTGGCCGCGACGCCAAAGCTCCCGCACATGCTGACGTATCCGTGGAGGAGCGACACCCATGGCAACCATCGCCGACATACGCAAATCGACCGAACAGAAGATGCACAAGTCGCTGGAGGCCCTCAAGGCCGATCTTGCGAAGATTCGCACAGGGCGCGCCCACGCCGGGCTGCTTGACCACTTGATGGTCGACTACTATGGCAACCCGACCCCCATCAGTCAGGTGGCGAAGGTGACCGTGCTTGATGCGCGGGCCCTGGGCGTGACGCCGTGGGAGAAGAAGATGATCCAGGCCGTGGAGAAGGCGATCCGCGATTCTGATCTCGGACTCAACCCGACGACGCAAGGCGACGTCGTGCGGGTGCCGATGCCGGCGCTGACCGAAGAGCGCCGGCGTGATCTCACCAAGGTGGTCAGGCACGAAGGCGAAAACGCGCGCGTAGCGGTCCGTAACCTGAGGCGTGACGCGAATCACGCGCTCAAGGAACTCCTCAAAGCGAAGTCGGTCTCCGAAGACGAAGAACGGCGCGCGCAGGACGACGTGCAGAAGCTCACCGACCGCCATATCGCCGAGGTCGACAAAGCGGTCCAGGCCAAGGAACAGGAGTTGATGACGGTCTGAGTCGCGCCGAATCGTGGGCTGACGCGGCGCTGCCCAGCGAACTCAAGGACATCTATGTTCACCAGTTCCACTCGCGACATTCCCGCCGTCGGCGACGTCCCCAATCACGTGGCCATCATCATGGATGGCAACGGACGCTGGGCGAAGAAGCGCTTCTTGCCGCGTGTGGCGGGCCATCACCGCGGGGTCGAAACGGTGCGCGAGACGGTGCGGGCGTGCATCGAACGGGGCATCGGCTGTCTGACACTGTTCGCATTCAGTTCGGAGAACTGGCGGCGTCCGGCCGAAGAGGTCTCCGTACTGCGCCAGCTGCTGCAAGGCGCGCTCGAGCACGAGATCGAGAAGCTGCACCGTCATGGGATTCGTCTTCGCGTCATCGGCGACACGCGCGCCTTCGGCGACACCGTGCATCAGGCAGTACAGCGCGCCGAAGCGCTGACCCGTGCGAATGATCGCCTCACGCTCACGCTGGCGATCAACTACGGCGGCCGCTGGGACCTGATTCAGGCGATGAACCAGCTCGTGCTCAAGCACCCGGAGAAGGCAGGCAACTACGCCGAGGCCGACCTTGCACCATTTCTCGCCGCGAGCTACGCGCCCGAGCCCGATCTGTTCATTCGTACGGGCGGGGAGCAGCGGATCAGCAATTTTCTTCTCTGGCAGCTCGCCTACTGCGAACTGTTCTTTACCGACACGCTTTGGCCGGATTTCGACGGTGCCTGCCTTGACGCCGCGATCGCGTCGTATCGCAAACGCGAACGGCGCTTCGGTCGCACCAGCGAACAGGTTGTCGCTACCCGGCACGGCGGTGATGCCGACTGGGGATCGGTTGGGCAGGGCGATCCCAACGAAGCGGGACGTCTGAAGTCCAAAGCGTAAGGCCTGCCCGCAGAGCGGCTTTGATTCGTCGCAACGTCCCGGCGATCAGGCTCGGATCGATTGGGTTCGTCGATTGGGTCCGAATTGCTTAAGCCCGGATCGATTCAGCCGGGTTGCGCGGAGGTTGTGTAAGCTGCTGCTCCTCATCACCGGCAAGTGCCTCCCGCGCGACTGACGCGCCGGTTTCCCATCCCACGACAAACGTAACCTGCGCAACGCGCAAACCAGCTCGGGTCAGGGCATGCGCGCGCCCGGTACCGCGGTAGGATCGCCGCTTCGCTCGCACCATGCTCAAGCTACGCATCATCTCCGCCGTTGTGCTGGGTGCGATCCTCGCCGCAGCCCTTGCTTGGCTGCCGCCAAGCGGATGGGCGCTGTTCACGCTGCTATTCATAGCGATCGCCGCGTGGGAGTGGAGTGGCTTCGCCCGCATGTCGCCGCCCGCGCGATTCCTCTATGCAGGCACGGTGACACTCATCGCCGCGGCCGTGCTAGGTTGGACCGATGCGACCAACGAGGAGATCAGAACAGGTCGGCTCCTGATCGTCTACGGAGTCGCGGCAGTGTTTTGGATTCTGTGCGCCTGGGGATGGGTGCGCCGCAATCCGCAGCGGCCCCCGCGGTGGCTGGTCGCATCACTCGGCGTGTTCGCCCTCGCACCGTTCTACGTGGCGGTGGTCGATCTGCGCGCGCTTGGCGTGCACTGGCTGCTCGTGATCATGGGCTTGGTGTGGACCGCCGACATCGCCGCCTATTTCGTCGGCCGGCGGTTCGGCCGTCGCAAGCTCGCTCCCGCCGTCAGCCCCGGCAAGACGGTCGAAGGCGTGATCGGTGCGCTGGTGTGCGTGGCGCTCTATGCGTTGCTGGCGAGCGCGTGGCTCCAAGGCATATCCACGGCCACCTTCCTGACCGTGACTGCGGCGATCGGCCTGGCGGTAATCAGCGTCGTGGGTGACCTGTTCGAATCGTCGCTGAAGCGCCAGGCCGGGCTCAAAGATAGTGGTAACGTCCTGCCCGGTCATGGTGGCATTCTCGATCGTATCGATGCGCTTCTCCCCGTCTTGCCGATCGCGGCGCTGCTTCTCGTTCGCTGATGCGTAACGTTGTCGTCCTGGGCGCCACCGGCTCGATCGGGCAAAGCACGCTCGATGTCATCGCGCGGCATCCCGACCGTCTGCGTCTGGCTGCAGCAACGGCGTTCAAACGCGCTGAGGAACTGGTGCAGATCTGCGCGCAGTTTCGTCCGGAACTTGCAGTGGTGGGTTCCGCGCAGGCAGCGGGCGCGATCGAGGCTTCGCTGCGCGAGGTCGCACCCGAGACGAGGCTTCTCTACGGAGAAGAAGGACTCATCGAGGCGGCGAGTCTGCGCGGCGCCGACACCGTGCTGGCCGCCATTGTCGGGGCCGCTGGTCTACGCCCAACCCTGGCGGCAGCGCGCAGCGGCAAGCGTGTCCTGCTGGCCAACAAGGAAGCACTGGTGATGACCGGGCGGCTGTTCATCGACGCCCTGGCCAAGCATGGTGCGACCCTCCTGCCCATCGACAGTGAGCACAACGCGATCTTTCAGTGTCTGCCGCCCGATGCGTCGAACCGTCTGGACCAACATGGCGTGCGGCGCGTTCTGCTGACGGGTTCGGGTGGACCGTTTCGGACCCGGCCGCTAGCCGAGCTCGAAGCGGTGACGCCGGCGCAGGCCTGCAAGCACCCCACCTGGGACATGGGGCCCAAGATCTCGGTCGACTCGGCCACCATGGCCAACAAGGCACTCGAAGTGATCGAGGCGCACTGGATTTTCGGCGCCACGCCCGAGCAGATCGAAGTGGTCATTCATCCGCAGAGCGTGATCCATTCTATGGTGGAGTATCGCGACGGCTCGGTCATCGCGCAGCTCGGCAACCCCGACATGCGCACGCCAATCGCGCAGGCCCTGGCGTTTCCCGAGCGCGTGGACGCCGGCGTGACGCCGCTCGACCTGGTCCGCATCGGGCAGTTGACCTTCGAGGCGGCGGACTTCGCGCGGTTTCCGGCGTTGCGTCTGGCCTACGAGGTGCTTCGATCGCAAGACTCGGCGGCGGTTGCCTTCAATGCCGCCAATGAAGTCGCGGTGGCCGGCTTTCTCCATGGCAGCCTCGGATTCACCCGTATCATCGATGTCGTGGAAGCGACCCTTGCAGCGATGAACCACTGCGCGATGAACAGCGTCGAAGAAGTGATCGAATTCGACGCCCGCGCCAGATCGCTCGCCGAAGCCCGCACGCGAGCGATGCGCTGAGGTACACAGGAGCCTGACGGATGAATCTGCTTCAGTACATCGTTTCTTTCCTGGTGGTGCTCGGCATCGTGATCGTCATCCACGAACTCGGGCACTACTGGGTCGCGCGGTGGTGCGGCGTCAAGGTGCTGCGCTTCTCGATCGGTTTCGGTCGCCCGTTGCTGCGCTTGACGCGCGGCCCCGATCAGACCGAATGGGTGCTCGCGATCGCCCCGATCGGCGGCTACGTGCGAATGCTCGACGAGCGCGAGGCGCCGGTTCCCGCAGCGGAACTGCATCGCGCTTTCAATCGCCAGTCGGTCGCCAAGCGCATGGCGATCGTTGCAGCCGGGCCCCTGGCAAATTTTCTGCTGGCTTGGATCATCTATGCCGGCATCCACATGTACGGCTTCCAGGAAGCGCGTGCATTGATCGCCTCACCCGCAGCCGACACCCCGGCCGCCACGGCAGGTTTCGGCGATCGCGATGAGATCGTCGCCATCGACGGCAAGCAGGTGCGCACTTTGCAGGACGTTCGCTGGTCGCTGATCGACGTCGCCGTGGCAAAAGGGCGTGCGCGCATTGAAGTGATCGACTCGAGGAACCGGATGCAAGTCCGCAACCTCGATCTGG
>CADEDU010000042.1:0-19463 GCA_902826155.1 uncultured beta proteobacterium
AGCGGCAGGATCGCCTGGAACTTGCGGTCACGCCCCTGTTTGGCCGAGCCGCCGGCCGAATCACCCTCGACCAGATACAGCTCGGAGCGCGACGGATCCTTCTCCTGGCAATCGGCCAGCTTCGCCGACAACCCGAAGGAGTCGAGCACACCCTTGCGACGCGTCATGTCGCGCGCCTTGCGCGCCGCTTCACGCGCGCGTGCGGCATCGACGATCTTGGTGGTGATCACGCGAGCATCGGCAGGCTTCTCCAGCAGGTAGGCCATGAGCCGCTCGGCGACGATCTCCTCGACGACCGGCCGCACCTCGGAGGACACCAGCTTGTCCTTGGTCTGCGAGGAGAACTTCGGCTCGGGTACCTTCACCGACAGCACGCACGCCAGACCCTCGCGCATGTCATCGCCGGTGGTTTCGACCTTGGCCTTTTTGGCGATCTCGTTCTGCTCGATGTACTGGTTGAGCGTGCGCGTCATCGCCGCGCGCAGGCCGGTCAGATGCGTGCCGCCATCGCGCTGCGGGATGTTGTTGGTGAAGCACAGCACCGACTCCTGGTACGAGTCGTTCCACTGCATCGACACTTCGACGATGATGCCTTCCTTGCTCCCGGTCGCGTGGAAGATGTGCGGATGCACCACGGTCTTGGTGCGATTGATGAACTCGACGAATCCGCGCACACCGCCGGCGAAGGCGAAGTTCTCCTCTTTCGCGCTGCGCTGGTCGACCAACGTGATGTTGACGCCGTTGTTGAGGAACGACAGTTCGCGCAGCCGCCTGGCCAGGATGTCGTAGTGATACTCGATGTTGGTGAAAATCGCGGCGCTTGCCAGGAAGTGCACCTCGGTACCACGGCGCTCGGTCGTGCCGGTGACCTTCAGCGGCTCGGTACGCTCACCGAGACGAAACTCCATGAAGTGCACTTCACCGTCGCGGCGGATCGTCAGGCGCAGCCAGTCCGACAGGGCGTTCACCACCGACACGCCCACGCCGTGCAGTCCACCCGAGATCTTGTACGAGTTGTTGTCGAACTTGCCGCCGGCGTGCAGTTCGGTCATGACGATTTCAGCGGCCGAGCGCTTGAACTCGTCGTCGGCGTGAACCCCGGTGGGAATGCCTCGGCCGTTGTCGACGACGCTGATCGAGTTATCGGTATGGATGGTGACGATGATCTCGTCGCAATAGCCCGCCAGCGCTTCGTCGATGGCGTTGTCGACCACCTCGAACACCATGTGATGCAGACCGGTTCCATCGGAGGTGTCCCCGATGTACATGCCAGGTCGCTTGCGAACCGCGTCCAGGCCCTTGAGCATCTTGATGCTGTCGGCGCCATACCCTTCGGTGCCGTTCGTGCCGTTCGCACCGTTGCCATTGCCTGTTGCCGCCTGACCGTTGCCAGCACTGGCGGCGCCATTCCCATCGGGTTTGTCGTTCGCCGGTGCGTCGTCGTCTCGATCCACTGCCATTGCCATGTTCCTTGCGCTGCGCGTTGTGCCTCAACTTCGCTGGCCGATCTTCAGCTGCATCGATCGGCCACGGCTCAAATGCGCATCGGCATCACCACGTACTTGAAATCGTCACGCCCGGGAATGGTGAGTAACGCGCTGGAGTTCGCATCGCCCAGCGCCCACTGCACCTGCTCGTCGGACAGGTTGTTGAGAACATCCAGCAGGTAGCTGACGTTGAATCCGACGTCGAGCGCATCCCCGCTGTAATCGATCTCGAGTTCTTCCTGCGCTTCCTCCTGTTCGGTATTGCTGCTGCTGATGCGAAGACTGTTTTCGTTGAGCACCCAACGCACGCCGCGGAACTTGTCGTTGGTGAGGATCGAGGCGCGTTGCAGCGCCTGCTGCAGAATCGTGCGATTGATGCTGATCTGCCGTGACGGCTGCTTGGGCACGACGCGGTTGTAGTCGGGAAATTTGCCGTCGATCAGCTTCGACACCACGGTGCTCTCGCCGAAGCTGAAACGTGCCTGGTTGGCGGCCAGTTGGATCTCGACGGTCTCCTCGCCGTCGCTCAGCAGACGAGACAGTTCCAGCACGGTCTTGCGCGGCAGGATCACTTCCTGACGACCCGGCGCTTTGCCGGCGACCTCTTTGGTGGCCAACGCCAGCCGATGTCCGTCGGTGGCCACCACTCGCAACTCACCCGCGTCGACCACCATCAGCATGCCGTTCAGGTAGTAGCGGATGTCCTGCTGGGCCATCGCGTACTGCACCAGCGCGAACAGCTTCTTGAGCAGACCCTGCGGCAGGGTGAACTTGACCGCCTCGCCCTCAGGCGCGGCCATGCGCGGAAAGTCCTCGGCGGGCAGCGTCTGCAGCGTGAACCGGCTCTTGCCGCTACGCACCTGCATGCGCTTGTCCTGCAGCGTCAATGTCACCTCGGCCGCCTCGGGCAGCGCACGCAGGATGTCGAGCAGCTTGCGCGCGCCGATCGTTGCCGACTGCGCTTCGCCATTGCCAGCGGTCAGGGCAGACGTGATCTCGATTTCGATGTCCGAAGCGATGAAGTTGAGCGCATCGGCGCTGCGCACCAGCAGAACGTTGGACAGGATCGGCAGCGTCTGCCGTCGCTCGATGATTCCCGACACCGCCTGCAACGGCTTCAATAAAACCTCGCGAGAAGTCTTTATGAAGGTCATTTATTTTCTCCTGATACTGATAGTTAACGCCGCGCCGTTCTGGGGATAAGTGGAGCAAGGCCTTGATCACAGAGCGTTTTCGGAGATCCGTATCCGGTGACCAGTTGGTGGATTGGCCGTGCAGCGTCGAGGATCGATTCGAGCGTCGAACGCCGCCGCCCTCGATATCAACATTTCATCCCCAGCCATTCGGGCGTTCGATGCACAGGCTTCGCGTTCGCTAACCACGCAAGACCTGCTCGAGAACATGGAAGTCGTGGTTCAAGGTTTGATCGACTTCGCGCAGCGCAGCAATCGTGCGGCAGGCATGGAGCACGGTGGTGTGATCGCGCTTGCCGAATGCATCGCCGATGTCGGGCAGGCTCATCTGAGTGAGTTCCTTGGCCAGCGCCATCGCGATCTGCCGCGGTCGCGCGACGTTGCGTGAGCGCTTCTTGGAGTGCATGTCCGATACTTTGATCTTGTAGTAATCGGCGACGGTCTTCTGGATGTTCTCGATGCTGATCTGGCGGTTGTGAAGCGAGATGACGTTACGCAGCGCCTCCTTGGTCAGATCGAGCGTGATCTCGCGGCCGTTGAAGTTGGCGAAGGCGAGCACGCTGTTGAGTGCGCCCTCGAGTTCGCGCACGTTGCTGCGCAGATGCTTGGCGATGAAGAACGCGACCTCTTCGGGGATGCGCGCGCCCAGCGCCTCGGCTTTCTTCAGCACGATCGCCACGCGCATTTCCTGTTCCGGGGGCTCGATCGCCACGGTGAGGCCCCAGATGAAGCGCGATTTGAGTCGCTCGTCTAGCCCGGCGATGTCCTTCGGATAGGTGTCCGAGCTGATGATCACCTGCTTGTGGGCTTCGATCAGCGCGTTGAACGCGTAGAAGAACTCTTCCTGAGTGCGATCCTTGCCGATGAAGAATTGGATGTCGTCGATCAGCAGCAGATCGAGCGAATGGTAGAAGCGCTTGAATTGCTCGAACGATTTCTGCTGGTAGGCGCGCACCACATCCGATACGTACTGCGTTGCATGGAGATAGCGCACCCGGGCCGACCCATGGCGGGCAAGAACGTAGTTGCCGACCGCATGAATGAGATGGGTCTTGCCCAAGCCCACGCCGCCATACACGAACAACGGGTTGTAGGACGTGCCCGGATGTTCGGCAACCTGCATCGCCGCGGCACGGGCCAGCTGATTCGCTTTTCCGGCGACGAAGTTGTCGAAAGTGAATGTCTCGATGATGTTCGCGGTTTCCTGCGGACCACGCGCCGGTTCTTTGCGCGAGTCGGTGCGCGATTCGGTCTGAACGATCAGGTTGACCGGGCCCCTTGTTCCGTTGGCAGGCGGTGCGGAAGCGGCGGTGTCGATGGCTGCCGTCGCTGAAACCGGCGCATTCGCTGCCGATCCCGTCAATGCCGGCTCGATGCTCGTCTCGATGCTGAGCGTGACCTCGACCGATGCGCCGGCGATCTCGGCGGCCAGCGTGCAGATGCGCGGCAGATAGCGCTCCCGCACCCACTGCGTCACGAACCGGTTCGGTGCGAGCAGGCGTAGTGACCCGTCGCCCGGCTGCTCGGCCTTGAGCGGCGCGATCCAGGTCGTGAACTGCTGCTTGGAGATGTCTTTCTCCAGCCTGGCGACGCACTCGGTCCAGAGGGTGCTCATAGGGCGATTGAAGAGGAATCCGGTCGACCCGGCATGCTCGAAGTCGATACGCTGGTGGGAAGCAAAAGGACAGGACCGCCACGTTCACCGCGAGATGGGTCGACGTGTTCGTGCGGAAGATTGCGAACTGTTGTTGTATGCCCAGGCCGCCTGGATCGCGCCCTGGAAACCTCGTTCGCGCGCCCGACGAGATGCTTGCCGGAGAGCTCGAATTCTACGCCCGCCGGATGCACTTATCCACAGCCCGGCGAGCACGAATACGTGTGAGATTTGACACGTACTCGCGATCGCGGGTCTAATGCGCGGCTTTCGCTAACTTGTCCGGCCAGCATTCGCCATGAAGCGCACCTACCAACCCTCCGTTGTTCGCCGCAAGCGAACGCACGGCTTTCTAGTTCGCATGCGCTCAAGGGGTGGACGTGCGGTCATACGGGCGCGACGCGCGAAGGGTCGGGCACGCTTGTCCGTCTGAGCGACGCCCAGCGACTGCGGCGTCCGCAGCGCCTCGGTGGCGAAGCGGTTCAGCTGGCGCTCAAGCAGGGCCGCTCCCGACGCGGTCAGTTCTTCCGACTGCATTTCCGTCCGAACGGGCTCGCCCTGAGCCGGATTGCCCTTATCGTGTCGAGTCGCCACGCACCGCGCGCGGTCGATCGTTCACGCACGCGCCGGTATATTCGCGAGGCATTCCGACGCCTGCAACATCGCTGGACGGGGTTCGACTGTGTGGTGAGGCTGAGCGGGCCGTTCGACGCCAAGGCGGGCTACGCGGGCGATCTCGTACGCCTGTTCGAGCGCGCACCATGAAAACAGTGCTCATCGTCGTGATCAAGGCCTATCGCTACACGATCAGTCCGCTGCTCGGGGCGCGCTGCCGATTTCATCCGTCGTGCTCGGCATACGCACTGGAAGCACTTGAACGCCATGGCGTGCTGGCAGGCAGTTGGCTGGCGCTGCGGCGCATCGCGCGCTGCCACCCGTGGAATGCAGGCGGCTACGATCCGGTGCCCTAGCTACCATCCGGTGCCCTAACAGGCCGTTCAACCACCTACAACAAATTTTGGTTCGCATGGACACGCAACGGCTGATTCTGCTGGTCATCTTTTCATTCTCGGTGCTGATGTTGTGGGATGCATGGCAGAAGGAACAGCGTGGACCGCAAACCGCGGCGACCAAGCCTGCCGCCACCGATCCTGCGCCCGGGGCGTCGGTGCCAACGCCAGGTACGCCGTCGCAATCCACACCGGCGCCGAGCGCATCTACTAGCGCGCCAGGCGCGACGGCACAGGCGACCACGAGCGTGCCGGCGAATACGGCCGAAGCAGCAGCTCGCCCGCGCAACCGCATCAAGGCAACCACCGAACTGATGACGGTCGAAATCGATCCGCTCGGTGGCGACATCGTGCGCATCGAACTGCACAAGCACAAAGACGCGCTCGATTCGAAGAAGAACTACGTGCTGATCTCGCCCGACCATCGCTACAGCGTGCAGAGCGGGTTCACGGCGGCGCAGTTGCCCAACCACAAGACGCTGTACCAGGCCGAGCGCAGCGAGTACGCGCTCGGCAGCGGCGAGAGCAAACTGGAAATCAAGCTGGAAGCCGCCGGCGCAGACGGCGTGCGCGCGATCAAGACCCTGACGTTGCACCGCGACAGCTACAGCATCGACATCAACCACGAGTTCATCAACAGCTCAGCCGCGCCGGTCGCCACCAAGGCGTACTTCCATCTGACGCGCGACAGCAAGCCCCCGGCCGAGGACCAGTACATGCTGCAGACCTTCACCGGTCCGGCGGTGTACACCGAGCAGGTCAAGTACCAGAAGATCGCCTGGGGCGATATCGACAAGAACAAGGCGTCGATCCCGGCCGGCACGCATGCCGAAGGCTGGGTGGCGATCGTGCAGCACTATTTCGTCGCGGCGCTGGTGCCGGCGGGCGGTGCCAAGCGCGAGTTCTACGCCAATCGCATCGAAGACAACTTCTATCGCGCCGGTCTGATGCTCGATATCGGGACGATCGCGCCGCAGGAAACCGGGCGAGCCAGTATCAAGCTCTACGCCGGACCACAGGAGCAGGACAAGCTCAACGCGCTGGCAACCGGTCTTGATCTGGTCGTCGACTATGGCTTTCTCACCGTGATCGCCGCACCACTGTTCTGGCTGCTGCGGCTGTTCCACGACGGCTTCAGTCTGGGCGGCATGCGCATTCCCGGCGCCGGCAACTGGGGCTGGGCGATCGTGCTCCTCACCGTCCTGGTGAAACTGGTGTTCTTTCCGCTCTCGGCGGCGAGCTACCGCTCGATGGCCAAGATGAAGCTGGTGACCCCGCGATTGATGAAGCTGCGCGAGCAGTACGGCGATGATCGCGCCAAGCTCAATCAAGCGATGATGGAGCTCTACAAGAAGGAGAAGATCAATCCGCTGGGCGGATGTCTGCCGATCGTGGTGCAGATTCCGGTATTCATCTCGCTCTACTGGGTGTTGCTGGGTAGCGTCGAGCTGCGCCAGGCGCCGTTCATGGGTTGGATCAGGGATCTTTCTGCGCCTGATCCCTGGTACGTACTGCCGGTGATCATGATGGCTTCGATGTTTCTGCAGACCAAGATGAGTCCGCCCCCGCCCGATCCGGTGCAGGCGAAGGTCATGATGATGATGCCGCTCATCTTCGGCGTCATGTTCTTCTGGTTCCCTGCCGGCCTGGTGCTCTACTGGGTGGTCAACAACATCCTCTCGATCGCGCAGCAATGGCAGATTCAGCGCATGTTCACCGGTCCCAAGGCGAGCGCCGCGAAGAGCTGAGGGCATCCGGCGGTACCGGCAGGCGTGCGATGACGGCCTGTCGAGCGTGACAGCGCCTGCCCGCAGCGACACGATCGCCGCGATCGCCACGCCGAGCGGACGAGGCGGAATCGGCATCGTGCGCATCTCCGGCAGCGGCTTGTCCGACTGGGCTGTTTCCCTCGCCGGCAAGCCGTTTGCCGCGCGCCAGGCGATGCGCGCCGAATTCCTGGACCGGCACGGCGCCGTCATCGACGACGGACTGGTGTTGTTCTTTCCTGCGCCGCACTCCTATACCGGTGAAGACGTGCTCGAACTGCACGGTCACGGCGGCCCGGTGGTAACGCGCATGCTGTTGAGCCGAGCGCTCGAGCTCGGCGCACGGTTGGCCGAGCCTGGTGAGTTCACGCGGCGCGCGTACCTCAACGACAAACTCGATCTGGCGCAAGCCGAGGCCGTGGCCGACGTGATCGATGCGTCGACCGAAGCGGCGGTACGTAGCGCAATGCGCTCGTTGCGCGGCGATTTCTCGAAGGTCGTGCATGGGCTGGTCGAGCAGTTAATTGAGCTGCGGATGTTCGTCGAGGCAACGCTCGATTTCCCCGAGGAGGAGATCGACAGCCTCGATCGCGCCGATATCCGCGAGCGCATGCAGCGCCTGCGTGCCACGATTGGCGCGGCGCTCGACCGCGGCCGGCAAGGCAGTCTGTTGCGCACCGGCATGAACATCGTGTTGGCGGGACAGCCGAACGTCGGTAAGTCGAGCCTGCTGAACCGACTTGCGGGCGAAGACGTCGCGATCGTCACGCCGATAGCCGGTACGACGCGCGATACCGTGCGTCAGGCGATCCAGCTCCAGGGCATCCCGCTCAACATCATTGACACTGCCGGCCTGCGCGAGGCGACCGATCAGGTCGAGCGCATCGGCATCGAGCGTACCTGGGCCGAGATCGATCGCGCCGATGCACTGGTGTTGATCGTCGATGCGCGCCTTGGCATGACTTCCGGTGATGAGGCGATCGCCGCCAAGGTGCCGGCGCGTGTGCCGCGGGTGATCGTCTGTAACAAGGTTGATCTGCTCGGTGATGCGGCGCGGACTGCGATGCATTCGAGCGCGCCCGCGCCGCTGCTGTTGTCTGCGCTGACCGGCGAAGGGGTCGACGCGCTGCGCCAGGCGTTGTTGGACATCGCCGGATGGCATCCTGGCAACGAAGGCGTGTTCATGGCGCGCGAGCGGCACCTGCACGCGTTGCAACGCGCCGCGGACGATGTCGAGCGCGCCGGCCAGGTCATGGATCGGCCCGAGCTGTTCGCTGAAGAACTGCGGCGCGCACAGCAGGCGCTCGGCGAAATCACCGGCGAGTTCAGCGCCGATGATCTGCTTGGCGAGATCTTCGCGCGCTTTTGCATCGGCAAATGACGCGAACAGCCGGCGGGGTGCGCCCTCAACACTGCGGTATGCTGACCCGACTTGTATGCGGGCGGAGGCAACTCATGTCGTACATGCGATCGTTGTTCGCGCGGTTGGGCGCGGCGCTTGGTGCGCTTGCGGTCTCGGTGGCGTGCTCGGCTCAGACCATCGATACATTGAAGATCCTCATTCCGGCCAATCCCGGCGGCGGATGGGATCAGACCGGTCGTAGTCTTGGCGCGGCGATGCAAAGCGCGGGCGTGGCCAAGAACGTGCAGTACGACAACCGCGGTGGTGCAGGCGGAACCATCGGCCTGGCGCAGTTCGTCAATGCGGCCAAGGGTGATGGCAAGACGTTGATGGTTGGTGGGCTGGTGATGGTGGGTGCGATCGAGTTGCAGCGGCCACCCGTCAATCTGAGCATGGTGACACCGATTGCGCGGCTGACCGCCGAAACCAACGTGATCGTGGTGCCAGCATCGTCGAAGTTCAAATCACTCAAGGAACTCGTGGCGCAGTTCAAGGCGAATCCGGCGAGTGTCTCCTGGGGCGGCGGCTCGGCCGGCGGTATCGACCACATCCTGGTTGCGCTGATCGCCAAGGAAATAGGAGCCGAAGTCGCCAAGCTCAACTACGTGCCGTTCAAGGGCGGCGGTGAAGCATTGCAGTCGATCCTGGGCGGGCACGTCAGCGCCGGCGTTTCGGGCTACGGCGAGTTCGCCGAGCACATTAAGTCTGGCAAGTTGCGCGCACTGGCGGTGTCGGGCGCGCAGCGAATCGCCGGCGTAGACATCGCCACGCTCAAGGAGCAGGGCATCAACGTCGAAGTCGCCAACTGGCGCGGCGTGTTCGGCGGCCCGGGACTGAGCGACGCGCAACGCCAGGCGCTCACCAGTGCCGTGGTCGAGGCGACCAAGTCGGCGGCGTGGCAGGACACGCTCAAGCGTATGGACTGGACCAGCGTGCTGCAGGTCGATCAGCCGTTCAAGCAGTATGTCGAGGCCGAGTCGCAGCGCGTAGGCGCTGTGCTGCGCGAAGTGGGGCTCGTCAAGCGCTAGTACGAATGCGAGCGGAAAGTTCGTTCAGGGTGCTATCGAGCATGCCGCGAGGGCGAGCCGGTTCTTGCCGTTGATCGTTGACCACATCGATCGATCTGAGATGAACGCGTCGAAGCGATCCCCGAGTGAACTCGCCGTCGCGTCAGGCGTATTCGCGCTTGGCGTGCTGTTCGCATGGGCGACGTGGCACCTGCCCGAGGCCCCAGGCTACTCGCAGGTCGGCCCGGGTGTGGTCCCTGCGATCGTGTCGCTTGGTCTGCTTGTCTGCGGAGCTGCGCTCCTGTTCGAAGCGTCGCGCGGCGGCTTGCGCCAGCGTCCGGCGGCTGAGGGAGGAATGCTGGACGGTCGAGCGCTCGGCCTGGTGATCCTCGGTCTGGTGCTACACGCGGCGTTCATCGGAGTTGCCGGGTTCATCGCTGCCTCCACGATTTTGTTCCTGTGCGTGGCGCGCGCGTTCGGCAGTGTGCGGTGGTTGCGCGACGGCGCGATCGGAGTCGTTCTGGCCGGGGCGCTGTATTGGTTGTTTACGCAGGTGCTGCGGCTGTCGCTCGGGCCCGCACTCGGTGTGATCGCGCTCTAGCGCGATACTGAATCCCATGGAGATCTGGTCGGCGCTTGCACAGGGGTTCGGCGTTGCGCTGGCGCCGCAGAACATGCTGTGGGCGTTCGTCGGTTGCTGCCTCGGTTCGGCGGTCGGTGTGCTGCCGGGGCTGGGCCCTGCACTCACGATCGCGCTGTTGCTGCCGGTGACCGCAAAGCTCGACCCGACCGGTGCATTGATCATGCTCGCCGGGATCTACTACGGCGCCATGTTTGGTGGCTCGACCACGTCGATCCTCCTCAACACGCCGGGCGAATCGGCTTCGATCGTGACCGCGCTGGAAGGCAACTTGATGGCCAAGCGCGGGCGGGCCGGGCCTGCGCTCGCGACTGCGGCGATCGGCTCGTTCGTCGCGGGCACACTGGCGACCGCAGCGCTCACCGTAACCGCGCCGATTGTCGTGGAGTTTGCGCTGCGTTTCGGACCCGCTGAGTACACGGCGCTGGCGGTACTCGCCCTGACCACCGTGACCTCGGTGCTGGGGCGATCGCTGTCGCGTGGCTTTGCCAGCCTGTTCATCGGTCTGGCAATCGGTCTCATCGGCATCGATCCGCTCACCGGGCAGGCGCGGTTCGCCTTCGGCGTGGCCGAATTGCTCGATGGCATCGAGGTTGTTCTGCTCGCCGTCGGGTTGTTCGCCGTCGGTGAGACGCTCTACAACGCGGCTTACCTCTCGCGTCAGACCGATAGCGTGCAATCGATCGAGCAGAACGCGCTTTGGATGAGCCGCGATGATTGGCGCCGCTCTTGGCCTGCATGGCTGCGAGGCGCCGCGATCGGCTTTCCGTTCGGATCCATCCCTGCCGGGGGAGCGGAGATCCCCACGTTCCTGTCGTACGCTGCCGAGCGAAGGTTGAGTACACGACCGGAGGAGTTCGGCCGGGGAGCGATCGAAGGCGTGGCCGGACCTGAGGCCGCCAACAATGCTTCGGTGACCGGAACGCTGGTTCCGCTGCTGACGCTCGGCCTGCCGACATCGGCGACGGCCGCGATCATGCTCGCTTCATTTCAGCAATACGGTATGCAGCCCGGGCCGTTGCTGTTCGAGAATCAGAGCGGGTTGGTGTGGGGTCTGATCGCCAGTCTGTACATCGGCAATGTCATGCTGCTGGTGCTGAACCTGCCGTTGGTGGGGCTGTGGGTGCGCTTGCTCGCGGTGCCACGTCCGATGCTGTACGCCGGCATCCTGGTGTGCGCGACACTCGGTGCGTACAGCTTGCGGCAGTCGTGGGTGGATCTGGTGCTGCTGTGGGTGATCGGGTTGATGGGTTTCGCGATGCGCCGTTTCGATTTTCCGGTTGCGCCGGTGATCGTTGGCGCGATCCTCGGGCCGCTGGCTGAGACGCAGGCGCGGCGCGCGCTCAACATCAGTCAGGGCGATTTCAGTGTGTTTGTAACGCAACCCATCAGCGCTACGTTGTTGGCGTGCGCGCTGCTGGCAATCGTGGTGCCCCGCCTGTGGCGCAGGGGCCGCAACGAGATGGGAGGCCGTCGATGAGTTGGGATCCCGCGCAGTACGCCAAGTTCACCGATCACCGCGTGCGTCCTGCGCTCGATCTGCTTGCGCGCGTACCGCTCGACTCGCCTGCCTCGGTCGTCGACCTGGGCTGTGGACCTGGGAACGTGACGGCGAGGTTGGCTGAACGTTGGCCGCAGGCACGCATCACCGGAGTCGACAGTTCGAGCGAGATGCTTGGTGTTGCGCGCGAGAAATTCCCGCGGTTGAGCTGGGAGCAGAGGGAGCTATCGAGTTGGTCGAGTGCACAGCCGCTCGACGTGCTCTATTCGAACGCGACGCTGCACTGGCTCGAGGATCACGCCAGGTTGGTGCCGCATTTGTTCAAGCAGGTAGGGCCCGGTGGATTCATGGCGATTCAGATGCCGCGCAACTTCGGTGCGCCTTCGCATCGCATCGCGCACGATCTTGCGAGCAGCGCGAAGTGGCGTATTCGGTTGCAGCACCTGATTCGACCGACACCGGTTGCCGAGCCGGGCTTCTATTACGACCTGCTCGCACCGCTGACGAAGCGCCTCGAGATCTGGGAGACCGAGTACATCCAGCCGCTCACTGGCGAGCGCCCGGTGCTGGAGTGGATCAAAGGAACTTGGCTTCGGCCGTTTCTCGATGCACTCGCTCCCGGTGACCCGCGCGAATTCGAGAGCGAGTATGCGACGGCTGCCGCGCAGGCCTATCCGCGGCGCGCCGACGGAGTCACGATCTTTCCATTTCGCCGGTTGTTCATCGTCGCCATGCGCTGAATCGGCTGGGCGAAAGCGCATTGCGGATTATGAAACGCACTGCGCGATTGTGAGAGATCGAAGCAGCGCGTGGCGGACTACTTGTCCCGCCTCAATGTGTTACGCATTGGATTTGCCACCCCGAATCAGCGTGATACATTTCGCGACTCCCCACGCCACAAGAATCCACGCGCTTGATTGATCCAGTCAGGCGCCCAAGTCGTTTTCTCTTTTTCCTGATATCGAGGACATCGATGAGTCAACCTGCAACTGCCTCCGCCAGTGTTTCCGCCCCTGGTTACGTGAAACATCGCGGGGCAATCGAGTGGGTCGCCAAGATTGCGGCGCTCACCAAGCCCGAGCGAATCTACTGGTGTGACGGCTCGCAGGAGGAATACGACCGGCTGTGCAATGAGATGGTGGCTTCGGGAATGTTCAAGCGCCTGAATCAGAAGCTGCGCCCGAACTGCTTCCTCGCGCTGTCAGACCCGAGTGACGTGGCGCGCATGGAGGACCGGACCTTCATCTGCTCGAAGACCAAGGAAGACGCTGGTCCGACGAACAACTGGGTCGATCCCAAGGAGATGCGGGAGACGCTGGAGGGCCTGTTCGACGGTTGCATGCGCGGCCGCACGATGTACGTCGTGCCGTTCTCGATGGGGCCGTTGGGCTCGCACATCGCGCACTGCGGCGTGGAGATCTCTGATTCGCCGTACGTCGTTGTGAACATGCGCATCATGACGCGCATGTCGAAGCAGGTGTGGGACATCCTCGGTGCCGACGGCTACTTCGTGCCGGCGATTCATTCGGTCGGTGCGCCGCTGACCCAGGGTCAGAAGGACTCGCGTTGGCCGTGCAACAAGGAAGACAAGTACATCGTCCACTTTCCTGAGACCAAGGAGATCTGGTCCTTCGGCTCCGGCTACGGTGGCAATGCGCTACTTGGCAAAAAGTGCTTCTCGCTGCGGATCGCTTCGATCATGGGGCAAGAGCAGGGGTGGCTCGCCGAACACATGCTGATCCTGGGGGTCACGTCCCCCGAGGGCCGGAAGCACTATGTTGCGGGAGCCTTCCCATCTGCCTGCGGGAAGACGAACTTCGCAATGATGGTGCCGCCGGTGGCCTTCAAAGGCTGGAAGGTCTCTACCGTGGGCGAGGACATCGCCTGGATCAAGCCGGGCAAGGATGGTCGCTTCTATGCGATCAATCCGGAGGCGGGGTTCTTCGGGGTTGCGCCTGGCACTTCGGCCAAGACGAACCCGAACTGTCTCGCGATGCTCAAAGAGAATGTGATTTTTACCAACGTCGCCGAAACGCCAGACGGTGATGTGTGGTGGGAGGGTTTGTCCGATGCTCCGCCTGCCAGTCTCACCGACTGGCAAGGTAATCCATGGACGCCCGACTGCGGGCGAAAGGCCGCGCACCCCAATTCGCGTTTCACGGTGCCGGCGTCACAGTGTCCATCGATCGACCCCGAATGGGAGAACCCGAACGGCGTACCGATTTCGGCATTCATCTTCGGTGGGCGTCGTTCCGATACGGTCCCGCTGGTGGTCGAAGGCTTCAATTGGGACGCGGGGGTGTACATGGCCGCCACGATGGGGTCAGAGACCACTGCGGCGGCCACCGGCAAGGTAGGCGTCGTGCGGCGCGATCCGTTCGCGATGATTCCGTTCGCCGGCTACAACATGGGCGACTACTTCAAGCATTGGCTCGTGATGGGGCGCAAGGTCACGCATCGCCCGCACATCTTCTGCGTTAATTGGTTCAGGACCGACGAGAACGGCAAATTCATCTGGCCTGGGTTCGGCGAGAACATGCGCGTGCTGAAGTGGATCGTGGAGCGTTGCGAAGGTCGGGCGCATGCGGTGGAGACGCCGATTGGTTGGGTGCCGTCGTTCGACGATCTTGCATGGTCGGGTTTGGAAGCGTTCAGTGCGGACCGTTTCGGGAAGGTGGCTTCTATTGACGCCAAGCAGTGGAAGGTCGAGTTGGCGATGCACGACGAGATTCTTTCCTCGCTTGGTGGACGACTTCCAAGGGAGCTGAAGCTCAGGCGGGAGGCGCTGGAACTCGCGTTCACGTAGGTGCGGTTTCGTTAAGCAAGTTCGACTGACGAGCCAACGGCCGCCTTTTGGGCGGCCGTTGTCATTCTGGGGTTCGGTTCTGTGGATAAGGATGGGGACAAGGGTAGGGATAACGTGTGTGTGAGGTGTGGCTGGACGGTGGGTACGTTGTGGATAGAGGCTGAGTTTGGTTCGGACGCCCGGACTCAATTGCGTGATCCTGCTGAAGGGGACAGTGGGTCGCCGCCGTCTCGAAAGTGTTCCACGTGGAACACAGCCGATAGTCTCCGTCTAGCAAATCCCCGTAGCTCTGACTCCGTCGCCACTCGATGTCCTTCGAGAAGGCGCCCTCAGACCAAACCTTCGAGTTCTTCCGGACAGGACAAATCGCTAGAATCCCGCCTCCTCATTGAGACCCTCTAATGCTCTTCCCGCGAAAGTTCGATGTCATCGTAGTCGGAGGCGGGCATGCCGGTACCGAGGCGGCCCTGGCCGCCGCGCGGGCCGGCTGCTCGACGCTGTTGCTCACACACAGCATCGAGACGCTCGGACAGATGTCTTGCAATCCAAGCATCGGAGGCATCGGCAAGGGTCATCTGGTCAAGGAAGTGGACGCCCTCGGTGGCGCGATGGCTATCGCCACCGACGAGGCAGGCATCCAGTTCCGTACCCTCAACTCAAGCAAAGGCGCGGCGGTTCGCGCGACGCGAGCGCAAGCGGATCGAGTGCTGTACCGGCAGGCGATCCGGTCTCGCCTCGAGAACGAGCCGAACCTGACTCTGTTCCAGCAAGCGGTGGACGATCTCACCGTGGAAGGTGATCGTGTCACCGGTGTCGTCACCCAAGTCGGTATCCGTTTCGAGGGGCAGGCAGTGGTGTTGACTGCTGGAACTTTCCTCGCCGGGCTCATCCACGTCGGGCTGCAGAACTACGAGGCTGGTCGAGCAGGCGACCCGCCGGCTCGCTCACTCGCTTACCGGCTGCGGGAACTCAAGCTACCGGTAGGGCGCCTCAAGACGGGCACACCGCCGCGGATCGACGGGCGCACGATCGATTTCACGGTCATGGAGCCGCAGCCTGGGGACTCGTCCGAACCGGTCTTCTCGTTCCTGGGCTCGCGTGCCATGCATCCCCGGCAGTTGCCCTGTTGGATTACGCATACCACCGAGCAGACCCACGAGGTCATCCGCGCCGGCCTCGATCGCTCGCCGTTGTATACCGGCAAGATTGAAGGGGTAGGGCCGCGCTACTGCCCGTCGATCGAAGACAAGATTCATCGATTCGCGGGACGGTCCAGCCACCAGATCTTTCTCGAGCCTGAAGGGCTGACCACCAACGAGTTCTATCCCAATGGCATCTCGACCAGCCTCCCGTTCGACGTCCAACTCGATCTGGTGCACTCAATCCCGGGGCTGGAAAACGCTCATATCCTGCGGCCAGGCTACGCCATCGAGTACGACTACTTCGATCCGCGCGCGCTGCATCCGTCGCTTGAAACGAAGGCTATCAAGGGATTGTTCTTCGCTGGGCAGATCAACGGCACAACGGGATACGAGGAAGCCGCCGCCCAAGGTCTGCTCGCGGGCGTCAACGCGGCGTTCCACGTGAAACAACAACCGGCCTGGTGGCCTCGGCGTGACGAGGCCTACCTGGGCGTGCTCGTGGACGATCTGGTTACCCGTGGCGTGAGCGAGCCTTACCGCATGTTCACCAGCCGCGCCGAGTACCGGCTCATGCTGCGCGAAGACAACGCCGATCTGCGCCTGACCGAAATCGGCCGCCGGCTTGGACTGGTCAATGACGTCCGCTGGGACGCGTTCTCGCGGAAGCGCGATGCCATCGCAAAAGAGCAGGAACGACTGAAGTCCACCTGGCTGAACCCGCGTCACCTGAGTGCCGAGCAGGCGGACCAAGTGTTCGGCAAACAACTTGAACGTGAGTACACACTCTCAGATCTTCTGAAGCGCCCGGAAGTAACGTATGACAGGCTCCTCTCGCTGCCCGAGACTGGGCCCGCCGTCGAGGACGCCTCAGTCGCCGAACAAGTCGAGATCCAGTGCAAGTACGCGGGATACATCGCCCGCCAACGCGAAGAGGTCGATCGACACAAGCAGGTCGATGAGCAGGTGCTACCCGCCGACATCGACTACGGCCAAGTGCTAGGGCTATCGCGCGAGGTCCAGCAGAAATTGCAGCAACACCGGCCCGCGACGATTGGTCACGCCTCGCGGATCTCGGGCATCACACCCGCCGCCGTATCACTGCTGCTGGTGCATCTCAAGCGGCGTGGCAAGGCAGCCAACATGACCACGCAAGGCGTCGAATGAGCGCCGCGCTTGCCACCACGCCAATCACGAACACCGTCGACCAAGGCGCGCGGGAGCTGGGCTTGGTGCTGTCCGCGGACGCCCTGCAATCGCTCGAGGCTTACCTCGATCTGATCGTAAAGTGGAATGCTGTCCACAACCTCACGGCGATCCGCGATAAAGCCAGGATGGTGACGCATCACGTGCTCGACTCGCTCGCGCTCGTGCCGTACGTGCCAAACGGTGCCCGCGTACTCGATGTCGGTTCAGGCGCTGGGTTGCCTGGCATTCCGTTGGCGATCGCGCGGTCCGACTTGGTGGTAACTCTGCTCGACAGCAACCAGAAGAAGGCGGCGTTCCTCCAGCAGGCGGTCACCACGCTGCGCCTTACCAACGTGACAGCGCTTGCCGCGCGCGTGGAGCAGTATCGCCCCGCCGCAAGCTTCGATATCGTGCTCTCTCGCGCCTTTGCCGAGATCGGCGAATTCGCCGGCCTGGCGCAGGGTCACGTCGCTCCCGGCGGAAAGTTGTTCGCGATGAAAGGCGTCTATCCCGAAGATGAGCTGCGTCGCATGCCCGCCAACATCAGCGTTGAACAGGTCGTGGAACTCCATGTGCCGGGACTCGACGCGAAACGCCACCTGATCGTGCTGAGCATCCGATGAGTCGCACGCTCGCAATCGCGAACCAGAAAGGTGGCGTCGGCAAGACCACGACCGCGGTCAACCTCGCCGCCAGTCTCACGATGGCCGAGCTGCGTGTGTTGCTGGTCGATCTCGACCCCCAGGGCAATGCGACGATGGGTAGCGGCATCGACAAGCGCGCGCTCTCCGAAACCGTCTACCACGTCCTGCTGGGGCTTTCGACGTTCGATCGCGTGTACCGACGTTCGGAAGCGGGCGGCTACGACGTGCTGCCTGCCAATCGCGAACTGGCGGGTGCCGAGATCGAACTGGTGACGCTCGAACATCGCGAGGCGCGCCTGAAATCCGCGCTCGCCAAGGTGCGCGATCGCTACGACTTCATCATCCTGGACTGCCCACCGTCGTTGAGCCTGCTTACGGTGAACGCGTTCGTCGCGGCGGATGCCGTGGTGATCCCGATGCAGTGCGAGTACTACGCGCTCGAAGGCCTGAGCGATCTGGTGAACACCGTGCGCATGGTGCGCCAGACCCTCAATCCTCATCTAGAGATCGAGGGGCTGTTGCGCACCATGTTCGATCCGCGCAATACCCTCGCGCAGCAGGTCGCCGACGAGTTGCGACAGCACTTCGGCGAGAAGGTCTACGAGACCGTAGTACCGCGCAACGTGCGCCTGGCCGAAGCCCCCAGCCACGGCATTCCCGGCGTGCGTTACGACGTCACGGCCAAGGGCGCGCACGCCTATATCGCGCTTGCCAGAGAAATCCTCAATCGAATGCAGGCGGCTCGTGCCGCTGCAGGAACGCCACCGTGATGAAACCCAAAGCACTTGGCCGCGGCCTCAACGCATTGCTCGGCGGTGACGACCCGGTTGTCGCGACCAAATCAGACACAACGAGCACGCTGCGGGTCGAGCAGCTGCAGCCAGGGCGCTATCAGCCGCGCACCCACATGGACGACGCGTCGCTGCAGGAACTGGCCGCTTCGATCCGCGCGCAAGGATTGATCCAGCCGATTCTGGTACGGCCGGTCGGCCCCGAGCGATACGAGATCATCGCCGGTGAGCGACGCTGGCGCGCCTCGCAGCTTGCCGGACTGACCGATGTGCCTGTCGTCATCCGCGAACTCCCCGATCAAGCCGCGCTGGCGGTGGCGCTGATCGAGAACATCCAGCGCGAAGATCTCAATCCGCTGGAAGAAGCCAAAGGCGTGCAACGGTTGATCGATGAGTTCGGCCTCACGCATCAACAAGCCGCCGAAGCGATCGGGCGGTCGCGCAGTGCCACCACCAATCTGCTGCGCCTGCTCAACCTCTCGCTGCAAGTCCAGGAGATGGTGTTCAGCGGCCAGCTCGAAATGGGTCATGCGCGTGCGCTGCTGTCGCTCGAAGGCCATGCGCAGGTGCGCCTCGCGCAGAAAGTCATCGAAGACCAACTCAACGTGCGCGAGACCGAGGCGCTCGTCGCCGCCACGCTCAACCCGAAAATCGCAGCCGTTGCGCCGAAGCCGCGCGTCGATCGCGACGTGCAACGCCTGGAAGAGGAACTGTCCGAACGGCTCGGCACCACGGTGGAGTTGAAGGCGGGCAAGAAGGGCAGCGGCAAGATGCTGATCAGCTATTCGAACCTTGATCACCTCGACGAGTTGATTCGTCGGTTGCGCAGCTGATCGAGCTGCGCGTGTGGTCGACCGTTTGAACGGATCCGGCGGCCCTGCAGCTCGAGTACGGCTGGATGATGACCGATACAGCTACGCCGGATCCGCGATCGCACCTACCGCGCGGATCAACGCCTCCACCGTCTCGCGCGTGAGGTTTCGGGTGATGAACACGAGCCGCGTGCGATGGTCATCCGAGGGCCAGCGCTCTAAACGCGCCGGTTCATGAAACAAGTGCTGCGCGCCTTGCACCACGACCGGACCGGCCTCTTCGGCGATGTTGACCAACCCTTTCACTCGCAGCAGGTCCGGTCCGCGCAGCGAGGTAAGCACCTGAACGATCGTCGAGAATCCGGCCCAGGTGAACGGTGAATCGAACCACAGCACGAACGTGTTCACCGGCGTAGCGTGAGC
>CADEDU010000042.1:19563-27166 GCA_902826155.1 uncultured beta proteobacterium
CCCAGGTCGATCTTGGTGATCACCAGCCGATCGGCGACGGCGACCTGCTTCATCGCCTCGCTCATTGTCGCCAGCGAGTTCGCCCCGTTCACACAATCGACCAGCGTGACCACGCCGTCGAGCCGGTAGTGCGTCGCCAGCATCGTGTCGCTCACCAGCGAATGCATGATCGGTGCCGGATCGGCCAGGCCACTGGTTTCGATGAACACGCGATCGAAATCGATGACCTCGCCGGCACGCCGCTTGATGAACAGCTCGCGCAGCGTCTCCTGCAGATCGGTCCGCACCGCGCAGCACAGGCAGCCGTTGGCCAGCAAAGTCATCGACTCGGTGGAATCGGCCAACAGCGCGTGGTCGATGCCGACCTCGCCGAACTCGTTCACGATCACCGCCGCCCGGTTCATATCCGGATGGCGCAACAGTCTGGAGAGCAGCGTGCTCTTGCCGCTACCCAGAAAGCCGGTGATGATCGTGATCGGGATGCGGCCGGCGAACGGATCGCGGCCGCCGCCAGCCTGACTCACACGGTCATCTCGAGCACGTAGACGCCGCCGATGTGGCGATCGACCGCGAACAGCAGGCGCCGATCGTCGACATAGCAGTCGTTGATCTGGATCGCCCCGCTGGGGGCCATGCGGGGCGCGGCCGGCACGTAGTACGCGATCTCCTGCGGCTGGTACGGGTTGCTGGTATCGAACGCGCGCACGCCGCCGTTGAAGAACGTACCGACCACGATCGTGTCGGAACGCCACGAAGTCTCCACCGGCAGGTTCTCATGCAGGTTGTGCGCGCCGTAGCGACCGCCGCGTTTGCCGAACTGCTCGATCGAAGGCAGCGGGAAGGTCGAGATCGGCTGCAGGTTGGTCTCCACCCGCGCATCGACCACGCGCACGAGCTTGGGCCAGTCCACGCCGAGATCCTGCGTACATTCGTCCGCCACGATCAGCAGATCGCGTGAGAGCAGCGGCATGCAGGTGTGGCAAAAGCCGTTGAACGGCGGCGAGTAGTTCCAGTTGCTCACCAGCCGGGGCTGACTCTTGTTACTGATGTCGAGGATCACTGCGCCGCCGTCGATGTAGCCGATGTAGGCGCGATCGGGGCGCTCGGGATAGATGTTGGCGTTGTGGACGCGAAAACCGGTGTCGAATGGCTTGGGCATGCGCGCGGGCGGCGGTGCCGAGTCGCCCTTGCGTGTACCCGGATACCACCAGCGGCCCGCTTCCACCGGCTTCGATGGATTGCGAACGTCGACGATCATGTAGCACTGGTCATCGCTCGGATGGGTGGGCTCGAAATCCGCCGCGCCGCTGGCCATGTGCACGAACTGGCCATCGACGAACCACACGCAGTGCACGCCGCGCGAATGCGGCCCGGAGCGATCGAAGTGCGAGATCAGCTTCGGCGCTTCCGGCGTGGAGATGTCGAACAGATCGAAGCCGGCC
The DNA here is from genome assembly GCA_902826155.1 of uncultured beta proteobacterium. The sequence goes on from CADEDU010000042.1 coordinate 21,006, forward strand.
GGCTTCATGCCGACGTTCTTGGTCTGGTAGGCCACGCACATCGTGTCGCCCACGACGTCGAGCGAGTTGGAGCGCACGTTCGCATGCGGCAGTTCGGTCTGCACCACCTGCTTCAGATTCTTCGGATCGGTGACATCCACCGCAGTGAAGTTCTTCGGCGCCGATTCGTGCGCGAGCCACAGGATGCGCCGGCCATCCTTGGTCTTCTGCATCGCCATGCCCTCGCCCACGCCGCCGAAGCCCGACAGTTCGTGCTGCGAAATGAGCTTCATGTTCCAGGCCAGGGCCTGATCCGCCCTGCCTGCCGCGCCGCCAAAGGTCGTTGCCATGTGTAGAGGTCTTCTCGTTGTGGGATGAGACGTCGGTGGAAGACACGAGGGTAACGGCGCGCATAGCGAAGTGCAACGGCGCGCGAACGGCGGCTCGATCCTGCACCTAACGGATCGTGCTGGCAGGTCGTACGGACGCGCACAAGCCGCGCGTATGATGCCTCGCGCGGAGCACGTCGCTTCTGTTGAGCACTCACGCGTCACCAACAAAACGAGGAGACCATGACCACCCTTCCCGATCACGATCCATCAGCGCGTCTTCATCCCGACGACTGCGCGTGCTGTACTCCTGCGCTTTCGCGCCGCGGATTTCTGCGTGCTGCCGCGCTTGGTGCCGTTGCCACACCCGTACTGACGAGCATGTCAGCGTGCGCCACCGGCGCAGGCGCCGAGTCGATCACGGCTGGCCAGCCGATTCTCATCAAAGGCGGCTGCGTGTTGTCGCTCGATCGCGGCATTGGCGATTTCGAACAGGCCGACGTGCTGGTCGAAGGCTCGAAGATCGCGGCGGTGCGCCCCAACATTGCGGCGCCGAACGCGGCGGTCATCGACGCGCGCAATACCATCGTCATGCCAGGGTTCGTCGACACGCACCGTCATATGTGGCAAGGCATCCTGCGCAACATCCTGCCCGATGGCTCGCTGCAGGACTACATTCGCGTGGTGCAACGCATGGTTGGTCAGGCCTATACGCCCGACGACGTCTACGCGGGCAATCTGTCGAGCGCGCTCGGTTGCATCGATGTGGGCGTGACCACGGTGCTCGACTGGTCGCACATCCACATGACGCCCGCGCACACCGACGCGGCGATCAAAGGCTTGCAGGAATCGGGCGTGCGCGCGGTGTTCGCCTACGGTACGCCGCAGCACGAATCGGGTGACTGGACCAAAGCGCCGAACCATCGATTCCCCGGTGACATCGCCCGCCTGCGCAAGCAGTTCTTTTCCTCCGAGGACCAGCTGCTTACGTTGTTCCTGGCCTCACCGGGCGGCACGCCCGAGGCGATCCTGCCCACGTGGCGAGCCGCGCGCGACGTCGGTGCGCGAATCACCATCCACGTCGGCGTGGGCGAGTTCGGCCGCAATGCGCTGCTCGAACGCCTGCACAAGATCGAGCCGCTGCGTTCGGACACGACCTACATCCACTGCTGCACGCTCAACGACACCGAGTGGAAACTGATCCGCGATTCGGGCGGCACGGTGTCGATTGCCGGGTACGTCGAGACGCTGATGGGTCACGGCAATCCACCCACGCAGAAGGCGATCGACTTCGGCGTGCGTCCCAGCCTGAGCGTGGATGTCGAAACCTCGGTGCCGAACGATTTCTTCACGCAGATGCGCACCGTACTGTCGCTGCAGAAGAATGAAGTCTGGGCACGGCGGCTCGCCGGTCAGAAGGACGCAGGCCGCTTCCTCACCGCGCGCGAAGTGCTGGAGTTCGCCACCATCGAAGGCGCCAAGGCCAATGGTCTGGAGCGCAAGGTCGGGTCGCTCACGCCGGGCAAGGAGGCCGACATCATCCTGCTGCGTACCGATCGGCTAAACGTGATGCCGATGAACAACGCCGTCGGCGCAGTGGTAACCAGCATGGGCCCGCAGAACGTCGACACGGTGCTGATCGGCGGCAGGATCAAGAAGCGCCACGGCGAACTGCTGGGCGTGGACATGGCGCGTATCACGCGCGTGCTCGACGCGGCACGCGAACGGGCGCTGGCCAACGGCAAATACCCGCGCAACCGGGTATAGCAACCGGGTCTAACTAGCGGCCGCCGTGGCGTGCGTATCGCTGCAACGCGCTGCGGCGGAATCTCTGTGCGTCGCTCAAGTTGTCGCAGCGAAGCCGCACCGTCAGATCAAGCCGGAACGATTAGTCCGCCTTCAAGCCGGCAAGCTTGACCAGCTTGCTCATGCGCTCGAAATCCTGTTTGATGAATTCGGTGAACTCTGCCGGCGTGGTGCCGCGCGGTTCGGCGCCCTGATTGACCAGTTGCTCCCTCATCTCGGGCAGTGCAAGGGTTTTCATCATCGCCGCATGGACGCGTTCCACGACCGTGTTCGAGGTGCCCTTGGGTACGAGCACTCCATACCAGCTGGCGGCGTTGTATTCCGGGTAGCCCGATTCAGCCACGGTCGGCACATCGGGCAGCGTTGGTGACCGCGTGGCACTGCCGACTGCAATTGGCCGCAGCCGACCGCCACGAACGTGCGACAACGGCGCTGAAAGAGGCGTGAACGACCATTGCGCTTCGCCCGATATCACCGCACCGACCGACTGGCCTGCCCCCTTGTACGGCACATGTACCGCGCGCGCCGCCGTGATCGAGTTGAACAGCAATCCGGCGAGATGGCTGGCCGAGCCGATTCCAGCTGAGGCCATGTTGAGCTGATCCGGTTTCTCCTGCATGAGCGCCACCAGTTCCTTCACGGTGGTTGCCTTCACGGCGTTGTTGACCACCAGCAGATTCTGGCCGATGGCGAACAGCGAGATCGGCACGAAGTCGGCGAGGGTGTCGTAGGCGAGCTTCTTGTAGGTGTGCGGTGCGATAGTCAGCCATGCGGATGCACCTAACAGCAGCGAATAGCCGTCCGGTGCCGACTTTGCGGCGGCCTCGGCGCCGATGATGCCGCCGGCACCGGCACGATTGTCGATCACCACCGACTGACCCAGCGCTTCGGCGAACTTGTGGGCGAACACCCGGCCGAGCACATCCGAGGCGGCGCCCGGCTGCTGCGGGACGATGAGGCGAACGGGTTTGTTCGGATAATCGTCGGTGGTCTGCGCGTGCGCCGCACTGACACCCGCTGCTAGCACGAGAGCCAGACCTGCACGCCTTGCCGTCGTCCAACCATTCATGACATGACCCTCCTCACGCTTGAAATATTCGACTCACCTGCGCGAACAATCATAGACCGATCGAAGCGCTGCTGATCGTGGTGCGGTCGAGTTCAAGGGCGTCGGGGCCGAGATAGCACCGTTCGATCGACGCCGCGTCGGTGGCGAACGGATCGATCACCCAGCCGACGCTATAGGCGTGCGCGAAGAACGCACGCTGCGTGCGCCGGTCGGTACCGCTGAAGAACGCGCCCAGGTGCGGATGGCTGTGATACCAGCCCACCACGAGCCGACCGTCGCGCAATCGCTCGCGCGCCTTGGTCCATACCGAAGTGCCCAGTTGCAGTGAGATGGCGGTACTCGCGTAGTCGTCGCCGGGCAAAGCTTCGAGTACGCGTACCACGGCGACCGTTTCACTGGCGCCGGCCGCAGTGGCATGCGTGAATGCGTCGCCGATAAGCAACCCGCCAAGCTCGGATTCGCTGCCTCGGAGATGGGCGAAGACCTGCTCGCGCATGGTCTGACCGATGATCAGCAAAGGAAGCGCCTCGCGGCGCTGCTCCAGTGCGGCGGCGATCCGCAGCACATCGGACACCGACTCACCACGATAGAGCGCAGTGATCGGTTTGGGGCCGACCTCGGCCGGTTGTTCGCGCCATTGGATCGCGGCCACGTTCAGGTGCTCGCGGTGAACGTGTGTGCGCATTGCGGACAATGCACCGTCCCAGATTTGCCGGCAGGCAGGCGCAAGCGGGTCGTACAGCGTGGGCACGGCACCAGGACGCGATCGTCCGGCGCTCGCGGCTCTTGCCAACGCACGCTCGGGTTCGTCGATTCGACCGCCTGCAATTCAACGCGGTCGGTGGGAAACGCATCGGGATGCTGCGCCGCCACGCGCTGGTACCAGTGCATGGCCTCGCCGTTCGCCGCCGACTGCAGATTGAGCAGCAGCGGATCGAACGTCAGCAATCGGGCGATGCGTTGCACGAACAGATCCATGCCCTCGCTCGCCAGCCACTTCGCGCCCAGGCACACCAAGCCCGATGCGAACACGTTCGGATGGAAGATCGGCGTGGTCACGAGCGCGGCGGGCGGCTGGAACGGATAGCGCGCTCCCAGATCGATCACGACGCGCGAGGCCGGCTGTTTGACGCGCGGATATTCGCGCGAGCCGACCGTGAAGTAGCGCAGGTCGATCACGTAGCGATCGGGTCGCGCATCTTCCAGCACCGAGATCTTGCCGTCCGAGCTTTGCGCGAGCGAACGCAAACGCGCCAGGTCGGCGGCGCGGCGCACGGCGCTTACCGACATGCCTGTCCCGTCGCTGCGTGATCGATCAGCACCAACCCGCGACGAGCACCGGCTGGACTTCGAGCACATCCCCCTCCTTCACCTTGGAGCGGTCCAGCACCTCATGCGGCGCTAGCGCCATCCCGGTCGTGACGTTGACGAGCGTGTAATCGGTGTCGGCCGGCAGCGCCCAGTTGTCGACGGCCGACTGGACGACCTCGCTGCCCGTACTGGTGCCGGCGATAGTGATCTCGGCCTTGCGGGTCTGATCGGCAGTACGCACGATGAGTCGGGTGTCGTCGGCCATCGCTCAATCCTCCAGTTCGATACACAGTGTGGACTGCCTGAAACGCGCGAGCACGAATTTGGCTGGCAGCGATTGTCCGGCGAAGTCGCGCTCCAGCTCGTGCAGGGGAAACTGGTCGCGAATCTCGATCTGCACCGCGCGCTGTCGGCAGCGTGGACATTGCATCACGCGATCGTCAAAGCCGCTGGCCCGCTGCAACAGCATCTGCGATGCCTCGGGCAACTCGCCGCATCGTGCGCAACGATAGCTGGTGATGAGCGGGTCGCTGAGCGTGAGATCCGCATCGTCGTCCAGCCCCAGGTCGAGCGTGCGCGTGAGCGCGCGCCGCGCACGAATGAGCTGCGGTCGCGCGGCCAACGACGCGCAGCCGATGCATTGCTCGGCGGGTGCGAGCCGCACGCTGGTGCTCGTGCCGCCGATCGTGTCGAGCAGCACACGGCGTGCGCCATCGGTGCGATCGGAACGATCGGAGTGCGCAGTCTGGCCCAGGCGCAACGCCTGCGATGCTGCCAGTGCGCCCGCCGCGCTGGCGGTGATCGTGGTGGTCGGGATCTTGCGCGCCTCGAACGCGCGCTTTTTGAGCCAGCCGCACGAATAGCGTTCGGCGATGCGCTGGTAGGCGCTTTGCGGCAGGTGACATTCGAAGCACGCCCCGCAGCGTGCGTTCGAAAATGGAAACACTTCGATCGACGCGTAGCGGCTGTCCAGACCCGCATTGACCAGATCGACGCCTGCGATCAGACACATCTGATTGAGCCGGATGCGCGCCTCGAAATTGTCGACGCAGGCAACCGCGCACGAGTAGGTCTGCAGTGCATGCAGCGACAGCGTGTCCCAGAAGTCGCCCTCGATCGCGCGCAACGAGACGTTCGGATCGAGCAGCGCCGCACGTTCGGCAACGACTTCAGCCTTCGAACGTCCGACGTCGCCATCGCGAAAGAACACGCTGCGGGTCAGGTTGTGCGCTTCGATGCGATCGAAATCGAACACGTCGATCCGGCCCGCACCGAGCAGCGCGAGATTCTTCACCACCTCGTTGCCGACCGCGCCGGCACCGATCACCGCGACCCTGGCTTGCGCAACCTGCTCCTGCGAGAACCAGTCGATCAGCGCGTGCCGTGCGTAGCGTTCGTCAGCCACGGCGGATGCCGGTGCGACCCGCTCAGTCGACGACATTGACCGGCCCGATGTCGGTGCCGTTGCACACCGTGCAGCGATGATGATTCTCGCGGCCGAGCACTTCCACGCTCTCGTGATGGAAGAAGCTCTGACAGCCCGCGCACCGATACAGCGGCTTGGCAGGATCGAGCGGCGCGCTCGAAAACGCGTCGCGCAGGCCGGCCAGATCACTGCGCTTGACCACGTGCGCCAGCCCCGCATCGCCCGACTTCGAGCGGCGCAG
>CADEDU010000042.1:27266-34299 GCA_902826155.1 uncultured beta proteobacterium
GCGCGCGAGCACGCCGTCGCTGCTGTCGGTCAACAGGTAGATGAAGCCGTCCGGTCCGACACGCACATCGCGAATACGTCCGAGTGCGCCGCGCAGCATCCGCTCCTCCTTCACCACCTTCTCGCCGTCGAGCTTCAGCCGCGCCAGCACCTGACCGGCCAGCGCACCGACGAACAGGTCGCCGCGCCACTTCGGGAACGCGTTGCCGGTGTAGAACGTCATCCCTGAAGGTGCGATCGACGGAATCCAGTAGTGCAGCGGATGCTCGATGCCCGGACGCGCGGTGCCTTCACCGATCTTCGTGCCGGTGCCGTAGTTGCGTCCGTAGGTGATCACCGGCCAGCCATAGTTTCGCCCGGCACGGATCACATTGAGCTCATCGCCGCCTTGCGGGCCATGCTCGTGCGCCCACAGTTCGCCGGTCTGGGGATGCAGCGCCGCACCCTGGACGTTGCGATTGCCCACCGAGAACGTTTCCGGCCGCGCGTTGCCTTGCTTGACGAACGGATTGTCGGCAGGGACGCGACCGTCGTCATGCAGCCGCACGATCTTGCCCAGGTGCTCGTTCATGTTCTGCGCACGGTCCTGCTCGCCGCGGTCGCCCAGCGTGATGAACAGAAAACCGCTTCGATCGAACACCAGACGCGAGCCGAAGTGCCGGCCGCCGCCGGTCTTGGGCTGCATGCGAAATACGATCTGCACGTCCTCCAGGCGATTGCCTTTGAGGCGCGCACGTGCCACCTCGGTGCCGACGCCACCATCGCCGGGCGCCGCGTAGGAAAGATAGACCCATCCGTTCTCCGCGTAACGCGGATGCAATGCCACGTCCATCAAACCGCCCTGCCCGTGCTGTACGACGCGCGGCAATCCGTCGATCGGAGCAGGGTCGATCTTGAAATCCGCTGATACGAGCCGCAGGCGCCCGGCGCGTTCGGTGACCAACAGACGGCCATCGGGCAGGAACGCGAGCGCCCATGGATGCGACAGCCCTTTGACCAGCGTGACGATGCGCAGGTCGTACTCCTCGCTGCGGGCGGTTTGCGCCTGCACGCCGACGTGCGCCACTGTCAGCGCAATCAGGGCAATGAGCAGCGCGAGCAGGTGCCGATGCGAACGTTGCATGATGAATGAGCTCCGAGTGGTGTTGCTGAGTGGACGGTCCCGTTCCAAGAGGTACGCGTAACGGGAACGCGTAACGAAGTGCAGTAGCATGCACCAGACTATCGTGCCCCACGTGTGGCTGGCACGCGTCGGCGCCGCCATGAACGTCCGTCAGCTCCACTACTTCCTCCAGATCGCCGAACTCAAGAGTTTCACGCGCGCTGCAGCGGTGCTGCACGTCGCGCAGCCGGCGCTGTCGCGCAGCATGCGCGGGCTCGAACAGGAGCTGGGCGTGCAGCTGTTTCATCGCACCGATCGCGGCGTGCAGCTGACCGAAAGCGGCGAACTGCTGCGTAGCCGCGCCGCCAAACTCGTCGCCGATTTCGCTCAGGTGCGCGACGAGGTTGCCGCTCAAGCGGTCGAGCTGCGCGGCGAGCTCACGTTCGGGGTGCCGCCATCGATGCGCGAGATGGTCACGTTGCCGTTGGTGCGCGCGTTTCGTGCCCGCCATCCGGGCGTGCTGTTGCGTCTCAACGAAGGCATCAGCACGGTGCTCAACGAACTCGTTCACACCGGCCGGCTCGACGTGGCGGTCGTTTCTGCGACCGAACCGCTGGCCGCGCTGGCGCACGAGCCGCTGCTGACCGAGGCGATGTATCTCATCGGACCACGTACCGCCGGACTCGATCCGCACCAGGAAGTCGCGATCGAACGCCTGGCCGAAGTGCCGCTGGTGGTAACGCTGCGCCCCAACGCGCTGCGCGCACTGGTGGAGGAAGCGCTGGCGCGAATCGGCCATCCGCTGGAGCCGGTGCTCGAAGCCAATGCCACCTCGGTGATGCTCGACGTGGTTGCGGCGGGCGATGGATTCACCGTGCTGCCCTATTGCGCAGCGCACGCCGGGCTCGCGGCGGGACGCTGCTCGGCGGCCCCGGTGGCCGGGCTGAGCGTCACCTGGGAGATCGCGTACTCGAAGGATCGAGCGCTTTCTCGTGCCGGACACGAGTTGCGATCGATGCTGCGCGAGATTGCCCGGCAAGCGATCGACGTTGGCGCCTGGCAGCGGGCTCAGCTCGCGCCCACGGCGGAGCGACCCGCATAACGTTCCCGGCATGGCGCCGATGCCGCAAGGCTATTTCCGGCGCGTCGCCGGCAGCTCCTATACTGCGGCGGTTTCGCGCAGGCCGCGCGAACTAGCGTAGTTCCGCGAACATTCAACGGCAAGGCAAGGGGGAGCTGTGGGTCCTTACCTGGTAGGCGTCGACATCGGCGGCACGTTCACCGACTGCGTCGTGCTCGACAAGCGCGGCAACATCACCGCGACCAAAGCGCAGTCCACGCCCGGCAACTTCGCCGAAGGCATGCTCAACGCCATGCGCGTGGCGTCCGAACGGCTCGATCTGCCGTTCCAGACGTTCTGCGAGCAGATCTCGGTGCTCACGCACGGCACCACCGTCGGCACCAACGCGCTGATCCAGCGCAAGGGCGCCAAGGTCGGCCTGATCACGACCAAAGGACACGAAGACGCGATCCACATCATGCGCGGCTCGCGTGGAGTGAACTCGCGCGACATCGCCAAGGTGGTGCATTTTCCCGAGAGCCAGAAGCCCGACCCGATCGTGCCCAAGCGCTACATCTATGGCGTGTCCGAGCGCGTCGATTGCTTCGGCGAGGTCGTGGTGTCGTTGAACGAGGTCGAAGCGGAGAATGCCATCAAGCAATTGCTGGCCGACGGCTGCGAGGCGATCGCGATCTGCTTCCTGTGGTCGTTCCGCTATCCCAAGCACGAGCAGCGCGTGCGTGAACTGGTGCGGCGCATGGCACCGAACGTGTTCGTGTCGTGCTCGACCGATATCGCGCCGAAATGGGGCGAGTACGAGCGCACCACCGCGACGGTGCTCAACGCGTACATCGGGCCGGTGATGTCGCGCTACCTCTCGAATCTCGATCAGCAGCTCAAACAGAACCACTACAAGCAGCCGCTGCAGATCACCCAGTGCGGCGGCGGCTCGATCTCGATCGACAAGGCGATGGACTCGCCGCTGCTCACGCTCGATTCCGGGCCGGTGTCGGGTGTGACCGGGTCGGTGTTCTTCGGCAAGCTGATGGGCGTGCCCAACATCATCACCACCGACATGGGCGGTACCTCGTTCGACGTGGGCATCATCGCCGACGGCAACCCGGAGTACTCGTTCATCTCGAACGTCATCCAGTACGAGTACTTCCTGCCCAAGGTCGACATCCAGGCGATCGGCTCGGGCGGCGGCAGCCTGGCTCGTGTCGACACGTTCTCCAAGACGATGCGGGTCGGGCCCGATAGCGCCGGCGCTGATCCCGGTCCGGTGTGCTACGGCAAAGGCGGCACCATCCCCACGGTGACCGACGCCGATGTCGTGCTCGGCTACATCGATCCGGACAACTTCCTCGGCGGACGCATCAAGCTCGACAAGGCCAAGGCCACGGCGGCGGTGAAGGGAATCGCCGATCAGCTCGGCTTGTCGCTGATGGAAGCGGCCGGCGGCATCGCCAAGATCGCCGAGTTCAAGATGGCCGACATCATCCGCAAGATGACGGTCGAGAAAGGCTACGACCCGCGCGACTTCGTGCTGTTCGCATTCGGCGGTGCGGGTCCGGTGCACGCGAGCGTGTTCGGCTCGGAGCTGGGCGTGCAGAAGGTGGTGGTGCCGCTGCGCGAGATCGCCTCGACCTGGTGCGCGTTCGGTGCGGCGTCGGCCGACATCCTGCACGTGTACGAGCAGGTCGACATCCAGGGCTCGCCGTTCGAGCCGGCGCGCGTCAACAAGGTGCTCGAGGCGCTCGAAGCGCGGGCGAACGAGCAGATGGCGAAAGACGGCATCCCGAACAACCGGCGCAAGTTCAGCTTCTCGCTCGACATGCGCCATCGCGGCCAGATCAACGAGGTCGAGGTGATGTTGCCCGAAGGTCGCCTCAAAGGCAGCAGCGCGCTCTCACCGGCCGACTGGGAAAAGCTGCGCGGCCGTTTCTACGCGCGCTACGAACAGCTCTACGGTCGCGGCTCGTCGTATCGGAACGCGCGCCTGGAGATCGTCACGCTGCGCGTGCGTGCCACGGCACAGACGCCACGGCCGAAGCTTTCCAAGGCCAAGAGCATGACCGCGGCGATCCCGAAGGAAGCCAAGCGTGCTACGCGCGACATCTACTGGGCCGATCTGAAAAAGTCGGTCAAGACGCCGATCCTCGACGGCGCGAAGTTGAAGCCAGGCAATCGCATCAAAGGGCCGTGCGTGGTCGAGACCGCGCAGACCAACGTCGTCGTGCATCCCGGTCGCACCATCAAGGTGGATGCGTACGGCAATTTCGAAATCCTGTTCAGCTAGGACCCAGCCATGCCCAAAGTCAGCGAGATGAAGGACACCAAGTTCGACGGCAAGGTCCATGGGTACGTGCCGCCGAAGAAGCTCAGCATCCACAAGAGCGTCAAGCTGCACGGCAAGTTCCAGAAGAAGATCGATCCGATCACCTACGAGGTGATCCGGCATTCGCTGTGGCACGTCAACGAGGAGCACGGCGCGACCATCCAGCGCATCTCCGGCTCGCCGGTGGCGATGTACGCGCTCGATCTCAACCCCTCGATCCTCACCGAGGACGGCGAGTTCGTGTACTTCGGTCCGTACATGCAATACATGTCCGGCGTGACCGATACGCAGGTGAAGTGGATCCTCGAATATCGCAGCGAGAACCCCGGCATCAAGGACGGCGACATGTTCCTCGCCAACGACCCGTGGGTGGGCGCGGCGCACCAGCAGGATGTGATGCTGATCTGCCCGGTGTTCTGGAAGGGCGAACTGTTCTGCTGGGTCACCAACTGCCTGCATCAATACGACATCGGTGGCATCACGCCGTCTTCGTTCTGCGGCTCGGCGGAGAACGCCTTCGAAGAAGGCATCTGCATGCCGCCGATCAAGATCGTCGAGAACAACGAGATCCGCCGCGACATCGAAGAGGTGTATCTGCGCTCCTCGCGCAAACCCGACGCGGTGGCGCTCGATTTCCGCGCGCAGCTGGCGGGCAACACCACCGCGCGCGATCGGATCCTGCGCCTGATCAAGCGCTACGGCCCCGAGACCGTGAAGGGTGTGATGAAGCGCATCCTCGACACCAGCGAGGCGGCGTTCCTCGACAAGTTGAAGCGTCTGCCCGATGGCACCTGGCGCGACCGCACCTACGTCGAATGCTGCCGGCCGGGCGATCGCCGCACGCATCAGGTAATGCTCACGCTGCACAAGAAGGGCAACCGGCTGACCTTCGAGAACGAGGGCACCGCCGGGCAGGACGGCGCGATGAACGCCACCTACTCCGGCTGGCGCGGCGCGATCATGGTCGCCTTGAACCAGTTGTTATGCTGGGATCAGTACTTCGCCATCGGCGGAGCGCTCAGGCACGTCGAATTCGATCCGACGCCCGGCACGTTCAACTGCGCGACCTTTCCCGCCTCCGTTTCGACCGCACCGGTGCAGGCGATGGAGATCTCGCTCTACCCCGCCTACAACGTGCTCTCGAAGATGCTGTTCACCGATCCGCGCATGCGCGAAGACATCATGTGCATCGGCGGCACCAGTCAGTGGCCGGCCACGATTTTTCGCGGCATCGACCAGTGGGGCGAGCGCTACGGTTATCTGCTGGTCGACCCGATCGGCGGGGCGATCGGTGCGTTCTCCACCGGCGATGGCATCTCCAACGGCGGCCAGTCGCGCACGCCGATCTGCCGGCTGCCCAACGTCGAGCACAACGAGCAGTCGTTTCCGCTGCTGATCCTCTACCGCAAAGAGGTGGTGGATTCCGGCGGCGCGGGCAAATGGCGCGGCGGATTGTCGGCCGAAACGTGCTTCATCCCGCACCACACGCCGACGATCACGCACGACACGCTTTCGTCGGGCAATGCGATCCCGACTTCGACCGGCATGATGGGCGGCTATCCCGCGACGGTGAACGTCTACAAGTTCAAGCGCGACACCGACATCATGGATCGCATCGCCAAACGTGATCTCATCGGCGACATCAGCGAAGTCAACGGTCGTTCCGAGGAACTGCAGTTGCGGCAGGAGAACTTCACGCAGAACCCCGCCGACGTGTACTCGGTGATCTGGACCGCAGCCGGCGGCTTCGGCGATCCGATCGAACGAGACATGGAGCGCGTCGCCAAAGACGTCATCGAGAATCGCGCGGTGTCGCCACAAGCCGCACGCGAGATCTACGGCGTGGTGGTGGTGAACGACAAGCTCGACGCCGACGCGACGCGACGACTGCGCACCGAACGGCGCGAAGCACGGCGCCGCAAAGACGGCTCGGTGAAGATCCTGGACGGCAAGCTGGTCGCGCAGATCACCGACAACCTGGCCGTGCGCAAGGTCAACGGCGGCCTGCACACCTGCTGCGCCAAGTGCGCGGCCGATCTCGGTCCGGTGCGCGAGAACTACAAGGACATGGCGGTGCGCGCCGACAATCCGATCCAGGCGTCCAATCCGCACGTGGGCGACTACAAGCGCTTCATCGACGATCAGCCGGTGTTCCGCCAGTACTACTGCCCCGGTTGCGGTTCGCTGCTGGAGAACGAGATCGCGCGTGCGGAAGACGAAGTGCTGCGCGACATCGAGATCACGAAGATCTGAACTAGCCCGCCATCGAGCAACGCCTGTCGGGATCGACGCCGGTCAAGCTACGGTCTGGCTGTCGATCCCCGAACGCCGCGCTGCAATCAACTCGGCCATCGAAGCGATCGTGGATGCCCGGTTGAACAGATCTTCGTGGGTGAGTTCCACTTCGAACACCGTCCGTACGTAGGCAATCAGCCGGCTTCCTCGCAGCGAGTCGCCTCCCGCGAGGAAGAAGTCGTCGTTGCGCTCGACGCGATCCACTTCCAGGACCGAAAGCCACAGTCCGAGGAGAGCGG
>CADEDU010000042.1:34399-41380 GCA_902826155.1 uncultured beta proteobacterium
AGCAGGTGGACGTAGCCCTCGTCGTCGATCGAACCGAAATCGCCGGTACGAAACCACCCGTCGCGCAGGCTGTGCGCGTTGAGCGCCGGATCGTCGAGATAGCCGCTGAATACCAGCGGACCGCCCACCACCAGCTCGCCGGAGCCGGTCGCTGCAATCGTCCCGTCCTCGGCCAGGACGCAGACCTTGTTGGCGTACGGATGATCGATCGCCGTCCCGACCGCACCGGGCTTGCGACGCCGCGGCGGTAGTGGATCATGCGTGATGGCGTGCGTCTCGGAGCTCGAATAGCCGACCAACAGTGGTGCGGAAAAGGCCTGCTCCAGTCGATCGATCTCCGCAACATCCAAACGTCCCAGACCCGAACGAAGAAGCCGCACGCGGGTGCTGCGAAGCAAGGACGCGTGATCGGGCGCTTGCTGCAGGATCTGCCGGAACATGGTGAAGCCGGCGTTGATCACCGAAAGGTCGAAGGTGGCGATCGCTTCAAAGATCGCCCCTACGTCACTCTCGGGGAGCACCACCATCGGCATGCCGGCAAGCAGTGGATTGAGCAGTGAATTGTGCAGACCGCTGGCCAGATGGATCTGTCCGGCGTGGCAGCCCACGTCCGCAGGAGAGAACTGCAGCCAGTGCGCACCCACGTCCGAATAGCGCACCAGATGGCTCTGCTCGGTCGGAATGAGCTTCTGGCGTCCGGTCGTGCCCGAACTCACCACGATGTCAGCAATGCTCTCGGCGCAGCTCGGCGCCATCGCGCCCAGTGAAGGGCTTTCGTGAGCCAGCCGCAGGCCGAAGCGACCGGCGCTTTCTGGATCGACGTCGGCCTCGAGGACCGTGATGTTCAAGGACCGCGCCAGCGCCGCTAGCGCGGCGCTCGATGCCCCCGAGACCACAACTGCTTTGGGTCGCAGCCGCCCGATCGTTTCGCGCAGCGATGCCTCGCTCATTGACGCGGCGAGCGGGGCGAAGGAGCACCCTGTGGGCAGCGTTGCCGCGGCTGCGGCCATCGCGGGTCGGGCCTCGATGAATCCCGCGACGATGTCTCCCGGTCTGATTCCCCAACGTGCAAGCGCGGCCTTGACCTCATTGGCCTGCTCGTACAAATCGCCGAACGTGAACGGCGTGCGATCAGGTGCCAGCAGTGCGGGATGGGTCGCCAACCGCTCGGCGAGGGTGGCGAGGCGCGTCGCCAGCGTTTCGGTGTGCGGATCCCGGGAGGCTTCCATCTGGTATCGCGGCGGTCGTATCAGAGGCTGGACGTGTGACACAGAACCGAAATGCCGCCAACGACACCACGGGCACTAGTTCACGATCATCGCGCAATCCATCGGCTTGCACTGACTACGGATCGATGCGATCGTAAGGCAGGCATATCCGACGTTTCCACGAGTTCTTCCTCCGAGAATCGACTGGCTCATGATGTTCATCGCTCTCCGTCTGATCCTGCCGGTTGTGCTTGCAACTACTGCGGCCGCGCATGCCTCCACATCATTCGCCCAGGCGGTAAAACCCGACGCCTCCTACCCCTCCCGCCCGATCCGGCTGATCGTTTCGTTCACGCCAGGTGGCGGCGCTGATCTAACCGCGCGCACCGTTGCCCAGAAGATCGGTGAATCGATCGGCCAGCCGGTCGTGGTGGAGAATCGGCCCGGCGCCAACGGACTGGTCGGTGCCGACGCAGTGGCGAAGGCTGCGCCCGACGGGTACACGATGCTGCTCACCGATCGCGGCGCGCTGGGGATCAACCCCAGCCTGTACCGGAAGATTCCCTACGATCCGCTCAAGGACTTCGCATACGTCGGCATCGTCACCATGGCGCCTTACGTACTCGGCGTCGATCCACGGTTGAACGCGCGATCGCTGAACGAATTCGTGGCGCTGGCCAAGGCCAAACCGGGCGCCCTCAACTATGCGAGTTTCGGCATCGCCAGCATGGCGCATCTGAACATCGAAGCGTTGAAGGCGCGGCTCGGTATCGATCTCACGCATGTGCCGTACAAGGGTGCTGGCCCCGCGGTGCAGGCAGTCGTCGCAGGTGAAGCCGGCATCACCATCGCCTCGCCGGCCGCGGTGCTCGGCTTCGTCAAAGACGGGCGCATGCGCGCGATCGCGATCGGCGCACCGAAGCGCTCGCCGCTGTTGCCTGATGTGCCCACGCTCGCCGAAGCTGGTGTCTCCGAGGACGTGCTCGCGCCCACCTACTTCGCGTTCGCGCTGCCGGCCGGTACACCCGCGGCCATCGTCGCGCGCCTGAATACAGAAACCAAACAGGCAGTGACCGCAAAAGAGGTGGCCGACCGATTGAACGGTGCGGGGCTCGAGCCGCACGGCGGATCGCCCGAGGAGTTGATGGCCACCGTGAGCCGCGACATTCCGCGCTTTGCGAAGTTGATTCGCGACATCGGCATTCAGCCGGAGTGAGCCGGTGAAGTTTGTCGTCGTCGATGACCACACGCTGATCCGCGACGCCATGAAGGCGGTCGTGCGCGAAGTCAGCCCGGATGCGACGATCATCACGGCCGGCACCGCTGCCGAGGCGTTGGCGCTCGCCGCCACGCACGGGGATATCGATCTGATCCTGCTCGATGTGCAACTGCCCGACGGCGATGGTCTTGACGTGCTCGCTGAGTTGCGTCAGCGCTATCCGGCGACGTCGGTGGTCATGCTTTCTGGCAACAAGGATCAGCCCACCATCATGCGCGCGCTGTCGCTGGGCGCGGTCGGTTTCATTCCCAAGTCCGAAACGCGCGAGGTGCTGCTCGGTGCGCTCAAGCTGATCCTCGCAGGTGGCGTGTACGTTCCGCCCGTCGCGCTGACGATCGTCCGGGTTGAAGCAACCCCGAACGTGCACGCCGACGCGGTCGTACCGCCGCCCACTCCGGCATCACTTGGCATCACCGAGCGACAGCTCGAAGTGCTGGCGCTCATGATGCTCGGCAGGAACAACAAGCTCATCTGCCGCGCGCTGAATCTGGCCGAACCCACGGTGAAGAATCACGTCTCGGCGATTCTCAAGGCTCTGGCGGTGAGCAGTCGTACCGAAGCCGTGCTCAGGGTGACAAAGCTCGGCTGGAAGCTGCCGGAGCTGCCATGAGTGGCGCGCTCATCATGCGCATGGCCATGGCGCGCAGCTTGAGCGCGCTCAGCGGTTTGTCGAGCAGATAGAGGCCGGCTGCTTGCGCCGCGCGCCGCGGCGCACCGCCGATATCGCCTGAAACGAGAAACGCCGGCGTGTCGTGGGCAAGGCGGCGGCGCAGCAGCGCGATCGCATCGATGCCGTTTTCGCCGTTGGCCAGATGGAAATCGGCGATCACCAGATCGAGTTGCGCGTCCTCGAGCCGCGCGCATGCTTCGACGCCCGACGATGCACTCACCACTTCACAACCCCACGATCGCAGGATGCCCGCCGTGCTCTCCAGTACCAGCGCGTCGTTGTCGATGACCATCACGCGCTTGCCGCGCAAAGAATCGACGAGCGCCATCGCCGGCGGCTCGGCCTGCGGGGCGGCCGACACCGCTGCTGTACGCGGCACGGTGACCATGAATCGCGAGCCGACGTTCACCGTGGATCGGAGCGTGACCTGATGGCCGAGCAGCGCGCACAGCCGCTCCACGATCGCCAGACCGAGGCCGAGGCCGTCGCTGCGTGAAGTGTCGGCCGGCGCGATGCGATAGAACTCGCTGAAGATCCGGGCTTGTTTATCGGCGGGCACGCCGATGCCGCTGTCCACCACTTCGATCCGCGCATGCTCTGCCTCGCGGCGCACGCCGACGACGACCCCGCCGCTTCGGGTATAGCGGATTGCGTTCGCCACGAGATTGAACGCCACGCGCTCGAGCAGCGCCGGATCGCTGCGCACCCATAGGCGGCTTGGCACGACGCGCAAGCTCAGGTCTTTCTCGGTAGCGGCGGCGGCGAATGTGGTTTCGACCTGCTCGAGCAGCCGTTGCACCGGAAATGCCGCGAGCTGCGGGGCAATGACGCCGGCGTCCAGCTTGGAGATGTCGAGCAGGTCATCGAACAACTCGTTCATGTTGTCCAGCGCGCGTTCGATGCGCGCTGCCACTCGTGCGCGTTCAGCTGGATCGGCCTCGCTGCGCAGTTGCCCGATCAGCAGGTTGAGCGCATGCAACGGCTGTCGAAGGTCATGGCTGGCCGCAGCAAGGAAGCGCGACTTCGAAAGATTCGCCGCTTCCAACTCGCGCGTGCGCTCCTCCACCTTGCGCTCTAAGGTCGCGTACGAACTTTGGAGATGCGCTGCCATCTCGTTGAAGCGCGCGCCGAGCGTTTCCAACTCATCGCCCGTCGTGATCGCGATGCGATGATCGAACGCGCCCGATCCGATCCGCGTGGCACCGGTGGTCAGCGTCTGGATCGGGGTGATCATCCGTCGCGCCAGAAAGAGCGCGGCCAGCAGCGCCAGGATGAAACCACCGACTACGACGATGACCGATCGTGTGATGGCGGCGTAGAGCGGCTCGTTGGCCTCGTCCTCGGGCAATTCCACGAACACGTACCAGTCGAGCGGTGCGGCGACGGCGTGCGCGGCGAGCACGCGCCGGCCATTTCCATCGAGGGCTGTCTCGACCCGATCGCCGCCTGCTCCAGCGCTGCGTGCGCGTGCCGCCTGCACTTGCGCGAGCTGCGAAAAATCAGTGTTGCGCAGGACCAGGCTGATATCCGGATGCGCGATCAGGCGCCCGTTCGCATCGACGACATACGCATTGCCGGCGCGTCCGACCTGGATCTGATTGACCACATCCCAGATGTGCTTGAGATTCACCTCCCCCACCGCAACGCCCGCCTCGCGCCGTGCGCCGGCAACGGCAAGATTCATGAACGGCTCGGACTCGCGCGCGAAATAAACCGGACCGCGGTAGACCTTTTCGTTCAACGCCGTCTTGAATGCGATTTCAGTGGAGTGATCGACATTGCTGCCGATGCGATCCATCGCCTGGCGCGATACGCGCAGGCGCTCCTTGCCCAGCATGTCGATCATCGTGAGGGTCGTGATCGCTGGTGCCTGACGCAACAGCCGCCAGCCGTCGATCTGGCGCTGCTCGATCGTCGTGGCCGCCCACGACAGATGGGTCATCCAGGCAAGCTGCCCTTCGATCTCGCGCACGAACTGGGAGATCTTGTCGGCCGCAGCAACCGCCTGCTGCGATTGCACGCGGATGAGCGCGCTTCGATGGTCCTGATAGGTGAACCACGATTCGACCACTCGATCGACGAGCAGCGACACGCCGATCGCCAAGGCGAATACGGCGACGTACTTCCAGAAGATCGACCCGCGGCCGAGCACTCGCATCTGCGGCGCTTATTCGTACACGATGTCGGCCAGGCTCGTGAGGCTGGCCGGTACGCGCAGCCCGAGCGCCTTCGCCGTAGCGAGGTTCAGCGCTAGCGTGAAACGCGTTGGTTGCTCGACCGGCAACTTGCCGGGATGCGTGCCCTTGAGCAATCGGTCGACGAAATAGCTCGCGCGTCGCGTGATCGCCACCGGGTCGGGACCCAGGGTCAGCAGCGCGCCAGCTTTGGCGAACGCGGGCTGGTCGGAAATCAGCGGCAGCTTGTGGCGCACGGCGTACGCCACCATGCGATCGCGATTCCCGGTGAAGATGGTCTGCACCAGCACCGCCTGCACGCCCTGCGAGGCGAGATGGGTGAAGTCTTGCTCGGAGAACGCGCCGATGCCGGGCACCAGATGCACTCGCAGGGCCACGCCAATCTGGTCGGCGGCGGCTTTAGTCTCGCGCACGAAGTTCTCGACGTTCTTGTCCGTCGAATCACCCAAGAACGCGACGGTCCGCAGATTCGGCATGATGCTGTGCAGATGCTCCAGCCGCTTGCCGGCCAGATCGGGGCCCTGGAGCGACAAGCCGGTCAGGTTCGCCTCCGGCCGCGCCAGACTGCGCACGAGCCCCGTGGCCAGCGGATCGGACACGAGCATCACGACCGGCACCGTCTTGGTCATGTTCTTCACCAGATGCGCGACGTTGGTCGCCCGCACCACGATGACGTCGACCTTGCGCTCGATCATCGACCGCAGCACCTCGCGCGTGCGTGCTTCGTTGCCCTGCGTGAAGTGCGCGTCGAGCTCCAGATTGCGCCCTTCGGCCCAGCCCAGCTCACGCAGCGCCTCGCGCATCGGTTCCAGTTGCATCGGTGCCTGGTGCGGCCGAAACCAGCTCACGAAGCCGACGCGAGCCCTCTGCTGCGCGCTCACGGGGAATGCCGCGCCGAGGAGGCTGGCGCCGGCGGCGAGCAGTATCGAGCGGCGGGATATGCCTGTCGTCATGACGGCCCTCACGCATGAAGTCTGGATGTTGCATCAATCGGGCGTGCCACGCCTTGGCGCATACGTTCCGAAGGCGCCCAGCCGAACGACCGGCGCGTAAGCGCGGTGAATCGATCGAATGTCTGCCGCGCTTCAGTGCGCCGGCCGATCCGCTCGAGCGTGTCGATCAACCCCTGGTTCAGCACCTCGTTCAGTGGATCACGACTGACGGCGATCCGATAGAGATCCAGTGCGGTCTCGGCGTCAGCGCACGTATGCAGCGATCGAGCGGAGCGCTCGGCGATCGACACGAATCGGGCATGCAGGCGCGCGCGCTGGTGCAGGATCCACGGATGGTCCTCCTCGTGTTCGAGGAAACTGCCCCGATAGAGGAACATGGCGGCGAGTGCGTCGTCGAACGCCGGCTGTGGCCGGTCAAGGCGTGCGGCCGCGTCTTCGAAGGCCATCGCGTCGACCCACACCCGGTCGGGATTCAATCGCACCAGGCCATTGACCAGGATGACCGTGTCGCGGTGGCCGAGCAGGCTGCGCAGCCGGTGCACGTTGATTTCGAGCGCGCCCTGCGCATCGTCGTCGACGTTCGGCCACAGACAATCGGCCAATCGATGTCGCAACCCGCCGGCACGCCCGCATGACAGCAGGCACTTGAGCAGCGTAAGCGGGCGCGACGGTTTGA
>CADEDU010000042.1:41480-58937 GCA_902826155.1 uncultured beta proteobacterium
GCGCGGAATCTCCTTCGCGATGAACGCGGCGAACGATTCGGGTGTGCCTGGCTCGGCAATCTCGACGCCCAGATCGGTGAGGCGGCTGCGAAACGCCGGGTCGGCCAAAGCCGTTTGCGCATCGGCGGCGATTCTGCGAACGATCGATTCAGGCGTGCCCGCCGGTGCGAACAGTCCGGCCCAGGCAACCGCCTCGAAGCCGGGGAAGCCAAGCTCGGCCACGGTCGGCACATCGGGCACCATCGTGGATCGCGCGCGGCCGGTTTGAGCGATGGCGCGCAACGCACCTGCACGCACTTGCGGGAGTGCGACCGTGATGTTCTGAAAGCCCGCGTCGACGTGGCCGCCGATGATGTTCTTCAACCCCACCTTCGGATCCGGGGCGTGCAGCACTTCGATCCTGGCCTGCAGTTTGAGCTGCTCGATCGCCATGTGCTGCGAAGTACCGTAGCCGTTGCTCGTGAATGAGTAGGTGCCAGGCTTCGCACGCGCAGTCTCCACCAGCTCCTTGAGCGACTGCGAGCCCTTGGCCGGATTGACCACGAGCAGGTTCGGGGTGCGGCCCACCAGCGCGATCGGTACCAGGTCCTTGATCGGATCGTAGGCGAGCGTTTTGTACAGGCTGACGTTGACGACGATCGCCGCATCACCCGAGGTCGCGATCGTGTAGCCGTCTTTGGGCGATTTGGCCAATCGTGCGATACCGACCGAGCCCGCCGCGCCGGGAACGTTCTGTACCACCACCGCCTGGCCCCACATGTCACGGAGCTTGTCGGCCATCAGACGCGCGACCGTATCGGTCGAGCCTGAACCCGCCGGGAACGGCGCGATCATCGTGACCGGTTTGCTCGGCCAGGGTTCCTGACCGAACGCGTGCGGTGCCGTGGTGAATGTCGATACAGTGCACAGTGCAAGCAGCGTGTTTCGCAACATGGCAAGACCCTCATGAACAAATTCGATGCGACCGGAGATGCCGCCTGGAGGCGACACGGGAATCAACCGACGAGCAGTTGATGCAGCGAATTGTTGAGTGACCGTGCGATCGACGAAATCGTGCAGAGGTACCGGGGCAAGGCCGCGTCGCGACCGCCAGGCAAGGGCTATCCGGTTGATGCGGCGAGGAAATTGCCGCGGATCAGGACGGCACGCCTACTGCGCAAGTATCAGTACGGAAGTACTGGGGGTGCGAAGCCACCGTCCGGGGCGGGTCCCCGACATTCAGCTCAGCCCCGCACGCACGGCAATCAGCGCCGCCTGCGTGCGATCGTCGACGCCCAGCTTCTGCAGGATCGCGCTCACGTAGTTGCGTACGGTGCCTTCCGACAAGTGCAACGTCGCGGCGATCTCGGGATTCGCCAGCCCGCGTCCGAGCAGGCGAAGCACTTCGCGTTCGCGATCGGTCAGCTCGCCGAGATCGACGGTGGTCGGTGCAGTGCTGCCTTTGGCGATCTGCCCGAGCAGACGGCCGGCGACACTCGGATCGACATACGTCTTGCCGGCCATCGTGCCCTCGATGGCAGCGACCAGCTCCTCGCGCGTCGAGTCCTTCAACAGATAGCCCGAGGCGCCCGCCCGCACCGCGTCGAACAGCCACTCGTCGGTCTCGTACGTGGTCAACACCAGCACGCGCACATCCGGAAACTGCGTGCGGATCGTTCGCGTTGCAACGATGCCGTTCTGCTTGGGCATGTTGAGGTCCATCAGCACGAGATCGGGGTGCGTTTGCGCGGTCTTGTGCACGGCTTCGGCACCGTCGTGCGCCACGCCAACGATCTCGATTGTTCCGACGGTGCTCAAGATCGCGCGCAGCCCTTCGCACACCACGTGCTGGTCATCGCAGATGAGCACGCGAATCATGATTCCCTCGGCACGATGAGCCGCAATGTCGTTCCGCCGCCCGGGGTGCTCTGCACTGCAAGTGCGCCGCCGGCCAACGCGGCGCGTTCGCGCATGCCGCGCAGCCCGAAATGGCTCGAGCCGTCGACCTGCGTCGGATCGAATCCACTACCGTCGTCGGTGATGGTCAACGTCGGCGCATCACTGGTGTCGAGACGAACGTGCAGGGTGCTGGCGTTCGCATGGCGCACGACATTGGCAATTGCCTCCTCGGCCACCCGGTAGATCGTCTGTTCGGCGTCGCGCCCGGACAGTTCGATCGACTCCGGCAGATCGAGCCGCAGGGTCACGCCCGCGCGATCGGCTGCAGACTGAGACAGCTCACGCAACGCGTTCACCAGTCCAAGCGCCGCCAGCGGCGTGGCGCGCAATGCCTGGATTGCACGGCGTGATTCGCGCAGACCGCTGCGCGTCCCGGCCAGTGCCTCACCAAGCAGGGCTCGTGCATGCTCGAGGTTGGTCGCCCAGAGCGAGTTGATCGCCTCGAGCTGGATCGCCAATCCGCTCAGCGTGTGGGCGAGCGTGTCGTGCAGTTCACGCGCCAGCCGGTTGCGCTCTCGGCTCACCGCCAGTTGCTCGAGCGTAACCGCCTGACGCGCCAGTCGCTGGTTCGCCTCGGCAAGCGCTTCGCGCTGCACACGCTGTGCGGCGACCAGTCGCGCGACCGCATAGCCTACCGGCAGAAAGAAGAGGATTCGCACCAGCGCGACGCCGACGATGGTCGCCGGACGCGGCCCGCCCTGCGACGCGGTCGGCAGCAGCAGGAGTACGTCGAGCAACACGGTTGCAACGCAGAAAAGCACCACCGCCCGCAATCCGTACTGCCATGCGACGAGAATGGACGGCAGCAGCAGCGCGACGATGAGCAGCCAAGCATCGCGCAGCAGCGCATCGCCGGCGATACCGTGGGCCATGCGCATCCGAACGATCGCTGCGTACACGACGAGCTGTCCGGCCGCCGCGGCGATGAGCGCGACCGGGAGATAGGCATGGCCCATCCGGCTCGCTCCACCAGTCCAGCTGAAATAGAACACCAGGAGAGCGGGAACGATCACCGCGAGCCACTGATACGGCGAGAGCGGCGGCTCGGGTTGGAGCGATTGCACCCACGCCCACAACGTCAGCACGACGACTTGCGCCACCATGAAGAGCCGGAACACGCGGATGAGATCGGGCTCGATCGCCTGCCTGGCGGCTTTAGCGCGGTCCATTGAGAATGAGGTTCCGATATGCGCGCGCGGTTCCAGTGAAGGTGGCTGCATTGAGATCGCGAGCGTTGGCGAGGATCACCTGAAGGGCGCGCTCGGCATGTTGGCGATTGCGCTCCGCGGGTGTCAAGCCGAGCGTGGTTGTATCGGCGGGGAGGTACGCAAAGTAGTGGATCGAGGTGAATGGCGCCACGTAGTCGACGCGCTCGACATGCGCCCACTTGATCAGCACCTCGTGAAACCGTACATCGAGCGGTTCCCAGAAGTCGTAGACGTTGCGCGAAAGCACTTCGGCCCACACGTCACCACTGCCCAGTTGCGCACGATGCTCCTTGTACAGCCACGCTTCGCTCACGAACACCCGCTTGCCAAGTGCGTGTGCCTGGCGCGCGAGGTCGCTCGCTCGATCGAGCATGCCCGAATGGACCGGATAGATATGCAGATCGATATGATCGAGCTGTGCGACGCTGCCGTAACGCTCGACTAACTCCGCGGCGTTGGGCAGCCAGGTACCCACACCCGTGGCGAGGCTCGTCGCCGGCGAAATGGGTTTCAGCGCCTGCACGACCTGGGTGGCGAACGATTGATTGAACGCTGGATCCGCGATCTGCGGCAGGCCGACGAGCGAGGCGGCCACGTCAGGCTCGGCACCGAACGCGAGGGAGTCGGGACGCAAGCGCCGCGCGATCTCGCTCAGCACGTAAATCCGACCTTGTGTGTACGCCTGCAGCGGATCGACGCGCCCCCGGACCGCCGCGTAGTAGCTTGCCACCGGGAGCGGCGTGAATCCGCCGGAGCCGAACATGACGCCGCTTTCGATGTTGAGTTTCATGCCGCGGGCACGCACCTCGGCGGCTACTCGTTCATAAAAGCTCCAGTACTCGCCCGCTCGCGACGTGCCCGCGCTCGGAAAGTCCGGCATGACGAGCGGATAGTTGAGCGCGATCGTCACGCCCTGGATGCCCAGGCGCTGGAACTGGTCCAGCACCAGCGCGACGCCGCCGATCGCTTGTGGCGCCAGCAGCTCCTCGCCGCGATGGCAGTTCGCAAGAAACAGGTTCGCGCCGTGCACGACCGGATGGCGAGTGCCGTTCGATTCGCGATTAAGCCGCGCATCGAAGCGCTCGATCGCCTCAGCAAGGGCGCTGTACGCTGCTTGGTAATTGGCGGGCACAGCGGGCTGCACAATCGGCGCCTGCGCGGGAGGTGCCGAAGGCTCGTCGCTGCCGGATCCGCCGCCGGCGCACCCAGCAGTGCCCAGGGTCGCAACGATGGCCACGAACGCTCCGCATGTCCATTGGATAGTCCTCATCGCACACCCCCGGTTCCCGTTGATCGACGAGAGCATGCTAGCGATACACGGTGCGCGCGAGCAGAGTCGAGCGTCAGCACGTCGTGGTGTGCGTGCACACGACTTCCCCATGACTCGCGTCATGTCCTCCGCGGCGGCCCGGACCGCGTAGTTGCGAAACCGCTCGCGTCAGCGCGTGCGCAGCGCCGCGAAGTACCGCACGATTTCATCGCAATCGACGACATCGGCGAACTGGCGATCCATGTCGAACAGACTGATCGCGTGCGAGACCGGGATGCGATCGAACACCGCTTCGCGCGCGACGATCGTGCGGAAGTTGTAGGACGATGCGTCGAACACTGTCGCGCGGATGCAGTTGCTCGTCGCGCCGCCGCAGATGATGAGGGTGTCGATCTGCCGGTCGACCAGATAGGCGAGCAACGGCGTGCCGAAGAAACCGCTCGGCTTCTTCTTCACGAAGACGATATCGCCCGGCTCGGGGCCGAGCTCGGGGATCAGTTCGGCGCCGGGCGTGCCCTCCAGGCACCAGTTCGGGCTTTGCAGCAGCTTGCGCTTGCGGCCGTACACGCCGATGTCGGCGCCGGAGGCGTCGAGCACGAAGCGGGTGAATAGCACCGGTGCCTGCGCGTCCCGCGCCGCGCGCGCCAGGCGCACGGCCTGGTCGATCGCCGCCCAGCCGACCGCGCCGCAACTCGATGGATAGCGCGGATCATCGACACCGCGCTCGCCGACCATGTAGCGCTGGCAATCGATCGCGAGCAACGCCGGACGCGCGCCGAACCCCATGCGCTGGCCGAACTGCGCGCGCGCGATCACCGCGCGGTCGTCTTCGCCGATGTAGCGCTCCCACTCGCGCGGCCCGTTCGGCGCCGTACTCACGCTGTACTCGATTTCATATGACGCCCTGCGCTTTGAGCGTGGCCAGCTCATCGGTCGACAAACCCAGCTCGCCGCACAACACTTCCTCGTTGTGCGCCCCCAGACGCGGACCGGCATGGCGTACTTCACCGGGTGTACGCGACATGAACGGGAAGACGTTCTGCATCTTGAGCTTGCCCAGTTCGTCGTCGGGCACTTCGATGATGTCTGCGCGCGCCTGGTATTGCGGATCGGCAAAAATCTGTCCGACGTCGTACACCGGCGCGATCGCCGCTTCGACGCGTTCGAACGCGGCGATCACTTCGCTCAAGTCGTGGCGCGCGATCCAGCCGCCGACGGTCGCGTCGATCTCGTCGTTGTGCTTCAGGCGACCTTCGGCGGTGGCGAAGCGCGGATCGGCCGCGAACACGGGCCCGCCGGTCAGCGTGAGCACACGATCGCGGATCGTCGGTGCCGCGGCCGATAGCGCCACCCAGCGCCCGTCGCGTGTTTTGTACGCGTTGCGCGGCGCGTTGCTGACGGATCGATTGCCGGTGCGATTCTGGATGATGCCGAGCTGGTCGAACACGCTGGGTTGATAGCCAAGCAGCGCGAAGATCGGCTCGTAGATCGACAGATCGATGAACTGTCCTTTGCCGCTGCCTTTGGCGTCGCGCTCGTACAGCGCGAACATCGCAGCAAACGTGCCGTAGTGCGCGGCGATGCCGTCGGCCAGCCCGAACGGCGGCAACGTCGGCGGCCCCTCGGGCATGCCGGTGATATGTGCGAAGCCGCTGAACGCTTCAGCCAGCGTGCCGAAGCCCGGCCGATCCTTGTACGGGCCGGTCTGGCCGAAGCCGGTAACGCGCACCATCACCAGCCGCGGATTGAGCGCCGACAGCACGTCCCAGCCGATGCCCCAGTTCTCCAAGGTGCCGGGGCGAAAGTTCTCGATCAGCACGTCGGCGTCTTGCACCAGGCGCTTGAACAGGTGCTGGCCCTTCTTGAGATCGAGCGTGATGCAGCGCTTGTTGCGCGACACCACTTTCCACCACAGCGGCGCGCCGTCCTTCTGATAACCCATCTTGCGCAGCGCATCGCCGCTGGGATGCTCGATCTTGATCACGTCCGCGCCGAAGTCGCCCATGAGGCTCGCCACCAGCGGACCGGCGAAGATCGACGCGGCGTCGATCACGCGGATGCCGCTGAGTGGACCCTTGCCGCTCATGTGCGCCCCGCCGGTACGTCGCGGACGAAGCGCTGCTCCAGCTCGTTCCATTCGCGCCGGCCGAACAGATCCCATAGTTCGCCGTGGGTGAGCATGCGCGGCAGCATGCCGGCGGTGGTGCCGGTGCGCTGCAACTCGGCAAGCAGTTCCTGCCCTGCACGCGCGAACGTGCGCGTGAGCGCGTTCGGATAGATCGCGATCCGATAACCGATCTGCGCGAGCTCGGTTTGCGGTAGCAGCGGTGTGCGCCCACCTTCGACCAGATTGGCCAGGCAAGGCGCGGGAATGCTGCGGCAGATGGCGCGCATCTCGTCGGCGGTCTCGGGCGACTCGACGAACACGACGTCGGCGCCTGCTTGTGCATAGCGCTGACCGCGTGCAATCGCCTCCTCGATGCCGTGCGTGGTACGCGCATCGGTGCGTGCCACGATCAGCAGCTCAGGCGATGAGCGTGCGAATTTTGCCGCCTCAATCTTGGCGACCATCTCTTCCACCGGCACCAGGCGTCGGCCCGGCTCATGTCCGCACTTCTTCGGCATCTCCTGATCTTCGAGTTGGATCGCAGCCGCGCCGCGGCGCTCGAATTCCCGCACCGTGCGCAACACGTTCAACGGATTACCGAACCCGGTGTCGGCATCAGCGATCAGCGGTAGCCGAACAGCGCCGGTGATCTGCACCACGCGCTCGAGTACCTCGTGCAGGCTCACCAGACCGATGTCGGGCAAGCCGGTCGCGCTCAGCGAAACACCTGACCCGGTGAGATACGCAGCGGCAAAGCCGGCGTGCTCGATCAGTCGCGCGGTGATCACGTCGTAGCAGCCCGGCGCGACGATCAATCCGGGCGCGGCAAGCAGCGCACGCAGGCTTGGTCCGTTTGGCGCGTGCAGATCGGCGCGCATGATGGTTCGATTCGACTTGGCGTTGGGTCGCGGATCGCGCGCTTATTGCAACTTGATGCCCGGGCTTTTCACCAGAGTCGCCCACTTGCTGAGCTCGCCCTGGATGAACTGCCCGGTCCTGGCCGGCGTCGAATCGAACAGCGGCTCGGCCGTGGCCTGTCGCAAGTCGTTCAGGAACTCATCAGTCTTGAGCGCCTGCGCGATCGCCTTGTCGAGCGATTCGATGATCGGCGCGGGCGTTGCTGCCGGCGCCATTACGATGAACACGCTGGTAGTGATCAAGTTCGGAAATCCGGACTCGCCGGTGGTCGGTATGTCTTTGGCCACGGTCGAGCGCTTCTGATCGGTGACCGCAAGCACCACCAGCTTGCCGGACTGGTGTTGCGCATACATGCTGCCAAGTCCTGCGGCGAGCACCAGCACGTGTCCGGCCACGGCGTCCTGCATCGCCGGTCCCGCGCCTTTGTACGGCACATGCTGCATGTCGAGCCCGCCCGCCTGCTGATTGAACAGCTCGCCGGTGAGATGACCGATGCCGCCGGTGCCTGAGCTGGCGAAGCTGAACTTGCCCGGGCTGGCCTTCACCAGCGCTGCCAGCTCCTTGAGATTTCGGGCTTTCACCGACGGATGCACGGCGATTGCGATCTGCTCGGCCGCGACCATCGCCACCGGCGCGAGATCACGCATCACATCGAACGGCAGGTTCGGAATCGTCGCGGGCGTGATCGTGAGCGAGGCCGAGCCGGTGAAGTAGAGCGTGTAGCCGTCGGGCGCCGCCTTGGCCAGCTCATTGGTGGCGATGGTGGTGGAGGCGCCGGGCTTGTTGTCGACAACCACTGTTTGTCCGAGCGTCGGTCCGATCCGCGCAGCGAGCCGGCGCGCGAGCACGTCGGTGGGGCCGCCGGCAGCGAAACCGCACAGCATGCGAATCGGCTTGTCGGGATAGCGCGTCTGTGCTGACGCGAGTGCAGGTATCAGCAGGGCCGCCGCGACCGCACAACCGACCACGGTGTGCAGCCATGTGCGCTCGGTTCTTCCGATTGCTCCTGCTTTCCCGGATTCGTTCACCGCTGCAGTCATGGTTGCCTTCCTTTGTGCGTTCAGGCCTGGTACGGGTGATGGGTGCGCCAGTGATTCGCGATATCGAGCCGGCGGCAGAACCAGACTCGATCGTGCTGCAAAGCGTAATCGAGAAAGCGCGCCAGCCCATGGGCGCGCGCCGGACGCCCGGTGATGCGCATATGCAGCCCGACCGACATCATCCGCGGCGTGTGCTCGCCCTCGGCGTAGAGCTGATCGAACGTGGCTTTCAGGTACGCGTAGAAATCCTCGCCCGTGGAAAAGCCCGCTGGCTGGCAGAACTTGCCGTCATTGGCGTCCATCGTGTACGGCACCACCAGGTGCGGGCGGCCCGATACCGTGACCCAATAGGGCAACTCGTCGTTGTAGGCGTCCGCGTCGTACAGGAATCCGCCTTCCTCGACGACCAGGCGGCGCGTGTTTTCGCTCGGCCCGTAGCGGCAGTACCAGCCGAGCGGGCGCTGACCGGTGAGCGCCGCGATCGACGCGACCGCGCGGCCGATGTGTTCGCGCTCCTCGGACTCGGAGAGCTTGAAATGCTCGACCCAGCGCCAGCCGTGACAGCAGATGTCGTAGCCCGCCGCGACGATCGCCTCGGCGGCGCGCGGATTGCGTTCCAGCGCCACCGCACAACCGAATACGGTCAGCGGCAGGTTGCGTTTGCGAAACAGGTCGTGGATGCGCCAGAAGCCGACGCGGCTGCCGTACTCGTACATCGTCTCGAAGGCCAGATCGCGCATGCCGGCAGGCACGCGTCCACCTGCCGACTCGGCCAGCCCGACTTCGGTGCGTCCGTCGCCGTCGCCGATCGTGTATTCGGAGCCTTCCTCATAGTTGAGGACCATGTTGATGGCGATGCGCGCGTTGCCCGGCCACTTCACCACCGGTGGCTGATCGGCGTAGCCAATGAGATCACGCATGGGCGATGTGCCTTGCAGTTGAATTTAATCCAGCAATCGGCGCACAAGCTGCGCCGCAAACTGGGCCCCCTCCTTCTCTAGCGACATGAGTCGCGCGAGAGAGGGAGGGCGGGGGGCGGGAGAGCGTCCCAGATAGCGACTATTCACTCCGGCTGAATCCCCGCATCGGCCGCGATGCGCTTGTAGATGTCGAAGCCCTTCTCAACCTGGGCGGTGAACTGCTGCGGCGTGTTGCCTTTGACTTCGAAACCGGCTGCTTCGAGGCGCGCGCGCACGTCGGCGAATTGGAGCGCCTTGATGATCGCTGCGTGCAGTTGCGTCACGATCGGCGCCGGCAGCTTCGCGGGGCCGACCACGCCGACCCAGGTGTCGGGCAGCGAATGGCCGGTCAATCCGGCTTCGGCCATCGTCGGTACTTCCGGCGCGGCGGTGGCACGCTGCGCTTCAAGCGTGGCGAGCACGCGCAGCTTGCCGCTCTTCACGTGCGGGATGATGTTGGAGAGCACCAGGATCGCGACCGGAATCTGTCCGCCTAACACGTCGTTCAACGCGGGCGCACCGCCTTTGTACGGCACGTGCACCATGTCGATCCCGGCGACCCGATTCACCAGCAATCCGCCCAGGTGCTGCGACGAGCCCGAAGCCGAGGTGCCGAACGAGACCTTGCCGGGATTCTTCTTGGCGTAGTCGATGAATTCCTTGAGCGTGGTGGCGGGCACCGACGGATGCAGCACGATCGCCTGCGGTGCGGTGCCGACGACCGAGATCGGCGTGAAGTCGCGCACCGAGTCGAACGGCACCTTCTTCGAGAACAGTTCGAACACCGAGTGCGGCGGGCCTACTGCCATGAGCAGCGTGTAGCCGTCGGGCGCGGCTTTGGCCACCGCGTCGGTGCCGATCATCGCGTTGCCGCCGGGGCGGTTGTCGATCACCACCGGCTGGCCGATCGTCTCCGAGAGCCGGTTACCAAGGGCGCGCGCGACCGTGTCGGCGGCCCCGCCGGCGGCGAACGGAATAACCAGTCGCACCGGCTTGGACGGATAGCCCTGCGCGTGCGTGACGATCGGCAACGCGAAAAGCAGCGCGATGAGGGTGGCAAGCGCGGTGCGAAGGATCATGTGGGTGGGTAAAGGGTGGGGTTATAGGGCGAAGCGCTGCGCGTAGGTGATCTCGTCGATGCCCTGCTTGTTGACCCAATGGGCCAACTCGTCATGACGCGGCATCCACACGCCGGGATGCCCGGCGATGTAACGCAGGATTTGATCGAGCGCGGCAGACATCAACGCCCGACCGCCGAAATGGCCGTGCACGGTGATGTTCATGAAGCCGTTGGGCTCCTGCGCGTAGAGGTAGTCGAACAGATCCTGCTGGGTCCGATACCAGTCGTTCGGCGCGCCGCGCAGCACGCGATTGTCGGCGTAGTCGCTGTGCGGAATGGCGACGATCGAGCCGTGCTTCGTCGGGAACCGGCACGGCAGATCGAGATAGTTGTAGTCGCCATGCCACAGCAGCTTGCGTGCGGCGAGAAGATCGGCAGTGTTGTCGGTGGTGGCGATGGTCGAGCTCAGCCAACCTACCGGCCGCACTCCCGACACGTCCTGCAACAGCGACAGGCTGCGATCGATCAGCGCACTCTCCTCGCTTTCGGTGAGACCGCTCAGCACCTGATCCTGCGCGTAGTTGTGCCCGGCGAGCTCGAACCCCGATGCGACGACTTGCTTCACGACCGCAGGGAACTGTTCGGCCACGCGGGCGTTGATGCAGAACGTCGCGGGCAGATCATGCTGCTTCGCGATGCGCATCAGCCGATACGCACCGGCTCGCGCACCGTATTCCGACCACTGGATGTTGGCGCGATCGGGCACGCCCGCTTTGGGCGGACTGGTCATCGGCGAATAGGGCGGCGCCTTGCCCTCGGACCACAGCTCCACCAGAAACGTGAGCACGACGACGACGCGCGCGTTGTTCGGCCAGATCGATGCGGGATGCGGCATGGAAGACTCCGATGGACACTCGCCCGCAAGGCTGCGCGAACGGTGGCGGCAACGCTAGCACATGCGATGGTTGGCGCTCGATCTCGTGGCCATGGCCGGCTATCGCCCCTCGCGGGGGCTTTTCCTGCGCGGCCGATGGCGCGAACATAGCGCTCGACCGTCTTACCCGGAGCTATCGCTCGTGCCACTCGTCGCCGCCTTCGCCACCTCGCACGCGTACACCTTCCAGGAACCGGAAACGTGGGAGGTGCGCCGCGAACGCACCCGGCGCAACGTCGCGCGGAAGACCGGCCAGCTCATGCCCGATACCACGCAGGCGCTCGCTGAATCGCCGGAAGACAACCGCACCCGTTACGCGCACATTCGCGCGGCGCATGCGTTGATCCGCGAGCGGCTGGCGGCGCTGCGACCCGACGCGGTGATCGTGATCGGCGACGATCAGCTCGAGAACTTCAGCCCCGACACGATGCCGCAGATCCTGATCTACACCGGCGGTGATTTCATCGCCGACGATTGGGACCGCAAGCGCACCGCCGCGATTCGCGCCCATCGGCCGATCGCCCAGGCGCTGCTTGATGGCGTACTCGCAGAGGGCTTCGACGTGGGTTACTCCACCGCGTTCAAGGACGGCAAGCTGCTCTCGCACGCGCACACCGAGCCGGTGCTCTATCTCACGCGCGACGCCGACGTGCCGATCGTGCCGGTGTTCGTCAACGCGGTGCATCCGCCGATGGCGCCGCCGGCGCGCTCGTACGCGTTCGGTCAGGCGCTGCGTCGCGTGATCGATCGCGATCTAGGCGCCTATCGCGTGATGCTGTGCGCATCGGGCGGGCTGTCGCACTTCTCGCCTTCGCATCCGTGGAAGCATCACGTCGGCTCGCGCAACGTCGGCGACATCAGCGTCGAGTTCGATCGACAGATCGTGGCCTGGATGCAGTCGGGTGAAGGGCATCGTCTGGCCGCACTCACCAATCACGCACTGATCGAACACGGCGAAGGCGAGCTGCGCCAGTGGATAGTGCTCATGGGCGCGCTCGGGTCGCTGCGCCCGGAACGGCTGGTCTACGAACCGCTGTTCCGCTCGATCATGGGCATGGGCGCGGGGTACTGGGCGATTGCAGCGAGCGCTGCTGGACCTGCCACTCCTGCCCCTGCGCGGTGATCGCCATCGGCCAGGCGGGATCGTCGCCGAGCATGCGGATGTGCCAGGTCTCACGCAAGCGCGACGGGTCAGCGGAGCGAACGCTTGCGCGATTCGGGTCGTCGGTGCTGAAGCGCACGGCGAAGCGCTCGAGCGGATAGCCCAGGCCGATCCCTTCGGCTTTGAGCACCGCTTCCTTGGCCACCCAGAAGCGGAAGAACATGGTGTTTTGCTCATCGATAGGACGCGATCGAATACACGCCAGTTCGTCACCATAGAAAAATCGCTCGGCGATCTCCATCACGCTGCGATCTTCGCGCCGCGCTTCGAGATCGACACCTAGCGGCTGCGTGGCGACGGCGAGCACCGCGCGTCCGCCCGAATGAGTGAGATTGAAATCGATCGGCATATCGATACCGGTCAATGCCGGCTTGCCGCTCGCGTTGCGAACGAACTGCAATGCCGCAGGTGCAACATCTACATAGCGTGACAGCACGTGACGCGTCACGCCGTGCGCCACGACGAATTCACGCTGGTGTCGTGTCTGGTGGAAGCGTCGCCCACGCTCACGCTCGGACGGATCGAGCAGCACCTCCCAGGCCGCCAGATCCTCGTCGGCACACGTCAGCATGAACGGCCAGACGTCGATCGTGCGATCGGCGATTGTGATGCCGGCTGGCGCAACGGCAGGTGCGGCGACAGCAGGCGCGGGTGGATGGGCGAAATCGAGCGCAGCGTGTTGCACGCGAACAGAGTATCCGATGCTCACCGCGACGCGCTTGCGGCGGTGGCTCAGTCGACGAGCGCCTTGTTGCCCGAAGGCGACGTCGATGCATCGACCCCGGCGAAGGCACGAGCGAGTTCGTCACTGAGCACTTTCGCCACCGCGCGTCCGTTCGCGCCCGAGAGCATGTCGCCGGAATCGCGACCACGCATGTGGTGCCAGCGCACCGGCTCGTGCCAGAACTGCGTCCAGTCCACGGTGTTCAGATCGAGGTCGGGATCGGCATCGGCCGTCTCGATGATCGTGAGCGTGCGAAGTGAGCCCGACAATGGGCGACGCTGGTAGATGTCGAGTGCGCGGATGTTGGCGCGCTTGACCTCCAGCTCGTTCCACTCCCGCTGCGCGCCCTTCAAAGCGTTGGGTTCGACCACCGCGCTGCCCAGCGTGCGCACCTTGCCGTAGAGATAGCCCATCCGTTCGGTCGGGCGCATGCCTTTCATGTCGCGCGCGTAGGTTTGCAGACGGCTACGAGCGAATTTGTAGAACGCGGCTGCCCGTTGCCAGGCGCGCGGCGCAAGGACAATGGGCGCGCTCGATTCGTCGCCTTCGCGATTCGTCGGCGCCAACAGCCCCAGCAGCGCGACCGTCTCGCCGGCCGCCATCAGCTGGCGCGCCATCTCGTAGGCCACGGTCGCACCCCAACAGGTGCCCAGCAGCGCATAGGGGCCGGCGGGTTGATGGGCACGGATTTCACGAACGTAGTGCGCCGCCATTTCCTCGATCGTCGTGAGTGGCTTGGCACGGCCGTCCAGACCGATCGACTGCAGCCCGAACATCGGCTGATCGGCGCCGAGTTCGCGCACCAGCTCGTTGTAGCCGACCACGTTTCCGGTGACGCCAGGCACGAAGTACACCGGCGGGCGGCTGCCCTCCCTGCGCAACGGCACCAGGGCCTGCGAGGCATCGGACACCAACCGCGCCGGATCGCGATAGTGGTCGGCCAGCAATCGGATCGTCGGCGCGACGAACAGGATGCCCAGCCGCACCGATACGCCGAACGATTCATCCAGGCGTGCGAACAGCTTCGCGGCCAGCAGCGAATGCCCGCCGATGTCGAAGAAGTTGTCGTCCAGCCCGACCCGCGGCAGGCCGAGAACCTCCTGCCATACCTCGCACATCGTGCGCTCGATCCAATCACGCGGGGAGGCGTATTCCGCGCGCTCGATCGAGTCAGTGACATCGGGTGCTGGCAGCCCCCGCGCGTCGACCTTGCCGTTGATGGTGAGCGGCAAAGCTTCTAACGTGACGAACGCCGTGGGAATCATGTAAGCCGGCAGCCGCGCGGCCAGGAATCGACGCAACGCCGGCACCGACAATTTCGGATCACCGCCGGCATCGGGCACGACGTAGGCGACGAGTTGATGGTCGCCCGACGCTTGCTTACGTGCCACGACGTGGCACGCGCGCACATCCGGATGCGTTGCCAGCACCGCGCCGATCTCGGTTGGTTCGATGCGAAAACCACGAATCTTCACCTGGTCGTCGTTACGGCCGACGAATTCGATGACTCCATCGGGCAGCCAGCGAGCCAGGTCGCCGGTGCGGTAGACCCGCTCGTCGCGCTCGGGGTGCAACGGATGTGCGATGAAGCGCGCGGCCGTTTCCTCCGGGCGCCCGACGTATCCGGCGGCTACACCCGGCCCGCCGATATGGATCTCGCCGATCACCCCAGACGGGACGGGCTGTCCGCGCGCATCGAGCAGATAGATCTGCGTGTCGGTGATCGGGCGTCCGATCGGGATGGTCTGCCTGGACTCATCGGCGCGCACCACGTGGAACGTCGCGAACGTGGTCGTCTCGGTCGGTCCATAGACATGCACCAGATGCGCAGGCGGTCCGGCTTTCATGACCGCGCGCACGCGGTCGGGGTCGCACGCTTCGCCGCCGAACAGCACGTAGCGCAGCGCGCGAAACGCATCGGGCTGCTCTGCGACGACGCGATTGAACAAAGCGGTCGTGAGGAACATGCACGAGA
The DNA here is from genome assembly GCA_902826155.1 of uncultured beta proteobacterium. The sequence goes on from CADEDU010000042.1 coordinate 56,776, forward strand.
CGCTGTTCGCGCGCAGCGCGGCGACAAGCTGCGTCGGCGCCAGAATGATGTCCCGCGGCAGGATCGCCAAACGCGCGCCATGCAGCAGCGCGCCCCAGATCTCGAAGGTTGCCGCGTCGAACGCGACATTCGATATCTGCGCGATCGTATCGTTCGGTGTGATCTCGACGTAGTTGGGCGCGGCCACCAGACGTATCACGCTTTGCTGGCGGATCACCACGCCTTTCGGGCGGCCGGTCGAGCCCGACGTGTACATCACGTAGACGCTCTGCTGCGGCGAGCCGGTGGGACAGGAGGTGGGGCCAGGGTTGTCCGCTGGGTATTGCTCCACGGCAGGCCAATCGCGATCGAGGCACAACCGTTCGCTGGCACTCGAAGGCAGACGCTCGAGGAGCGACGCCTGCGTGAGCACGATCTGCGCCTGCGCATCCTTCAGAATGAAATCCAGGCGTTCGGCGGGTTGGTCGACATCGAAAGGAACGTATGCGCCGCCGGCCTTCACGATGGCGAGCAGCGCAACGATCAGAGTGGGCCCGCGCTCCAGACAGACCGCCACCGACGTCTCATTGCCCACCCCGTGTGCACGTAACCAGCCGGCCAGACGGTTCGCGCGCGCATTGAGCGTTTCGTAGTCGATCGATTCCTGACCGTCCATCACCGCAACCGCGCAGGGGTTGCGTTCTACCTGAGCTTCAAACAGTTGCGCGAGCGTCTTGTCTTTGGCGTACGAGGCGGCGTCGTACGAGGCGGCGTCGTACGAGGCGGCGGTGTCGTTCCACTGTTCGAGGATGCGCTGTTGTTCATGCGACGTCAGGATCGGCAGCGTGTCGATGCTGCGATCGGGATCGACGAGCATCGATTCGAGCAGCACCGCGAAGTGCTCGGCCATGCGCTCGATCGTGGAACGCTCGTACAGATCGGTGCAGTACTCGAAGCCGGCACGCAGTTCACCGTCGCGTTCGTACAGAGTCAGCGAAAGATCGAACTTGGCTTGTTCCGTGCCCAACGGTACGTGCGAGATCTCCAGGCCTGTCAGCTGCATTGGCGAATTGGAGTGAGACTCGACCAACGCGAAGCACACCTGGAACAGCGGATTGCGCGAGAGATCGCGGGCCGGAGCGAGCACCTCAACGAGTTTCTCGAACGGCAGGTCCTGATGGGTGTAAGCCCCCAGAGCGGTCTCGCGCACGCGGGCCAGCAAAGTGCGAAATGACGGTGCGCCGGACAGATCGGTGCGCAGCACCAACGTGTTGGCGAAGAATCCGATCAGGCCTTCGAGCTCGGGGCGCGAGCGCGCGGCGATCGGGGTACCCACGGTGACGTCGGTGCTGCCGCTGTAGCGATACAGCAGCACCTTGAAGGCGGACAGCGCGGCCATGAACAGCGTCACGCCTTCGGCGCGCGCGAGCTTCACGAAGCGCTGCGATAGATCTGCGGGCAGGCTACGGCTCACTCGCGCGCCGCGGTAGCTTTGCAGCGGCGGCCGCGGCAAGTCGGTGGGCAGCTCCAGCGTGGCCAGATTCGCCAGCTGGGTTTTCCAGTACGCGAGGTGCTGCTCGAGTCGGTCGCCGGAAAGCCACTGCCGCTGCCAGTTCGAGAAATCGGCGTACTGGATGGGCAAGGCTGGCAGCTCGGCGGTCCGCTGTTCGCAGTGCCCCTGGTACAACACCGACAGTTCGCGCTCGAACACATTGGCCGACCAACCGTCGGTGATGATGTGATGCAGGTTGATCAGCAACACGTGCTCATCGGCAGCCAGGGCGATCAGCAGCACCCGCAGCAACGGTCCGTTGATCAGATCAAAGGGCCGATCGCTTTCACGCTGCACGGATTCGTGCAGCTGGGATTCGTTCAGTTCGCGCCGCTCGATGCGCACCGCAGCGGGCGCATCGATGCGCTGGAACACCTCCCCATCGATGCTCACGAACCGGGTGCGCAGACTCTCATGTCTGGCCACGATCGTATCGAGGGCGGCCTGCAGCGCCGGCACATCGAGCGCACCCTTGAGCCGCAGCACCGTGGGCACGTTGTAGGTGCCGGTGTTGGCGCTCAACTGCTCGACGAACCACAGCCGCTGCTGCGCAAAGGATAGCGCCAGTGGTTGGTGGCGCGACACGGTGCCGATCGGGTCATCGAGGGCCGGGGAGCCGTGGCTGCGCAGG
>CADEDU010000043.1:0-56589 GCA_902826155.1 uncultured beta proteobacterium
GGGTGGAGAGATTCGAACTCCCGACCCTCTGCTCCCAAAGCAGATGCGCTACCAGGCTGCGCTACACCCCGAAGGGGCGCCATTCTAAGGGAGCGCAACCGGTGGCGCAAACCGGCTCGCGGCTGGCGGCGGCCGCACACGCCACCGATGCATTCGCAGCATCGGGGCGTTGTCGACTTTACCGTCCGATCAGCCTTGCGCGGGCGCCACCGCCGGCGCCGCGCCGGCGTCGGCCGCGACGGCCTTCATGCTCAGGCGAACACGGCCCTTCTCGTCCGACTCGAGCACCTTCACTTTGATCTGCTGGCCTTCCTTGAGGAAGTCGGACACGGCGTTCACGCGCTTCTCGCTGATCTGCGAGATGTGCAGCAGACCGTCTTTGCCCGGGAGGATGCTGACGATCGCGCCGAAGTCGAGCAGCTTGAGCACGGTGCCGTCGTAGACCTTGCCCACTTCCACCTCGGCGGTGATGTCGGCGATCTTCCTGCGCGCCGCCTCGCCGCCCTCGGCGTTGACGCAGGCGATGCTGATCGTGCCGTCGTCGCCGATCTCGATCGTCGTACCGGTCTCTTCCTGGAGCGCGCGGATGACCACGCCGCCCTTGCCGATGACGTCGCGGATCTTCTCCGGGCTGATCTTCATCTTGATGATGCGCGGAGCGAACGTCGAGATCTCGGTGCGCGAACCATCGAGTGCATCGCGCATCTTGCCCAGGATGAGGATGCGGCCTTCCCGTGCCTGCGCCAAGGCCACCTTCATGATTTCCTTGGTGATGCCCTCGATTTTGATGTCCATCTGCAGCGCGGTAATGCCGTTGTCGGTGCCGGCCACCTTGAAATCCATGTCGCCAAGGTGATCCTCGTCGCCGAGGATGTCGGTCAGCACGGCGAACCGGTTGCCTTCCTTGATCAGGCCCATCGCGATGCCGGCAACGTGTGCTTTGGTCGGTACGCCCGCGTCCATCAGCGCGAGGCTGCCGCCGCACACCGACGCCATGGAACTCGAGCCGTTCGATTCGGTGATCTCCGAGACCAGCCGCACCGAGTAGGCGAACTGATCGGAGGGGGGCATCATCGCCAGCAAAGCGCGCTTGGCAAGCCGGCCGTGCCCGATCTCGCGGCGTTTCGGTGCACCGATCCGGCCGGTTTCACCCGTGGCGTACGGCGGCATGTTGTACTGGAGCATGAAGCGCTCCTTGTACTCGCCCTGAATGGCGTCGATGATCTGCTCGTCGCGCCCGGTACCCAGGGTGGCCACCACCAGCGCTTGCGTTTCGCCGCGCGTGAAGAGCGCCGAACCATGGGCGCGTGGCAGCACGCCGACGCGGATGCTGATCGGCCGCACGGTTCGCGTGTCGCGACCGTCGATGCGAGGCTCACCGTCGAGGATCTGGCTGCGTACGATCTTCGATTCGATGCCGAACAGCAGATCGCCGACGACGTTCTTGTCCGGCGCCGGCTCGGTCTTGCCAAGTTCGTCGAACACGCGGCTGCGGATCTGGCTCAGGCGGTCGTTGCGCGCCTGCTTTTGTTTGATGCGGAACGCTTCACGCAGATCGGCCTCGGCCAGGCTGGTCACGCGACTGGACAGCGCGTCGTCCTTGGTGGGTGGTTGCCAGTTCCAGCTCGGCTTGCCGGCTTGTTCGGCCAGCTCGTGGATCGCATCGATCGCGACCTGCATCTGCTCGTGTCCGTACACCACGGCGCCCAGCATCACGTCTTCATTCAACTCGTTGGCCTCGGATTCGACCATGAGCACTGCCTGCTCGGTGCCCGCGACCACCAGATTCAGCGCCGATTCCTTCAACTGCGCGGGGCTCGGGTTGAGCAGATACTGGCCGTCTTTGTAGCCGACGCGCGCCGCGCCGATCGGGCCGTTGAACGGAATGCCGGCCAGCGTGAGCGCTGCCGAGCAGCCGATCAACGCGGGGATGTCGGGGTCGACGTCGGGGTTGCACGACATCACGGTCGCGACGACCTGTACTTCGTTGTAGAAGCCGTCCGGGAACAGCGGCCGGACCGGGCGGTCGATCAGCCGCGACGTGAGAGTCTCCTTCTCGGTGGGCCTGCCCTCGCGCTTGAAGAAGCCGCCCGGAATACGACCAGCCGCATAGAACTTCTCGACGTAGTCGACGGTCAGCGGGAAGAAATCCTGCCCGGTACGTGCTTCCTTGGCAGCAACCACGGTGCACAGCACCACGGTGTCTTCGACGTTGACGAACACCGCCCCGCTCGCCTGACGAGCGATCTCGCCGGTTTCGAGCGTCACTTGGTGGGCGCCGTAGGTGAAGGTTTTCTTGACCGGATTCAAAGCTGGGTCCTTTCCGCCGGGAGTCGGCTCAACGCCGCGCGGCGATCGATACGAGTTGTGAGCGAATTGCGGAGTGGGGGTTGCGCGCCCGGCTGCACGGAGATCGAGGCGGACGCACAAACAAAGACGCCCACAGGGAGTGGGCGTTGATCGATTACTTGCGCAGTCCGAGCCGGTCGATCACGGCCCGATATTTATCGGCATTGGTGCGCTTGAGATAGTCGAGCAGCTTGCGCCGCTGACTCACCATCTTCAACAGTCCACGGCGCGAATGGTGATCCTTGACGTGCGCCTTGAAGTGATCGGTGAGCCCGTTGATGCGCGCCGTGAGCAGGGCCACCTGCACTTCGGGTGAGCCGGTATCGCTCGTCTCGCGCTGATAATCTTTGATGAGTTGCGCCTTATCGGCGGTGGTGACGGCCATCGCGTCTGCTCGTTTCGGTCGATAAAAATAAGCGGAGAATTCTAATGGGATTGTCCTCTAGAAACAAGGGGTTTCGCGGCTTGGGCGCGCCGCCCGCGATCGCGCGTCATGCGAACGGATCAGCCGCCGCGAGTCGGGTCGTCGATTCGTACTGCGAGCGGCGCCTTCATCAGTCGCTGCGGCCTGACTTCCCCGGCACCGGCGTGCAGCACCAGACCAAGAAAAGCGCCGTTCGCAGCATAGGCTCGCAGCGTCGTCCCTGCTAGCCCGGATTCGAGTTGGTGTCCGGCGCGCACCGTACGGCCCTCGAGCAATCGGGCCGATGCCTGTTCGTCCAAGTCGACGCGCGGCAGGCCCGTGATCAACGCATCGACGGGCAACAGGCAGGCGTCGCGCACCGCGGATTCAAGGCCTTCCAGCTTCTCGAAGTCGTGCGCCGCGCCGATATCGAATTCCCCGACGGCGAGCCTGCGCAACGCGCTCAGGTGCGCGCCGCAACCCAACACCGCGCCGATATCCTCAGCCAGAACGCGGATGTACGTTCCCTTGCTGCATCGCACGCGCGCGGTCACGGTGGGGCCCAGCCATTCAACCAATTCGATCGAATGAATCGTGATCGCGCGTGGCTTGCGGTCGATCTGCTCGCCTTTGCGCGCGTAGTCATACAGCGGACGTCCCTCATGCTTGAGCGCTGAATGCATCGGCGGAATCTGCTCGATCCTGCCCACGAAGCGCGCGAGCGCATTCTCGATGCCCGCCTGGTCGACCTGGACCGGTCTTTGTTCAAGCACGCTGCCTTCCGGGTCGCCAGTCGACGTACGCACGCCCAATCGAATGGTGGCGAGATAGGTCTTGTCGGCCTCCAGCAGTCCGGTGCTGAACTTGGTCGCCTCGCCGAATGCGATCGGCAGCAGACCGGTGGCGAACGGATCAAGCGTACCGGTGTGGCCGGCCCGTTCGGCCTGATAGAGCCGGCGCACGCGTTGCAACGCGCCGTTCGATGAAACGCCCGCCGGCTTGTCGAACAGCAGCACGCCGTCCACGAAGCGCTTGCGCGCAGCGCGCCTCGCGCCGTGTTGCGGCTGCGAATCCAAGCCTGGTCCTGCGTCAGCCATCGTCTTTTCGCGCCGTCGCCACCGCCTGATCGATCAGGTGGGTCAGATGCACGCCGCGCTCGATCGAGGCGTCGTACTCGAAGCGCAATTCGGGCGTGGCGAACGTCTTGAGCCGCCGGCCGAGCAGGCTGCGCATGAATCCGGCAGCGCTGGAAAGACCCGACAGGATCTCGGCCCGGCGCTCGGCCGGTGCGAGCGTGGTCACGAATACCTTTGCATGCTGCAGGTCCGATGTGACCGTCACCTCGGTGATCGTGACCAGCGCGATGCGCGGATCCTTGAGTTCGGAGGCGATGATCGCCGACAGCTCGCGCTGGATCTGATCGGCGATTCGTCCGAGGCGTTGCGCGCCGGCCATCGAGGTATCGTGGGCTCTGGCTACGAGAGGCGGTAGGTACGAGTAGCGGAAAGTGCGTGCGCGACGACGCGGGCCGGGCAGGCCCCGCGCTATAGCGTGCGCGCGACCTCTTCGACCTCGTAGACCTCGAGCTGATCGCCGACCTGGATGTCGTTGAAACTCTTGACCGACAGGCCGCACTCGAATCCGCCCTTCACTTCGCGCACGTCGTCCTTGAAGCGCTTGAGCGAATCGAGCTCGCCGTCGTGGATCACGACGTTGTCGCGCAGCAGCCGCACCCGCGAATTGCGTCGGACCAGGCCATCGAGCACGTAGCAACCGGCCACGGCGCCCACCTTGGAGATCCGGAACACCTGCCTGATCTCCACCATGCCCAGCACGTTCTCCTTCTTCTCCGGCGCGAGCATGCCCGACAGTGCCGCCTTCACCTCATCGACAGCGTCGTAGATGATGTTGTAGTAGCGGATGTCGATGCCGGCTTCCTCCGCGCGCTTGCGCGCCGCGGTGTCGGCACGAGTGTTGAAGCCGATGACGACCGCCTTCGATGCTATGGCGAGGTTGATGTCGGACTCGTTGATGGCGCCGACGCCGGCGTGGACGACGGTGACTTTCACCTCGTCGGTCGACAGGCGCGACAACGCATGCACCAGCGCTTCCTGCGAGCCCTGCACGTCGGCCTTGATCAGCAGCGACAGCGATTTCACGCCGCCCTCGCCCATCGTCTCGAACACGTTCTCGAGCTTCGCCGCCTGCTGCTTGGCCAGTTTGACGTCGCGGAACTTGCCTTGACGGAACAGCGCGATTTCGCGCGCCTTGCGCTCGTCGCCGAGGACGATCAATTCTTCGCCTGCCACCGGCACGTCGGACAGACCCTGGATTTCCACCGGAATCGATGGACCGGCTTCAGTGACCGGTTTGGCGTTCTCGTCGAGCATCGCGCGCACGCGACCGAAAACAGCGCCGGCGAGCACCATGTCGCCGCGTTTGAGCGTGCCCGATTGCACCAGAACGGTAGCCACCGGACCGCGGCCGCGATCGAGGCGCGCTTCGATGACCAGCCCCTTCGCCGCGGAATCGGCCGGCGCCTTGAGCTCGAGCACCTCGGCCTGGAGCAGCACGTTATCAAGCAGATCGTCGATGCCCTGTCCGGTGCGAGCCGATACCGGAATGAAAGGCGATTCGCCGCCGTACTCTTCAGGCACGACGCCATGCGCCACCAGTTGCTGCTTGACGCGATCGGGATTGGCTTCAGGCTTGTCGATCTTGTTGAGGGCCACCACGACCGGAACGTTCGCGGCCTTCGCGTGTGCGATCGCCTCGAGTGTCTGCGGCATCACGCCGTCGTCGGCCGCAACGACCAGGATCACAAGATCGGTCGCCTTCGCACCACGGGCACGCATTGCCGTGAACGCTTCGTGGCCCGGCGTGTCGAGGAACGTCACGATCCCCCGCGGGGTCTCGACGTGGTAAGCGCCGATGTGCTGGGTGATGCCTCCCGCCTCGCCACTGGCCACGCGGGTCTTGCGTATGTAGTCGAGGAGCGATGTCTTGCCATGGTCGACGTGGCCCATCACGGTCACGACCGGCGGGCGCGACTGCAGTTGCAATTCACCTTCGGCCGGGATCTCGATCAGGTAAGCCTCGGGATCGTCGAGCTTCGCGGCGATCGCTTTGTGGCCGAGTTCCTCGACCACGATCATCGCGGTTTCCTGGTCGAGCATCTGATTGATGGTCACCATCGAGCCCATCTTCATGAGCGTCTTGATCAGCTCGGCAGCCTTGACCGACATCTTGTGCGCAAGGTCGGCGACGGTGATGGTTTCGGGTACGTGAATCTCGCGCACCACCTTTTCGATCGCCTGCGCGGGTGCACGCTCTGCATCGCCCGCGCCGCGATGACGGCCGCCTTTGCTGTGCCAGCCCCCCGCACCCGGCGTGGAGTCGCCGCGCGTCTTGATCGTGCGCTTTTTCGCCGCGTCGCCGCCACGCCAATCCGGCCTGGGTGCCGGCTTCACGTCTTTCTTGGGCTTCTTGTCGGCGTCGGTCGTCTTGGGCTTGTGAAGCGTGGCATCGCCCGTTGCGCCCTGCGGCGCTTCGGCCGCGGGTTCTGGCGCAACAGCGGCCCGTGTATGGATCGCCGATGCGGCACGCGCGGCCTCCTCGGCTGCACGACGCTCGGCCTCGCGCTGTTCAGCGAGGCGGCGCTCACGCTCGTGGCGCACTTGAACTTCGGCCGCCTGACGCTCCGACAGCTCGCGCTGCTTGAGCATCTCGGTCTCGCGCAATTGCGCTTCGCGCTCGTCGATGATCGAAACAGGCGCGGATGCGGTCACCGGCGCGACCACCGGCGCGGCAGCCGGGGCTGGCACGGGCTCGGGTATCGGTGCGGGCGGTGGTGCGACTTCGACCTCGGCAACCGGCTCATCCAAGGCCTGCGGTACGGGTTCGGGCGTGTCGCGCTTGACGAACACGCGCTTCTTGCGAACTTCGACCTGAATGGTGCGCGCCTTGCCGGCCGCGGTGGCGGTCTTGATCTCGCTGGTCTGCTTGCGCGTCAGCGTGATGCGTTGCTTGGGCTCCTGTGCGCCGTGTGCGCGACGCAAATAGTCGAGCAGCTTCGATTTGTCCTGATCGGACAATAGATCCTTCGCCACGGTCTTGTTGACCCCGGCCGCCTTCAACTGCTCCAGCAGCACGTTGGGTGCTACCTTGAGCTCTCCTGCGAACTGCTCGACGCTCGTTTGGGCCATCGGTTTTCCAGACTCCTCGCTGCCCCGCCTACTCTTTGAACCAATGCTCGCGCGCTTTCATGATCAGCGCCTTGGCGCGCTCAGCTTCCATTCCCGTCATTTCCAGCAGGTCATCCACGGCCAGATCGGCCAGGTCGTCGCGGGTCTTGATGCCGACCTGCGCCAGCTTGGCCGCCAGCGGATGATCCATTCCTTCCAGATTGAGTAGTTCGGGATCCACTCCTTCGATCTGCTCCTCGCTGCGGATTTCCTGCACCAGCAGCGAATCGCGTGCGCGGCTGCGCAATTCGTTGACCAGATCCTCGTCGAAGCCTTCGATCTCGGTCATCTCGTTGATCGGCACGTAGGCCACCTCTTCCAGGGTGCCGAACCCTTCCTGGATGAGCAGGTTGGCGACCTCCTCGTCGACATCGAGCCGTTCGATGAACAACTGGCGCACCAGCTTGGTTTCCTCTTCCTGCTTGCGCTGCGACTCTTCCTCGGTCATGAGGTTGATGGTCCAGCCGGTCAGCTCCGATGCCAGGCGAACGTTCTGCCCCGATCGCCCGATGGCGATGGCGAGGTTCTCCTCGTCGACCGTGACGTCCATCGCATGACGCTCCTCGTCGACGACGATTCCGGTGACCTCGGCGGGCGCGAGCGCACCGATCACGAACTGCGCCGGGTCGGCCGACCACAACACGATGTCGACGCGCTCGCCGGCGAGTTCCTGCGTCACGGCCTGCACGCGTGATCCACGCATGCCCACGCAGGTGCCGATCGGGTCGATGCGCGGATCGTTCGACTTCACCGCGATCTTGGCGCGCACGCCCGGATCGCGCGCGGCGGATTTGATCTCCAGCAGCCCCTGCTCGATCTCGGGAACCTCGAGCCGGAACAGTTCCATGATGAACTCCGGCGCGGTGCGCGACAGGATGAGCTGTGGCCCGCGAGCGCCGCGATCGACACGCAGCAGCGCGGCGCGCACGCGGTCGCCGACGCGAAGATTCTCTTTCTGGATGGTGTGGTCGCGCGGCAGCACCGCCTCGACACGACCCACCTCGATGATCGCGTTGCCTCGTTCGATGCGCTTGATCGCACCGTTGATCATCTTGTCGCCGCGCGCCAGGAAATCGCTCAGGATCTGCTCGCGCTCGGCGTCGCGTATGCGTTGCAGGATGACCTGTTTGGCCGCCTGCGCGCCGATCCGACCGAACTCGATCGGTTCGAGCGTTTCCTCGATGTAGTCCTCGACCTGGATGTCGGAGATCTGCTTCTGCGCTTCGCTCAACGCGATCTGATGCGGCGGCGACTCGAGCTGATCGTCGGGGACGACCTGCCAACGCCGGAACGATTCATAGTTGCCGGTCTCGCGGTCGATCGCGACGCGCACTTCGACGTCGTCGGAAAAACGCCGTTTGGTCGCCGAGGCGAGCGCAAGCTCCAGCGCGCCGAAGACGATGTCCTTGTTGACGTTCTTCTCGCGCGCTAGTGCATCGACCAGCAGTAACAACTCGCGACTCATCGCTATACAGCTCCAGAAGCTCTCGTATCCGCACCGTCACAGCGCAGGCACCAGCCGGGCTTTCTCCAGCTCGGCCCAGCGCACTTTCAACGGTGCACCATCAACCGTAATCTCGAACTCATCGTCACCGGCCGGCCCCACCACGCCGGTGAACTTGCGCCGACCATCGCGAGGCACGCGCAAACGCAGCTCGATCTGATGGCCGGCGAACCGCCTGAAGTCGGCGGGCTTTCTCAGCACCCGATCCAGCCCCGGCGAGGACACCTCCAGACGGTCGTAATCGACGCCCTCGACCGCCAGTACGTTCTGCAGCTGGCGCGATGCGCGCTCGCAATCGTCGTGCTTGATGCGATCGCTTCGAACACCAACCGGAACCGGAGCGTCCGATTCCGCGCGATGCTCGATGAACACGCGCAGCAGCCGGCCGCGATTGGGCTGCTCGAGATCGACCAGGTCGTATCCCAGACCTGCCAGCGTCGCCTCGACCAACGCTTCAACCGCCTCCGGCCCCATGTCAGCTCACCTCAGCGTACAAACAAAAAATGGGCGCGAAGCCCACCCTTTGAGGGCCGGTATTCTAGCAAGGGACCCGTGTTCCAACAATGGGTTAAAGCGAAATCTCAAGCCTGCTCGCAGGCCTTCACGAGGCTCAGGCACGCGTTGTCGGGCAGAAGCTGCCAGCGACCGCGCGGCAGATCGCGTGGCAGATCGATCGGACCGTACCCCGTCCGGATCAGCCGGCTTACGGTGGCGCCCACCGCGCCGAATAGGCGCCGCACTTCGCGATTGCGACCTTCCTGGAGTGACACCGCATACCACCGGTTCGCGCCTTCGCCGCTTCGGGTCGACTCGATCTGCGAGAAGCGCGCCAGGCCGTCGTCGAGCTGCACGCCCTGTCGAAGCCGGGCAAGCGAGTCGTTGCTCAACTGACCGATCACCCGGACTGCATACCGGCGCTCGATGCCGGTACTCGGATGCATCAGCTTGGCGGCCAAGTCCCCGGAATTGGTAAGGAGAAGCAACCCGCTCGTATTGACGTCGAGCCGCCCTACCGGGATCCAGCGCGCGCCACGCAGCGGCGGGAGCTTCTCGAACACGGTGGCGCGCCCATCGGGATCGCGACGAGTGACCATCTCCCCGATCGGCTTGTGGTAAGCCAACACGCGCAGGGAGGCCGCGTCCTGCCGCGCCCGCGCGACCGGCCGACCGCCGACGACGATGCGTTCGGTACCCCAGACCCTCTGCCCCAGCACCGCGGGCTGGCCGTTCACCAAGACCCGACCAGCGACGATCAGCTCCTCGATCGCGCGGCGCGAGGCCACGCCTCGGGCGGCCAGGACTTTCTGAATCCGCTCCGGGCCGCCTTGCTCGACAGCCACTTCAGCCGGCGGTTGAGCCGCGCGAAACGCACCGCGATCGCGGCGCGGTCCGACACGTCTATCCGTTCTCGGAGGAGGCTCGTTTTGCGGCGTCGGCCCCGGAGGCCTCGGGCGCCTCGGTCGTGGATTCGCCGTCTCCATCGGCGTCGGCGGCCGCTCGTTCCTGCGTGTCGGCTTCGCCGGCCTGTAACTCTTTGGCGGACGCGGCTTCTCCTCCGTCTCCGTCGCGGGGCTCGGACGCACCGGACTGGTCGGACGCACCGGACGGGCTGGACGCATCGGACGATTGGGACGCATCGGCCTCGACTTCGCGGGACCGCGCGGCGGACGACTCGGCTGCGTCGTCGGCGCTGCCGGCGTCGACGGGCTCGACTGATCCGTCCGCACTGGCGTCCGGCGTCCCGTCGGTCTTCGCGGGCGCGAGAAGCCCTGGGTCGATGCTTTTGGCGATTTCTTCAAGGGGGGGCAACTCCTGCAAACTGACAAGGCCCAGGTCGTCGAGAAACGCCTTGGTCGTGCCGTACAGCGCCGGACGTCCCGGCGTTTCGCGATGGCCAACCACGTCGATCCAACCGCGATCTTCCAACGCACGGATCACGTTGGGCGTGACCACCACCCCGCGGATGTCTTCGATATCGCCGCGTGAAACCGGCTGGCGGTACGCGATGATAGCCAGGGTCTCCATCACGGCTCGCGAGTACTTGGGCGCCTTCTCGGTGCTCAGTCGATCGAGGTAAGCCTGCATCTGCGGCCGCGTCTGGAATCGCCAGCCGCTGGCCAGCGCGACCAACTCGACGCCGCGGTCCTTCCACGTTTCGCGCAGTTCTTCGAGGATGCGGCGAATAGTGTCGGCGCCGATCTCGTCGTCGAACAGCCGGCGCAGGTCGTGGATCGGCAGCGGCCGCTGCGTCGCAAGCAACGCGGCTTCGAGCACGTTCTTGGCTTCAGTCGGGTTGAGCATGGTTGGCTGGAGCATCATTGACCGGAGCACCATTCACGGGAAGATGATCGACGGAGCATCAAACAGCATCAATCGTCCGACGACGCTTTGCTGCCGTCGGCGGACTCGAGCAGCGGGGCTTCGCCCGAGGCGCTTCCCAGGGTCACGTAGATCGGTGCGAACGACTCGGCCTGCGTCACGGTGATCAGTCGTTCGCGTGCCAGTTCCAGGATCGCCAGGAACGTGACCACCAGCACCGGCACGCCGCGCTCGACCCGGAACAGCTCGCGAAACTCGCGGAAGCCGCCATCCTGCAGATCGCGCAGGATGATCGTCATGTACTCGCGCACCGACAGTTCTTCGCGCGAGATGCGGTGGTGCTGGCGGATGCGTGCCTGACGCAGCAGTTCGCGCCACGCCGCTTCCAGATCGCCCGCATCGACGTCGGGCAGGCGCTGCGCCAGCGTCTGCTCGATCCACACCGACACCGACAGGAAGTCGCGGTCGCGATGCGGCATCGCGTCGAGTTTGCGCGCAGCGTCCTTGATCTGCTCGTACTCGAGCAGCCGTCGCACCAGTTCGGCGCGCGGATCGAGATGATCATCCGAATCGTCGGCGCTCTTGGGCCGCGGCAGCAGCATGCGCGACTTGATCTCCATCAGCATCGCCGCCATGACCAGATACTCCGCGGCAAGCTCGAGATTCTTGTGCCGCATCACCTCGACGTACTCCAGATACTGCCGGGTGAGCTGCGCCATCGGGATATCGAGGATGTCGAGATTGGCGCGCCGGATCAGATACAGCAGCAGATCGAGCGGGCCTTCGAACGTGTCGAAGAACACCTCGAGCGCATCGGGCGGAATGTACAGATCCGCCGGCAGCTCGCGCAGCGGCTCGCCGCGGATTTTGGCAAACGGAAGGTCCGCCTGTTCGGCGGGTTCGGCAACGGTGCTCATCGAGGATGGTGAGGTCGGCACGACTTGGGCGTGATCAGGAGTAACTCAGGCCCATCACTTCACGCACTTCACGCATCGTCTCGCGCGCCAGCTCGCGGGCCTTGTCGCAGCCGTCGGCCACGATGTTGCGGACCAGCGTCGGATCGTCGAGATACTTCTGCGCACGTTCGCGCATCGGCCCCTGTTCGGCGAGCACCTTGTCGATCACCGGCTGCTTGCATTCAAGGCAGCCGATGCCGGCGCTGCGACAACCTTCCTGCACCCACTTGCGCGTCGCGTCGTCGGAATACACCTGATGGAACTCCCAGACCGGGCAGCGCTCGGGGTCGCCCGGATCGGTACGCTTCACGCGCGCCGGATCAGTGGGCATGGTGCGAATTTTCTTGGTCACGCTCTCGGCGTCCTCGCGCAGCCCGATTGCGTTGTTGTACGACTTGGACATTTTCTGTCCGTCCAGGCCCGGCAATCGCGACGCCTCGGTCAGCAACACATCGGGCTCGACCAGAATGACGCGCCCGCCGCCTTCGAGGTAACCGAACAGCCGCTCCCGATCGCCCTTGCTGAGATTCTGCTGGCCATTGACCATCTCGCGCGCGGCTTCCAGCGCGGGCTCGTCGCCCTGCTCCTGAAAACGCCCGCGCAGATCGAGGTACACCTTGGAGCGCTTGCTGCCCAGTTTCTTGATCGCGGCCTTGGCCTTGTCCTCGAAGCCCGGCTCGCGCCCGAACATGAAATTGAATCGTCGCGCCACTTCGCGCATGAACTCGATGTGCGGAACCTGATCCTCGCCGACGGGAACGAACTTCGCCTTGTAGATCAGCACGTCGGCCGCCTGCAGCAGCGGATAACCGAGAAAGCCGTAGGTCGACAGATCCTTGTCGACCAGCTTCTCCTGCTGATCCTTGTAGGTGGGCACGCGCTCGAGCCAGCTGAGCGGCGTGATCATCGACAACAGCGTGTGCAGCTCCGCATGTTCGGGAATGCGCGACTGGATGAACAGCGTCGATTGCGCCGGATCGATGCCGGCGGCGAGCCAGTCGACCAGGATCTCGGCAGTGTTCTGCTCGATCAGCTGCGGCGAATCGTAATGCGTGGTGAGCGCATGCCAGTCGGCCACGAAGAACATGCATGGATGCTCGGCCTGCAGGCGCACCCAGTTCTTCAATGCCCCGTGGTAGTGCCCCAGATGTAATGCTCCGGTGGGCCGCATGCCCGAGACGACGCGATCGGCAGCCATGGTCAAAGCCCCAGACGCAGCAGGCGCGCGAATGCGATCTCAGCGCCGTTCATGAGTGGATTGAGCAAACCGGTCTGCGTGTGCGCGAACAGCAGCACCAACAGGATCGGAAAACCGTAAGGTTCGAGGCGTCCGTACGATGCAGCCAGTCGGTCGGGCAGCAGGCTGTAGGTGATGCGCCCGCCGTCCAGCGGCAGGATCGGAATCAGATTGAGCACCATCAACACCAGGTTCACGGCGATGCCCGCCTGCGCGATCAACAGCAGCGGCGTACTGAAAAATCCCTCGCCGAAGGGCAACGTCAACCGCAACACGAGCCCCCACGCCAGCGCCTGCAGCAGATTCGCGCCGGGGCCTGCGGCGGCGACCCACATCATGTGCGGTTTCGGTTTGCGCAACGCGTGGAAGTTGACCGGCACCGGCTTGGCCCAGCCGAACAGCAGCGGCGCAGCCCCGACTGCCGCGCTGCCCAACAACATGATCAGAGGCACGGCGATCGTGCCGATCGGATCGATGTGCCGCAACGGATTGAGGCTGACCCGACCGAGTCGGTAGGCAGTCAGATCACCGCACTGCTTGGCGATGTAACCGTGTGCGGCCTCGTGCAGCGTAATGGCGAGAACGACCGGCAACGTGTAGATCGCCAAAGTCGGGACCAGCAGATTGATGTCCATCCGTTGGCAGCCACGCGCCGCGAATTCGAAGCCGCGCATTCTAGCAAACAAGCCGCAGCGCGAACCGCGCCACTGACGTGACGCGCACCTTTATCGGGCGCGATCGATGTCAAGCGGCTCGAGCGGACCACGTCCGGCGCGCACCAGACGCACGTCGCCCTGCGACAGATCGAGAACCGTGGTGGGCTCGGAGCCGCAAGTGCCGCCGTCGATGACCACATCCAGTGCGTGCCCGACTCGTTGCACGATCTCGGCGGCATCGTCGAGCGGCGTGGCTTCGTCAGGCAGGATCAACGTACTCGACAACAGCGGTTCATCGAGCGTTTCGAGCAGCGCCTGCACGATCGGGTGGTCGGAGATTCGCACGCCGATAGTACGTCGACCTGCGTGTACGACGCGCTTTGGCAACTCGTGCGTGGCCGCCAGAATGAAGGTGTAGCTTCCGGGTGTGATCGACTTGATCAAGCGGAACTGGCGGTTGTCGAGCTGGGCGTAGCGGCCGAAGTCGGCCAGATCGCGGCACATCAGGGTGAGGTGATGGCGCTCGCTGATGCGACGCACCGCACGCATACGCTCCACCGCCTGCTTCGATTCCATGCGAGCGCCGAGCGCATAGCACGAGTCGGTCGGATAGGCGATCAGGCCGTCGGCGCGCAATGCGTCGACCGCAGCCGCGATCAATCGTGGCTGGGGATTGTCCGATCGGACGATCAGGAGGCGCGCCACAGTGGGATCTGCGGGTTGCGCCGCGGCTACGCGTCGCGCTCGCTACGGCCGGGCCGGCAGCGCCGACCACACCGGCGTCAGCGTATCGGGCAGGCTCGGCAACTTGCCCAGATCGAACTGTCCCTCGCCGGGCTCGTGGAAATCGGATCCGCGCGAAGCGAGCAGCGCATGCTTCGCACACAAGGTGCTGAAGCGACCGAGATGATCGAGCGACTGGCTGCTCGTCACCACTTCGGCGCCGGTGCCGCCGGCCGCCTTGAACTCGGCGAACAGATCGTCCATGCGCTGAGCAGATACTTTGTAGCGACCCGGATGTGCGAGCACCGCAATCCCGCCGCTTGCGCGGATCCACGCCACCGCATCGGTGAGCTCGGCCCACTGGTGCGGCACGTAGCCGGGACGGCCCACCGAGAGATAACGCTCGAACGCATCGTTGGTATTGCGCGCGTGTCCGGCCTCGACCAGATGGCGGGCGAAGTGCGTCCGGCTGATCAGCTCGGCGTTCTCGGCGAATCGATAGGCGCCCTCGAGCGTGCCGTGAATGTCGATCTGCGCGAATCGCTCGGCGATCGCCGAGGCGCGGCCATGTCGAGACGAACGCACGGACTTCAGACCCGCCGTGAGCACGTCGCTCTGCGGATCGACATCCAAGCCGACGATGTGCACGGTCTGCCACGACCAGGTCACCGAGATCTCGACGCCGGCGATCAGGCGGATGCCGAGCTCATGCGCCGCCTCGCGCGCTTCGCGCAGGCCGTCGATCGCGTCGTGATCGGTGAGCGCCAGATCGGTCACGCCGTTGGCCGCCGCGCGCGCGACCACCGCCGACGGCGACAAAGTCCCATCGGACACGGTGGAGTGGCAGTGCAGGTCGAAGTTCATCGAAAAAATGCTAGCACGCGGCCGCAGATGCTCAGATCGGCGCCGTTAGCGTCGCAGCAGAAATGTCTCGATCGCCTGCGCCAATCGCTCCGGCTGGTCGTGGTGGATCATGTGCCCTGCGTCATCGATCACGACCGACTCGAGCGTGCGGAAGTGGGCAAGGCGCGCGCTGATCTGCTCGCGCGTCAGGGCGATCTTTCCGGAGGTGTCACTCTGCGCACCTTCGATCCACAGCACCGGCGCCTGAACATTGCGCCAGCACGCCTGCGCCTCTTCCATGCGATAGAGGATCGGGCTCACGCGTTTGTGGCTCGGATCGCCGCGCAACGCCACGCGCCGCGCTCCGCCGCCCTGGTCATCGATCTCCTGCCCCCAATGCTGCGCCAGAAAGCGCGCACGCTCGGCGCTCAAGCGCGGATTGTCCCGGCGCAGCCGGGCGGCGAGCGCATCGTAGGACTCGTAATCGCGCATGCGCATCGGTTCGCTCAGTTCGTTGAGCCAGCGCTCGAGCCGCTCAGGTGCCTGATCAGGCGCAGTGGGCCGCATGCCGAAGCCTTCGACGTTGATCAGCCGCGCGACGCGCGCCGTACGCACGCCGGCATAGATGCACGCGACGTTGCCTCCCATGCTGTGTCCGAGAAGGTTGACCGGCTCCTGCCCCGCGAAATGGGTGAGGATCGCGTCGAGGTCACCGTAGTAGTCAGCAAACCAATACGAATCCCCTGCGGTCCAACCGGTCAGTCCGAACCCGCGCCAGTCGGGCGCCACGACGAACCAGCGTTGTTTCAACTCGTCCACCACGAACTGGAACGACGCCGACACGTCCATCCAGCCATGCAGCGCGAACAATTTCGGCGCATCGCGATCGCCCCAGGTGCGGCAGTGATAGCGCAGACCACGCAGGTCAAGAAAATGCGACTCACTCGGTTTCAACGGCTTGCTCCCTGCTTGCTCCTGGCTCAATGCGCCAGCGGTTGCAGATGCGGTTGCAGATGCGTTTGCTAACATGAAGCGTTCCTTCACGCCCCACTCTCATGTCCATCTTCTCATTGCCCGACCGCACCGTCCGCTTCGACAGCGACGACTGGTTCGTGGCGCACAACGCGACGGTGATCGGATCGGTCGTGATCGGTCATCAGGCGAACGTGTGGTTTAACGTCGTCATTCGCGGCGACAACGACCTGATCACCATCGGCGAGCGCAGCAACATCCAGGATGCGTCGGTGCTCCACACCGACGCCGGGCTGCCGCTCACTCTCGGCCGTGGCGTATGCGTCGGGCACAAGGCGGTGTTGCACGGTTGCACCGTCGGCGCCGGAAGCCTGGTGGGCATCAACAGCGTGGTGTTGAATCGCGCGGTGATCGGCCGGCACTCGATCGTCGGAGCCGGCGCGCTCGTGCCCGAAGGCAAACAGTTTCCCGACGGCGTCCTGCTGCTCGGCTCGCCTGCAAAAGCGGTGCGTGACATCCGGCCCGACGAAATCGCGTGGATCGAAGGGATCGCCGAGGGTTACGTCAATCGGGCGCGACTGTTCAAGACTTCGCTCGCGCCCCAGCCCGAAATCCGGGGATAGCCCCGGAAGAATCCGCGCAATCAGTCCAATCGGTCGCGTGGCGAAGCTTTCTAACGCGGCGCCATCCGGATCGCGCCGTCGAGGCGGATCGTCTCGGCGTTCAGCATCTCGTTCTCGATGATGTGACGCGCGAGCGCCGCGTACTCGCTCGGTCGACCCAAGCGCGACGGAAACGGCACCTGCTTGCCGAGCGAGTCCTGCGCTTCTTTCGGCAGACCCTTGAGCATCGGCGTCTCGAAGATTCCCGGTGCGATGCTGCAGACACGGATGCCGTCGCGCGACAGGTCGCGCGCGATCGGCAAGGTCATGCCGACGATGCCTCCCTTGGAGGCCGAGTACGCCGCCTGCCCGATCTGACCGTCATATGCGGCCACCGATGCCGTGTTGATGATGACCCCACGCTCGCCCGCAGCGTTCGGCGTGCCCTTGGCCATCTGCGCAGCCGCCAGGCGGATCATGTTGAATGATCCGATCAAATTGATCTGCACGACCTTGCTGAAGGTTGCGAGCGAATGCGGACCTTCCTTGCCGATTGTCTTCTCGCCGACGGCGATGCCCGCGCAGTTCACCAGGCCGTTCAGCCCGCCGAACTGGCTCATCGCCAGCGCAACGGCGCCCTGCCCGTCGGACTCCGAAGTGACGTCGCATTTGACGAAGCGGGTGTTGGCGCCGAGTTCGTTCACCAGCGCCTGCCCCCGATCAACCTGCACGTCGGCGATCACGACCTTCGCGCCGTTCTGCACCAGCATCCGCGTGGTGGCCTCGCCCAATCCGGACGCTCCGCCGGTGACGAGAAAGATGCTCGCTTGAATCTGCATGGTTCGGGCTCCTAGGCTGGCTTCGCTAGAGGTTGCGACATGCGCCGGCGCTTCCACATTCCGATCAGGATGCCGGCGATGGCGACGATGATCGGCATCGCCGCGATGTTCATCACCTTGGTCCAGAACTGCAGCGCTTCGGTGTCGGCGCGCAGTTCCTTGCGCACGTCCTTCAACTCGCGCCGCGTCTCGAGCACCCTCTTGCGGAAGTTGTCGACTTCCTGCTGCTGCTCGGGCGTGAGCTGCTCCTTCACCGCGGCCTGTTGGGGTGCACCACCTGGCGCGGGCTTCTTCTCCAGCGCGGCGAGCTTCTCCTTGGTCTGGTTGAGGTTGTCTTCGAGTTCCTTCATCTTGCCCAGGTAAGCCTGCTGGGCCTCGGCTTCCATCCGCTTGACCACGGTCAACGGGCGTGTCGACACCGAGCGGCTGGCAAGATTGATGAGCGCTGGGTCACCGGCCATCTGCTCGACCACCGCCTGGAACAACGGCAGATTGCCGTTGACCGGAATCGCGATGCGTCGTCCGAACATCTCCTGGATCTGCACCGCCGCGCCGTCCTGCAGGAAGTCGCTGTCGCCGAACAGCACGACCGTGTTCGCGTCTTTGGATTCCTTCAACTGATTCGGGTCGGCGGCGAACTTCGGCGCGGGCTTCTCCGGCGCTTTCTTCGCTGCGGCAGCCTTATCGTCTTTTCCGTCCTTTGCGTCCTTCGGATCTTTTGCGTCCTTGGGATCGTCTTTCTTCTCTTCTTCCTTCACCGGGCGGCCATCGGGGAAGGCGGTCTTGAATTTGCCGTTCACCTTGATCGCGATCGGATACTCGACGCCGCCCTTGGCGAAATTGCGCAACGCCTCGTTGCCGCGCTTGTCGGCCCCGGTCGAGCCGTCGATCAATTGCGCGTTGGCCGATGACTTGAGCAACACAGTCTGGGTAAGCCCGTCGACCAACTTGCCCGAGAACGCGCCCGCCATCGGGATCAATGCGTTCGGGATCAGGCTCGTCGCAACGTCGTCGCGGTTGACATACGGCCCGTCGAGTGCCAGCACCGTGGGCATCATGCGTTGCCCCTGGCCGGCGGCGTTCTCCAGATCGAGCACGATCTTGCTGGTGTCGAACTCCACGCCCCAAGCCTTGAACAGTTTGTCGAACGTCGATGAAGTGCCGCCCTGGAACTGCGGCATGCCCGGGATCTGATCCAGGTACGCATGCGAATCGAGAAATGCGATCAGCTTGCCGCCGCGCAGCACGAACTGGTCAATCGCGTATTGCGCCTGATCGGAGATGCCGCGCGGATGGATGACGATGAGCGTCTTGATCTCGTCCTTGATCGACTCGGCGTCGAGTCCGACACGCTCGATCTTGTAGTCGCGCTCCAGTTCGCCATAGAACACCTGGGGCTGCGCCGCGGCAGGATTGCCCTGCATGGCCGCCATCGGATTGCCGGTGACCATCAGCGGCGTCATCACGCCGATCACGGGTTTGTCCTTGGTGGAGGCGCGCGAGATGGCGCGGGTGAGGTCGTACTCGAGCAGTCGCTCGCGATCGGCGCTCAACCCCGGGATCGCCGACTTCAGCTCGCCCTGGCTCACGACGATGCCCATGTAGAACTTCTCGCCGCTCGGCCCAACCTGGCCCTCGAGGCCGTCGACCGTCGCCGCGTCTTCAGCTTCGCTGTCGGGCTGCGGATTGATCTTCTCGTACTCGATTTTGCTGCCGGCGACCTGCCGGTACTCACCGAGCAGGTCCTCCACGCGCTTGGCGAAGGTACGCACCTGAATCGGGATGGTCTCGTCGCCTTCGGTGTAATAGAACTTGAGCTTCACCGGCTCCTTCAGATTGGCGATCACGCGGCGCGTGCCCTCGGACAGCGAGAACTGCCGGTCCTGCGTGAGATCGATGCGCTGCTTGCCCAGGCTGAGCACGTAGTTCCCGGCGACGAGCGCCGCCGCCACCACGATCACGCCCAGCAGCGAGTAGATGCCTTTCTTCATGCGTCCATCCTCTTTGTGTCGGGTCGGCTTCGCCGATCAGTTCTTGCGCCGGTTACGCACCAGCACCGCGGTCGTGAACAACGAGAACGCCATCACCGACAGGAAGAACAATACGTTGCGCGAATCGAGCACGCCTTTCTGGAACCCGTCGAAGTGCGTGAGCACGCCGAACGATGCAACGCGCTCGACCCCGACGGGGCTGAGATAGCGCCCCAACAGCGTCGTGATCGGCACGAACCCGACCAGGATCAGCGCCAGACACAGCATCACCGCGACGATGAAAGCGATGACCTGGTTACGCGTCATCGCCGAAGTCATCGACGCCACTGATAGGTACGCCCCGGCAAGCAGCATGCTGCCCACGTAGCCGGCGAGAACCACGCCGTTGTCGGGCGTGCCCAGCCAGTTGATGGTGAGCCACATCGGAAACGTCAGTGCCAGCGCGATGCCCAGGAAGATCCACGAGGCCAGGAACTTGCCAAGGATCGCCTGCCATGGCGTGAGCGGCATGGTCATGAGCAGCTCGATCGTGCCGCTGCGCCGTTCCTCGGCCCATAGCCGCATGCCCGCGGCCGGCACCAGAAACAGGAACAGCCACGGCAGCCAGCCGAAGAAGGATCCGAGCGAGGCTTCGCCGCGCTCGAAGAATCCACCGAACGTGAATGTGAACACGCCCGCAAGCAGCAGGAAGATCACCAGGAACACATACGCGACCGGCGAATCGAAGTAGGCCGCCAGCTCGCGCTTGGTGATGGATTTGATGTTGTGCCAGGCACCCATTGTTCAGCTCCTCGTGCTTCAGGCGGCCACGACCGTGTCCGGCCGCGTGAGCGAGCGGAACACATCGTCCAGCCGACCTTCTTCGGTCTGCAACGCATCGACGGCCCAGTTCTCGCGCGCCAGACTGCGCGCGATCTGCAGTGCGAGCGTGCCGCTCAATGCACCGCGCTGCGGATAGGCCCGCACCGTTACCGCACCCTGCGCTTCGCGCACCGATTCCACTCGCGCGACTTCGGGCAGCGCACCCAGCGCATCCTTGAGCGCTTTGTCGCTCGGACCTTTGACGGTCATGAGCACCGCCCCGGCGCGATCGGAGCGCGACTTCAGTTCATCGGGGGTGCCGTTGGCGACGACCTTGCCGCGATCGATGATCACCGCGCGCGTGCATGCCGCTTCGACCTCCTCGAGGATGTGCGTCGAGAAGATGATCGCCTTGTTGGCGCTCATGCGCGTGATGAGCGAGCGCACCTCGTGCTTCTGATTCGGATCAAGACCGTCGGTGGGCTCGTCCATGATCAGCACTTCCGGATCGTGGATGATCGACTGCGCCAGACAGGTGCGATGCCTGAAGCCTTTGGACAGCGTGTCGATCGACTGATGCACCACGCCCTCGAGCGAGCACAGCTCGATCGCCCGATGCACCGCGCGCTTGCGTTCGTCACCGCGCAGACCGCGCATCTCGGCCGCCCAGCGCAGGAACCCGATCACGCTCATGTCGGTGTAGGTGGGCGCGGCTTCCGGCAGATAGCCGATGCGCCGCTTCGCTTCGATCGGGTGGCTGCCGACGTCGAACCCGCACACGCTGACCGCACCACCGTCGGGCTGGATGAACCCGGTGATCATGCGCATCGTGGTCGATTTGCCGGCCCCGTTGGGCCCCAGGAAGCCGAGCACTTCACCGCGCTCGACCGTGAATGAGACGTCATCGACGGCGCGCTTGGCGCCGAAACTCTTCGATACATGATCGACCTTGATCACGAATCGCCTCCATTTTTGTGCAATGCGAACTGCAAGATGCCGTTCACTGGTCTGTGCGCAGCAGCATCCAGGCACGCCACCGACGCAGCGCCGCAACTTGGGGCGGGCTACGATCGATTCAAGTGCCTGGAACGCAGCGCTGTTGCGCGCTCTCCGCGCGGCGGAGTCCTCTCCGCGCAGCGGAGTCGTATGGGACTGCGATAGCGGGCGGCGATTGTAGCCGAAGCCTCGATGCAAAGCCGCAACCGACCGTTCGCGCTAAGTGATTGTCGCTGCAAAGCTTTCCGGCGGATAGCGGAAGACCCGCTCGATTACGATTCGCAATCGAGCAATGAGCGCGCATCCGGATCGAGCGCACCCGGCGATTTTCGGGCCGTGACCTCGCTCTCAGGAGGTCGACTCGGTGCTCGCTCAGCGATCCCGGCGCTGCGCCCTGCACTGCTCGGTACCGGCAATGTCCAGTGACGCGTCGTCGCCGACAATCACGCCGAACATTGCCCGCGCATCGTCTGCATCGTAATAGCCGCGTTCGAGGTCGCGCATCACCAGTACAGGATCGCGCTCGAGCGGATTGCCATAGCCGCCCCCGCCGGGCGTCGAGACTTCGATGACGTCACCGGGCTCCAGAGCGATGCCCTGGTCCTTCGACAGATGTTGCGGGACGTAGTCCCCTGCCACGCGACCGATGCGCACCTTGTTGACGCCGCCGTTGCTGCCACCCAGCGCGCCATTGGGGCCGCCGCGGCCGTGGTCCATCACCATCGATGCGCGCGCCTCGCCTGCGCGAATCCGCAGTCGGTAGTTCACGCCGAATCCGCCGCGCTGACGCCCCGCACCGCCCGAGCCCTCGTGCAATGAGTACTCCTCGAACAGCACCGGGTAGTACTGCTCCATGACCTCGATCGGCGTGGTCTTGGAGATGCCGATGGTCGAGCAGCCGTTCGAGATGCCGTCGCCATGGGGCGAGCCGCCGTAGCCGCCGCCCGAGATCACGTACATCACGTAGTTGCGATTGCGCTTCGGATCGAATCCGCCCACCGAGAGGTTGCCTGAGGTTCCCGCCGGCGCCGCAAACAGTTGATCGGGAATCGCCTTAACCAGCGCATCGAACACCGCCTCCGCGATCCGCTGACTCACTTCGGCCGCGCAGCCCGACACCGGTCGCGGATACCGGGCGTAGAGGAACGTCCCGTCCGGATCGGCAATTTGTAGCGGCGCGAACGTGCCGGCATTGATCGGCACGTCGGGGAAGATGTGCTTCATCGCCAGATAGACCGAAGAGCGCGTGGTGGCCAGCACGCTGTTCATCGGACCGCGGCATGGCGGCGACGATCCGGCAAAATCGAAATGCAGTGACTCGCCCGACTTGGTCACGGCGAGGGCGATCCGCAGCGGTGCGTCGACCACGCCGTCGGAATCGACGAACGATTCGCCGTGGTATGTGCCGTCGGGAATCGTCGCGATCTTCGCGCGCATCTGGGTGGCGGCGCGCGCTTTCAGCTCCGCGATCGCGTCCTCAACCACCTCGGCGCCGTAACGATCGAGCATCGCGGACAGCCGCTTCTCGCCCACCGTAAGCGCCGCGGCCTGCGCTTTGATGTCGCCGATGCGTTGATCGGCAATGCGGATGTTCGACAACACGATCGCCAGGATCTCTTCGTCCATCACGCCGCGCTTGAACAGCTTCACCGGCGGCAGCCGCAAGCCCTCCTGCTCGACTTCGGTGGCGCTCGCGGAGAATCCGCCGGGCACCATGCCGCCGATGTCAGGCCAATGACCGGTGTTGGCGAGCCACGCGAACAGTTTGCCGCGATAGAAGAACGGTTTGACGAAGCGCACGTCCATCAGGTGCGTGCCGCCCATGTACGGATCGTTGACGATGAACACATCGCCATCCTCGAGCGCGATACTGCGCGCCTTGGTGTACTCGATCACCGCCTGCGTGGAGAACTGCATCGTGCCCACGAATACCGGCAAGCCGAGCTCACCTTGCGCGACCAACTCGCCGGTATCGCGGTGATAGATGCCATCGGAGCGATCGAGCGTTTCGGCGATGACCGGCGAGAACGCCGCGCGCACGAATGCCAGATCCATCTCGTTGCACACCTGCTGCAGGCCGTTCTGGATCACGACCAGCGTGACCGGATCGATCGCGCGTACGTTCATGCGCTGCCTCTCTGCAGCGTCATCCCTGCACTCCTCATCTGCACCTTGATCAGCAGATTGCCGAATCGGTCGATGTCGACGTGATTGCCCGGCTCGATCACGGTCGTCGCATCGAGCTGCTCGACGATCGCCGGACCGTCGAACACGCCGCCCGGCGGCAATGCGTCGCGCTGATAGATCGGCGTCTCGACCCAGCCAGATTCGAACCAGACCGGGCGCTTGCCGATTCGCGCATCCGCGACGGTTGTCTGCGCGGTTTTGAAGGCGAGCGACTCCAGCGCGATCGGGGCGCGGCGTCCGAACGCAGCCGTGTGCACGTTC
Organism: uncultured beta proteobacterium; assembly: GCA_902826155.1. The sequence continues at coordinate 23,884 of CADEDU010000043.1, forward strand.
ACCAGCACCGGCCGAATCGCGTCGAGCCGTACCTGGAAGCGCGTGAAGTACGCCTGCTCGAACAGCCGGTGCAAGGCGGCCGTGGTCACCTCCGCGTCGGGCAACGCCACCGAGAGGACGTGACTCTGCCCCTGGAACTGCAGATCGGCGCGATAGACGTAGTCGATCGAGGCCACGTTCGCCCGTTCGCGCTCGATGGTCTGCGCTCCGTCGCGCCGGTGCTCGGCGAAGATCGCGAGCAATTCGGCATCGGCAACTTCTTCGAGCGGCCGGTTAATCGTGCGCACGTAGTCGTGGCGCACATCGGCCAGCACACAACCCAATGCATTAGTCAGCCCTGGTCGCGCGGGAACCAGCACGGTCGGAATCGACAGTTCGCGCGCCAGCGCGGCCGCATGCAACGGCCCGGCACCGCCGAATGCGAACAGCGCGAAATCACGCGGATCGTGACCGCGTGCGAGGCTCACCATGCGGATCGCACCCGCCATACGATCGTTGGCGATGCGCAGGACCGAAGCGGCAGCGCCGTTGCCATCGAGTCCGAGCGCGCTCCCCACGACTGCGAGCATGCGTTCGCGCACGTAGTCCAACGACACCGGCCGGTCGACCGACAGCAGCCTGGACGGGTTGAGCCGACCCAGCACGAGATTGGCGTCGGTGATGGTCGGCTGCGTGCCGCCGCGGCCGTAGCAGATCGGACCCGGATGCGCCCCCGCCGAGCGCGGCCCTACTTGCAGCATGCCGGCTTCGTTGATGAACGCGAGCGATCCGCCACCGGCGCCGATGCTGTGCACGTCGACCATCGGCACGTGGATCGGCATGGCGTACTCCAGCTCCAGCTCGGTGGAGATGTCAGGCAGCCCACCCTGAATCAACGCCACGTCGCTTGAAGTGCCGCCCATGTCGTAGGTCACCACGTTCGGGTGTCCTGCCGCTTTCGCGGTTGCCGCCGCCGCGATCACGCCGGAAGCCGGCCCCGACATGACGGTGTTGACCGCCGCCTCGGCGACGATGCTCGCCGCGACCGTGCCGCCATTGCCCTGCATGACCAGTAGCTCGCGTGCGAAGCCGCGCGCAGCCAGTTCCGACTGCAAGCGCTCGATGTAGCGCGCCAGCACCGGTTGCACCGTCGCGTTCACCGTCGCTGTCACGCCACGCTCGTACTCGCGGTACTCCGAGATGATGCGATGGCCTTCGGTCACGAAGCGGTTCGGCCACAGCGCGCGCACGATTTCGCCGGCGCGCCGCTCGTGCTGCGAGTTGACGTAGCTGTGCAAGAAATGAATCACGACGCTCTCGGCACCCAGCTCCAGCAGCCGGCGCGCCGCCGCGGCGACTTCCGCTTCGTCGAGCGCTCGCACCACCTCGCCACGAGCATCCATGCGCTCGGTGACTTCCAGGCGCAGCGTGCGATCGACCAGCGGCACGAAGGTGCCGGTCAGTCCATACGGCTTGGGACGCGTCCGCCGGCCCAGCTCCAGCACATCGCGAAAGCCACGGGTGGTGATCAGCCCGGTGCGCGCCACCTTGCGCTCGAGCATCGCGTTGGTGGTCGTGGTGGTGCCGTGCACGATCGCATCGAGCATCGCGAGCGACGCACCCGCGGCGTCCAGCGCGGCGATCACCCCGATCGCCTGGTTGTTCGTCGTCGTGGGAACCTTGGCGATCTCGAGCGCACCGCTTGCCTGATCGAGCACGATCAGATCGGTAAACGTGCCGCCGACATCGACTCCGGCAATACGGCTCATCGCGCGTCGCGGAAGGAACAAGGAGGGAGCAATCGAGGCGCGACTATAGCCGAGGCGCGACCGATATCCGAGGTGCGACTATTTGCCCGGAAGCTCGAGTGCTCAAATAACAACGCAGTCGTTTCGACCCCGCGCAACGGCTGCGTAAGACCTATCGGGGCAAATCGGGCATGAGGCAAAAGGCTGAGGGAATTCCGTTGCTTAGCGTCGGGCGTCCGATGGACGAAGACGGTGATCTCCACTAAAATTCAGCGCTTCGGTTGATCCTGATACAGCTCGCGTTCGATCGCGCGCTTCACCTCGATTGGTCTCGATTCGCCTTCCTTCGCCCTCGCTCGCCCTCATTCGCCCTCATTCGCCCCTACCCGCTTCGTGCGCATTGCCTCGCACACGCAACAACCGCGTGCACTTAACAAATCATTCAAGCGCTTCCAAGCGTTCTCCAAGCACCCGCCATCCGAGAGGAACACGATGACTCACGTCGTCACCGAGACGTGCATCAAATGCAAGTACACCGATTGCGTCGACGTCTGCCCGGTCGACTGCTTTCGCGAAGGCCCGAACATGCTGGTGATCGATCCCGATGAGTGCATCGATTGCGCCGTGTGCATCCCCGAGTGCCCGGTGAACGCGATCTACGCCGAGGAAGACGTGCCGGCCGATCAGCGCGACTTCACCGCCCTCAACGTCGAGTTGGCCAAGCAATGGCCGAGCATCACCGAGACCAAGGCGCATCCGGCCGACTCCGACGACTACAAGGACATGAAGTCCAAGCGCCACCTCCTCGAGCGCTGAACCACCGACCATGGCTGGTATCGACGAAGCCCTCGGGCGCTTCGGGCTTCAGTTCAGCGATCTCTACTCGCACACCGGCCTGGGCAAGCTCGACGCACGGTTCCTGGAATTCCTGACCACCGCCGACGCCGCCTGCGCTGCAAAGCTGCAGACCGCGCGCAGCGCGCCTGCGCCGCTCGCTGCGAAGGACGAGTCGACGCTGATCCTGGAACTCGCGCCGCACCTCGATCGCTTTGTCGCGCAACTGTTCGGCATCGCCGATGACGCGCTGGCATTGGCGCATCGCCACGACGAGCTGGCCCCGCTCTACGACATCAAGCGCAGCTTCGTGCAGCGCAAGGCGGTGGCGAAGTACAAGGCGGACCAAGCTGCGGGCTTCGATGGCGCCGCGCTCGAACGCGCACTCGCACAACGCATGGGCGGAAATATCGACGAAGTGCGCGACGAAGTGCGCTTCGCCCATCACGTCACGTCGTGGCTGCAAGACGAGGCAGCCAACGCTGCAGCGCTCGATGAAGCGCTCCGTTACGCATCGTGGGCGCTGTTCACCGAGGCCGGTCGCGCGCGCAACGCCGCCGGCGTACTGTTCAAGCAGCCGCAGAAAGTCGATCCGCTCAACCTGGTGCAGCACAGCGCGGTGAGCGAGCGCGACAGCGTCAAGTCGTTCCGCATCGACCCGCATCATCTGCGCGAGCGCGAGGGCTTCAAGCTCACCGATGCCGGCATGGAGCTCACCGGTGCGCTCGATCACATCAACTATTGCATCTGGTGCCACAAGCAGGGCAAGGATTCCTGCTCCAAGGGCCTGCGCGACAAGGCCGACCCCGCCCAGCCGCAGCGCGTCACGTTCAAGAAGAGCCAATTCAACGTCAATCTGGCGGGCTGCCCGCTGGAAGAGAAGATCTCCGAGTTCCACTCGGCCAAGGCAGCCGGACTGTCGATCGCCGCGCTGGCGGTCATCACCATCGACAACCCGATGACCGCCGCCACCGGGCACCGCATCTGCAACGATTGCATGAAGGCGTGCATCTACCAGAAGCAGGAGCCGGTCAACATTCCGCAGGCCGAGACGCGCACGCTCAAGGACGTACTCGCCCTGCCCTACGGTTTCGAGATCTACGGCCTGCTTACGCGCTGGAATCCGTTGCACCTGCGCCGACCGTTTCCGCTCGCGCCCACCAACAAGAAGGTGCTGGTGGTCGGACTCGGGCCCGCCGGGTTCTCGCTCGCGCATCACCTGATGAACGACGGTCACACGGTGGTCGGCATCGATGGCCTGAAGATCGAGCCGCTGCCCGAGCGCTTCTCCGGCGTGCGGCCCGACGGATCGCGCGTCGCGTTCGAGCCGATCCGCGACGTCACCACGCTCTACGAATCGCTCGATGAGCGCGTGATGGCCGGTTTCGGTGGCGTGGCCGAATACGGCATCACCGTGCGCTGGGACAAAAACTTCCTCAAGGTGGTGCGCCTACTGATCGAGCGGCGCGAGCAGTTCGCGATGATCGGCGGCGTACGCTTCGGCGGCACCGTCACGCTGGAACAAGCGATGGCACTGGGCTTCGATCACGTCGCGCTGTGCATGGGCGCAGGCAAGCCCACGACACTGGACATTCCCAACGGCCTGGCGCGCGGCGTGCGCACCGCCTCCGATTTCCTGATGGCGCTGCAACTCACCGGCGCGGCCAAAGAGGAGTCGCTCGCCAACATGCAGTTGCGTCTGCCGGCGGTCGTCATCGGCGGCGGCCTGACCGCGATCGACACCGCCACCGAATCGCTCGCCTACTACGTGGTGCAGGTCGAGAAGTTCCTGCAGCGCTACGAGACGCTCGCGGCCGAGGTTGGCGAGGACGTCATCCGCGACAAATGGGACGGCGAAGAGCGCCAGATCGCCGAGGAGTTCCTGGCGCATGGCCGCGCCATTCGCACCGAGCGCCTCAAGGCGCAGCAGGAGCAGCGCGCGCCGCGGATCATTCCGCTGCTGCACAAGTGGGGCGGCGTCACCATCGCCTATCGCCGCCGCCTGATCGACAGCCCTTCCTACACCCTCAACCACGAGGAGGTCGAGAAGGCGCTGGAGGAAGGCATCGTGTTCAGCGAAGGGTTGTCGCCACTGGCAGTCGATGTCGACGACTACGGCGCGGTCAACGGCATCAAGTTCAGCAAGCAGACGCTCGGCGCCGACGGCAAGTGGCAGGCTGCCGGCGAACACCGGCTGCCCGCGCACACCGTGTTCGTCGCGGCGGGCACGCAACCCAACACCGTGCTGGCACGCGAAGACGCCAGGCACTTCGTGCTCGACGGCAAATACTTCCGCGCCTGCGACGAAGCCGGCGATCCGATCAAGCCGCAGTTCTCGATCTCCAAGCCCGAGCGTGCCGACGTGCTGCTCTCGCGCCTGGCCGATGGCCGCTTCGTGTCGTTCTTCGGCGATCTGCATCCGTCGTTCTTCGGCAACGTCGTGAAAGCCCTCGGCTCCACCAAGCAGGGCTATCCGGTGGTCTCGCGTGTGCTCGCGCAACGCACGCCGCACAACACCAAGGATGCACGCGCCTTCATCGACGAGATGAACAGCCTGATGCGCGCTGCGGTCCACGCGGTGAAGCGGCTCACGCCGACGATCGTCGAAGTGATCGTCAAGGCGCCGCTCGCCGCACGCAATTTCCAGCCGGGTCAGTTCTACCGGCTGCAGAACTACGAGACGCTCGCCCCGCGCGTGAGCGGCACCCGTATGCAAATGGAAGGTCTGGCGCTCACCGGCGCCTGGGTCGATCGCGCACAAGGCCTGGTCTCGACGATCGTGCTGGAGATGGGCGGCTCGTCCGATCTGTGCGCGATGCTCACGCCGGGCGAATCGGTGATCCTGATGGGGCCCACCGGCGCGCCGACGCACATCCAGCCCAACGAAACCGTGCTGCTCGCCGGCGGCGGCCTGGGCAACGCCGTACTGTTCTCGATCGGCCAGGCGTTTCGCGCGGCGGGTTCGAAGGTGCTCTATTTCGCCGGCTACAAGAAGATCATCGACCGCTACAAGATCGAAGAGATCGAGCGTGCCGCCGACGTCGTGGTGTGGTGCTGCGACGAGGAGCCGGGCTTTCAGCCCAGCCGTCCCCAGGACCTCGCCTTCGTCGGCAACATCGTGCAGGCGATGGAGGCCTACGCCTCCGGACGACTGGGCAAGCAGCCGCTCAGCATGCTCGACACCGACCGCGTCATCGCCATCGGTTCCGATCGCATGATGGCCGCCGTCGGTCAGGCGCGACATGGCGTGCTCAAGCCCTACCTCAAGCCCGCGCACTGCGCGCTCGGTTCGATCAACTCGCCGATGCAGTGCATGATGAAAGAGATCTGCGCGCAGTGCCTGCAGGCGCATCGCGATCCGCAGACCGGCAAGGTGAGCTACGTCTACTCCTGCTTCAACCAGGACCAGCCGCTCGACGCAGTCAACTTCGGCGTGCTGGCCGACCGCCTGAAGCAGAACTCGCTGCAGGAAAAACTCACCGCGCAGTGGCTCAGGCACTGCCGGCCGGGATTGAAACGGGTGCGCACGCTGGTCTAGCGTCGCGGTGATCCAGCCGCGCAACGGCGGCAACGAGGCATAGAACCATGGAACTGCGTCTGGACGGCAAGATCGCGCTGGTCACCGGCGCCTCCTCGGGCCTGGGCGAGCGCTTCGCCACCGCGCTCGCCGACTCCGGCGCGAAGGTCGCGCTCGCCGCGCGGCGCGTCGACCGGCTGCAGACACTCGACCAGGCGATCCGCCAGCGTGGCGGCGCCGCCTTCCCGGTCGCGATGGATGTCACCAGGCTCGCCGATATCGAAGCCGCGGTCGAGCGAATCGAACGCGAGTTCGGCCCGATCGACATCCTGGTCAACAATTCCGGCGTATCAGTCACCAAGAAGCTCGGCGACTACGACGAAGCCGATTACGACCACGTGATGGACACCAACACCAAGGGCGCGTTCTTCGTCGCGCAGACGGTGGGCAAGCGCATGGTCGCGCGCGGCGGCGGCCGGATCATCAACATCGCCTCGGTCGCCGGCCTGAAGAACCTCTCGCGCATCAGCGTGTACGGCATGTCGAAGGCCGCCGTCATCCACATGACCCGTGCGATGGCCGGCGAATGGGCTCGCTTCGGCGTCAATGTGAACGTGATCTGTCCTGGTTACATCGAGACCGAGCTCAACCGCGACTACTGGGCCACCGACGGCGGCAGGAAGCTGACGGCGCTGCTGCCGCGCAAGCGCGTCGGACAACCGCAGGATCTGGACGGGTTGATCGTCTATCTCGCCGCCGACGCCAGCGGTTTCGTCAACGGCGCGGTGATCGCGGCCGACGACGGATTGAGCATCACTTGATGCCCGTCGCGCGCTCCAGCGCGACACGTCATCGCATGCCCTCGCTCGCGCCCGGCAGCGCGGCCAGCCGATCGGCCAGCGCCGGGCTCATTGCACGCAGGCGCCGCGCAACGTCATCGCGCTCGTTCAGGCGGCCCTCGGCGTGCTCGATCAAACCCAGCCCGTACCACGCCTCCGCCGTGCGCGGCGCCAGACGAATCGCCTCGCGATACGCCAAGCGCGCCGGACTGAACTGACCCTGCTCGCGGCGGATCTCGCCCATCAGATAGAACGTGAACGGTGCATCGCGCGCCACCTCGAGCGAGCGCTCCAGCGTGTGCAGCGACTTCATCCATGCACCATCGTTGCGTTGCGCCTGCGCCAGCATGTGCCAGCCCTCGAGCGCCTGCGGATCGATCGCCACCGAACGGCTCAGCGCATCAGCGGACTCACCCCAGCGTGCCTGCCGTCCGAGCGCATAGCCGCGCACCAGCCACCATTCGGCGCTGAGCGGATCCTTGGCCAGGCTCTGGTCGGCCAGCGTGACGATCGCCGGCCAGTCTTCCTTGGCGTGAAGCGCGCCCAGTTGCTCCTGCACCGGCATCGGCAGCGTCCTGAAATTGGCCAGGAACGTGGGGATGGTCCCGTCGGGAATCAGCGCGAACAGCAGCTGTTGCGGCAGCGTGCAGCCGTGCAGCAGCAGCGCGGCGAGCGCACCGATGAACCAAGGGAACCAGGGCTGGAGGAGACTGCGCATGGGAAGCCGGCGCGCGCATCGAGGCAGACGCGCAAGCGTGCGCAGGCAGGCGGGGTCCGTCGAGGAAGTGTGTCGCAGGCCGCGCGCAGCGCCTGCCGGCGCACTCAGTCGGTCTGATAGACGTAAGGCTTCTGCTTCACCTTGGCGTCCTGGGTGCGATTGAGCTCGTCCGGATCGAGCTTCTTGTCCCACCACAGCGCGCGCCCTTTGCGCTGCTCCTCGACGATGTGCGGCTTCTCGGCCAGCAACCCGCGGATGAACTGGGTGATGTCGGATTCGTAGGGTTTGCGGAACAGAGGCATGGCAGCGGGCGAGTGGAGACTACGAACCAAGGCGACAAGACGACGATGAAGCGTCGATGAAGCGTCGATGAAGCGGTGGCGATTATCGCCCACACCTGCGGTCGCGCCAATCCAAATGCCACAAATCTTTCCTGTGCAGCTGAAGTTGGCCGCTCAAACCGATGAACCGGAACGACTTTCCCGGGCGGATTCGAATCTCGCGCCGGGCATGATCGCGCGCTGCGTGACGCGCGCCACAAAGCATCGTTTGCCAAACGCCCGATTACTGTATAAAGATATAAGCTGTGCGTGCATCCACCAGGGTACGCACGCCGCGAAACGGTGTCATGCCGCGGCGGCAGCCGTCTTCATCATGCCGTCGTTGCGGGCCGTCGCGGCTGAATTTTTGTCCAGCACGATTTCACCCCAGGGAGGAAGGCAATCATGAATACCACACACACCCTCAAACTGTTGACGGCGCTGTCCAACGGCACCGATCCGTTCACCGGCGAAGCGTTTCCCGCCGACAGTCCTTACCAACGCCCCGAGATCGTCCGCGCCCTGTTCCAGGCGGTGCGCCAGCTCGAAGCATCCGCTGCCGCCCCGGCGACGACCGCCAAAGCCGCCCGCACGCCTGCGGCAGCCAATGCCCAGCGCCCCGCCAATGCCGGCAAACCCTGGAACAAGGACGAAGACGACACCCTGTTGGGCGCCTACGACGGCGGCGCCCCCATCGATGAGCTGGCGCAGTCGCACGGGCGCAGCCGCCTGGGGGTCGAGGCCCGTCTGGCCAAGTTCGGCCGCGTGCCGATGCCCGAGCGGGTGCGCTCCCGCCAGGAACGCAGTGAAACCCCGCCCGCCGAAGCTATCAACGAGCCGATGCAGATCCGGCAGCCGGCGCGAGTCGTCTATCAGGTGCACGCCTGATCGGAGGAAGGTGAAGGGTGAATGCCCGAGATTCGACGATATCGCTCTCGCGCAGAGCAAGGGGCGCTGATTTCAGCAGCGGCATATCGCCAATTCACGCCCCTTTTAAAGTAATAAATCAATACTAATCAATATGTTATGAAATATTTCTATATTTAATATCTCATGTGATACTTGAGATAAATGGATCTAAGTATTTTCATATATATCAAATAGATATTAAATAAATCTAATCTAATTTCAATAATGGAGTGCCTTGCTCATGGCAACCGACCTCACGCCCCGTCAAGCTGAAATCCTGACCCTGATCCGCGACGCGATTGAAGCCACCGGCTTCCCGCCCACCCGCGCCGAGATCTGTCAGGCCTTCGGTTTTCGTTCACCCAACGCCGCCGAGGAACATCTGCGCGCCCTGGCCCGCAAAGGGGCGATCGAGATCCAGGATGGCTCGGCACGCGGCATTCGCCTCACCGAAAGTCTCGGCATCCCGCTGATCGGCCGGGTCGCGGCCGGCTCGCCGATCCTGGCTGAAGCGCACATCCAGGGCCGCTACCAGATCGACGCAGGCCTGTTCAATCCGCGCGCCGATTACCTGCTCAAGGTGCGCGGCCTGAGCATGCGCGACGCCGGCATCCTCGATGGCGACCTGCTGGCGGTCCATCGCACCAGCGAGGCGCGCAGTGGCCAGATCGTGGTGGCGCGGCTCGACAGCGACGTCACCGTGAAGCGGCTGCGCCGGCGCGGTGCGATCGTCGAACTGGTGCCCGAGAACCCGGATTTCGACACCATCGCCGTCGACACCCGCGAAACGCCGGTGACGATCGAAGGCATCGCAGTGGGGTTGGTGCGCAACAACCGGGTGCTCTGAATGCAGGCGGTGAGCGCACTCACATGTCCGATCTGGCCAAGCTCCTCGAACACCCTGCCCTGTGGCGCGGCGATGCGCTCGCGCGAGTGCGCTCGGGCAGCCTGCCGACCGGGTCCGATCGGCTCGATCGCGAACTGCCCGGCGGCGGCTGGCCCACCGGCGCGCTCACCGAGATCCTGCTCGAGCGCCACGGCATCGGTGAGCTGAGCCTGCTGCTGCCCGCGCTCGCCCGATTGTCCGCCGGCGGTCGCTGGCTCACCTGGATCGCGCCCCCGCACACCCCTTTTGCACCGCACCTGGCGACAACCGGCATCGATCTGCGCCGGCTGATCGTCGTGCAACCCACCGCGCGCACCGGTCAGCCATGCCGCGTGCCGCGCGACGACATCGCACTACAGGACACGCTGTGGTCGACCGAGCAGACCTTGCGCGCCAATCTGTGCGGCGCGGTACTCGCGTGGCTGCCGCAGGCCGCGGTGAACGGCCGTGGTGCGCGTGCCCGCACCAGCGCGGCAAGCGTGCACTACACGGCGCTGCGCCGTCTGCAGTTGGCGGCCGAGCACAGCGAAACGTTCGTGGTGCTGTTTCGTCCGGCGCAAGCCGCGAGCGAGGCTTCGCCTGCGGCGCTGCGCCTTGCACTCAATCCGGCCAGCAACGGCCGGCTCGCCGTGCACATCCTCAAGCGCCGCGGTGTTGCCGCCGAGGCACCGGTCATCCTCGATTTGAAGCGCCCTCATGCTGTGGATCGCCATTACGCTCCCGCACCTGCCGCTGGAAGTCTTCCTGCGCAGCGTCTCGGCAGCAACGTGCTCAACTGAGGCGAGCAGCGAGCCCTGGATCGTCGTCGACGCGCATGCCGTGTCGGTCGCCAACGAGGCCGCGCTTGCCAAGGGGGTGCGACCGGGCATGGCGCTGGCCGCAGCGTACGCGCTGGCGCACACGCTGCGCGTCAAGCAACGCGATCCGCTGAGCGAGGCCGAGGCGTTGCGTGCGCTGGCGGCCTGGGCCGGGCAATTCACGCCCAATGTCACGATCGAGGATGGCGCCGGGCTGCTGCTCGAAGTGTCGGGCAGCCTCAAGTTGTTCGGTGGCATCGCGCCCATCCTGCGCGCGTTGCGTGCCGGCATGAGCGAGCTGGGCTTCACCGCGGCGATCGCTGCTGCGGTCACCGCGCGTGCGGCGTGGTGGCTCGCACGCAGCGGCAAGGAAACGCTGGCGCAGCATCTCGACGAGTTGCCGGCGAAGCTGGCGGCGCTGCCGATCGACGCGCTGGGGTGGCCCGGCGAGGCACTCACGACGCTGCAAGCCGTCGGCGTCAACACGCTCGGCGAAGCGATGGCATTGCCGCGCAATGGCTTCGCGCGCCGCTTCGGGCAGCGCCTGCTCGATCAGCTCGATCAGGCCCGCGGGCGCCTGGCCGATCCACGCTCGTACTTCGTGCCGCCCGAGCAGTTCCGTTCACGGCTCGAGCTGCCGGCCGCGGTCGAGCAGGCGAGTGCGTTGCTGTTCGCGACCCGACGATTGCTGGTCGAGCTGGGCGGATACCTGCGTGCGCGTACCTGCGGCGTGCAGCAATTTCGGCTGCGGCTCGAACACGACGACGCGCCATTCACCGAGCTCGTGTTCAATCTGGTCGCACCCGGCCACGATGAAGCGCACCTGGCGCTGCTCGCGCGCGAGCGCTTCGATCAGCTCGTGCTGCGCGCGCCGGTGTACCAGATCACCCTCGAAGCCGACACGCTCGTTGCGCTTGCCGGTGCCAGCCTGACGCTGTTTCACGACCACTACAGCACCGACACCGACTGGAACAAGCTGGTGGAGCGCCTGCGCGCCCGGCTGGGTCATGCGGCCGTGCACGGCCTGACCATCGTCGCGGAGCATCGGCCCGAGTACGCGGTGCGCCGCGCCGAACTCACCGAACCACGCAAAGCGCCGCAGCGCGCCGTCACCTCACCGGTCGACCGGCCGCTTTGGCTGCTCACCACGCCGCGGCCGCTGGTGGAGGTCGATGCCAAGCCGTATCTGCGCGGTCCGCTGGCACTGGTGGCCGGGCCGGAGCGGATCGAATCGGGCTGGTGGGACGGCCACGATGTGCGCCGCGATTACTTCATCGCGCAGGACATCGATCGCAGCCTGCTGTGGGTGTATCGCGATCCGGCGGCGGCAGGCTGGTTTCTGCACGGGCTGTTCGCCTGAAACTCCCGGCCCATGCTCACCGTTCACGCCCCTCGCTCATGCTCCCTGATTACGCCGAGCTGCACTGCCTGTCGAACTTCTCGTTCCTGCGCGGCGCGTCCCATCCTGAAGAACTGATCGCGCGTGCCGCAGTGCTCGGTTATCGCGCGCTCGCGATCACCGACGAATGCTCACTGGCCGGTGTAGTGCGAGCGCATCTGGCCACGCGCAGCCATCCGCTGCCGCTCATCGTCGGCAGCGAGCTGCGGCTGAGCAGCATCGATGCGACAGAAGATCGACCGACAAGGCGCGGATCGATCGCTCCGGGCAGGAATACTTCTTCGAACACTTCTCCGAGCACCGATCTGAAGCTCGTCCTGCTCGCCTGCAACCGGATCGGCTATGGACAGCTGAGCGCGCTGATCACCCGTGCCCGCATGCGCAGCGCCAAGGGCAGCTACCGGCTCACGCGCGCCGATCTCGATGACGGCCTGGAGCATTGCCTGGCGCTTCTGGTGCCGCCCCCGCCTGCGCCGAACATTCCCGGCGCTACGGCCGATCACATTGATACCTCACTTGCCGACGCGCGCTGGCTCGCCGATCGCTTCCCCGGACGTGCGTGGATCGCCGCGGCGTTACACGGCGGTGCGAACGACCGGCGACAGCTTGGCTGGCTGCGCGAGCTGTCGCAGGCAAGCGGGCTGCCGCTCGTTGCCGCCGGCGACGTACACATGCACGTGCGTTCGCGCCGGCCGCTGCAGGACACGCTCACCGCGATCCGGCTGGGCACGCCCGTAGCGCATTGCGGACACGCCTTGTTCGCCAATGCCGAGCGCCATCTGCGGTTGCGATTGCGGCTGGCGCAACTCTATCCGCCCGAGCTGCTGGCCGAGACGCTGCACATCGCCGAGCGCTGCCGGTTTTCGCTCGACGAGTTGCGCTACGAGTATCCACACGAGCTGGTCCCCGAGGGCGAAACGCCGGCCTCGCATCTGCGCATGCTCACCGAGCAGGGGCTGCGCTGGCGCTTCCCCGAGCGCGCGGTCCCGCCGCACGTGCGCCAACTGGTCGAGCACGAGCTGACGCTGATCGCCGAGCTGCACTACGAGGCCTACTTTCTCACCGTGCACGACATCGTGCGCTTCGCGCGCAGCCGCGACATCCTGTGCCAGGGCCGCGGCTCGGCGGCGAACTCGGCGGTGTGCTACGCGCTGGGCATCACCGAGGTCGATCCGGCGCGCATGTCGATGCTGTTCGAGCGCTTCATCTCGCGCGAGCGCAACGAGCCGCCCGACATCGACGTCGACTTCGAGCATCAGCGCCGCGAGGAAGTGATCCAGTACATCTACGGCAAGTACGGCCGCGATCGCACCGCACTCACCGCCACGGTCATCACCTATCGCACCAAGAGCGCGGTGCGCGACATCGGCAAGGCGCTCGGCCTGGGCGTGGAGGAAGTCGACCGGCTGTCGAAATCGCTCGCCTGGTGGGACGGCCGCAACGTGCTGCCCGAGCGCATGCGCGAAGCCGGCTTCGACCCCGACAGCATGGTGATGCAGCAACTGGTCGCGCTGCTGGGCGTGCTGCAGGGTTTTCCGCGCCACCTGTCGCAGCACACCGGCGGGTTCGTGATCTCGCGCGGGCCGCTCTCGGAACTGGTGCCGATCGAGAACGCCGCGATGCCCGAGCGCAGCGTCATTCAATGGGACAAGGACGATCTGGATGCGCTCGGGCTGTTGAAAGTCGACGTGCTGGCGCTGGGCATGCTCTCGGCGATCCGGCGTGCGCTCGCGCTGATCGACGGGTTCCATCGTCATCGCCCCGCTGCACGACAGCCCGAGTGGTTCCGCGCCCGCACCCGCGAACACTTCACGATGACCGACATCCCCGCCGAGGATCCGGCCACCTACGCGATGATCCAGGCGGCCGACACCGTGGGCGTGTTCCAGATCGAATCGCGCGCACAGATGTCGATGCTGCCGCGGCTGCGTCCCGCGCGCTTCTTCGATCTGGTGATCGAGGTGGCGATCGTGCGGCCCGGACCGATCCAGGGCGGCATGGTGCATCCATACCTGCGCCGGCGTAACGGCGAAGAGCCGGTGGACTATCCGAGCGAGGCGGTGCGTGCGGTGCTGGCGCGCACGCTCGGCGTGCCGATCTTCCAGGAGCAGGTGATGCAGCTGGCGGTGGTCGCGGCCGGCTTCACGCCCGGCGAAGCCGATCAACTGCGTCGCGCGATGGCGGCATGGCGGCGCAAGGGCGGCCTGGAACCGTTCGAGCGCAAGTTGATCAACGGCATGCTGCAACGTGGCTACTCGCGCGCGTTCGCCGAATCGATCTATCGGCAGATCCTGGGCTTCGGCGAGTACGGCTTCCCCGAGTCGCACGCAGCCAGTTTCGCGCTGCTGGTCTACGTGTCGGCGTGGATCAAGCACCATCAACCCGCCGCCTTTCTCGCCGGGCTGCTGAACAGCCAGCCGATGGGCTTCTATGCGCCGGCGCAGTTGATCCAGGACGCGCGCCGGCATGGCGTCGAAGTCCGTCCGGCCGATGTGCTGGCGAGCGACTGGGATTGCACGTTGGAGGTGAAGGGTGAGGTAACGAGTGAGAGAGCGGCGCCTGAAGCGGCGGTGCGACTGGGATTGCGGATGGTGCATGGCCTGTCGCAAGCCGCAGGCGAGCGCATCGTCGCCGAACGCAAGCGCCGCACCCTTTCGCCTCCCGCGCCCCACCCTTCACCCTTCACCTTTCACTCTTCACCCACCGTGCCCGTCACGTCGATCGACGAACTCGCCCGCGCCTGCCAGCTCGACAAGCGCGATCTCAAGGCGCTCGCGGCGGCCGGTGCGCTACGTGGTTTGAGCAAGCACCGCCGCACGGCTTATTGGGATGTCGCCGGCATCGGGGATGTCGCCGGCATCGAGCGCAAGGCACCGCTGCTCGCCGCAATGACGATCGTCGACACGCCCGCGTCGTTGCCTGCGCCCACCGAGGGCGAGGAACTGATCGCCGACTACGCCAGCCTGGGCTTCACCCTGGGTCGGCATCCGCTTGCGCTGTTGCGCGAGCGACTGCGCGCCATGCGCCTGTCCTGCGCGGCGGAGATCCGCGCGATGCCGCATCGACGTCTGGCGCGCGCCGGCGGCATCGTCATCGGCCGGCAGCGTCCGGAGACCGCCTCGGGCGTGGTGTTCGTCACGCTCGAGGACGAGACCGGCCATGTGAATGTCGTCGTGTGGCCGGGCCTGCTCGAACGCCAGCGCCGTGAAGTGCTCGCGGCGCGACTGATGACGGTGTACGGCGTGATCGAACGCGAGGGCGAAGTCGTTCATCTCGTAGCCCGGCGGATCGTCGATCACAGCGCGCTGCTCGGCCGGCTCACCACACAATCACGCGATTTCCATTGAGTGCGGTGGTTGATGACACCCACCCGAATGCCCGCAATGACGCCGCGGCAAATTCCCTGTTGCGATCCGCCCAACGCGATGATCGCCCCCACCGATGGTGCTACAGTTGAACGGCCCGCAACGCGCCCGTCGAGTGCGATGCGCCCTTCGTCACAGCGCGGAATCTGCCATGTACGACGAAACCGTCCGACTGATCGCCTCGATCGACAAGCGCAAGCCAAGCGACGCCCTGCCCTCCCGGCTCGACGCGTTGTTCCGTCAACTCGCACTGGCGCCGGGCGACACCGAAGCCATCGAGGAAGCGATCTGGACCATCTGGATGTACCACCCGCACCGGCAGGCGGCACGCGTCCTCGATCAGGCCGCTTCCGACATCGCGGCGCAGCGCTACGACATCGCCGAGACGCGCCTGGCACGCCTGATCCGCGCACGCCCCGACTTCCCCGAAGCGTGGCACAAGCGCGCTACGCTGCACTACCTGCGCCAGGACGACAGCGAAAGCGTGCGCGACCTGCATCACACGCTGGAACTGGAACCTCGCCACTATCCGGCGATGATGGCATTCGGTGAGATCTGCCTGTCGAACCAGGACGGCACCGCGGCGCTGATCGCGTTCAACGCCGCGCACAAGATCTATCCTTCGCTTGCTGCCATTCAGGATGGCCTGGAACGTGCGCAGACACTGGTCCCCTGAGTTGGAAACGCCTGCACCAGCCCGTATGGAAGCCACTCTGCTCAAGCTGATTTCCGCTCTGCAATCGAGCGCGCCGTCGACCGCCCTCGCGCCGCGGCTCGGCCGACTGTTCGGCGAGTTGCGCCGCGCCGAGGACGACGTTGCCGCCAGCCGCACCGAGGAGCAGATCTGGGAGGCCTGGATGGAGCACGACGATCCAGGCGCCGCACGGTCGCTCGACGATGCCACCCGATCGCTCGCCACCGGCGATCTCACCCGCGCCGAAGCGCTGCTCGATGCCCTGATCGAGGCGCATCCGGAATTCGCCGAGGCCTGGAACAAACGCGCGACCTTGCGGTTCATGCAAAAGCGCGACAGCCAGAGCGTGGCCGACATCACCCGTACCTTGAGCCTGGAGCCGCGCCACTTCGGTGCGCTATGCGGCTTCGGGCAGATCTGCCTGCGCCGCGGCGATCACGACGCGGCCTTGTTCGCCTTCGCCGAGGCGTTGCGGATCAATCCGCATCTCAATGCGGTGCGCGAAGCCTACGACGCGCTGCTTGCCGACGACGGTACGACGCGCCATTGAGCAGCGCCGCCGCGCTCAGGCGAGCGCGGCGCGGATCGATCGTTCGAGCCGCTCCAGGCAGAGCTGAATCTCGCCGGCCGTCACGTTCAGCGCCGGCATGAAACGCAGCGTCGCCGGACGCGGCGCATTGATCAGCAACTGATGCTCACGCGCCGCCTCCACGACGCGTGCCGCGCAGTCCCGGCGCAAATCAAGCGCGAGCAACAGGCCGCGACCGCGCACTTCGCCCAATCCCAAGGCGCTGGAGATCGACCGCAGGCCGACGGCCAGTTGCTCGCCACGCGCCTGCACCTGCGCGAGAAAGGCGGGCTCGATCACGCGGCGCATGATCGCCACGCCTACCGCCGCCATGAGCGGATTGCCGTTGAACGTGCCGCCTTGGTCGCCCGCTTCGAACACGCAGCAATGCTCGCGCGCGAGCAATGCTGCCAACGGCACACCACCGCCGATGCCTTTGGCGAGTGTCATGATGTCGGGCTCGATGCCCGCGTGCTCGTAGCCCCACAGGCGTCCGGTTCGCCCCACGCCGGTCTGCACTTCGTCGACGATCAGCAACAGGCCGCGTTTGGTGGTCAGCGCGCGCAACTGCCGCAGGAACTCGTCCCCCGCGGGGATCACGCCCGACTCGCCCTGGATCGGCTCGACCATCACGGCCACCGTCTTCGGACCGATCAATCGCTCCACCGCGGCGATATCCCCCAGATCGGCCTTCGGGAAACCGGGCACCTTGGGCTCGAACAACTGGTCCCAGTGCGGCTTGCCCGAGGCCGACATCATCGCCAGCGTGCGGCCATGAAAACCATTGCGGAAAGTGATGACCTCGTAGGCACCATCGCGATGTTTCGCTCCCCACTTGCGCGCGAGCTTCACGGCACCTTCGTTGGCTTCGGCTCCGGTGTTGGCGAGGAACACGCGGTCGAACACGCTCGCACCGACCAGCAACCGCGCCAGTTCGATCGCACGCGCGTTGTGGAAGGCCGGGCTGCAGTTGATGAGCTGCGCGGATTGTTCGCGTAACGCTTCCTGGATCTCGCTTGGCGCATGCCCGAGCGTGTTCACCGCCCAGCCCTGGACGAAGTCGAGGAAGCGGCGCCCGGCATCGTCGACCAGCCAGGAGCCCTCGCCACGCACGAACGTGAGCGCGGGTCGATCGGTGATCCACATCAAGGCGTCGCTGTTCAACGCCTCACTGGTCAAGGCGTCACTGCTCCGTACGGCCTGCTGCATGGCGATTCCTTTCATCTGAATCGGGGTGGGGTGAAGGGAGAAGGGACAAGGGTGAAACAGGCACCGGAAAGGGGACGAAAAAAAAGGCCGCAACGTGTGCGGCCTTCTTGTCTGAGCTGTGTGGGAGTGCGAGTGATCAGCCGCGCATGCGCCCGCCTCCGCGGCTACGCGCACGACGTCGACGCGAAACGGCTTCGCGTCCACACGCCTGCAATTGAGTGCTGTACTCGCAACGGGTCATGGCGCGACTGTGCCAGAGCGACTGCCGTGCGTCAAACCTGGAGCGGGTGCGCCGCGGTGTACTAGCGGCGCGCGTGCGCCGTAGGCGGCACCAGGGCTCCGCTCCGACATCCGCTCGATCGTCCCCTTGGGCACGCGCCGCTCACGACCGATACATGTACTCGCGGGTCATGGGCATCGAATTGAGCCCCGGCCCGCCCTGCTTGCACGCCAGCACCTGGTAGATGTTGATCCAGTTGTGGCGGAACGCATGCGCGCAGCCAGCCAGGTACACCGACCAGATCCGATAGCGCTTGTCGCCGGCGAGCGCCAGCGCGCGTTCGCGGTTGCTCTCCAGATTCTCCGCCCAGATCGAGAGCGTTCTGGCGTAGTGCCGACGCAGCGACTCGACGTCGGTGGTCTCCAGATTGGCACCGGACAACTCGCGCAGCACCAGCCCGATGTGGGGTAGCTCACCATCGGGGAACACGTAGCGATCGATGAAGTCTCCGGCGCCCAGTCCTACCGAGCGGCTCTCCGGGTCGATCGAGGTGATGCCGTGATTCAACACCAGTCCGCCATCGGCCAGCAGCGCGTGGATCTTGCTGAAGTAGACGGGCAGATTCTTCAACCCGACGTGCTCGAACATCCCGACGCTGGAGATCTTGTCGAACGGCCGATCTTCGGGAACATCGCGATAGTCCTGCAGTCGCACCTCGCAGCGCCCTTCGAGCCCTTCGGCCTTGATCCGCTCCCGGGCCAGCGCGTACTGGTTCTCGCTGAGCGTGACACCGGTGGCGATGGCGCCATATTTCTTCGCCGCCCGGATGACCAACGCGCCCCAGCCGCAGCCGATATCGAGCAAGCGCTCGCCGGGCTTGAGCTGCAGCTTGTTGAGGATGTGATCGAGCTTGTTTTCCTGCGCGGTCTCGAGCGAGTCGTCGTCACGCTTGAAGTAGGCGCATGAATAGATCATGTTGCGATCGAGCCACAGCGAGTAGAACTCGTTCGACACGTCGTAGTGGTACTGGATCGCCTTCTTGTCGCTTCTGCGGGTGTGCGTCACCATCGATACGATGCCGCTCAGCCGGCTGGGCGAGGCCCCGCTGCGAGCGAACTGCTCGCCCACTTCGAGAATGTCGCTGAGCCGCCCTTCGACGTCGATGTGGCCTTCGACGTAGGCTTCGCCAAGCTTCATCAGATCGGGCGAGATGAGATACCCGAGCGAGGTCATCTTGGGCACGGTGATCTTCACCTTGGCCTGCTCGCCCAGGGTGTAGCGATGCCCGTTCCAAAGCTCGATTTCCAGCGGGATGTTGTGCTTGCTGCGCAGATCGTTGGCGAATTTGCCGAGCCGGTTCTCCAGAAACATCTCAACCCCCTTTTGTCGTCACTTTTGTCGTCACTCTTGCCAAGCTTGTCGTACTTGTCGTTCTAGCTAGAATGATTACCACGACCCTCACTGCAGAAGGAGCCTCGCGTGAGCGACATCGATATTCGACGCCCTCACTCCCTGCCGCTTGCCGATGCCCGCAAGCAGGCCGAATCCATGGCCGCTGAACTGCGCCGGCAGTTCGAGCTCGAATCGGAGTGGGAGGGCGACACGCTGCGCTTCTTTCGCCAGGGCGTGAACGGCGCGCTCGAAGTGAGCAAGGCTGAAGTCCGCATCACCGCCCAGCTTGGTTTTCTGCTGGCCTTCCTCAAGCCGCAGATCGAGCGCCATATCCACGATAACCTCGACCGGATTTTTTCGGCCTCGGGCAAGGCGGCAACGAAGACGGCCGCCAAGACGGCCACCAAGGCCCCCGCGGCGAAGACCGGCAAGGCCAAGCGCTAGGCGCCCACGCCGCCCCCGGCAGGCTTCACTTGCTGAGCGATCCGACGAGATCCACATACTTCTTCATCGCCTCGTCCTTGGTGAGGCCCTTGACCTTGGCCCACGCATCGAACTTCGCGCGCCCGACCATGTCGGTGAACCCGGGCCGCTTGCCCTCCACGTCGCCCTCGCTGCCCTGCTTGAACAAGGCGTAGAGCTGCAGCTTGACGTCGTTGCCCGGATCGTCGTCGAGTTTCTTGATCGCCGCGGCCGCTGCCTCGAACTGCGCCTTCAACGTTGCCATAGCGCTCCCCTTTCATCGATAAGGCCCGGCGTGCTCCCGGGCTCGCTTTCCACCTGAGTATTATATTCAGTCCGTTCAGTCAACAAAGAAGCCCGATCCGATGCCGCAGCGCGAGCGCATGAGCAGCGTGGACACCGCGTGGTTGCGGATGGACCGTCCCGAGAATCTGATGATGATCGTGTCGGTGCTCACCTTCGAGCAGCCGGTGCGGATCGCGCCGTTTCGGGCGCTGGTTGCCGAGCGGTTCCTCGCGCATCGACGCTTTCGGCAGCGACCGGTGCAGGAACCCACCGGCAGCTACTGGGAGGAAGACACCGCGTTCGATCTGAAGCGGCACGTCACCACCCTCAAGCTGGGCAAGCGAGCCGATGACAACGGCCTGCGCGAGCTCGCGGCGCAATTGATCTCCGAGCCGCTCGACCCGGCCCATCCGCTGTGGCAGTTCACGCTGATCGAACGCTACGGAAAAGGCTCGGCCATCATCGCGCGGATCCACCATTGCTACGCCGACGGCATTGCGCTGGTGGGCGTCATGCTTTCGCTCACGGATGAATCCCCGGTGCCTGTTCATCAGGCCCAAGCAGCCACGGCCAAGCGCGAGAGACCGACGCTGCCCATCGATCTGGGCCCACTGAATCAATTCGTCGAACCAGTGACCGATGCGTTGAAATCGCTGGTCAAGCTTTCCGGCGGGGCGATCGATCGCTATGCGTCCGCTTTGCGCGACCCTTCCCAGGCGATCGAATTCGCCCGCACCGGCGCGGCCATCGGTCGCGAGATCGCGCAGTTGGCGACGATGCCGGACGACTCGCCTACGCGCTTCAAAGGCAAGCCCGGGCTCACCAAACGTGTGGCCTGGAGCGACCACATCCCGCTCGACGAGGTGAAGGCGGTCGGCTACGCACTGGGCTGCTCCGTGAACGACGTGCTGCTCTCGTGCGTGGCGGGGGCGCTCGGTCACTACTTGCGCGCGCGCAAGGAGTCGCTCGACGCTGTGGAGATCCGCGCGCTGGTGCCGGTGAATCTGCGGCCGCCGGGAAAGGAGACGCAGCTGGGCAACCGCTTCGGCCTGGTGGCACTGGAGTTGCCGCTATGGATCGGCAATCCGATCGCGCGCGTGCACGAAGTGCGCAAGCGCATGGAAGCGCTCAAGCAAAGCTACCAGGCGGTGCTGACGCTCGGCGTGCTCGGCCTGGTCGGCATGTGCCCCAAGCCGGTTCAGCAGCAGATCCTCGACATTCTTGCGGCCAAGGCCACCGCGGTGATGACCAACGTGCCCGGGCCGCAGAAGCCGCTCTATCTCTCCAGCGCCAGACTCGACAGCCTGATGTTCTGGGTGCCGCAATCCGGCGACATCGGCATGGGGGTGTCGATCCTGTCGTACAACGGCGGCGTGCGCTTCGGCCTGGTGACCGATGCCGGGCTCACCCCCGATCCGGAGAAGGTCATCGCGCACTTCCCGCGCGAGCTAGAAGCCTTGCTGCTCGCCATGCTGATGGAGCCTTGGGGGCAGCACCGCGACCCGACGCTGATCGAGCACGAACTCGAAGCGGCATTGAGTCGCTAGGCTTGCAGCACTACGAGCCAGCCATCAACGCCAGCTCCGGCAACAAAAACGGACGGAAGCTCGCGTAGTCCTCGATCAGCGGGAAGTGTCCGAGCCCCTTCATCATCGTGTAGCGGGCACCCTTCACCCGATCGGCCACGAACTGTGTCATCTCCGGCGTGGCCGAATAGTCGTACTCCCCGGTCAACAATGACACCTTACACTTCGACGTGTCGATCCGATGCAACTCCTCACGCACATCGAAATCGGCCGCGAACATGGTGTCGCCCAGATAGACGCCAGGCCCGCCCTGCGCGTAGTACCACCAGTTCTCGCGCTTGCCGGACTCAGGCCCGGTCGGTGAGTTCAGGCCATAGGTCCAGGTTGCGACCACCTCGCCGCCATGAACCGCCGGGTGATGCAGAAACTTCTGGTGCCGGCCGGGCAAGTGCGCCGCCCCTTCCAGGCCGATCACGCCGCGCAGCTCGTTCTGCCACTCGATCGCGGCCTTGAGCACGACGCAGCCGCCCATCGAGCAGCCGATGAGCACCGGCCGCTGCACCTCGCACGCCTGCCACACCGCCCGAATGAACGCCAGGTACAGCGACGTGGAGAGCTGGTACTTGCGCAGCCACCAGCCCTCGGGCGGGTTGGAGCGGCCGTGATAAGGCAAATCGAATGCGATGACGCGAAAACGCGAAGTGATCTCGGCATCGTTCAGCACGTGCCGCCATTGCCGGCTGTCGGCACCCGCCGTATGCAGACAGATCAAGGGAATGCCCTTGCCCGCCTCCTCGACGTAGATTCGGTATTCGATTCCCTCTACCGCGAGGGTCACGTAACGCCCGACGATCGATTCGAACTGGGCCATGGTCAGTGCGCTCCCCGCAGGACCGACATCATCCGGTGCACGGCGCGCGCGTTCTGCATGAACGCCTGCGAATCACCGTCGAGCTTGAACTCCGGCACGCGCATCAGCATCGCGAAGATGTCGTGATACCTGGGCGGTGGCACCGGCTCGAAGTACTTGCGCCACACATCGAGCGGGGCGCGAAAGCCGAACACGCTGCGCTCGTCGATGCGCGGCTGCGCGACGACCTCGCTGATCCGTCCGGCATCGAGCCTGAGGACGAACTTGGTGTCATCGAAACTTAGCGAGATGGGAATCGACAGCCAGTTGCCGATCAGTCGCATCTCGGCATCGACGTTCACACGTTCGGCACGCGCTTGCAGCCAAGCGTGAGTGAATGGTCCGGCCATAAAGCGCAGTCTCCTCGTTTCCTCGTTCAAATGATTTCGCCCACCTTCGCTAGCTTCGCCTGCGGTCATAGGTCTTCGCAGACGTACAGCGCGGGCGACCACATATACCGTATCGATCTGTCCGCGCGGCCTACTTTGCGCCAAAGAAGTCGTGGCAAGCAAGTCACTGCCGGGGTGCCGCGTGTCGATGCCGGAACCTGCTCATAGATTCGGCAGGAACGTCGCGATGCCCGGGAACACGGTGAGCAGCAGTACGCCGAGCAGCAACAGCGCCCAGTAGGGAAGCGCGGCGCGGGCCGCATCACCGAGTTCGACCTCGCGGCCGGTGATACCCACCAGCACGAACAGGTTCATGCCCACCGGCGGGGTGAGCATGCCGACCTCGATCATGATCGTCACTACCACACCGAGCCAGATCGGATCGAACCCGATTCCGGTGAGCAGCGGGAACACGATCGGCAGGGTCATGATCATCATCGACAGGCCGTCGAAGAAGCAGCCGAGCACGAAGTAGATGCCGATGACGACGGCCAGGATCACATACTTCGACAGCGCGATCGCCTCGACGCTCTTGAGCAGCGCCTGGGGAAGCCCGAGTGCGCTGATCGACTGCGCCAGCACCACCGCGCCGATGAACACGAAGCCGATGGTGGCGTACGTGACGACGGTGTCGACCAGCGCGCGCCAGAACTTGGCCAACGAAAGATCGCCGAACAGACGGCCGATGACGATGGTCGCGAGCACGCCGACCGCGGCGGCTTCGGTGGGCGTGGCAATGCCCGCGAACAGCGTGCCGAGCACCGACACGATCAGGATCATCATCGGAATCAAATCGGCGAGCCCGCGCAATGCCTGTGGCCAAGGGGTGTACGCACCTTCCATCGGCGCCATCTCCGGGCGACGTGAGGCCGCCACGTAGATGTAGAGCATGAACAACACCGCCATCATCAGCCCCGGCACCACCCCGGCCAGGAACAACTTGCCGATCGACACGTCCGTCAGCGCGCCGAAAATGAGCAGCGACAGGCTGGGCGGGATCAACAACCCCAGCGTACCGCCACCTGCGAGGCTACCGACCACCGACGCGGCATCGTAGCCACGGCGTTTCAATTCGGGATACGCAACCGACCCCACCGCCGCAGCCACGGACATCGACGATCCGCTCACCGCGCCGAACACCGTGCACACCGCGATCTTGGTGTGGAGCAGCCCGCCGGGCACCCTGGCGAACAGCGGCTGCAACGCGCGATAAGCGCCCGCCGCCAGTCCGCTTGCTACGAGCACCTCGCCCAGCAGGATGAACATCGGGATCGCGGTGATCGTGAACTCGTTGAGGACGTTCCACGCCGCCTGTACGCCGAGTTGCGTCGCTCCGCCCGAGGCGAAATGCAGGATGGCGAATCCGACCAACCCAAGCGCGGCCCCGAGCACCGCGCCGGTCAGTACCGTGGCGGCAATGCCGCCTCCAAGCCACAACCAGATCAACGTTGTTCCTCAGATCGCAGTCACGCGTGTGCGTGGTGGGCGGAACACTTGCCAGACCGAGATCACGAGGCAAAGCGCGAACGCCGCACACATCGCGATCATCCACGGGCCGAGAACGAAGCGGCTGACTTCAGCCCGCAACCCCAGCTTGAGCGTGAACTCGGTGATGCCCCACGCCTTCCACAGGAACACCGACAGAAAACCTAGGATGATCAGCTGTCCGAGGAACCACGCCACGCGCGCACCCGCTGCACCCAGCCGATCGACCAGCAGCGTGACGCGGATGTTGGTGTTGGCCACCAGGGTCCAGGGCAACGCCAGGAACACCGCCTGTGCGAGCAGCAGCCCGGCTACCTCTTCGGTGTATCGCAGTGGCATGGCCAGCGCGTAGCGCATGAATACGCTGACGACGATCAGCGCGAAGATCGCGAAGCACGCAGCCGCCGCCAGGCCGACGAGTGCGCGCGCCAGGCTCTCGATTGCCCTTTCGACGGCCGCGAGCGCACCGGTGCTCGTCGATGGATCCATCGCCAAGGTGGCTTGCTCCCGCGTCAACTCGCGGCTCAGCGCCCCAGCGCCTTGGCGATCTTGCCGCGATACTCCAGCGCCACTTTGCCTGCCTCGCTGTTGAGCTTGACCCAGGTCTTGTCAGCCGCTGCACGAAACGCGTCGCGATCGGCAGCGTTGAAATCGGGCTGGTAGGTAACGCCCATCCCGCGCAGCTTCTCGCGCGCCGCCTTTTCGTCCTGCTCGTCCTTGGAGAAATCAGTCGTATCGGTTTCCAGCTTGGTAACCGCTGCGCTGACGGACTGGCGCAGATCGGCGGCCAGCGCGTTCCACTTGCCCTGATTGGCGACGATCACATAGGGCACCGCGGGGAACGGAAAGCCGAAACCCGAGGCGAACTTGGCGACCTCCTGCAGCGACACGGTGTGCGCGAAGCGCGCGGGATAGAGCGCGCAGTCGACCACGCCCGTCTGCAGTGCCGAGTACAGGTCGTTCTGCGGGACGATCTGCGCCGCGACACCAAGCGCGGTGAACGTCTCGACCTGCTCGCGGGTACCGACCCGCAGCTTCACGCGCTTCAGAGCATCCAGACTCGTTACGCCCGCCTGACGGCAGAAGATCGAAGCCTCGAGCATCGGCAGGCCCATGAATCCGACCGGGACGATATTCCACTTGCGCACCTGCTCGCCGAGGATCTCGCGCAGCACCGGAAGCGCGCGTTGATGCTCGGCGGCACTGGCAACCGACCCCATCACGTAGATCGACGCCAGCTCCGGCGCATCACGACCGAGGAATGGCGACCACATGAAGCCCATCTCCGGCGTGCCGGTCTGCATCCAGCGGATCGCGTCGGCATCCTTCAGCCCCATCGATCCGCCGTGCAGCACGTTGATGCTCAGCTTGCCGGCCGACCCTTGCTTGACGTCGGCGGCGAACGCATCGAGCGCCTTGGCTTCCGGCCGGGTCGGCGCATAACCGTTGTTGAAGCGCCACTCGAGCTGCGCAACCGCGGGCGCAGCGGCAATCGCCATCAATCCCGTTGCGGCACCTGCGCGGATCAGTTTCACCAGCCTGGATTGCATTGCGGATTCCCCGTCGTCGTTGGTCTTCGGCAATTGTCCTACGCCCGCAAAGCCGCCGCAGCGCGCATGCCGATCGCGATCAGCTCCGATGCAGCACGCCGCGCGAGAGGAAGATCTCGGTGATCGTCTCGGTTGCGGCGGCGAACTGAGGGCTGCGGCGCGCTTCCAGTCCGCGCGGCCGATCGAGCTCGATGCGGATCTCCCGTTCGATCCGCCCGGGCCGCGGACTCATCACCACCACCCGATCGGCGAGCAGCACCGCCTCGTCGATGCTGTGCGTGACGAACACCACCGTCTTCTTGCCTTCGATCCACAGCTGCTCGAGGTCAAGGCGCATCTGTTCCCGGGTCAGCGCATCGAGCGCGCCGAACGGCTCGTCCATCATCAGTAGCGGCGGATCGTGGATCAGCGCGCGCACGATGGCCGCGCGTTGCCGCATGCCACCGGACAACTCGCGCGGATGCCGCTCGGCGAACTCCTCCAACCCCACCTTGGCGAGCAGTGCGCGCGCCCGGTCGCGGTACTCGCCCGGGTTCAAACCGCGCAGCTCGAGCTGCAGCAGCACGTTGTCGATCACGCTGCGCCACTCCGGCAGCACCGGACTCTGGAACACGACGCCCAGATCGGTCTGTGGCCCTCGCACCGCCCTGCCGGCAACCGTCACTGCCCCCGATGTCGCAGGCAGCAGGCCCGCGATGATCTTGAGCAGCGTGCTCTTGCCGCAGCCCGACGGACCGACGATGGCGATGAACTCGCCCGGCGCGATGCGCAGGTCGACCGCATCGAGCGCCCGCACTTCAGTCCGTCGTCGCCCCTGCCCGACCTGAAATACTTGGCTGACGCCGGTGACGTCGATCGCCACCGATGCCGCACCGCTGGCCGCCATCAATTCGGCACGAACTCGTTGGTGTGGAACGCCGTCCAGGGCCTGTCGGTTTTCAATTCCCGGTACTTCTTGAGCAGGTCGAGCGTCTGATCCCAATCGGCCTGGGCACTCCAGCCGATGCGCCCCTTGGAGTGTTTGGAGTCCATCAGCTCGAAGTCGACCATCATCTGATCGCGTGTCGACTGCCGGTTCAGATCGGGTTTTGCTTTGAGTGCCGCGTCGACCGCTGCATCGGGGTTCTTGCGCGCTTCGTCCCACGAACGCGCGGTCGCGCGCACGAACCGGCGCACCAGATCGGACTTGTTCTTGATGGTCGCTTCCTGCGTGAGAATCGTCATACCCACGATGTTGGCACCCCATTCGGCGAATCGGAGCGCGGCCGGCTCCTGGCCCCGGTACTTGATCAGAAAGAACTGATCATCCGCGCCGCCAAGCAGTGCGTCGGCGCGCTTCTCCAGTACCGACACGACCTTCGCCGCCGGATCGACCTGCACGAACGAGACCTTGGAGATGTCGATCTTGTTCGCCGCAGCCACGGCCTCGAACAACTGACGCAGTGGATCGCCTGGCGACACCGCCAGGCGTTTGCCTTCGAGATCCTTCGGCGATTTGATGCCGCTCGCGGCCAGCGACACCACCGCAAAGCCGGTGGAGTTCAGGATCGACATGACCGACTTCACCTCGGCGCCCTTGGACGCGGTGAGGATCACCGAACTGGAATCGGCGAGCCCGAAAGTATCCGAACCAGCCGCCACCACCTGCACCGTGTTGGCCGATCCGCGCCCTTCGTTGATCGTCAGATCGATGCCTTCCTGCTTGTAGATGCCGCGATCCTTACCGTAGTAGAACGGTGCATGCAGGCCACCCAGATACCAGTTCAGACGCAGGCTCACGGCATCCTGCGCAATCGCGCCGGCGGACATCGCGCAAGCGGCGAGCATGAGCAGCATTGCTTGGATCGATCGACTCATGGTGAAGCTCCTCCTCTTGGTGCACTTCGTTCATGTTGTCAGGGATTCGGTCGCGGCCGACTGCTTGGCGACGTGCCACGGAATGGCGATGCGCTCGATCAGCTCGACCACGTAGTACACCGCCAGGCCGATGAGCGACAACAGCACGATCGTCGCGAACACCATCGGCGTGTCGAGCTGGCCGTTGTATTGCAGCAGCAGATAGCCCAGGCCCTTGTCGGAGGCCACGAACTCTGCCACAACCGCCGCCGTCGCCGCCAATGCGGCGCCGACCTTCAGTCCGGTGAAGATGTCGGGCAGGGCCTGCGGCAGCCGGATGCGCACGAACATCTTCATGCGGCTGGCTCCAGTGGTGCGGGCGAAGTCCATCACGTCGGGATCGAGTGATTTGAATCCGGCGATCGACGCGACCACGATCGGGAAGAACGACAGCAGGAACACCAGCAGCACCTTGGGCGTGAATCCGAACCCGAACCAGATGATGAACAGCGGCGCGATGGCGATCTTCGGGATGATCTGCAGGAACACCACCACCGGATAGACGGCGTTTTCCATGAAGCGCGATGACGCGATTGCCAGGGCGAGCGGCACGCTCACGACCACCGCGAGCAGATAGCCCACCACGATCTCCTGCGTGGTAACCCACGCGCTCGACATCACCGTCGGGGCGCGCTTGACGAACTCGGTCCACACTTTCGAGGGCGGCGGCAGCAGATACTCCTTCACGCCGAACAGCCACACGGCGCTCTCCCACAGCACGAACAGGATCGCGAAGATCGCGAGCGCCCCGCCGCGGCGGCCGAGCCAGTTGATGAATGCTTCGCCGCGCGTCACGCGGGCCGATCCGGTGGTCATCGAAGTCCGGGCGTTTGTCTGTACACGGTGTGCGGCGAGCTTACTCCAGCGGCGCAGATCCGATCCGCACCTCACCAGCAGCTGCCAGAGCGCCCCTACAGTTACACCAACCAGTCACGCCAACGATAGTGGGAGCCGGGGCAATCGTCGCGACGGCGGCGATTGATCGCGACCCGACTAGAATCACCATCGCGGCAATCTTCGAAAGGAATCGACATGGGAAAGCTTCGGCTCGGTCTGGCGCTCGGCTATTCGGGCGGCGCGTTCAAGATCGATCGCGATCTGGTGCTCGAGGCCGAGCGCCTGGGGTTCTACTCGGTGTGGACCGCGGAAGCGTACGGCTCGGATGCACTCACGCCGCTCGCCTACCTCGCCGCGCTCACGTCCAAAATTCAGCTCGGCACAGCCATCATGCAGATGCCCGCACGCACGCCCACCGCGGCTGCCATGGCGGCGATGACGCTCGATGCGCTGTCTGGCGGCCGCTTCATCCTGGGCCTGGGCCCGTCGGGCCCGCAAGTCGTCGAGGGCTGGTACGGCGTGCCCTATGGCAAGCCGCTCACACGCACCCGCGAGTACATCTCGATCGTACGAAAGATCCTCGCGCGGGAAACGCCGCTGGAATTCAAGGGCGAGCACTACGAGATCCCCTATCGCGGGCCCGATGCGTCGGGGCTGGGCAAGCCGCTCAAGAGCATCCTGCACGCACGCAAGGACATGCAGATCTACACCGCATCGATCGGTCCGGCCGGCATCGCTTGCAGCGCCGAGGTTGCCGATGGCCTCATTCCGGTGTGGATGAATCCGGAACGGTTCGATCTGCTCGCGCCGCATCTGAACGCCGGGTTTGCCAAGGCCGGCGGCAACAAGAGCCTCGATAGCTTCGACGTCGCACCATTCGTCATATGCGTCGTGGGCAGCGACCTGGAACGCTGCCGCCAACCGATCAAGGAGAATCTGGCGCTCTACATCGGTGGCATGGGCGCGCGCGGCAAGAACTTCTACAACGATCTCGCGGTCCGGCTCGGTTATGAGGCGGAAGCGCGCAAGATTCAGGATCTCTACCTGTCGGGCAAGCGCGCGGAGGCCGCAGCCGCCGTTCCCGACCAGCTCGTCGATGAGACGGCACTCGTCGGCGATAAAGCACGCATTCGCGATCGACTGCAGGTGTGGCAGGCATCGCCGGTGCGCACGCTGCTGATCAGAGCGGAGCAGCGCGAAGCATTGCAGGTGCTTGCGGAACTTGTGCTGTAGAGCCGCGACCGCTCGAAACGTTGAGGAGATCGTCATGGGATTCGGGCGAAGGTTGACAGCGCTGAGTGCCCGGTGCGCGTCGGGTGGCGCGATCTGCACGCTGCTCGCCGCGACGCAAGCGTGGTCGCAGGAATTTCCGACCAAGCCTATCCGGATCGTGGTCATGGCGGCCCCGGGTGGGCTCGTCGACATCGCTGCACGAACGCTCGGCTCGCACATGACCAAGACTTTCGGTCAACCGGTGATCGTCGAGAACCGTCCTGGAGGCGGCGGCAACATTGCCACTGACTACGTTGCCAAATCGCCGCCCGACGGACACACGCTGCTCTCGACCGGCTCGAACCACGCCGTCAACCAGACGCTGCTTCCCAACCCCGGGTTCGACTACGAGAAGGACGTGGCCCCTGTGAGCATGGTGGCGGTAGGCAACATGTTGATGATCGCCGCGCCAAACTTGCCGGCGAATTCGGTTGCGGAAATGATCGCCCTCGCCAAACGCAAGCCGGGATCGATCGCGATCGGCCATGCGCCGATCGGTACGCCCGGCCATATCGGCGCGGAACTGCTCAACGGACTCATCGGCGGCGAGCTCACGCTCGTCACCTACAAAGGAATCGGCGCGATCGTTCCCGACGTAATCTCCGGGCAGATTCATCTGGCGATCGGCGCGCTTCCGGCGGTGTTGCCGCTCGCCAAGGCCGGTCGGGTCAAGGCGATGGCGGTCACGGGCGCTACGCGCGACCCGCTGCTCCCGGAGGTTCCGACCATCGCCGAATCGGGCGTACCGGGTTACGACATCACCACCTGGGTATGCATCATGACCACCGGCGGAACGCCGCGCCCGGTGATCGATCGGCTCAACGGCGAGATCCGCCGGATCATGGCGCTGCCCGAGGTGAAAGAAACCTTTGCCAAACAGGGCACCGAAGCGCAGACCAGCACACCCGACGAGTTGGCCTCGCTCATGAAGCAGGAAGCAACGAAATGGGCGGGCGTCCTCAAGAACGCGAAGATCAAACCGCAATGAATACATTCGACACAAGCACGCGCACACCCTCGCTCACGATCCTCAATGTCGCCGACTGCGATTGGGAGAACATTCAACGCGGCCGCAAGATCAACATCCGTCGCAAGTTGCTGCCGCTGGATAGCGGTCTGCCCGGCGTGACGGTCGAGATGTCCTACATGGTCGTTCCCGACGGCTACGAAGTACCGCGGCACCGGCATAACTGCGATCAGATCCGCTACATCATCGACGGGGTCCAGAGCATCGGCGTGCGCCAGGACATGGTCGCCGGCGAATGCGGCTACTTTCCGGAGGGTGTGCACTACGGGCCGCAGACACAGCGCGGCGACTGCACATGCCTGCTGATGCAATTCCAGGGGCCAAGTGGCGAGCGCCTGCTTACCAGTGCCGAACTGGATGCGACCTATCGACGCATGATTGCCGATGGCGCCGTGTTTGAAAACGGGATCTACAAGGGGCGCAAACCCGACGGCACGCCGCAGAACAAGGACTCGTATGCCGCGATCTGGGAGGCGCACGAAGGCCGCAAACTCACCTTTCCCAGGCCACGCTATCGCGAACCGGTGATGATGCTGCCCGATGAATTCGGGTGGCGCGCCGACCCGGATCTTCCCGGGATAGCCCGCAAGCACCTTGGAACTTTCAGCGAACAGCGCACCAGCCTGAGCATGCTGAAGGTTGCCGCCGGTGCCGCGTTGCCCGGCGGTGTGCAGCGTGACGCCGAGGTCCGCTACATGATCAGCGGAGACATCACGTACGACGGCTCGTCCTACTCGACCGGCTGCTACATGTACATCCCCGCCGGCGCGGCGCGCGAGTCTGTTCGTGCCGGCCAGGACGCGGTGTTCTTCTGCATCGGACTCCCCTTCCTGAGCGAACGCCGGCCCGCCTGACGCGCCCTGAGTAACGGCGCCCGACGCGCGCGTCACGCCGGTCTGAGGCGTGAACGAGGTGGTTTCACGCGCCAGCGTGACAATTTCGCGCGGCCCGGCCCGGTGGTTACACCTGGTTACCGCTCTTACATTCGCGAGGGCGCTTGCGGCGTGTTTGGCAGGCACATTGGCGACATGCGATCAACGCATGCAAAGAGCCCACAAGACAGGAGACCGAAGATGAAAGCCAGCCGAGTCATTCTCACCGCCGCCGTGGCCAGTCTGTTTGCCCTTCCCGTTCTCGCTCAGACCAACACGGCACAGACCGTCCAGCGCAACGTCAACCAGCAGGAACGAATCCAGCAAGGTCTGCAGTCCGGGCAGCTCACCACGCACGAAGCAGCACGGCTGGAACGCGGTCAGGCCCATGTCGAGCAGATGCAGGCGCGGGCGTTGCGGGACGGTGTGCTGACGCAGCAAGAGCGTGCACGTCTGGATCAGGCGCAGGATGCGCAGAGCCGGCGCATCTACCAGGAAAAGCACGATGGCCAAACCGGCAACCCCAACTCCGCGTCATCGCAGCGGATGCAGGCCGAGGTTCAACGCAATATCAATCAGCAGCGCCGCGTACAACAGGGTGTCGAGTCGGGCACCCTCACGAACCGCGAGGTCGGCAGGCTCGAGCGCGGTCAGGCCCACACCAATCGGATGCAAGCCCGCGCCGGCGCGGACGGTCATGTGGGCGCACACGAAAACGCGCGAATCCAGCACGCGGAGAATGTGCAGAGCCGGCGCATCTATCGCGAGAAGCACGACGCGCAGACGCGCAACAGGTAGATC
>CADEDU010000043.1:56689-58478 GCA_902826155.1 uncultured beta proteobacterium
TTTCGCGACGCGTTATAGCGTGCCAGGCTTGCAGCGTCGGGCGGATACAGGCCGGGCAGCGCAGCCCCACTCTCGACCTGCGCCAAGATCCACGCTTCGAGTCGATCCTGCTCCCCGGCTTGCTCGATTACATCGCTCACGAAAGCAGGCGGGATGACGATCGCACCATCCGCGTCGGCTACGATGATGTCGTTGGGGAAGACGGCCACGCCGCCGCAGCCGATCGGATCCTGCCAGCCGGCGAAATGCAGTTGGGAGGCCGCGGGCGGAGCGGCAGCACCTGAGCACCAGAGCGGTAATCGTGTCGCCAATACGCCCTCGATATCGCGGACCGCGCCGTCGGTCACGAGTCCGGCCACACCGCGCCGGACCATGCGCTGACACAGGATGTCGCCGAGAATTCCGGCATCGCCGATTCCGTGGGCATCGACGACCGCGACGCAACCAGCCGGCATTTCCTCCACGGCGGCGCGCGTCGATCGCGGCGAGGACCACGCCGACGGACTCGAAAGATCCTCGCGCGCGGGTAGGAATCGCATGGTGAACGCCGGGCCGACCACTCGCGCCTCGCCCGTTGTCGAGCAACGCGCACGGCGGATCCAGATATTGCGCAGGCCGCGCTTGAATAAAACCGTACTGATCGTTGCCGTTGATGTCTGCGCCAGCGTCGCGCGCACTACCGGATCAAGCGGAGCAAGGCGAGAGTCGGACATCGATCGGACTCCGGTCCGGACGCGATGGATCGATCGGGTAGTTGGAAGGACGATGCACGTCGCGAACGTGCGTCCGCGTCGAACCCGCCGGGTCGAGTCTAGTGCACGCCCTCGGGCACGGGATGAAGATCGAGACTACGCCCGGCCTTGACCACCTGCCCAGGTAGTTCATGCCCGACAATGTCACGCAGCTTTCTCGAAGCCGCAAGCAGCCGGGTCAGGTCCACCCCGGTTTCATGGCCCATTTCCTCGAGCATGTGAACGAGATCTTCAGTGCAGATGTTGCCCGAGGCACCGGGAGCAAACGGGCAACCACCCAAACCACCGAGTGACGATTCGTACCGGCGGATACCGGCCTGCAGTCCGGAGACGACGTTGGCAAGGCCCATGCCCCGGGTGTTGTGGAAATGCAGAGCGAAATCAACCTGCGGGTACTTCGCTCGTGCGAGTTGGGAAATTTCCAGAACCTGCTTTGGATTCGCCATGCCTGTGGTGTCGGCCAATCCGAGGTTGGTGACGCCCAGGTCGACGTATCGCTGAATGACCTCGAGGATTCGCTCGGTCGGTTGAAATCCCTCGAATGGGCAACCGAATGTGGTGGCCATGCCGGCGGACACGCCGATGCCCGTTCCATGAAGCGCCGCGACGATCTCCTTGAATCCATCGAACGATCCGGCCACGCTGCGACGAACGTTCGCGCGGTTATGCGTCTCGGAAATCGATACCACCAGCACGACTTCGTCGACCTTCGCCTGGATTGCGCGCTCGACGCCCTTCACGTTCGCGATCAGCGCGACGTACTTAACGCCCGGACGCCGCTTGATGCCGGCAGCGACCGCTTCGGCATCGGCGAGCATAGGAACTGCCTTGGGTGAGACGAATGAAGTGATCTCGATTTTGGCCAGTCCGGCCTCGCTCATCTCGTTGATGAGTTGGATCTTCTTCTCGGTCGGGACGAATCGGGGCTCCATCTGGAACCCGTCCCGGGTAACGACTTCGTGGATGTACAAGCGGGTCATAGGATCACACTGGATGGAGCAAGACGGTTGTATGAAGGAGTAACCCAAAGCCAAACG
>CADEDU010000044.1:0-19746 GCA_902826155.1 uncultured beta proteobacterium
TGACGGCTGATGCGTCGTTCGCGCTCGTCCCTCGCTTGCGCGTGGTGCAGTGGACGGCAGACGAGGTCAAAGTGATCGCCGCGGGTCCGAGCGATCAGATCAGCGAGCCGCAGGCTCCATATCGTGTTCGATTGCGGAGGCCGGTAGCGAAGAGTGCGAAGCGGAAGGGGCAGGAAGATAAGGTCAAGCGGGCGTCGCGATCGAAGCGGGTAGCGCTGGCGAAGCGATCAGGGTTAGCGCAACGCTCTGGGGAAATGAATCGATCAGGGGGAGCCAAGCGCGGTGAGCCGAAGGTCAGGCCTGACGACTTCTCCCGCGCTGTCGAACGATCGCTCATTCGCGCCGGCAAGCAGGCTCGCAAGATCGCGCGGATGTACGGCACGCCGGTGTACGTGATGAAAGACGGCAAGATCGTGGCGGAAAAGCCGTAGGGGGCGGAAACTTGCAGTTGGTCGAGTGGAAAACTTGCATTCAGCCGTCGCGTGAATCGATCGTCGACCATGGCTCGCAAGCTCAGTCCAGCTTCGCCCCCGAGCGCTTCACGATCGCATCCCATTTCTTGAGCTCCGACTCGATGTGCGCGTCGAACTCAGCGGCGGTGGTGCCGCGCAGTTCCACGCCCAGCGCGGCGAAGCGTGTGTCGATGTCGGGGCGGCGCACGATCTCGCCGATGCGCGCGGCGAGCTGATCGACGATCTCGCGCGGCGTGCCCGCGCGCGTGACAACGCCGAACCAAGGCGTGGCCTCGAAGCCAGGCAGGCCCGATTCGGCGATCGTCGGCACGTCGGGGGCGGCCTTGATGCGGCGCGGTTCGGCCACCGCAAGCGCGCGCAACTTGCCGCCGCGAATCTGCGGGAGCGCGGAGGTGGTGTTGTCGAGCATGGCTTCGACGCGTCCTGCCACCAGATCGGCGATCGCGGGTGCGCTGCCCTTGTACGGCACGTGCGTGAGGTCGACGCCGGCGCGCACCTTCAACAATTCCATCGCGAGGTGTCCGCTCGAGCCGTTGCCTTGCGAGGCGTAGGTGAGCTTGCCCGCCTGCCGGCGTGCGAGGTCGAGAAATTCGGCGAAGTCTTTCGCCGGCACGGTCGGGTTCACCACCAGCAGCAGCGGCGCCACGGCCACCAGCGAGACGGGCGCGAATGCAGCGCGCGGGTCGTACGGCATCTTCGCGTACAGCAGCTTGTTGATCGCGATCGGGCCGGGCGGGCCGAGCAGTAGCGTGTGGCCGTCGGGCTCGGCGGTGGCAACGATCTGTCCGCCGATCGAACCGTTCGCGCCGGGGCGGTTCTCGATCACCACCGGCTGGCCGAGCGACTTGCTCAACTCGTCGCCGATCACGCGGGCGAGCGTGTCGACGGTGCCGCCCGGCGGATTGGTGAGGATCAGGCGCAGTGGCTTGGCGGGAAAGCTCTGCGCGAGTGCGGCGGGGGCGATCGCGA
Source organism: uncultured beta proteobacterium (assembly GCA_902826155.1). The sequence continues at coordinate 1,443 of CADEDU010000044.1, forward strand.
TGGCGAGCGCCGTGGCGAACGCAGCGGCAACCTGGAAGGCGAACGTGCGCGTGCGGGCGGGCTTGTAAGTCCGCGCAAGCGTTTGGTCAGGGATGGTGGTCAAGCAGAACTCCCCGGTACCAGTCGGCGCTCGATCACCGCGCCGGTAAGGCTCTTCGACGCATCGGAGATCAGATGCAGCACCGTCGGCACGGCCAGTTCAGGGTCCGACACACCGAGCGAACGCTCGTACATCGCGATTTCGTCGGCGCTGGCTACGTTCTTGAACAGTGGTGTGGCGAGCAGGCCGGGTGAGATCACGTTGGCGCGTACGCCGCATTCGCGCAGTTCTTGCGCGGCGCATTTCATCAATCCGATGAGCGCGCCTTTCGAGGCGGCATAGGCGCCGGCGCCGGGCCAGCCCATGTTGACTAGTCCCGAAGTGAAGGCGAGCAGGGCACCTGATCGCTGCCGGCGCATGATCGGCATGAGCGCGCGCAGCATGTAGAACACGCCATCGAGGTTGATCGCCATATGACGGTGCCACTGCGCATCGCTTTCGGACTCGATCGGCGTGCGGCCCTGGATCGCGGCGGCGAGCACGGCGGCGTCGATGCGGCCCAGGCGGATGGCTACCTCGGCAACACGCGCATTGACGGCGGCGCTATCCGACACGTCGAGCGCGTGCGTTTCGATATTTGCGTTGTTGCCTGCGGCAGCGCCATGGGCGCGCAACGCTTCGAGGCCCTGCGCGTCGACGTCGATCGCTACCACGCGAGCACCGTGTTTCGCGCATGCGCGAGCGGTGGCAGCGCCGATGCCCGAAGCCGCACCGGTGATGAGCACCACAGAGTCGTTGAAGTTGTATTGGATGGAGAGGGTCATGGTTTTGGGTGAGATCAAACGGGCGGCGGCATTCCCACCGCCTCACGATACAACCTGGCTGCGGCGTCCGCGCTCATCGGCGCGATGCCGGCCACGTGTTCGTCGGGGCGCACCAGCACGACGGAATCGGTCGGTACACCTAACCGGGTGGTGAAGCGGTTGCCCGAATCAAGCAGCGCGCGATCGCGCAGACCGGAGTCGTGCGGGGCGTCCCAGCGCGAGACGACGCGATGCGCGAGCGCGGGTGAATCTGTCGGCGGTAGCGGCGGGCGGCGGCGTGCGTCGGTGATGTAGAGCGCGACGAATCGATCGCGCGTCAGATCATGCAGGCGCAGCTCGCGCCCTTGCGCGTCGTGCAGGCGGGCATTGGGGATGCGATCGCCCGGCTCGATCGGCGGCGCGGTCTGCGTCTTGACCATGCTGCTCGCGCCGGTGCCGGCCACATCGACCCGCACGCCCAGCAGCGAACGGGTGTACGCGTTGCCCCAGTTGTTGTCGGTCATCGCCGCGACGCGATCGGTGCGGCGCGCCATGTTCTGGCGTGCGGCTTCTGCCATCTGGCCCGAGCCATCGACGGCGAGCGGACGTTGCTCGCGCTCGTAGCCATCGAGCAGCGCATCGGGCGCCCAGCCGCGCTGCACCCACGCCAGGCGCCAGGGCAGGTTCGATGCATCGAGCACGCCGGTGTTGAGCCCAAGCGCCCACATCGGCGTGATCAGGTGCGCGGCGTCGCCCATGAGAAACACGCGGCCGTCACGCCAGCGGCTGGCCACGCGGTGATGCACGCGGTAGATGTTCATGCCGAGCACGCGCACCTGCGTCACGTGGCCGATGAAGCGCAGGACTTTGTCGCGCAGATCGTCGGGCGTGGGCTCGGGCAGGCCATCGGCCAGCGGAAACAGGAATCGCCAGCAATGCGGCTGGCGCACCAGGATCATCCATTCCTTCGGATCGCCGAAGTAAGCGAGATACGGGTAGTCACGCGGATTGCCCACGTCGAGGTCGACTTCGAGATCGACCAGCACGTAGCGCTCGGCGAGCGAGGTGCCTTCCACCGTCGCGCCCATCTGATCGCGCACCACGCTGCGCCCGCCGTCGCAACCGAGCAGATAGCTGGCGTCGAACGTGGTCGGGCCTTGCGGCGTTTCCAGATGCAGTCGCACCCGATCGGCGAGCGGCTCATAGCGCAGCAGGCGATGACGCAGCGTCACACGGCCAAGTTCGGAGCGTGCCAGCGCTTGCGCGAGCACCGGCTCCATCTTGTCCTGCGGGAGGTTGATGACGAACGGGTATCGCGTTTCGGCATCGAGCACGTCGAGCCGCACTGAGAGTGTGGAGCGATTCGTCGCGCGGTCGATCTCGCCGATCTCGTCTACCCGCAGCGCCTGGGCGAGCACCGCGTCGGCCGCGCCGTAGCGCTCGAACACTTCGAGCGTGCGGGTGAGCGTGGTGCCGGCTTTGGTGTCGAGCGAGAGGCGATCGTCGTCTTCGAAGACGACGAAGGGCAGGCCATGGTGCGCCAGCCCGAGCGCGGTGGTGAGGCCGATCGGGCCGGCACCGACGATGGCAATGGGGAGCGTGGGGCGGGTGGTCACGCGGCAGCTGCTTCAGGCAATGACGGACTCATGCTTCGACAGGCTCAGCACGAACGGGTCTCTTTGTGGCCGTTCGCCCTGAGCAATGTCGAAGGGCCTGCCCTGCGCAATGTCGAAGGGCCTGCCCTGAGCAATGTCGAAGGGGCGCCCGTCACGGTTTGATCGGCTCGGCGGGCAGGTACCCGTCGCGATACACATCGTCGACGGTCAGCTTCTTGCCTTCCACCTGCACATTCGCATTGATGAAATCCACCGTGCGCGCCATCTTGGCTTTGTCCATCGCGCCAAGGCCGTTCTTCTCGGTGTCGGGCGTCACCGCGAGCCGTCGCACGATGCGCAGCTCTTCAGCGATCACCGCCTGATCGAGCGCCTTCAGCGTCGCGCCCTGGAGTTTCGCGGCCTCTTCGGGGTTGGCGAGTGCGTCCTTCCAGCCGCGCAGAGCGGCGCGTACGAAGCCACGCACCACCTGCGGATTCTTCTGCATGAACTCTTCCTTGACGCCGATGCCGTTGGCGTAGATGTCGAGTCCGTGATCGCCCAGCAGCATGCATTTGGGCTCGCCGTCTTTCACCGCGCGACGGATGCCGGGCTCGCTCATGACGAACAAATCGATCGCCTGCACTTTGCGGGCCACGAGCATCGGCACTCGCGCCGAGCCGTCGATGTTCACCACGCGCAAGGTCGACGGATCGAGCCCGTGCATCTTCATGAACGCCTGATGGATCTTCGGTACGAACGAGGCGGTGCTCGAACCGAACTCCAGGCCGACCATATCCTTCGGGCTGGTCACGTTCGCACCGGGATTCAATGAAAACACGCAGTACGGCGGCTTCTGATAGTTCACCGCGACCATCTTGATCGCCGCGCCGGCGCCGCCGCTCGCCACCAGGCTGGGCACGTCGATGAAGCCGAGATCGGCGATGCCGGTCTCCACTGCCTTGATCGCATCGGCGGTGCCCTTCGAGGGCATCACCGTGACGTTGAGCCCTTCCTGTTTGAAGTAGCCCTTGGCCACCGCGACGTACCACGGCGCATGCCTGCCCAGTGCAATGAAATCGAGCGTGAACTTGATGTCGCGCTCCTGCGCCACGACCGGAAGCGCGGTGGCGGCTGCGACGAATGCGGCGAATACGGAGACGGGGCGTACGAAGCGATACGCGGAACGGCGGGTCATGGCGAATCCTCGATAGGCGGGTGCGAGGAGCCAGAGTAGCGCACGGCATCACGCTCCGCTAGCATCGGCCGCTTCATGACGAACTCGCCGCCTCACGTGTCGCCATCCGTTGCCAAGCCGTTCGGCGAGCTAAGCGGCGTTCGGCGTGTGTTCGAGCGCAAGGAACTGGGGCGCCGCGCGACCGAACCGCTGGTGGCGATCGATGACGCGTCGCTCTCCTTCCGGCAGGGCGAACTCGTGGCATTGCTCGGACCGAGCGGCTGCGGCAAGACCACGCTGCTGCGGATCATCGCCGGCCTGATCCCGAAAACATCGGGGTCGGTACGCATTCGCGGCACGGAAGTGAGCGGGCCGCAGTCCGACTTCGGATTCGTGTTTCAGACGCCAAACCTGATGCCTTGGCGACGCGTGCTCGACAACGTGCTGTTCCCGATGGAAATCCTGAAGAAGAACGACCCGGCGGCACGTACGCGTGCACTCGATCTGCTCAAGATCGTAGGGCTCGAAGGATTTCAGGCGGCGCGTCCGCACGAATTGTCCGGGGGCATGCAGCAGCGGGTGGCGTTGTGTCGCGCGCTGATCCATCAGCCCAGCCTGTTGCTGATGGACGAGCCGTTCGGCGCGCTCGACGAGCTGACGCGCATGGAGATGAACGATCTGCTGCTCGACATCCGCGCGCGCACCCAGGCCACGGTGGTGTTCGTGACGCACTCGATCGCCGAGGCGGTGTACCTGGCCGATCAGGTGCTGGTGTTCAGCAAGCGCCCGGCGCGCATCGCCGAGCGCATCGACGTCGATCTGCCGTATCCGCGCTCGGCGGCGACCCGTTACACCGCGCGCTTCACCGAACTCGAACGCCGTGCCGGCCGCGCGCTCGGCGTGCTGCACGAGGGCTGAGCGCGATGCTGTGGCGATGGATCATCAGCGACTGGCGCGCGTTGGTTTATCCGCCGCTGGGCATCGTCGCGTGTCTGCTCGTGTGGCATCTGGTGTGCGTCGTGTTCAAGGTGCCGACCGCCGTGCTGCCCACGCCGCACGAAGTCTGGACCGCGTTCGTCGGGCGTTGGGATCTGCTGCTCGCCGAAGGCTGGGTCACCACCAAGGAGACCATCTACGGTTTTCTGCTCGCACTGGTGATCGGCATTCCGATCGCGGTGGCGGTGGCCAACTCGCGCACGCTCAACCTGATGTTCTATCCGCTTCTGGTGGCGTTGCAGTCGGTGCCGAAAGTCGCGCTCGCGCCGATCGTGCTGGTGTGGCTGGGCACCGGCATGGAATCGAAGCTCGCGATCGCCTGGCTGGTGGCGTTCTTCCCGATCATCGTCGATACCTCCGCCGGGCTGCAATCCACGCCGCGCGAGCTGCTGGAGCTGGCGCGCAGTCTCAAAGCGTCGCGCTGGCAGACGTTCTGGAAGGTGCAGTTTCCTGCGGCGCTGCCGTTCGTCATGACCGGCGCCAAGGTCGCGGTGACACTGGCGGTGATCGGCGCGGTGATCGGTGAGTTCATCGGCTCGAGCGAAGGCTTGGGCTATCTGCTGCTGCAGGCCACCTCGCAGGTGAATTCGCCGCTCGCGTTCGCAGCGCTTTTCGCGCTGGCGATTCTCGGTATCCTCGCGTATCTCGCGGGGGTGGCGATCGAATGGCTGCTTGCGCCGTGGTTGCCGCCGCCGGCTCGTCACTGACCCAGTACTCACGAGTACTCCCAAACACTCCTTCAAGGACTCCCCATGACCGCACCGCAGATGCCGCCCGGCGCGCCGAATCTCGCCGAAATCCTGATGCAAACGAACGACATGCCCTGGCGCGCCAAGTCGCTCAAGGGCGTGCACGAGAAGATGCTGTGGCGCGACCCGAGCACCGAGGCGACGATCGCGCTGATCAAGTTCGACAAGGGCACCGGCATTCCTTCGCCGCACAAGCACGCGTCCAACCAGTTCATGATCTGCCTGTCGGGCAAGTACGAGTACACCGCCACCAAGACGGTGCTCACGCCCGGCGCGTTCTACTGCAACCCCAAAGGCAACGTGCACGGCCCGACGTACGCGCACGAAGACACGGTGGTGGTCGAGATCTACGACGGCCCGCACTATCCGCAGAAGCCCGACTGGTACACCGACGAGCGCGATGCGCACTGATGCGCTGATCGAGCTTGTCGCGGCGGTGTTGCGGACGCTCGGCGCGAGTGCCGAGGACGCGATGCTCACCGCCCGCTCGATCGTCGCCGCCGACTGCGAAGGCGTCGCCTCGCATGGCGTGATGCTGGTGCCGATGTACGTCGACCGCATCCGTGCGGGCTCGGTGGTGCCGGGCGCGCACGCGTTGATCGCACACGATGGCGGCAGCGCAGTCACGCTCGATGCCGGTAACGGGTTGGGGCAGGTGAGTGCCGATCAGGCGGTGCGTCTGGCGATCGAGCGCGCGCGTGCGCACGGCATGGCGACGGTAGCGGTACGCAACGCGTTCCACTTCGGCACCGCTGGTTACTGGGCGCGCGCAATCGCGCAGGCTGGTCAGGTCGGCATCGTGCTCTCGAACACGCGGCCGCTTATGCCACCGCCGGGCGGAGCCGAACGCATCGTCGGCAACAACCCGATCGCGATCGCGGTGCCCTCGGCCGACGGGTTGCCGATCGTGACCGACATGGCAACGAGCGCCACCGCGATGGGCAAGATCCGCTTGGCCGAATCGGCAGGTCGGCCGATCCCCGAGGGCTGGGCGAGCGACGCGCAAGGTCAGCCCACGACCGATCCGGCTGCGGCCATCAAAGGCATGCTGTTGCCTGCCGCGGGGCCGAAGGGATTCGGCCTGTCGATGCTGATCGATTTGTTGTGCGGTGGACTGTCGGGCGGCGCGATCGGCGAAGAGGTGCAACCGCTCTATGGTGATCCAGCCAAGCCGTATGCCTGTGCGCATCTGTTCATCGCGATCGACCTGGCGCGCTTCGGCGTGGAGCAGGTGATGCCGGGCAGGGTGGGCAAACTCGCCGACAAGGTGCGGCATGCCAAACGCGCAGCCGGCACTGGGGTCTTGTACGCGCCCGGCGATCTGGAACGTTCGCGAGCGAGTGCTGCACGCGAGCAAGTGTCAGTGCCAGCGGATGTGCTCGACAAGTTATTGGCGTGTGCGCAAGGCGTCGGGCTCGATGCGAACGCGTGGCGCGCACGACTGAAGGTTGCGTAGTCGCATCGATTTCCGAAAATTCTATCGACAGGAGACCACCATGCCCAAGCAGCAACTCTCGACCACGCGGATCGGCCCACCCAACGGCCACTTCTCGCAGGCCACCGTCACCGAGGCGCGCGGCAAGCTCGTGTTCATCTCGGGCATGACTGCGCGTAACGCGCAAGGCGGCATCACCGGGGTCGGCGACATCGAGGCGCAGACGCGTCAGGTGTGCGAGAACATCAAGGCGGCCGTGGAGGAGGCGGGCGGCACCATGGACGACATCTGCCGGGTGGATGTGTACGTGCGCAACATCGAGCACTTCGATGTCATCCACAAGGTGCGGCGCGAATACTTCAAATCGCCGCCGCCTGCTTCCACCATGGTCGAGGTGACCAAGATGGTGAAGCCGGAGTACCTGATCGAGATCAACGCGATCGCGGTGGTGTGAAATGGCTACGCCGCGTGTGCAAGGGCTCAACGGGGTCGGGCTCGAAGTGCCCGATCTGGCGGTCGCGCGCAAGTTCTACGAGACGTTCGGGCTGCAGGCGCGTGAGGCCGGCGAGGCGCTCGCCCTGCGCTCGCCGGGGCGCAACAACGACGAGATCGTGATCACGCGCGGCACCGTCAAGCGCATGAGCCATCTGTCGTTTCGCATCGAGCCGGGCACCGAGAGCGCGTTCGCCGACAAGCTGAAGGCCGCGGGCATGAGCGTCGGTGCCGGACCGGCAGGTGTGCAGCGCGCCGGCCTATGGTTTCAGGATCCGTGGGGCACGTGGATCAATCTCACGCCACAGGCGGCGCAGCCCGCGACCGTGCCGGCTCCGAGCGGCGCCCCGCGCGTCGACGTGCATCGCTGGCGTGAACTGGAGAAAGATCCCAAGCCCGCGCGCATCGGCCACATGCTGATGTTCACGCCCGAGTTCGAGAAGGCGGAGAAGTTCTTCGAGGATGTACTGGGTCTGCGCACCAGCGATCGCGCGGCGGGCAAGGTCGCATTCATGGCTGCGGGCGACGGCGTGACCGATCACCACTGCTTCGGACTGATCCCGAGCACGCATCGGGGCTTTCAGCACGCGAGTTTTAACGTGGGCAGCATCGACGACATCGGCTTCGCCACGCTGCGCATGCGCAAGGCCGGGTACAAGGAAACGTTCGGTCCAGGCCGGCATGCGCTCGCCTCGAACTTGTTCTGCTACATCCGCGATCCGTGGGGTAGCTGGGTCGAGTACTACGCCGACATGGACAAGATCAGCCCGGCGTGGCAAACGCGCGACTGGAACGAGCTGCCCTACATCTGGGGCCCGGATTGGGCGCCGGAATTCTGGGGCAAGGAGATGAACGGCAACTTCGAGCCGCGCGGGTAGGTTTCAACCGCACGGCACTGCGTTGCCGGACTGCGCGATGATCAGCGCCCCACTATGCGCACCGCGCGCTCGTAGTACCCCAGATCGATATAGCGATCGGGCGCCGGGGCCTTGCCGCCCCACTGGCCTTCGATTTCGGCGCGCAGCGCGAGCACGTTGCGAAAGCCTGCGATATCGAACGCGCAATCGCGCGCCAGGCCGTGGTTGGGCGTCATCAGTTCCTTGTAGGTGGTCTCGGCTACCTGCTGTGAGAGCTTGAGGTCGCGTTGCAGGATAGCGATGGTCTGCGCCCGATTCGCGGGATCTTGCGCAGCGCGGCAGCCTTCGACGTAACCGGCGAGATAGCGCGCGAGCACGTCGTCGTTCGACTGCGCCCATTTGCGCATGACGAACACACCGCCCGCCTGATACGGACCGAACAGATCGATCGTGCGCCCCAGGCTCTTCGCGCCTTGCTCTTTGGCGATGATGCTCCAGGGCGGATTGAGCAACGTCGCGGCATTGCCGGGCGTCTCGAACGCCTTGGTGCGCGCCTGCGAGCCGCCCAGTGGATTGAGTTTGTAGTCCTTGCCGTCGGCGAGGCCGGCGTTTTTGAGGATCTTGCGGCCGATCAGCGCGTATGCGGTATTCGGCGCGTCGACAACGTAGGTCTTGCCTCTCACGTCGGCCGGGCGATTGATGTCGCGCTGAACCAGAAACTCGTTCATGCCGGCATCGCCGCCCGCGACGATGATAACGTCGTGCTTGGCCACTTCAACCATCGCCACCGCATTGTCGACGGCCGCGTGCGCGATCTCGAACTTGCCCGCAGCGAGGCCTGTGCGCTGCTCCGAGGAGTTCGGCGTGAACTGAAGCTCGGGCTTGATCCCGCGCTTGGCGAAATAGCCCTTCTCGATGCCCATGTAGATCGGGATGTTGCTCGCGCCGCGGAACACGTTGGCGCGCACGGTGACTTCCGGCGGGGTGCTGGCGCAGCCGGCCAGCGCAAGGACTGTGGTTGCGATCAGCAGGGCACGGGGACGAAACAGTTGAAACATGAAGCTCTCCTCTAGTGTTGTTGTTGGTGGGCGCTACGAGCCGGCAGCCAGCATTTTCTTCAAAGCCGTCACCGCGCTGCCCGGCGTGGTGAGAATCGGCGATTTCGCTTTCGCGCGCACTGCATCGGCCGCGCGCGCCATCGAGAACTGACCGAGGACCACGGCATCGAGCGCGGCGATCGCGGCGATCGCTTCCACCAGCAGCCGATCGTGCTCGGCGAAGTTGCCGGCCTTCATCGCGGCGAACGCTTCGGGCACCACCTTGGTGGTCACTTCGATCGGCGCGCCGCCGCGTTCCTTGTGCATGGCATGCAGCTCGTCGAGCATCGGTGCCAGCGACGGCGGAAAGGTCACCACCAGCCCGATGCGCGTGCCGGCCGACAGCGCTTCGGCGAACGCAGCTTCGTTCGGCTTGAGCACCGGGATCTGCAGGCGCGCTTTCACGGCGTCGATCGCCGGGCCGAACGCCGAGCAGGTGAACAGGATCGCATCGGCCTTCTGGCCGCCGGGGCCGACGCTCGCGGCGTAGTCGCCCAGCGTGCAGAAGCGCTGGATCATCGCCGGCGAAACGCTGCCGCCTTCAGCGGCGAGGTCGGGCGCGAGCGACGACTCAAGCAGGTCGAAGCTCTTGCATTCGGGCCAAGCGGTGCCGAGTGCTTCGCGGATGGGGCTCATCGCCTCGACAATGGCGTGGATGAGCATGATGCGGGGCGGGTGAGGGGTGGTCATTGCTGGCCGTGGAGGGCGATGAAGGGCGGAAAGGGTTAGGGGTGAGTCGAAGCGGGCCGCACTCTAACAGCCTGTCGAAGGTCAGGCGTACATGAACGGAGCAGTTATAGTCTCGGCCCATTCATACGCTACGCCGAGGTTGCTCTTCGATGAAGACCTATCGCATCGCCATGATCCCCGGCGACGGGATCGGCAAGGAAGTCGTGCCCGCCGGACAGCAGGTGCTCGAAACGATGGCGGCCGCCAATCCGAATCTCAAGTTCGAGTTCGAACACTTCGACTGGGGCGGCGACTACTACCGCGCGCACGGCGTGATGATGCCGGCCGACGGCCTGGACAAGCTGCGCGACAAGCACGCGATCCTGTTCGGCTCGGCGGGTGATCCGCAGATTCCCGATCACATCACGCTGTGGGGCTTGCGACTCAAGATCTGCCAGGGGTTCGATCAGTACGCGAACGTGCGGCCCACACGGATCCTGCCCGGCATCGAGTCGCCGCTACGCCACTGCAAACCGGGCGATCTCGACTGGGTGATCGTGCGCGAGAATTCCGAAGGCGAATACGCGGGCCTCGGTGGGCGGGCGCACCAGGGACATCCGATCGAGGTGGCGAGCGACATGTCGATCATGACGCGCGCGGGCGTCGAACGCGTGCTGCGCTACGCATTCGGGCTGGCGCGCTCGCGTCCGCGCAAGCTGCTCACCGTGGTCACCAAGTCGAATGCGCAGCGCCATGCGATGGTGATGTGGGACGAGATCGCCCAGCAGATCGCCAGGGAATTTCCGGATGTGAGCTGGAACAAGGAGCTGGTCGATGCGATGACCGCGCGCATGGTCACGCGGCCCGGCTCGATCGATACGGTGGTCGCGACGAATTTGCACGCCGACATCCTGTCCGATCTGGCCGCTGCGCTCGCCGGCAGCCTGGGCATTGCGCCCACCGGCAACATCGACCCGGAGCGGCGCTATCCGTCGATGTTCGAGCCGATCCACGGTTCGGCGTTCGACATCATGGGCAAGGGACTGGCCAATCCGGTCGGCACGTTCTGGTCGGTGGTGATGATGCTCGAGCATCTCGGCGAGGCGCAGGCCGCGCGCACACTGATGCAGGCGATTGAGGCGGTGACGGCGAACAAGGCCTTGCACACGCGCGATCTGGGCGGCACCGCGATGACGACGCAGGTGACGGCGGCGGTGTGCGAACGGGTGCGCGCAGGCTCGGGTGCGCGGGCAACCGCTTGAGCGACGCAACCAACAACGAGAATCTTCGAAACGACAAAGGAGCCAGACCAATGATGCGAGCGATGATCCGCGCAACGACTCGAGCCAAGGTAATCGCGTTTGTTGCAGCAGCGATGTGTGCAGCGACCGCGCAAGTGTCGGCGCAGAGCTATCCGACGCAGCCGGTCAAGATCGTCGTGCCGGCTACGCCCGGCGGTGCGATCGATCTGATCGCGCGACTGCTCGCCGAGAAGATCACCGGGCCGCTCGGGCAGCCGGTGCTGGTCGAGAACAAACCGGGTGCGGCCAACAATGTCGGCACCGAGTTCGTGGCCAAGAGCGCGCCCGACGGCCACACGCTGTTGATCATCGCTTCGAGCCATGCGACCAACAAGTTTCTCTACAAGAAGCTCGGTTTCGATCCGGTGAAGGACTTCGAGCCGGTGGTGTACACGCACGTCGTGCCGCTGCTGCTGGCGGTGCACCCGTCGGTGCCGGCGAAGAACGTGCAGGAGCTCGCCGCGTGGATCAAGGCGAGCGAGGGCAAGGTCAACTACGCCTCCAGCGGCTCGGGCAGTTCGCTGCACATGGCAGCCGAACTGTTCATGAGCATGACCGGCACCAAGATGCTGCACGTGCCGTACAAGGGCAGCTCGGCGGCGCATCCCGATTTGATCGGTGGACGCACTTCGATGATCTTCGACACGGTCACCGCGATCCAGTCGCACGTGAAATCGGGTGCAGTGCGCGGCATTGCCGTGACGACGCTGGAGCGTTCGAGCGTGTTTCCCGATCTGCCGACGATCTCCGAGGCCGGACTCAAAGGCTACGACGCGAGCACCTGGGGCGGCATTCTGGCGCCGGCGCGTACGCCCAAACCGGTCGTGGCGCGATTGAATGCGTTGATGAACGAAGCGCTCAAGGCGCCGGAGGTGCGCAGTAAGCTGATCGCCTCGGGGATCCAGATCCAGGGAGGCACGCCGGAGCGGTTCGGTGCGGTGATACAGAGCGAGATCGACAAGTGGGGCAAGGTAGTGGCGGGGGCGGGGATACAGCCTGAATAGTCGAAGTACTACGACGATTCAGCCGGGGGTGATCGTCAGCGCTTGATCACGGCCCTGCCGTTGTTGATGACGACGGCCTTCCGCGCCGGCACGCTCGCCCGAAACGACACGACCTCGCCTGCCTGCCAGATCTCGGTGCGAATGGTCTCGCCGGGATACACCGGCGCGGAGAAACGTCCGTGCATCTCCAGCAGTCGCGTGGGATCGTAGTCGCAGCAGGTCGCAAGAATCGCGTGCCCGGCCACGCCGAACGTGCAGCGTCCGTGCAGGATCGGCTTGTCGTAGCCGCCGCGTTTTGCAAATGCCGGATCGGCGTGCAGCGGGTTGTAATCGCCCGATAGCCGATAGATCAGCGCCGCCTGCCGCAGCGTGGGCAGATCGCACACCTGGTGCGGCGGCGTCTCGGGTAGGGCGTGGACGGGCGGCACCGGTCCGGTTGGTCCATTGAAGCCGCCGTCGGCGCGACAGAACGTGGTGGAGTTGAGGGTGCAAAGCGGCGCGTCGTTGCCCGCCTCGCGCACGATCGTCTCGGTGTAGACGAGCGCGCCTTTGCCTTCGCCCTTGTCGATCACGCCCGCCACGCGCACCTGGCTCGTCAGGTTCGCGTTCACCGGCAGCGGGCGATGGATGCGAAAGCCCTGCTCGCCGTGCACGACATGCGTGTTCGTAATGCGCGTGTCGCCGTACTGGCTGAGCGGGCCGGGATAGCCGAGCACGATCGCCATCGTCGGCAACACGTGCAGGTCTTCCTCGTAGACGAAGCGCAGTTGCTTCGCATCGAGCGGATCGCTGCCCAAACCGATGCCCAACGCATAGAGCATCACGTCGCGAGGCGTGATCGCCTGCTCGAGCGGCGGGATCGCGAGCTTCATCAGCGCGTCATGGTTGAGCGGCACGGTCAGGCTCCTGGATTGTTTGAGGCGTCGGCTCGCGGCGCGCGCGGCGGACGTTGATCGAAGCGACGCTCGAACACGTCCTCGGCGATGCGGTTCTTCATCATCTCGATCGAACCGCCGGCGATCATCCAGCCGCGCGTGCGTCGCATGCAGTACTCCACCAGATGTTCCTGGCTGTAGCCGGTGGCGCCCATGATCTGCACCGACTCGTGCGCCGCATCGAAGCCGGCCTGATTGCAGGCGAGTTTCGCCAGAGAAGTTTCATCGGCTGAAGGCAGGCCGTCGCGCGCGTTGGTGGCGGCGCGGTGCAACAGCAACCGGGCGCTGTCGAGCTTGAGCGCCATGTCGGCGAACTTCCATTGCAGGCCCTGGAACTCACACAGCGCGCGTCCGAACTGCTTGCGGATCTTGGCGTGTTCGCGCGCCTGGTTGAATGCGTATTGGCCCAAGGCGAGGGCGCGCGAGCTGTTGCCCAGCCGCTCGACGTTGAATCCGGCGATCTGCTTCTTGAACCCACCCGGTCCGAGCAGCACGTTCTCGGCGGGGATGCGGCAGTTCTCGAAGTAGAGCGGTGCCCAGCGCTCGCCGCTCATGAACTCCGAGGGGGGGCCGACGGTGAAGCCGGGCGTGCCGCGCTCGATGATCACCGAGCCGATGCCGTCCAGCCCCGGACCGTAGCGAAGATAGATGAGGAAGATCGACGCGTCGGGACTGTGCGTCGAGAACACCTTCGAGCCGTTGACCACGAAGTGTTTGCCGTCGGCCTTGGCGCTGGTGCGCAACTCGGTCACTGCCGAGCCGGCTTCGGGTTCCGACATGCCCAGGCAGATCGCCGAGCGGCCGGCGATCAGATCGGGCAGCCAGCGCGCCTTCTGTTCGGGGGAGGCGTACTCGACGAAAGTGCGGATCGGTCCGAAGTTGCCGGCCTGCACGACATCCGCGCTGCGTGGACACACCAGCGCAACCTGCTCGATGGCGAGCACTGCATCCATGAGCGATCCGCCCTGGCCGCCGTCGGCTTCGTCGAAGGTGATGCCGAGCAGGCCGGCGCCGGCCATCCATTGCGCGACGTCGAAGGGAAATCCCGGCTTGCGCGCGCGTGCCAATGCGCCTGCGGCGAGGTTCTGCTCGGCGAAACGGCGTACCTGGTCGACGAAGAGCTGCTGCTCCTCGCTCAATCGAAAATCCACGCGGATTCTCCCGGAAAGGATTGGTGATGGCGCCGGATTGGTAAATGCGCCGGCGGGCCGTATGCTAGCGGCTCTGCCGTGCGCGGGGCACAGCGCCTGCGCGGCATCGACACCCATCTCATGACCGCAGCCCAAGGCGACTATCTCGAACAGCTCGCGCAATTCGTGTTGCGCACACCGCTCGATGCGATTCCCGCGAGCGTGATCGCACGCACCAAGGCGATCGTGATCGACACGTTGCCGGTGATCGCCGCCGGCATGCGCTCGCCGAATCTGGTGTCGCTGTGCGAGCGGCAGCTGTTGAACGCGGCGCCCGGCGTTGCGTGGGTGATCGGTGCCGGACGCGTGACCAATCCGCTCGATGCGGCGATGTTGAACGGCATCGCCGGCGCGTGGTTCGATTACGACGAAGGCAACTTCCTCGCCAATGGTCATCCGGGTATCCAGGTGATTCCGGCGGCACTCGCCACGGCGCAGATGCATCACGCATCCGGTGCGGCGCTGCTGGGGGCGATTGCACTCGGCTACGAAGCGGTGGCACGCATCGGTGCGGCGACGAAGATGAAGCTGATCATCAATCCGCACGGTACCTACGGCGTGATCGGTGCGGCGCTTGCGGTCGCGCGGCTGAGCGGGCTCGATCCGGCGCAAGGGCGCGAGCTGGCAAGCCTTGCCGCGTCGTCGTGCATGGCGACCAACCGGCACACGATGCTCAACGGCGCAACAGTGCGCAATTTCTACGCCGGGCACAGCGGCTTCATGGGGCAGATGGCAGTGCGGCTGGTGCAATCGGGCTTCACCGGGCCGGCCGATGGCGTCAACACCACCTTCAGCCTGGTGTTGGGCGATGGCTTTGCGCCGGCCACGTGCGTCGAGCGCCTGGGGGAGCGGTGGCTGTTGACCGAGGGCTATCTGAAGCTCTATCCGACGGCGCGCTACGTGCACTCGGCCATCGACGCGTTCATCGACGCGCTGGCCAGGTATAGCGAAGAGGCGCTCGATCCTGCGCTGGTCGAGCGCATCGATGTGCGCGCCTATGAGCTGGCGGCGTTCCTGAAGAACAAGACGGTGACCAACTGGTTCGGCACGCGCTTCTCGATTCCGTTCGCGTTCGCCACGATTCTGGTCGGCAAGCGCAATGGGCTGGAAGCGTTCGGCGACGAAGCCGTGGCTGACCCCGAGGTGCAGGCCCTGGCGCAGCGCGTCGAGGTGTCAGCCGATGCGGCGCTCACTGCGCGGTATCCGCGCGAGCAGCCGGTCGCGGTGACGATCCGGCTGCGCGACGGTCGGGTGCTCGACGGGACGTGTCGCATCACCAGCGGCGAACCGGGCAATCCCTATCCGCCCGGGCTGGTCGAGGCCAAGTACGATGCATTGGCGCATCCCATCTGGGGTGAGCAACGTTCGCGCTGGTTGCGGCGCGCGATTTCGGAAATGGAGAACTGTCCCGATGTGGCGAAGCTGGTGGATTTCGCGCCCTGAGCGTGTGCGTGGCTGTGGCTTGGTGTTGAGCGGCGTGATTGCCGCGCTCGCGAGTGCGATGGCGACGGCGCAGACCTGGCCGAATCGTCCGGTGCGTTTCGTTGTCACGCAATCGGCAGGCGGCAGCATCGACATCGCTGCGCGCACGATCGGCCAGCGTCTGAGCGAGACGCTCGGCCAGCAGTTCCTCGTCGACAACCGCGCCGGCGCCAACGGCATGATCGGCGCCGAGCTTGCGGCCAAGGCAGCGCCCGATGGCTACACGTTTCTGATGAGTTCGCCTTCAGCGCTGGCGATCAATCAGCACCTGTATCAGAAGGTGCCCTACGACGTTGCGCGCGATTTCGTGGCCGTCACGCAGACGACTTCGATCGCTTTCCTGATGGTGGTGAACGCGAATTCACCGCACAAGACGGTGGCCGACGTAGTCAACGCGGCGAAGGCGAAGGCAGAGTCGATCCGCTACGGATCGGCCGGGCCGGGCAATCAGAGTCATCTCGCTCCCGAGATGCTGGCGCAGGCCGGTGGCGTGAAGTTCCTGCATGTGCCGTACAAGGGCGAGGCACCAGCGACGGCCGATCTGCTCTCCGGGCAGATCGACATGATCATCGGCACGATGCCCGGGCTGCTTCCGCATGTGCGCAGCGGCAAGCTGCGCGCGCTGGCGGTGTGTCAGCCGCAGCGATCCGGTGCGGTGCCCGATGTACCGACCATGGCCGAAGCGGGCTTTCCCGCGGTGCACGTGACAGGCTGGACGGCGATCGTGGCTCCCGCCGGCACGCCCGCCGAGGTCGTGTCGCGGCTGCGCGATGAAGTGGCGAAAGTGCTCGGCACTGGTGAAGTGCGCGAGTTCCTGGCCAAGCAAGGGGCCGAGCCGGTCGGCAGCACGCCGGCCGCGTTCGCGGCGTTCATCAAGTCGGAGTCATCGAAGTGGGGTGCCGCGGTCAAGGCCGCGGGCTTGAAACCGGAGTGAGGTGGACTGACGTGGAACGAAGCATGAACATCTGCATCGTCGGGATGGGCGCGATCGGTGGATTGATCGCCGCACGCCTGGTAGAAGCCGGGTTTGCATTGAACTGCCTCGCGCGCGGCGAGACGCTGCAGGCGCTGCGACAGCACGGCTTGCGAGTGCAGACCGAGGGCAAGATGCGCGCCTTCCAGGTGAAGGCGAGCGACGACCCGCTGAAGCTGGGCAAGCAGGACATCATCATCGTCGCCGTGAAGGCACCGGCCCTGGCCGGACTCGCGCGGCAGCTCCGCACGCTCATGCATGGCGAGACGATCGTCGTGCCTGCCATGAACGGCGTGCCATGGTGGTTCTTCGAGGGCTTCGGCGGACTATGCGAGGGCTTGAAGCTGCGCACCATCGATCCGGAAGGGATGATCGCGGCAAGCATCCCGACTCGTCAGGTGCTCGGCTGCGTGGTGCATCTGTCGGCCACCGTGCCGGAGCCCGGCATCGTGCGGCCTGCCGCGGGTAATCGCGTGATCATCGGCCAGCCCGACGGCGGACTCTCGCCCGCGAGCGTCAAGGTGGCCGAGGCGTTCCGGCGTGCGAAGTTCGACCTCGAAGTGTGCGATCAGATCCAGCGCGAGATCTGGTTCAAGCTGTGGGGCAACATGACGATGAATCCGGTCTCGTCATTCACCGGCGCCACTTGCGATCGCATTCTCGACGATGAACTGGTGCGTGCGTTCCTGTCGCGATGCATGGCAGAAGCTGCCGCGATCGGCGCGCGCATCGGCATCCGCATCGAAGCCGACCCCGAAGAGCGTCACGCCGTGACGCGCAAGCTCGGCGCGTTCAAGACCTCGATGCTGCAGGACGTCGAAGCCGGCAAGACGATCGAGCTGGATGCGCTGGTCTCGGTGGTGCGCGAGATCGGTCAGCAGCTGAAGATGGAAACGCCCTGGATCGACACCATGCTCGGGCTCACGCGGCTGTTCGCACGCGGGCGAGGGTTGTATCCGGGGTGAGCGTGGGGAACGGTGATGCGCGCCGCTATTCGCCGGCGATGCGTAGGCGTTCCGGTGCGGTTGACACGACCGCGGCATCGGCCGCAGCAGTGATGCCCAGATGCGGCGCCTCGAGATGCTGATGTCCGAGTTGCGCGACGTCATTGCACCCGAGCAGCGCCAGCACGCGGTCGATCTCGTCGCGATAGAGCGTGATTGCACGCGCCGCGCCGGCTTCGCCCGCCGCGGCTACACCGTAGAGCGGGCCGCGTCCGAGCAGCACGCAATGGGCGCCCAGTGCCAGCGCCTTTACGACGTCGCTGCCGCGCCGGAATCCGCCGTCGACGATCACCGTGATGCGATTGCCCACGGCATCGACCACCGCGGGTAGCGAATCGATCGGGGCGCGCGCGCTGTCGAGGTTGCGCCCGCCGTGGTTCGAGACGATCACCGCGTCGGCGCCGTTGTCGGCGGCGAGCCGTGCATCGTCGGGATGGCTCAGCCCTTTGATCATCAGCGGGCCGCTCCAGATCTTGCGCAGTTCGCGCACGTCGGCCCAGTTGAGCG
This sequence comes from uncultured beta proteobacterium, assembly GCA_902826155.1. Next base: position 19,746 of record CADEDU010000044.1, read on the forward strand.
A
>CADEDU010000044.1:19846-58327 GCA_902826155.1 uncultured beta proteobacterium
GCCTCGAATCCGGCGGCCTTGGCACGATGCACAAGCTGATGCGACATCGCGCGCTCGGGCCACATGTAGAGCTGGAACCATAGCCGCGCGCCCGGTGCCTGTTCGGCCACGGTTTCCATCGCAGTGGTCGAGCCGGTGGCGAGCGTGAACGGAATGCCCGCGGCCGCGGCCGCTTTGGCGAGCGCAACTTCACCGTGGTACCACATCAGTCCGGCGGTGCCCGTGGGGGCGATCGCCACCGGCATCTTCGCCGCAGCGCCGAACAGGGTGATCGCCTGCGAGCGTTTTTCGACGTCGATCAGGACCCGCGGCTTGAGCTTGATGCGCTCGAACGCCTCGCGGTTATTGCGCAGCGCCACCTCGTCTTCGGTGCCGCGATCGACGAATTCGAACAGGCCCTTGGGCAGCAGCCGCTGCGCGCGATCGCGCAGATCCCAGATGTTGTACGCAGTGGCGGCGGATTGGGGCATGGCGGACTCGGGGTGCAGGCTGGACGCAGCTTACGCCGATGGCTCCGATGCCGCGATTGCGGATCAATCGGCGCTGATGCCGGCGTCCTTCACCACCTTTGCCCACTTCGCAATCTCGGTGGCGATGAAGTCGCCGAACTGCGCGGGCGACATGCTCACGGCTTCGGCTCCTTCGGTGCGAAAGCGCTTCTGCGTCTCCGCCGTAGTGAGCAGCACCGCCAACTCCTTGTGCAGCCGATCGATCACCGCGGCCGGCGTGCCCGCGGGCGCGAGCATGCCCCACCAGTTGTTTGCTTCGAAACCGGGCAGTGCGGCTTCGGCGATGGTTGGCACATCGGGCAGCAGTGGACTGCGCGCGGCGCCGCCGGTGCCCAGAATCTTCAGCTTGCCGCTACGGATGTGCGGCAGGTACTGGATGAGCGAGCCGGCCGAGTAGTGCGCGTGACCCGCGATCACGTCCATCGTCGCCGGTCCACCGCCTTTGTACGGTACGTGCACGACGTCGATGCCGGCCTGGATGCGGAACAACTCCGCGGCCAGATGCTGAAAGCTGCCTACACCCGCTGAGGCGTACTGCAACGAGCCGGGCTTCGACTTGGCGAGCGCGATCAGCTCCTTCACCGAATTCACCGGCAGGCCCGAGTACACCGCGAGCGCGACCGGTCCGGTGCCCAACTGCGTGATCGGCGTGAACGATTTGATCGGATCGTACGGCAGCTTCCGGTACATCGAAGCGTTGAACGCGTGCGCCACCGAGATCAACAGCAGCGTGTAGCCGTCGGGCGCCGCCTTGGCCGCCATGTCGGTGCCGATCGTGCCGCCGGCGCCGCCGCGGTTGTCGACCACGACCTGCTGGCCGAGTCGTTCGCCCAGTTGCGTGGCGACCATGCGGCCGACGATGTCGTTGCTGCCACCCGGTGGAAACGGAATGATGAGGCGAACCGGTTTCACCGGATAGCTCTCGGTGCTCTGCGCATGGGCCAGGTCAGGCGTAGCGACCAGTCCAAGCACGACGGCGCAACACGTCGCTAGCAACTCAGCAAAGCAACTTCTTCGGCGAGCGCTCATCGCACCGCCGCCGCGCCGGCCGCGGACTGCGCGAACAGAATCGATTCCACCGTACGTTTGGTGACGAAGTGCGAGTAATCGCCGTGCTGAGGCACCGGCCGCCAATGCAATGCGCGCACTTCGCCGAACTCATGCTTCAGTCGCGTCCAGCGCTCGCCGCCATCGCGGCTGCGGAACAACTGGCCGAGATTGGTGCAGGCGAACACCAGTTTCGGATCGCCCGGATGTACCGCCACGCACCACGGTGTGCTGTTGAGCGCGCCGGGCAGGCCGAGGTCGTGCCAGGTGTCACCGCCATCGGTGCTGCGCAGCAGCCTTCCGGTGGTGCCCGGCGGTCCGTTGCCGTTGGTAAGGAACAGCGTTTCGAGCGAGGCGGGGTGATTGACGATGTTGCGCGTGTACTGCCACGGCGAATCGAGCTTCTGGAAGGTCCAGTTCGCGCCGTTGTCGAGGCTGCGATGCAGGCCGAGATTGGTCGTGGCGAGCAGCACGCGTTGACCCGCACCGTTGCGCGTGACCGCCAGGCCGTGCACGTCGCACGACAGCAGACCACGGTCGGTGCGGGACCACGTGCGTCCACCGTCGCTGCTGCGGTAAATCCCGCCGATCTCGATCGCGGCCCAGACCGTGTCGCGCTCGATCGGATCGAACAGGATCTGCGTGACGCGCGTGGGCCCACGATTGATGTCGGAGAACTGCGCGACGTCGGGCACGTCGAGCCGGGTCCAGGAGACGCCCGCATCGTCGGAGCGGAACAGCGCCGCGGGGCGCGTGCCTGCGAACACGATGCGCGGATCGCGCGGATGCCGGCTCACGCACCATACGTCGCCCAGGGATGCGTCGAGATACGTCCAGTCGGCGCTCGACTCGTTCCAGCGGAACACGCCGATGTCGGTGCCGGCGAACAGATGCTCGGTGTCGGTGGGGTGGCTCGTCATCGACCACACCCGCGCTTCGAGGTACATCCCGGAGTGGCTGTTGGGATGCACGAAGGTCTCGCCGAGATCTTCGCTCAACCAGACCGAATGGCCCGCGGTGCCTACGTACACCGTCACCGCGCTCGTCGTATCCATCGCATCCATCGCATCCATCGCACTCGTCGGACTCATCGCCACCGGATTCGCCATGATCGCCTCGTGCCTGCGGTTGCGCCGCTGCCTCTGCGCGAGCCTTCTGTCAGGCGGAGGATTGTCATAACATCGCGCGCCTGCTGTCAACGGAGGGTGCGCCCTCCATACAAGAAGACTCGATGAACGATATTTCGTCCTACGATGTGCTGGTGATCGGCTGCGGCAACGCGGCCCTGTGTGCGGCGCTGTGCGCGCGTGAACAGGGCGCGAGCGTGCTGATCCTCGAAAGCGCGCCGCGGCACATGCGCGGCGGCAACAGCCGCCATACGCGCAATCTGCGCGTGATGCACGAGATTCCCACGAGTGTCATGATCGACAAGTACCCCGAGGAGGAGTACTACGCCGACCTGCTGCGCGTCACCGGCGGGCAGACCACCGAGGAACTGGCACGGCTCACCATTCGCGAGTCGTTCGAGTGTCCCGATTGGATGATGGGCTATGGCGTGCGATTCCAGCCCTCGCTCACCGGCACGCTTCACCTCGGGCGCACCAACGCGTTTTTTCTCGGCGGCGGCAAGGCGGTGGTCAATGAGCTGTCGGCGGCGGCCGAGCGTCTGGACGTGCGCATCCTTTACGACACCCAAGTCACGGCGATCGAGCTGGAAGGCGACACCTTCAAGAGCGCGACCGCGATGATCGACGGTCGACCGCAGCAGGTGCGGGCCAAGGCCCTCGTGGCGGCCTGCGGCGGATTCGAATCGAACCTGGAATGGTTGAAGGAAGCCTGGGGCCCGCCAGCGGAAAACTTTCTGATCCGCGGCACGCCGTACAACACCGGTGTCGTGCTCAAGGCGTTGCACCAGCAGGGCGTGCAGTCGATCGGCGATCCGACGCAGTGTCATGCGGTGGCGATCGACGCGCGCGCGCCCAAGTTCGACGGCGGCATCGTCACGCGCCTGGACAGCGTCAGTCTGGGCATCGTCGTCAACCGGCACGCCAAGCGGTTCTACGACGAGGGCGAGGATTTCTGGCCGAAGCGCTACGCAATCTGGGGCCGACTGGTGGCGCAGCAACCCGAGCAGATCGGCTATTCGATCATCGATGCCAAGGCGCTGGGCCGGTTCATGCCTTCGGTGTTCCCGGCGATCCAGGCGGGCTCGATCCGCGAACTCGCCGGCAAGCTCGATCTCGATGCGGAGCAACTGCAACGCACGGTCGATGAGTTCAATCGCGCGGTCAAACCCGGCACTTTCAATCACGGCGAACTCGACGACTGTCGCACCGAAGGTCTGACGCCGAACAAGACGCACTGGGCGCGCGCACTCGACACCGCGCCGTACTCGGCTTATCCGTTGCGGCCGGGCATCACCTTCACTTATCTGGGCGTCGGCGTGGACGAACGCGCGCAGATGCTCATGGCTGACGGCAAGCCGTCGAAAAACATGTTCGCAGCGGGAGAGATCATGGCAGGCAACGTGCTCGGCAAGGGTTACCTTGCCGGCATCGGCATGACGATCGGCACGGTGTTCGGCCGCATCGCCGGCAGGGAAGTGGGGCGCTATGTCCGCGGCTAGTGGCGTGAGGAGCGGCGAGGGCAGGTCGCTCGCCGAACTGGTGCGCGAGGGCGAGCGGATCATGACGATCTGCAACGCCTGCCGCTATTGCGAGGGGTTCTGCGCGGTGTTCCCGGCGATGGAACGGCGCCTGAATTTCGCGCAGAGCGACATGAGTTATCTGGCCAATCTGTGCCACAACTGCGGCGAGTGCTACTACGCCTGCCAGTTCTCGCCGCCGCACGAGTTCGATCTGAACGTACCGCAGACGCTGGCGCAGATCCGCGCGCGCACCTACGAGGAATACGCGTGGCCGCAACCACTCGCGCGCGCTTTCAATCGTAACGGCGTGGGCACGGCGATCGTGCTGGTGGCGTTCATCGCGATCGCCATGCTGCTGGGCGCGTGGATTCTAGGCAGCGAGCGGCTGTTCGCCGCGGCCGCCGGAGGCAATTTCTACGCGGTGATTCCGCATCAGGTGATGGTGAATACGTTCGGCGGGGTGAGTCTGTTCGTGCTGCTGGCGATGCTCATCGGCTGCGTGCGCGCCTGGCGCGACATCGGTGAACCGCTAAGCGAATTGAGCAAACCGTTCGCATGGCGCCAGGCGCTGGGCGACGTGTTCACGCTCAAGTATCTGCATGGTGGCGGCATCGGTTGCACCGAATCCGATACCAGGCGTTCCAAGGCGCGGCGGCTGGCGCATCACTTCACCTTCTACGGGTTCCTGCTGTGTTTCGCGGCGACCTCGTTGGGCACGATCTATCACTACGCGTTCGGCTGGAAGGCGCCATACGAGTATCTCAGCCTGCCGGTGATGCTCGGCACGATCGGCGGGGTCGGACTCCTCATCGGCCCGCCGGCGCTGCACTGGCTGCGCAAACAGGCGGATCCGGCCACGGTCGATGCGCAGTACAGCGGCGTTGCCGATGCGTTCATCTGGCTGCTGTTCCTCACCAGCCTGACCGGCCTGCTGCTGATGGCATTGCGTGAGACACGTGCGATGGGTGTGCTGCTGATCGTGCACCTAGCGGTGGTGATGGCCCTGTTCGTGACTTTGCCGTACGGTAAGTTCATCCATGGTTTCTATCGGCTGGCTGCGCTGCTCAAGTACGCGCTCGAGGGCAAGCGGCCGTTCCAGATGATCGGCGGCGAGGGTTGAGCGGGGCCGTCGTGATGCGTGTACGAAGCGCCCGCGATCTGCGTACAGCTGCGTTATCTGCGCAATCCGCGGCTCGTATCGAGGTTGAGTAGAAAAAGGGGGAGGCATGTCGGCATTTCGGGATACGACCATCAGCGTCAACGGCGCCAAGATCGCGCTGCGACGTGGCGGCGCAGGCGCGCCGTTGCTCTATCTGCACGGCGCCAATGGCGTTCCGGGCGTGCTGCCGTTCATGGAGCAGTTAGCGCAGCGGTACGACGTGCTGGTGCCCGAGCACCCGGGATTCGGGCGGTCGGATGAGCCCGATTGGGTCGAGTCGATCCACGACGTGGCGTACTTCTATCTCGATTTCATCGAGCAGCTCGGGCTGGATGGCACGCATCTGGTGGGCACTTCGCTTGGCGGCTGGATCGCGATGGAGATCGCGGTGCGCAACCAGACGCGGCTGCGCTCGATGACGTTGGCGGCGCCTGCAGGCATTCTGGTGCCGTCGCATCCGCCGGCTGACATCTTCCTGATGAAGCCCGAGGAATCGGTACGCGCCTTGTTCCACGACCAGACATTCGCCGAGCGCATGCTGGCGATTCCGCTCACGCCGGAAACCGCCGAGTTGCAGGTGAAGAACAAGTTCGCCACCGCGCGCCTGGCCTGGGATCCGCGGCTGCACGACCCCACGCTCGCGCGCTGGTTGCATCGGGTGAAGATCCCGACGCAGATCATCTGGGGCGACGACGACCGGATTTTCGCGCCGGTCTACGCCGATGCTTTGAAGAAGCACATCCCGCATGCTGCAGTCACCATCCTCGACAAGTGCGGCCATCTCGCGCACATCGAGCAGACCGAGCGGTTCGTGCGGCTGGTGACCGAGTTCGCCGCGAAGAGCTGAGGAGACGACGATGAATGTGATGTTCTTTCACCTGATGCCGTACGCGGATGTCGATCTGAAAGAGGCGGCCAAGTACGACACCGCGTGGGTCACTTTCCCCAACACGAACTACGACCCGATCAAGGGCCAGGCGCTCTACAACCGCTATCTCGACGAGACGGTACTGGCCGAAGAGCTCGGCTACGACGGCGTCTGCGTAAACGAACACCATCAGACCTCGTACGGGCTGATGCCTTCGCCGATCGTGATGGCCTCGATCCTCACGCGTCTCACCAAGCGCGTGCGCATCGCGGTGCTGGGCAGTGCGATTCCGCTGCGCAACCATCCGCTCACGCTGGCCGAGGAGCATGCGATGCTCGATGTGCTCTCCGGCGGAAGATTGATCAGCGGGTTCGTGCGGGGCATCGGTTCGGAATATCACGCGTTCGGGGTGAACCCGACGTTCTCGCACGAGCGCTTCCACGAGGCGCACGATCTGATTACGCGCGCATGGCGCGATCCCGGGCCGTTTCCGTTCTACGGCAAGCACTACCAGGTGAACTACGTGAACCTGTGGCCGCGGCCAATTCAGCGTCCGCATCCGCCGATCTGGATCCCGTCGCAGGGCAGCAAGGAGACGATCGACTTCGCCGCGCATCCCGATCATCGCTACACCTATCTGCAGACATTCAGCCCCGCTGCCGTGGTCGGCAAGTTCCTGAACATGTATCGCGAGACGGCAAAGGGATTCGGTTACACCGCGGTCGACACGCAGCTGGGGTGGGCGGTCCCGGTCTACGTGGCAGCAACCGACGCGCAGGCGATCAAGGAAGCCGAAGAGCACTACCAGAACTTCCGCTACACCTTCCTGAAGATGCCGCCGGAAATGCTGCTGCCGCCGGGCTACACCTCGCGCGAATCGCTCAAGGCCATTGCGCTGGCCAAGTCCAACATGCGCCAGCAGAACTCGTTCGAGGCCGCCATCGACATGGGGCTGGTGGTCGTGGGAAGCCCGAGCACCGTGCGCGAACGCTTCACCGGGTACTGGAAGGAATTCGGCTTCGGCAATCTGCTGACGATGATGCAGTTCGGCACGTTGCCTTCCGATCTCACCCTCAAGAGCATGCGTTTGTTCGGCGCCGAAGTGCTGCCCGCGCTGCAGAAGCTCGGCCCGCGCGGATTCGAACAGGGGCCGCCGGCGGTGGCCAAGATGCGCGAGGCGGCGCTGGCGAAGTAAAGCGGCGAATGGATATTGAAGCGGCGGACGGTTTTTTGGGCGCGGTTTGAATTGAAATACAAGCCGCTCACGGCGGCAGCTTAAGGAGGCGACATGAAACTGGTGCTGTTCAAGAGTGGCGCGCAAGCCGAACTCACGCCCGGTGTGCTGACCGATCGAGGTGTGGTGAGCATTGCATCGGCGGTGCAGAAGTCGAGCACGCCGCAGCTCACGATGGAAGGCATCATCAACGACTTCGATCGGCTGCGTCCGGCGCTGGAGAAGCTCGCTGCAAGCGGCGCGGCGACACCGCTTGGCTCAGTGCGCCTCGGTCCGCCGCTGCCGCGTCCGGGCAAGATCCTGTGCTGTATCGCCAATTACTGGGAGCACGCGCAGCGCGAGGCGCGTCCGCTCAACATGTTCATCAAGAATTCCGATGCGGTGGTGGGGCCGGGCGACACGATCGTGCTGCCGGAGCACACCGGGCCGTGGATCTTCATGCACGAGGCGGAACTGGCGATCGTCATCAAAGGGCCGGCCAAGAAGGTCTCGCGCGAGAACTGGCGCAGTGCCGTGTTCGGCTATACCGCGCTGATCGATGTGTCGGCGCGTGGCGAAGGGCGGCGCACCTGGCCGGCGACGGTGCCGGCGAGCTGGATGGGCAAGTCGTTCGACACCTTTGCACCGATCGGACCGTGCATCGTCACCGCCGACGAAGTCCCCGATCCGAACGACATGATCGTGCGCTTCTGGAGCGACGGTGAGCTTCGGCACAACTACAACACCGACGACATGGAACATCCGGTGCCCGAGCTGATCGAATTCTCGACCGCGATCTGCACCATGAATTCCGGCGATGTCATCGCCTGCGGCACCAATCACGAAGGCCTGGGTGCGCTGCAGGACGGCGAGAAGGTCGAGATCGAGATCCAGGGCGTTGGCCGCATGGGGTTGAGCGTGGTCGATCCGCTCAAGCGCAAGTGGGAGCGCGGCGTGTACATGGGTGCCGACTCCACCAATCCCGAAGCGGTGAAGCGGCATCGGCCGAAGTAGGTCTGCGTTCGCCTTGAGCGACTGCCTTCGGCCTTAGCGCGCCTCACGCGCCAGCACGCGCTTGAGCATCACCGTCATGGCGAGCAGATAGATCGTCAGGACGGTGAGTGTGAGGAGAGCGGCGGTGAATCCGCCCGACACGTCGGCGATGACGCCCACGATGATCGGCCCGAGCACGCCACCGATCTCGCCCACCATGAAATAGAGCCCGGTCGCTGCGCCCATGTTGCGGGCCGCCACGCCGGGCGCTTCCATCAGCACCAGCAGCGCGATCGGACCCATGATCCGCGCGATGCCGAGCAGCACCAGTCCGAGCTGGATGCCCGCGCCGCTGGTGAACGCGAGCAGCAGCGTCGCCACGATCAGTACGCTATAGAGACTCGCGAGGATCGCCACCCTTCGGTCAGCCGTGGCAAAGCGAGGGATGGTGAGCGAGCTGATGATGCCCACCATCGTCGGCACGCTGGCCCAGTAGCCCGCCGACACCGCATCCATGCCGCGCCAGCGCAGGATCTCGGGCAGCCACGCATTGAGCGCGTGATTGAACATGAAGGCGGCGAGCGCGATGTAGAGCACGGTGCGCACCAAGTCGACCCGCATCAGCTCGATCGATGCCCTGAAGCCGCCGGCCTCCTTGCCGGCAGTGCTCGTGTGCGGGTTGCGCTGCGGCTCGCGTGCCACGAGCAGCCAGACGACTCCGGCGACGAGCGTCAGCGCGGCGAACATCGCGACCGTCAGCCGCCAGCTGTTGTCGAACAGCGGCATGAACACGCTGTTCGCCGACGAGAACGCGAACGCGGTGCCCATGAACGGTCCGGTCATATACAGGCCCACGGCAGTGCCGCGTTCCTTCGGTCCGAACCACTGCGCGATCATCTTCGGTGCGCCCACCGACATCAGCGGACCACCCACGCCGAAGATCGCCACCGCCAGGAACAGCGAGACGAAATCGACCGCCACGGCGCGGGCGAACCCAGACAGCGCAACCAGAAAGACCCCCGCCGCGAAACCGGCGCGCGTTCCGAACCGGTCGAGCACCGTGCCCGAGGGAACGGCGGCAGCAATGTAGACGAGCGCCCAGGCGCCCATCACCACGCCCATCGCCGAGTGGCTCAGGCCGAGCGAATCGCCGATCGGGGCGATCAGCGGCGCGAGCGAACCATTGACGACGCCGAAGCCGAGGTAGCCGAACCACAGCGCCGCGAGCATCGCCCAGCGGTAGCGCGAAGGCGCTGGCTCGGGGGAGGTTGAGCTGCGCGTTGAACTGCGCCGCGGATCGTCCACCGGATCCGCCGGCGACCGTTGCTTCGATTCCCGATCCGCGCCGTCGTGCGCCTGCGTGCTCACGCTGCCGTCAGTGCCGGCATCACCTCGGTGGCGAACAGCGACAGCGAGCGCATGGCGTGCTCGTGCTTCATGTCCCCGAAATAGAAACCGCACAGCATGTAGTTCAGGCCGAGCGTGTCGATCTGCGCCGCGATGGCCTTGCGCACGGTATCGGGGCTGCCCGCGATGGTCGAGCCCGCGGCGATCTCCTGTTCGACGTGCTCGGTCGAGGGCAGCAGGATGCTCGGCCCCTGCACGTTCTCGCGCCACAGCTTGGACAGGCTGGCGTGATAGACCTCGTGTGCGGGCTTGGCGATGCGCAACGCATCCGCGTCGGTGTCGGCCACGATGATGTGCCGGTTCACGCCGATGGCCACGCCGCCCGGGTGCGCGGCGCTCGGCACGTCGGCGCCCGAGCGGGTGGCGAGGCCCGCGCGAAAGGCGTCGATGTTCTTCTTCGCCCGATCCATCGAACCCAGCGTCACGTAGTTGTAGCCACGCTCGCCGGCCCAACGTGCGCTGCCTTCGTTGGACGAGGGGTACCAGATCGGCGGATGCGGGCGCTGCAGCGGCTGCAGTTCCATCGGCACGTTCTTGTAGCGAAAGCGTTTGCCTTCGTGGTTCAGTCGCTCGGCGCTGAAGCCCTTGAGCAGGATCTCCAGCACTTCCATGAACACTTCGCGCGCGCTGTTCGGGTCGACGTTATGGAAGTTGAGCTCGAACGGCGACACGCCGCGCCCAACACCCACATCGAGCCGGCCGCCGCTGAGCTGGTCGAGCATGCAGATCTCTTCGATCAGCCGCAGCGGCGAGTAGAGCGGCAGCAGATAGCACAGCGGCCCCAGCCGCATGCGTTTGGTGACGCGCGCGACCGCACCGAGATAGACGCCGGGCACCGGCACGAGGTTGAGCGGCGTGGCGTGATGCTCGGCGACGTGCAGGCAGTGGAAGCCCGCGGCGTCACCGGCCGCCACGAATTCGAGGCGCTCGTCGAACAGACGGGCAAGCGGTCGACCGGAGCGATCGACGTGATCCCACAACGCGAATTTCAAGGTGGTGCACCTCCCGCGCGGGAGGATACCGCGCGAGCGATCCGTGCCGCTATGTGACGCGGGCCCGCACTCGTCCGGTCAAGGCTTGCGAGCGGTGACGGCGGTGCGGAACTCGCGCAGCTTGGCTTTCACCTTGCTTGCGTTGGCCTCGCCGATGCGGATCATGATCTTGTGTCCGGCCGACTTCGCTTCGAGTTCCGGATCGGCGAACAGGAAGAACACCTTGGGTTGCACCAGCTTGATCGGCCCTTGCACGTTGGGCGCGGCTAGCATGTGATCGATGACTGCGACCAGGCGATCGTTGAAGTATCCGGTGGGATAGCCCAGATCGCGATACGCCTCCTGGAACAGCGGATAGAAGCGCACGTACACCGCTGCGAGCTGACGCGCATCGAGCGATTCGAAGAACTGAACCGCGGACTGGTAGCGCGCGTAGTTGGCGGGGTCGAGCGTGCGATTGTCTTCGTTGCCGAGCACCTTGAATGGCGGCGGGGTGCGTCGCACCACGTTGATGCGGGACGACACCTTCTCGCGCGGCAAGTTGTCGACCGTGGCCACGATGTGCCGGACGAACTCCTGCACCACGGCGTACTGGCGCAGGCGCTTCGGATCGACGATCGGCCCCAGCGAGCCTACGACGGCGTCGTCACTGTCGTTGAGCGTGATCGGGCGCGGCTTGTCGCGGTTCTGTTCCGGATCTGCGGCTTGCGTTGACTCGATCGGGTGCTCGATCTCCGGCTCGGTCTTCGCCTCTTCTTTCGGCGGCTCGGGTGTGGCCGGCTTGATCGGCGCTTCGACCCGCGGCGCAGGCTTGGGTGGAGGCGTCTGATGACGCCAGAAGTAGTAGCCGAGCGCCGCCCCGATGATGACTACGATGGGCACGATCCACAGCAGTGCACGGTTCATGGCGGCGACCCCCTGGGAACTTACTTCAATGGCGCGTCGGAGAACGCTTCGTTCGCGGCCGGTCGTGCCGTGACTGCCTCGTACCAACGCTTGACGTTCGGTACTTCGTTGAGATCGACACCGTGCCAGGTTCGCCGCGTGAGCAGCGGTGCCATCATCACGTCGGCCAGCGAGAACTCCGCGCCCGCGAGATACGCACTTTGCGCCAATCGCTTGTCGAGCATGCCGTAGAGCACCTTGGCCCGCGCCAGCGCTGCCTGCTCGGCGGCAGGCTCCTTCGGGATGCGCCCCTGCGCCATCATGTGCAACGGAATCACGCCGGGCGTGAACGTAGCCGAATGCCAGAACATCCACTGCTGGCACATGGCGCGCTCCCGTGGCGTCTTAGGCATCAGCTTGCCGCTCTTGTCGGCCAGATACATGAGGATCGCGCCCGATTCGAATACCGTGAGCGGCCCGCCGGCGACATCGTGATCGATGATCGCGGGGATCACCTGATTGGGGTTGATCGCGGTGTACTCCGGCGTCTTGTGCTCGCCCTTGGCGAGGTCGATCGGAATGATTTTGTGCGGCAGGCCGGTTTCGGCGAGCATGAAGATCGCCTTGCGCCCGTTGCCCGTCTTCCAGGTGTAGCAGTCGATCATGGGAGGTCTCCTTCCTTGTTCCGTCGAGTTGAACTGCACAACGTGCAGAGGATACCGCCGCGAGGATACCGGAGGACGACTCGCCATCAGTCCTGGCAGGCGTGCTGCCACGGCGATCGCAGCTCAGCGCGCGGCGCGTAGCGACGCAACGTAGCGCGCCGCCTGCGTGCCCGCGATGCGGCCGAACACGAGCGCGCGCATCACCGCAATGGCGTTGGGCGCGAGGCCGTAGAAGTGGCCGGTGATTTCGCCGGCGGCGTACAGGCCGGGGATGATCGGTACGTCGCCGTCCCGTGCGCGAGCGGCATCGACCCGCACCTCACCGCGCGAATTCGTATCGATGCCGCCGAAGGTGTATGCGATCGCGCCTACCAGCGGATAGGCCAGATACGGCGGACGATCGATCGCCCGCGCCCAGTTGGACTTCGGCGGCGCGAGCCATTGCGCGGCGCGCAGGCCGTCGATGCGGGTGGCATCGAAGCGGGTCGCGTCGCCGGTTGCGGCGCGGTTGTAGTCATCGAGCGTGGCGCGCAGGCCTGCCATATCGACACCCGTCATCGCGGCGAGCTGCTCGATTGAATCGGCTTGCAGCGGCGGCAGCTCCGAGCGGATCGCGCGCTCGTAGCCGGCGATGTCGAACAGCTTGCTGTCCAGGATCGCGAACGCGCGCCGGCCCGGCACCTTGAACTGCATTTGGCGCGCGAACGTTTCCCAGGTTTCGTGCACGAGTCCGGCGCCCTCGTCGAAGAAGCGCCGGCCGGAATCATCGACCACGATGCCGTAGGGATACACCAGCACCACCGGCGCCGAACGCTGGCTGCGCGCATCGACCGGCTCGGCGTGCATGCCCTGCCAGTCGCCCGAGCGGCGCGCGCCGATCGCCACGGCCATGCGGATGCCTTCGCCCGCGCCGAATCGCGTGCCCGGTGAAATCAGGCGCATCGACTCCGCGCCATCGCCGAAGTGCTCGCGCAGCATCTGCGGGTCGCCGGCGAAGCCGCCGCTGGCGAGCACGACAGCGCCGGCCGGAATCGATTCAACCGTGCCGCTCGCGTTGGTCGCTTCCAATCCACCCACCGCAGTGCCGTGGCACGCGAGCGATCGCGCGGTGCACTCGTATCTGAATCGGACCCCGTGTGCACGGGCGGCGTCGGTCAAACCTTGAAGCAAGGCGACACCTCCGCCGACGGGCTGGATGCGCGGCGGACCTTCGGCGAGGTAGTAGACCGGGCGATGGAAATCGACGCCGAGCTCGGCCACCCATTGCACGGTCTGCGGCGCCTGTGCGGCGAGGGTGTGCATGTAGTCGCGATCGGCGCGACCCGCCGAGACCGCGAGCAGATCCTGTTCGAATCCCGGCGCGATCTCTTGTGTGGAAGCCATGCGCATGTACGACGGGCTCCAGCGCGTGTTGCCGCCGCTTTCTTCCGCGCTGGTGCGCTCGATGACCAGCACGTTCGCATCGAGTTGCAGGCGTGAGGCTTCCTGGCGCGCGGCGATCGCGGCTGCAAGTCCGGCGGCCCCATGGCCGACGACGACGATGTCGTGCGATGTCATGGCTTCAGAGCGTACTGCGCGCGGTGTCGTCTGTACGAGGCAAGCATGCGGCTATTATGCGATCGCGCCTTCGTGCTTACCCAACCTTTCCGCCTGGAGACTCCCACGATGAAACTGACGCTCTACTACGCCCCGGTGGCTTGTTCGCTGGTACCGCTGGTGACGCTCTACGAAGCGGGTGTTCCGATCGACGTGCACCCGGTATCGCTCAAGACCGGTGAGCAGCGCACGCCCGAGTATCTGAAGGTCAATCCGAAGGGCAAGGTCCCGGCGTTGAGCGTCGATGGCGAGATCCTCACCGAGAACGTTGCCATCCTGTCGTTCCTGGCCGAGTCGTTCCCCGACGCGAAGTTGCTGCCGATGCAGGGCAAGGATCGAATCAAGGCGCTTTCGCTGATGGGCTTTTGCGGCGCGGGCATGCATCCGCCGCTCACGCGCATCAATGGCCCGCAGCGGTTCTGCGATATGCCGGGAACCGAAGAGAGCGTCCGTCGCCTCGCGGTGGAGGAGGTGATCAAGAATTTCAAGGTGGCCGATTCGATCCTTGCCGGGCGCGAGTGGCTGTTCGATCACTGGACCGCGGTCGATGCCTATTTCTTCTGGGTGTGGCGGCGCTTCTCGCTCTTCAACATCACGATTCCGACGTTTCCGCACTACGCCGCACACGGCGAGCGGATGATGAAGCGCGCGAGCGTGCAGCGTGCGCTGGCGTTCGAGAAGGACGTCGAGGCCGAGCAAGCGAAAGCGGCTTGATTGGCAATCGAATCGTTACAACCGATACGCGCGAGACATCGACCGATCACTGGCGATGTCGCCTCGTGTCGAGGCTTGATCGCGGACCTTTCCGCGCATCGACCACCCCACTCATCGGCGCTGATCTAGGCGTATCCATGCTGCCTCCGTAACCTTGTTGCAATGGGACGGGAAGTCCCGGTCCGAATCGACTGCGGGCCACGCGCATTGACGGCTCGAGTGCCGTTGACTCGCGTGAAACAACAAAGCCTGCGATTCACCGGACGACCGACCCGATATCGGCAACAAGCAAAAAAACGGAGGTAGCAGTGACAACA
The DNA here is from genome assembly GCA_902826155.1 of uncultured beta proteobacterium. The sequence continues at coordinate 34,859 of CADEDU010000044.1, forward strand.
ACGACTCTCTGGCGCCGCGGCGCAACATTTGCAGCACTGGCTTTGAGCGCCGTGCTGACCGCCTGTGGGGGCGGAGGAGGCGATGGCGGTGATTCCGGCAGCCAGGCCGCAACTTCTTCTAGCGCTTCAAACAATGCCGCGCCGGCCCGGGCCTCTTCTTCGGGCGCCGCAACGTCCATGATGCCGGCGGTTGCAGTCGGGACCGTCAATGGCTTCGGCAGCGTCATCGTCGATGGCACCCGGTTCGATGACACCGGCGCGACCGTTGAAGTCGAGCAGGAGCCCGGCGCACCGAAGACGATCGCGCTACGTGATCTGCGCCTGGGCCAATCGGTCACCGTGGAGTTCGACGGCAACGAGAACTCGCCGCTCGCACGCACCATTCGGGTCGAAGGCGAACTGGTCGGAGCGGTCGACAGCGTCGATGCGGCCGGCAAGAAACTGGTGGTGGCAGGCCAGGACGTACGGATCAACACCGATGCCGCAGCGGGCCCGGTGACCGCATTCGACGGTTACCAAAGCCTTGCCGATGTGAAGGCGGGTGATCGCGTCGAAGTCCACGGGCTGCCCAAGCTCGATGCGACGGCCAACAAGCTGTATGTGCAGGCCACGCGCATCGAACGCAAAGCCGACAACATCCAGTTCGTGCGCGTAACCGGCACGATCGCCAACCTGGCCGCGACCACGTTCGACCTGGGCGGCTTGAAGGTGACCTACGCTGCCACGACCAAACTCATTCCGGCCAACGCACAACTGGCGAACGGCCAGCGCGTGGTCGTGTGGTCCGACACGGCGGTAGCGGGCAATGCACTCACCGCCAAGGCGATTCGCGTGCGCGGCGAAATTCGCGCCGATAAGGCGTGGGTTGGTGGCCCGGTGACCGATTGCGTCGCAGCCTGTGCCGCGAAGTTCAAGGTCAACGGCATCGAGGTCGACGCCAGCGCTGCCAAGTTTTCCAATGGTGATGCAGCCGATCTGGCCAATGGCGTGTTCGTCCGCGTACGCGGTACGTTCGATCCGGCCACGGCCAAGGTGAAGGCCTCGCAGGTGGTGTTCCGCGACGACAACGACATGCAACTGGAGTTGTGGGGCCTGCTCTCGGGCTTCAAGGCTGGCAATGACGGCACGGCCACGTTCACCCTGCGTGGCGTTACGGTCAAGACCAACGCCCAGACCAAGGTCGACAAGTGTCCGGCCGCCCCGGTCGATGGCACGCCGGTGAAGGTCGAGGGCAAGATCGACGGCAATGTGCTCGCTGCCACCGAGGTGAAGTGTCTGCTGTTGTTCGCCAACATGCGCGGCGAGGTGCGCGGCACGATTACGACCGTTGACGCAGCCGCCAAGAAGTTCACGCTGTCCAGCCTGCCGAACGTTACGGTCACCTACGATCCGGCGACCACGAAGTTCGAAGACGGCACCGCGGCGCAACTCGTGGTCGGCGCGGTGGTTGAGGTCGAGGGCGCGGTGAAAGACGGCGTACTGGCGGCCACCGAGATCGAGTTCAAGGGCTCGATGATCGCGGGCGAACGCACGATCAAGGGCATCGTGTTCGGCTACGACGCGCAGGCCGGGGTCTTCAAGGTCGGTCCGTTCACCTTCCAGGTGGGCAGCGCCGCATTGCCAGCCGGATTCGCCAACGGCGTGCAGGTGGAGGTGCGCTACATGTCGGCCAACGGCGCCAACACCGTCACGCAGGTGAAGCTCAAGTCATCGATTTGACGCAGTGCAATTGTGACCAGCGCCCGCGAGTAGTCGCGGGCGCTTTTTTTCTGCGCGCAGGTTTGCTCAACCCCGCTCACGCAGCGCTTGCGTCTTGATCGCGCGCTTGTCGATCTTGCTGGCGGGCGTGCGCGGCAGCGCGGTCACGATCACGACGCTGGTCGGCCGCTTGTACTTCACCAGGTTGTCGGCGCAGTACTGCAGCACCTCGTCAGGCGTGAGCGTTGTGCCCTGGCGCGGCACGACGTAGGCGATGATGGATTCGCCCAGACGCTCGTCGGGCATGCCGAACGCGGCGGCCTCGAGAATGTTCGGATGGCGGAACAGCAGCTCGTCGATCTCGCGCGGATAGACGTTGTAGCCACCCACCAGCGCCATGTCCTTCTTGCGATCGACGACGAACAGATAGCCGTCGGCATCGAAGTAGCCGATATCGCCGGTGTACAGCCAGCCGTCGCGCAGCGCGCGTGCGTTCTCCTCCGCTCGATCGTGGTAACCCTGCGTGAACTGCGGCCCGCGCACGCGGATCTCGCCCGCCTCGCCGACCGGCAGCACGCGTTCGCCGGTTTCGACGTCGACGATGTCGATCTCGGTCGCTGGCGCCACCGTGCCCACCGACAGGAATTTGCGCGTGCCCCGAATCGGATTCATGGTGATCGGCGCACCCTCGGACATGCCGATGCCTTCGAGCAGGATGCAGCCGGTGTGCGCTTCCCAGTTCCTGATCATCTGCTCGGGGCACGGTGCACCTCCGGACAGACAGAACTGCAGACTGGAGAAATCCGTCGTGGCGTATCGCGGCGCGGCCATGAGCCCCATATAGATCGCCGGCGGTCCGCCTGCGAAGACGGTGATCCGGTGCTTCTCCATGTGCTCCAGCACGACGTCGGGTTCGTACTTGGGCACGATGACCAGCGTGCCGCGCTGGAAGATGGGCACCCAGGTGGCGAACTGAAAGCCCCAGATGTGGAACATCGGCGCGACGTTGAGAAACCGGTGCACGTCGAACTCGAGCGGCCACAATCCCCACGACTGCACGAAGAACGAGGTGATGTTGCCATGCTGATGCGCGGCGCCCTTGGGCACGCCGGTCGTGCCGCCGGTATAGGGCAACGTCGCCCAATCCGTGCGCGATGGCAGCCTGGCGGGAAGCGTGATGTTCGGATCGTCGATCCACGCGTCGATCGACAGCATGCCGGGCGCGAACGCGGCGATATGCCCAATGCCCAGCTCGGCCGCCAGCGCGCGGCCTTTGTCGAGCGAGCCGGCGTCGCAGATCAGCACCCGCGGCGAAGCATCGCTCAGCAACGGCCGCAGCTCGTTCGGCGTGAAGAACGGATTGATCGGCGACATCTGCGCGCCGGCGGCCATCGCGCCGAGCATCGCCACGGCCATCTCGATCGAGTTGCTCATCATGATCGACACGCGTTCGCCCGCGACACCGTGCGCGGCGAGGGCGCGGGCCAGTCCACCGACAGCGCGCAGGTACTGCGTATAGGTGATCGAACGATCGCGGCAGATCAGCGCGACCCGATCCGGTGCGCGCTCAGCCGCGGCAGCGAGGGCGTGCACCACGGTGTCATAGCGGGGCAAGCTCGGGTCGATGCTCAACGCAGATCGACCGATCCGGACAGCGGGGGAAGGCGAGGCGGCGCTCATGTCGGGCGGGCTCGGCGGGCGTGTGTGAGGTCGTCGTGATGGTAACCGCACGGCCGCGACATTGCGGACGTCCGAGCGCTACGCCTCACCTGCCGATGCAGCGGGTGCGGCGCGCTCGGAGGTGCGTGGCGGGCGATCGCAGCGTGGGAATCCGGCCCGCGCTCATCGCTTGGTCTTGCGCCGAGCGCCCGGCCAGCGTGTAATCGCGCCGGTCTCCCATCGTTCAGGCAAAGGTCTCGCATGACGAAGTTCGGCATCGGTCAACCGGTATCGCGAGTCGAAGATCCGCGGCTGCTGCGCGGGCGAGGGCGGTACATCGCCGACGTCAATCTGCCGGACCAGGCCTACGCCGTAGTGGTGCGCTCGCCGCACGCGCACGCAGCGATCCGTTCGATCGACACGAGTGGCGCCCTACAGGCACCCGGGGTGGTAGCCGTCTTTACCGGCGAGGATGTCGCGCGCGACGGCCTGGGCACGATGACGATCAATCTGCCGCGCAAACGCCCCGACGGCTCACCGATGTTCGCGCGTCCGCATCAGGGTTTGTCGCGCGGACGGGTGCGCTACGTGGGCGATCCGGTGGCGTTGGTGATCGCGGAGTCGCTGCCACAGGCGCGCGATGCGGCTGAGCGCATCGCGATCGACTACGACCCGCTGCCGTCGGTGACCGACACCGCGCAATCGATCGAGCCGGGCGCACCGCGCGTGTGGGACGAGTGTCCGGACAACATCTCGAACGTATTCGAGGCGGGGAACAAGGCCGACACGGACGCCGCGTTCGCCAAGGGGGCGCATGTGGTCAAGCGCCGATACCTGATCAGCCGCGTCTACGCGCACTACATGGAGCCGCGCGGGGTGATCGGTACGTACGATGAGAGCGAAGATCGCTACACGCTCTACGCCGATGTGCAGTACCCGCACCGGGTCCGCAACGCGCTGGCTACCAACATCTTCAAGATCCCCGAAACCAAGATCCGCGTGATCGCGAACGACGTCGGCGGCGGCTTCGGCACCAAGGGCTGGCAGTATCCGGAGCATCGGCTGGCACTGTGGGCCGCGCGCAAGATCGGTCGCCCGGTGAAGTGGAGTTGCGATCGCAGCGAGGCGATCCAGGCCGATGAACACGCGCGCGACAACGTGTCCGAGGCCGAGATCGCGCTCGATGCCGACGGCAAGTTCCTCGGTTTGCGCGTGCGCACGCTGGCCAGCGTCGGCGCGTACGTGTCGTCCGATCGGAATCTGCTGTCGACGTTCGTGAACGTGCACACGCTGACGGGTGTCTACGCGATTCCTTCGGCGCACGTGCACGTCACTTGCGTCATGGCCAACGCCAACTCCACCGCACCGTATCGCGGCGCCGGTCGGCCCGAGTCGATCTATGTGATCGAGCGCTTGATCGACGATGCGGCGCGCGAGCTCGCGCTCGATCCGGCCGAACTGCGGCGCAAGAACATGGTGCCGCCCAGTGCGATGCCGTACAAGAATCCGCTCGGCATCACTTACGATTGCGGCGAGTTCGAGAAGAACTTCGACCTCGCAATCGGTGCGGCGGATTGGCCCGGATTCGCCAAGCGGCGCAGCGAAGCGCAGACGCGCGGCAAGCTGCGCGGCATCGGGCTGGCCAACGCGATCGAGCGATCGGCCTCGCCCGGTCAGCACGAGTTCGCCGAGATCCGCTTCAATCCGAGCGGCGGGGCCAGCGTGTTCATGGGCACGAAGAATCAAGGCCAAGGTCACGAGACGATCTTCCGGCAGATCGTGGGCGAGTACCTCGGCCTGGAGCCCGGCGACATCCAGTACGTCGAGGGCGACACCGACAAAGTGGCGTTCGGCATGGGTACCAACGGCTCGCGTTCGACCGTGGTCGGCGGCAGCGCGCTGGTGGTGGCTTCGAAGAAGCTGATCGATAAGGGCAAGAAGATCGCGGCCCATCTGCTGGAAGCCTCGGGCGACGACATCGACTTCAGCGATGGCCGCTTCACCATCAAGGGCACGGATCGCGCGGTATCGCTCAAGGACGTGGCCAAGGCCTCGTTCGTTCCGGCGAAACTGCCGAAGGGATTCGAAGGCGGGTTCTACGAGACCGGCACCTTCGCCGCACCATCGGATACCTGGCCCAACGGTGCGCACGTGTGTGAAGTGGAGATCGATCCGGAGACGGGCGGCGTGCAGCTGTGCAACTACGTGGTGGTCGACGACGTGGGAACGGTGATCAATCCGACCGGGCTCAAGGGCCAGATCCACGGCGGTATCGCGCAGGGATTGGGCCAGGCGCTGATGGAGCAGGTGGCCTACGACCGTGATTCGGGGCAGCTGCTGACCGGCACGTTCATGGACTACTGCATGCCGCGCGCCGACGACTTTTCCGACATCGTGGTCAAGAGCAATCCGGTGCCCACGAAGTTGAACCCGCTGGGTGCCAAGGGCGCGGGCGAGGCCGGCACGGTGGGCGCACTGCCGGCGGTGGTCAACGCCGTGCTGGATGCGCTGGCGCCGGTGGGGGTGAAGCACATCGACATGCCTTGCACCAGTCAGGCAATCTGGCGCGCCATTCAGGCGGCCCAGGCGAGTTGAGGGCGGGCGATTGCGAGACAATTCGAATACTCGCTATCGTCCAGCTGCCGATGAAGTACTTCCATCCGAGGAGAGCACGATGAGACTGGCTACATCCCGCATCGAGAAATCGAGCATCGATCCAGCCGCCTGGCAAGTGCGCGTCGACCTGGCGGCGGCGCATCGGCTGGCGTTCATGCACGGCTTGTCCGAGGGCATCTTCAACCACCTGACGTGCGTGGTGCCCGGCACCACCGATCGCTACTACCAGATTCCGTTCGGGTTGCACTGGTCGGAAATCAGCGCGAGCTCGTTCCTGGAAGTGAGCTTCGATGGCAAGGTGCTGGCCGGCGACGGCGAGGCCGAACTGTCGGCGATCTGTATCCATGCGCCGATTCACCGGCTCGCGCCGCATGCCGCATGCGTGATGCACACGCACATGCCGTTCACCAGCGCTCTGACGCGGCTGGAAGATCCGACGATCAAGCCGATCGGCCAGACCGAAGTCGGCATCTCCAAGCACATCGCCTACGATGATCAGTATCCCGGGCCGGCGTTCAGCGCCGAGGAAGGCGAGCGCCTGTGCCGCGTGCTGGGCGAAAAGAAGATCCTGTTCATGGCCAATCACGGCGTGGTGACCGTCGGCAAGACCGTGGCCGAGGCCTACGACCTGCTCTATTACATCGAGCGTGCCGCGCAGGTGCAGATCTACGCCATGTGGACCGGGCAACGGCTCAAACTGCTGGGTCAGCCATCGATCGACGTGACCAAGCGCACCATCGGTGGCCCGATGTACTACGGCAAGCCGCATTGGGAGCATCACTTCAATGCGCTCAAACGCATGCTCGATCGGCGCGAACCCGACTACAAGGATTGATGTGGGTCGCCGGCGCGATTCGGCGATTTCGCGCTCGATCGGCTCGTCCCCCTTCATTCATTGATCCATTCACGATGGGCGCGAGCCTGCGTTCCACCCAGATCGCCTTGCGTGATCGCATGGCGATGCACAACGCGAACACGCTGAAGATCGGCTTGTTCGGCGCGAACTGCTCGTCGGGTCGTGCGGTGACCCTGGTGCCTGAGCGCTGGTCGGGCAGTTGGGACGACAACCTGCGCCTGGCCCGCATGGCCGATGAGGCCGGCATCGATTTCATGCTGCCGGTCGGGCGCTGGAAGGGCTACGGTGGCGACACCGACTACCAGGGGCAGACGCTCGAGACGATTACCTGGGCCACCGGCCTGCTTTCGGCGACTCAGCGCATCACGGTGTTCGGCACCGTGCACGCACCGCTGTTCCACCCGCTGGTGGCGGCCAAGCAGTTCGTGACCGCCGATCACATCGGTCAAGGCCGCTTCGGCCTGAACGTGGTCGTGGGCTGGAACGAAGACGAGTTCGACATGTTCGGTGTGAAGCAGCGCGAGCACGACGAGCGCTACGCCTACGGCCAGGAATGGCTCGATGCAATCAAGCTCGCCTGGCAAGCGCCCGACGATTGCGTGTTCGACGGTCGCTACATCCAGCTCACGCAGGTGCGGGCCAAGCCCAAGCCCTACGGCGGCTCCCGGCCGATCATCATGAATGCGGGCGCGTCACCGGCCGGGCAGGCATTTGCCATTCGCAATTGCGATGCGTTCTTCACCAATGCGACGCAGGCAACGCTCGAGGCCACGGCACAGACGGTGCGTCACGCCAAGGAGGAAGCGCGCAACGATGGGCGCGAGATCGACGTCTACACCGTCGGCGTGATCACCTGCCGCCCCTCTGAGAGCGAGGCGCGCGATTACTACCGGCACTGCGTGATCGATAACGCCGACTGGAACGCGGTCGACAGCATTCTCGCCAAGCGCCACGTGTCGGCGAAGACCATCGGTGCCGAAGCGTTCGAAGCGGAGCGACGGCATCAAGCCAATGGCATGGGTGGCTTGCCGATCATCGGCAATCCTGATCAAGTGGCCGAGCAACTCGTCGCGCTCGCACGCGCGGGATTGCGCGGCGTCGGCGCCTCGTTCGTGAACTACGCTGACGAGTTGCCTTATTTCCGCGACGAGGTGCTGCCGCGACTGGAGCGCGCGGGGCTGCGCGTACCGGTTCGGCCAGGCACTTGACCGGGTGCGCATGTGAGCGAAGCTGAGTCATGACTGGCGCCGCGTACCAACTCGACGTTCTGATCCAGGGGTTTCCCGGCCGCTCGGTGTGCCATGGCGGATTGGGCTGGAGCACGATCGCGATGCTGCGCGGCAACGCCAAGACGATCCTGGTGGACGTGGGCGCGTTCGGCGTGCGGCGCGAGTTGGGCAAGCAGTTGAGCGAGCGCGGCGTGAAGCCGCACGACGTGACCGATGTGATCCTCACCCACGCTCACTACGATCACGCAGTCAATTTCACGCTGTTTCCACGCGCGACTGTCTGGATCGGTGCGACCGAGCTCGCGTGGGCCGAGCAGGAGCCGCCGGGCTTCAATCCGCTGCCGGAGTTGTATGTGCGTGAACTCGCAAGCTCGGCCCGGGTGCGGCGCTTGCGCGGCGACGAAGAGTTCCTGCCCGGTATGCGTGCGATTCACGGGTTCGGGCACACGCCCGGGCATCTGTTGTTCTATCTGACCGCGAACGAAGTGCCGGTGCTGTTCACCGGCGACTCGGCCAAGAACCGTACCGAGTTGATCGCGCGCGACATCGATCTGACCGAAGATCGCACGGCCAGCCTCGCGACGATCGAGCGCATCTGGTCGGTCTGGCGTGAAGTACCCGGAACCTTGCTGGTGCCAGGGCACGATCTGACCATGCAGTTGGATGCGCGCGGCAAGCCCGTCTACATCGGCGAGCGCAAGGCCGGTGTGTACGCCTGGTTCGATGAAGATCTGCACCGCACGACGTTGTTCGACTTCGCGCCGCGCGAGTGGCAGCGGGAACGCTGAATGGAAAATAGGGGCAACAGGCAATGATCAACGCAGCCATCGTCGGCATGGGCTGGTGGGGAAAGACGCTGGTCGATTCGGTGCAGGGCAAGAGCGAGTTGATCCGCTTCACCGCCGGGCACAATCGCACGCGCTCCAAGGCCGAGGCGTACGCGAAGGAGAAAGGGATCGCGCTGCACGACGATCTCGCCGGCATTCTGGCGGATCCGAAGATCGACGCGGTGGTGTATGCAGCGCGGCACACCGAACGGACCGGGCAGATCGAACGCACCGCTGCCGCGGGCAAGCACGTTTTCGTGGAAAAGCCGTTCTCGCTCGATTTGCGCGGCGCGGAGCAGGCGCTCGAAGCCGTCAAGCGGCATAACGTGGCGCTGGGTGTCGGCTATCAGCGGCGGTTTCATCCATCGACCGATGAACTGCGGCGGCGCATCCGCGAAGGTCAACTGGGAACGATCAGCCAGTGCGTCGGCGAGTCGACCGCGCCGGCCGGGCTGATGCTGCCAGGCGAGTCGTGGCGCACACATGCTGAGGAGGCACCGGCCGGAGGCATGACTGCGCTGGGCGTGCACGCGCTGGATGCCATGATCGAGTTCTTCGGGCCGGCCGCGGAGGTCTACTGCACCAACTCCCGGCGCGCATCCAAAGTGATCGACGACACCACCACCGCGTTGATTTCGCATCGCAGCGGCGTGTCGAGCACGATCGTCTGTTCAATGATCACCGCCGTGAACTATCGACTGGCGGTGTATGGCACCGCCGGTTGCGCCGAAGTGCTCAAGCCGACGCTGGAGACCTTCCGTTTCGTGCCGACGCCGCAGGCGCGCATGAGCGGGCAACCGACCGTGATCGAGCCGGAGGTGATCGAAACCAAAGGCTTCGATCCGGTGCGTGCCGAACTCGAGGCGTTCGCGCGCGCGGCAAGCGGCGGTGCGGCGTATCCGAACACGCCCGAGCAGATTCGCGACGTGGTGGCCGCATTCGAGGCGATCGTGCAGTCGGCCGCGGCGCGTCGGCCGATCACGGTGAAGTAACGAATCGCAGATACTCTGTAGACCGGACAAAGGAGACGCGACGATGGAGACGATCCGCATCAGCGAGCAGGAAATGGAGCGGCGCGTGGCGCGATTCCGCAAGCTGCAGCCGCTGCCGATTCAGCAGAGCACGTCGGTGCCGCAAGCCGCGCGCGACGTGATGTACGCCCGCGAGATTTATTCGGTAATCGGTCTGGACGGCGATGCGAAGACGCCGATCAACAGCGGGGCGCCGATCCGGGGTGCGGGCGGGATGACGATGGCGTTGGCGGTGTGTCCGCCGGGGCAGGGTCCCGGGCTGCATGCACACCAGCACACTTACGAGACCTTCATGGTGATCAAGGGCCGTTTCGAAGTGCGCTGGAACGACGAGGGCGAGAACACCTGCATCCTCGAAGCGCTCGACACGATCTCGATTCCGCCCGGGGTCTATCGCGCATTTCGCAACGTCGGCACCGAGGATGGAATCATTCAGGCGGTCATCACCGGCGGGGTGCACGACATGAACGACATCCAGTTCGCCGCACGGGCGCGCCGCGAAATCGACGCCGTAGGTGACGGCCTGTCGCGCGAGTTCGAGAAAGTCGGCTTCACGTTCGCCTCCGAGCGTTCGTAGCGCATAGCCGAGTGCGCGTAGTTCACACGCTAAACAAAACGAGGAGAGCACTGACATGAGCAGGAAAAGCCTCAACCCCGCAGCACTCTCGGCCCCCACCGGCTATTCGCACGTGACCACGGTGAGCGGCGGTACAGCGGTGTACGTCTCGGGGCAGATCGCCTTCGATCAGGCCGGCCAGGTGGTGGGGCGGGGCGACATGGGTGCGCAGGCGCGGCAGGTCTTCGAGAACCTGAAAGCCGCACTTGCTGCAGTTGGCGCGACCTTCAAGGACATCATCAAGCTCAACACGTATGTCGTCGACATCACACCCGAGCGCGTGGCCGCGGTGCGCACGGTGCGGCGCGACTACTTCGGCGACGGACCGTATCCGTCGAGCACCACGGTCGGCGTGACCGGCCTGGTGCATCCTGATCTGATGCTCGAGATCGAGGTGATCGCGTTCAAGCCCGATCGGGCGGCTGCGAAGCGAACTTCGTCCAAGAGTGCGGGCACCAAGCGCACTGCAGCGAAACGTGCGGCGGTCGGGAGCCGTGCGAGCGCCCGCAAGAAGACGGCGCGTCGTCGCTGATCGCGACTGGCCAGGACAAGCGGATTCCGTCCAGGACGGAGCCGCTCGCCGTTGACGTCGCATCTTCCCGATGCCAACGATGTCACGGCCGTTCGGCGGGCAGCCCGTCGATTTTTGCACTGCGCAAGGGTATGATCCGCCGCCTATAGTGGTGGCCGATCGCCCCACTACTACGCGTAGGGCCACCGCGCTCGCGGGGTCGCGGTCGGCCGCTCCATCCTCTCTCTCGACCCGTTACGGGTACGCGTCCACCCATGGCCAAGACCAAGCAGGCGTACAGCGCCGAAGACATCGAGATTCTTGAAGACCTGTCGCCGATCCTGCATCGGCCGGGGATGTACACCGATCCGGCCAATCCGAATCACGCCCTGGTCGAGGTGATCGACAACGCCGCCGATGAGGGTCTGGCCGGATTCGCCAGAAACGTGTCGGTGATCCTGTACGAGGACGGCTCGGCGAGCGTCGAGGACGACGGCCGCGGCATTCCGGTCGATATCCATCCGAAGAAGAAAATCCCCGCGGTGCAGGTGATCTTCACCACGCTGCATTCGGGCGGCAAGTTCCGCAAGACCGACAAGGACGCGGTCTATCGCATCGCGGGCGGTCTGCACGGCGTGGGTGTGTGCGTGACCAACGCACTGGCCAGGCGGCTGGAAGTCGAAGTGCGTCGCGACGGGGCGAAGCATCGCCTGGTGTTCGGCGACAACGGCAAGGTGAAAGAGGCACTGAAGAAGATCGGAACCGTTGCACCGAAGGACACCGGCACCGCGATGCGGTTCTGGCCCGACCCGAAGTACTTCGACTCACCGAAGATCGTCGCCGCCGAGATCGCGCTGCTCATGCGCGCCAAGGCGATGCTGCTGCCCGGTGTGAAGTTCACGCTTGGTATCGAGAAGGGCGGCAAGGTCGAGTCGCAGACCTGGCATTTTCCCGATGGCATCAAAGGCTACTTCGCCTCCGCGATCGGCGGCAAAGAACCGGTGGCCGCCACGTTCGAGAGCGAGCGCTACATCGCCGAGCAGTCCGAGAACAACTCGTTCGCCGAGGGCGAAGGCGCGATGTGGGCGATCGCCTGGACCGGTGATGGCGATCTGGTCACCGAGTCATACGTGAATATGATCCCGACGCGCCATGGCGGCACGCATGTGTCGGGACTGCGCGAGGCGGCCTACAACGCGATCAAGAACTTCATCGATCATCACGCGATGGGCCAGCGCGGGTTGAAGATCGTGCCCGAAGACGTCTGGTCTCGCGCCAATTTCGTGCTCGCGGTGAAGATGCTCGATCCGCAGTTCAAGGGGCAGGTGAAGAACGAGCTGATCTCGCGCGATGCGGTGAAGCTGGTCGCGCAGATGGTGAAGGATCCGTTCGAGCTGTGGCTGTCTCGGCATGTCGACGAAGCCAAGCGCATCGCCGAGTTGGTGATCGCGCAGGCCAACGCCCGCACCCGTGCGGCGCAGAAGGTGGAACGGCGCAAGAGTTCCGGCGTGGCGGTGCTGCCGGGCAAGCTCACCGACTGTGCTTCCGACGACCCCGATCGCAATGAGCTGTTCATTGTCGAAGGCGATTCGGCCGGTGGTTCGGCCAAGCAGGCGCGCGACAAGGAGTTCCAGGCGGTATTGCCGCTCAAGGGCAAACCTAAGAACACCTGGCAGGACAACCCCGACACGCTCTATGCCAACAAGGAGATCGAGGCGATCGCGCAGGCCATCGGCATCGATCACCACAAGCGCGGCGACAACGTCGATCTCTCGAGCCTGCGCTACAAGCGCATCATCATCCTCGCTGACGCCGACGTCGACGGCTCGCACATCCAGGTGCTGCTGCTGACCTTGTTCTTCCGGCACTTCTCGAAGTTGATCGAAAGCGGCCACGTGTACGTGGCGCAGCCGCCCTTGTTCCGCATCGACGTGCCCGGCGCCGGCAAGGGCAAGCCCGCACGCAAGCTCTACGTGCTCGACAAGGCCGAACTGGCCGCGATGGAAGAGAAGCTGGTCGACGAAGGCGTGAAGGACGGCTCGTGGTCGGTCAGCCGGTTCAAGGGGCTGGGCGAGATGAGCGCGGAGCAACTCTGGGAGACCACGCTCAATCCGGACACGCGGCGCATGCTGCCGGTGACGCTCGCCGATGCTGGGCTCGACGACGATCTGGATGTCTTCAACATGATGATGGCCAAGGAAAACGCCCAGGTGCGCCGCGAGTGGATGGAAACGTACGGCAACCTCGTCGAGGCTGATCTGTCGTAGGAGGGCCGCGCATGGACAAGCAGAAAGATCTGTTCGAGGCCGCGGCGGGCGGAGCCGCAGATGGCGACGCCCCGACCACGACCAAACACGGAGCGAAAGAGGCGATGAAGGAAAAGACTGCGGCCTCCGAGGGCGGCGGTGGCCTGCCGCCGCATTACGCGCCGCTGCAGGGCGAGTTCGGCGATTCACTACCGATCGGGCGCTACGCCTCGACGCAGTATTTGCAATACGCAATCGCAACGGTGAAGGATCGCGCGCTGCCGCGCGTGGGCGACGGGCAGAAGCCGGTGCAGGGCCGCATCCTCTACACGATGTGGGAAAACGGCACGCGTTCCGGTGCCAAGCGCACCAAGTCGGCGGCGGTGGTGGGCGATGTGCTCGGCAAGCTGCATCCGCACGGCGACCAGTCGGTGTACGACGCGCTGGTCCGGCTCGCGCAGAACTTCACCATGCGCTATCCGCTGATCGACGGCGAAGGCAACTTCGGCTCACGCGACGGCGATGAAGCGGCGGCCTATCGGTACACGGAAGCGCGCCTGACGCGATTCGCCGAAGTGTTGCTCGCCGAGATCGATGCCGGCACCGTCGATTTCGTGGATAACTACGACGGCACGCGGGAAGAGCCGGTCGTATTGCCGGCGCGACTCCCGGTGGTGTTGCTGAACGGCGCTTCGGGCATCGCGGTGGGCATGGCCACCGAGATCCCGAGCCACAACCTCAACGAAGTGGCGAACGCCGCGATCGCGCTGATCCGCGATCCGGAGCTGACGATCGCCGGCGTGATGAAGTACATCAAGGGCCCCGATTTCCCCGGTGGTGGTCAGATCACGTCCACGCGCGACGAACTGCGCGAGGCCTACACCTCCGGACGTGGCGCGGCACGCGTGCGCGCTCGCTGGCAGATCGAACGGCTGGCGCGCGGCCAGTGGCAGATGGTGGTGCACGAGCTGCCCCCCGGTACCAGCGCGCGCAAGGTGCTCGAAGAGATCGAAGGCATCACCAATCCGCAGCCCAAGGCGGGCAAGAAATCGCTCACGCCCGATCAGCAGCGCGAGAAGCAACTGGTGCTGTCGATGCTCGACCGTGCGCGCGACGAGTCCGATCGCGAGCACGCCGTGCGGCTGGTGTTCGAGCCGAAGAGCTCGCGCATCGACGAGACCGAGTTCGTCAACCTGCTGCTTGCCAAGACCAGCATGGAAGCGAACGCGCCGATCAACCTGGTCATGGTCGGACTGGACGGGCGGCCCACCGGCAAGAATCTCAAGCAGATCCTCACCGAGTGGATCGAGTTCCGCAAAGTCACCGTCACCCGGCGCACCAAGCATCGCCTGGAGAAGGTGCTCGATCGCATCCACGTGCTCGAAGGCCGGATGGTCGTCCTGTTGAACGTCGACAAGGTGATCAAGATCATCCGCAATGCCGACGATCCGAAAGCCGATCTGATCAAGGCCTTCAAGCTCACCGAACGCCAGGCCGACGACATTCTCGACATGCGTCTGCGCATGCTGGCCAAGCTCGAGCACATCAAGATCGAGCAGGAGCTGGAGGAGCAGCGCAAGGAGCAGAAGGGCTTGGAGAAGATCCTCGGCAGCCGCAAGGCACTCGACGATCTGGTCATCGGCGAGATCGAGGCCGACGCCAAGACCTTCGGCGACGCGCGGCGCACCAAGATCGAGGCCGCGGAGCGTGCCGAAGTCGAAACACCGGTCATTGATGACCCGATCACGGTGATTTTCTCGCGCAACGGCTGGGTGCGCGCACGTCAGGGTCACGGCGTCGATGCCGGCACGCTGTCTTTCAAGGAAGGCGATGCGTTGCGCGCGCTGGTCGAGTGCCGCACGGTCGATCCGATCGTGTTCGTCGATTCGAAAGGCCGCGCCTACACGGTCGAGGCGGCGAGCCTGCCCTCGGCTCGAGGCGATGGCGCACCTGCGTCGTCGCTGGTCGATGTGCAGGATGGCGCGCGGATCTTGCATTGCATCGCCGGCAAGCCGGAGTTGACGGTCGTCGTCGCGACCTCAGGCGGCTACGGCTTCTTTTCCAAGCTTGCCGAGATGGTCTCGAATCGCCGCGCCGGGCGCGAGTTCATGTCGGTGCGCGAGGGCGACGAACCGATCGCGCCGTGGATCTACGAGGAAGCCTCCGGTAACCACGTCGTGGCGGTGTCCGAGAACGGCCGCATGCTGGCTTTCGACGCAGCCGACCTGGGTTATCTGGCGCGCGGACGCGGCGTGATCGTGATGGGGTTGGACAAGGGCGAGAAGCTCGTCGCCGTCGCCGTCACGAACAAGCGCGCGATCATGGTCAAGGGCACCGGGCGCGGTGGGAAAGACAAGGAGCTGCGTGTGGCCGGCGAGGAATTCGCGCATCACGTCGGCAGTCGCGCCAACAAGGGCCGTGTGCTGCCCGAGAAAATCAAGCCGCTTGCGCTGGCGCAGACTCGCGCGGCCTCCAGCGAGAGCTGACTATCGCAAACCGCCCGCACCCGCGGGCGCCGGCAGCGTCACGGATATCCTTCCCTGAGGGGTCTGGGTGATGCGCGTGCCGGCGGGCAACACGTTTCGATACCCCTTCAACTTGCGATACTCGTCGAGCACCTTGGGCACGTAGAGCATCGTCTCCACGAACGGCGGAATCTGATTGCCGTACTGCATGACGGCCGCTTCGCCGGCGTTGTAGGCGGCGATCGCCAGTTCGAGATCACCTTTGAACAGGTTGACGAGGTCCCGCAGGTAAGCGCTGCCGCCGCGCACGTTTTGCGCCGGGTCGGCGCGATCCGACACACCGTAGCGTTCCGCCGTCTGCGGCATGAGCTGCATCAACCCCAGTGCGCCTTTGGGTGAGAGCGCGGCCGGATTGTGATTCGACTCCACCAGGATCACCGCGTGCACGAGCGCGGGATCGAGCCTGAACAGCGATGCGTTGCGGGCGACGATGGCATGAAAGGGAAGTGCGGCAAGTGCCCCGCTTGGCGTGCTCTTGATCTGTTCGCGCGTCTCGACGCGCACGCGATCCCGCTGCTCGAGCGGAACTTCGATGGCCTGTGGAGGTGACTGGATGGCGCCCTTCGGACTTTGCGCGTACGCGGCGGTCGAGCCGACGATGCAGGCCACACCGAGCACCAGGCATGTGAGCGCGAATCGGAGTTGATAGTGACGGAAACCGATCACTTCACGAAAGGAGGGTGTAGGGAAGCGGGCAATCGAAATCGGGGAAAAGGAAACGCTGGAAACCCACAATGCCAACCGCGCGTGCGGAGGCAATCGTGCGCGATTCTATGTGCTGGTGCGCTGGTGGGCCACCCGACAGGCTGTTAGACTGCGCGCCGCTTCACGATGTTGCCTCAATGGCGGGCCTCCCCGCATTGCAGCGTGGTGAATCTGGTCAGGTCCGGAAGGAAGCAGCCACAGCCATTATCTGCAAGTGCCGGGGGTCAGGCTCGCCACCCCCCTTTCCCTATCGCTGATCCGCGCTGAGACGCATTCAGCGCCGCGCGTGATCGGCGACTGGCTTGTCCGATGCAGCTGACGGTCGGTCCTGAGCGGAACCCATAGCCGACACCCCCTAGCCGGCGCCCCTGATCGTCACTCCCTGCCGATACCGTTCAGTGACGGTGCGGCGAATGGCCCTCAGCGAGTCCCTCACGCGCACGCAATTGATACTCGAGACGCTGCGCCCACGGCTGCGATAGTTCGCGCACCGCTGCGTCGGTCGTCACGATCCGATGCATCAATTCGCTGCGCCGCGCGCGCGTTTGCCGATCGAGTTTCTGCATCGACGCGACACTGCACAGGCGCCGCAGCATCTGATCGCAATCGCGCTCGATCGCCACGACGGTGTGCCAGTCGTTGCGTTGTGCGGCTGCCAGCATGGCCTCGCTCTTCGCCGCGAGCGATTCGTACGTGCGCAGCGTCAGCTGGCAATGATCGGGTTCGGTTGTCATTCTTCGTTTGAGTTCGGGTCGCCAGAAGCGCGACTGGCACTTGCTGCGTTATCGGCACTGTCCCCGGTCGCCTTTAGGGCACCTCCGGCGAGGTGCGCAGGCTGCATGTCGTTGGGCGCGCATGCGCGTGCCACTGCAACGATGCGAGTGCGATCGGCGTGAATAGCTACGCGTTTCGCGTGCTCGCGTGTGATGTCGCGCACGGGGTGTTTGTGTGCCGACAGCAATCGATGCCCAAATGTTCTCGTTGTCCAACGCGATTGATTCAAGACTGCCAATTCGATGCATTACATCGGTTGGGCGCGCTGGCATGCTTCGCTCACATAAATGCGACGCGCTGTCAGCAACACACAGCGGCGATCAATCTCTGCGGAAACCCCTCGATGACCAGCGGCATGGGCAAGGATCAGTTGTTGAACGAAATTCGCGAGGCGAATCTGTCTTATCTCGTCCTCGCGCAGACGCTGATTCGCACCGATCGCGCCGAAGCGACGGTGCGTCTTGGGTTGTCGGAAGAAGTCGCTGACATGATCGCGCGGCTGACGATGCCGCAGATCCTGCGCATCGCCGCGCAGGGCATGCTCATCTGCCGGTTCCGATTCGACGATCAGATCATCTGGAGCCTGCTCACGGATCACGGCATCAACACGCCGGCCAAGTCGATCCACGCATCGATCCACGCCTCGATCCTGATGGCAAGCCAGCCGGCCGAGTCGCTCGAGTAGCGGCACGAAGCCGGTGGACGTTTCATGGCACGCACCAAATCGGTGTCGGGTGAGGCGCGCGCGGTCGGTCATGCGATCGAGCTGATCAGGCTCGGCGCCCGTCTGCAGGTTCTCGAGTCCGAGATCGAGCTGCCACGCGAGCGGCTGCTGCGCCTGTTCAAGGAAGTGACCGGCACGTCGCCTGCGGGCGGCATGCTGCCGTTCTCCACCGACTGGTTCACGAGCTGGCAGCCCAACATCCACAGTTCGCTTTTCTACAATCTTCACAGCAGGCTGGCCAAGGTGGCGGGTCTCAGCCGGGTCGAGGTGCTCATCCGCGCCTATCGGATGTACGTGGAGCAGACCAGCGCTGCCGGATGTCCGCAGACTCTGACGATCACTCGCGCGTGGCGCCTGTTGACGTTCTTCGAAGCGGGAATGCTCGACTCCATTGCGTGCACCGAGTGCGGCGGCAACTTCGTCGTGCACAAGTACGAGCCTGCAGGCGATTTCGTCTGTCCGCTCTGTCAGCCGCCATCCAACACCGGCCGCAGCCGAGCCTCACCGATCGACGTGCGCGGTTAGCGGACCGCTGCGCCGAAGGTGCCTGCCGGGCTCGCCCCTTGTCGGGTTGGAGGGCCTGATCCCTTCACTTGCTTTCTCTTGCCTTCGCCTGCCTCGTGATGCGTTGGGCGTTCGCGTCCCGAGGACAGCTTGTGTACCGGCTCGTTTGGGTTGAGCGAACCGACCTCGCTGCGCGGCACGCCACCTTCATCGATGCATGTACGCGCCTCGCATGCGACTCAGCGACGGCGAGCGGTGTGACTGAATTGCAGTACGCCGTAGTCACTGCATCACAGCGCGATGCAATGCATCGAATGGCGCCCGGATTCCCTCGCGATTCCGAGCCGGTTTGCCCTGGTCAGCACGGAATAATCGCAGGCATTGCATGCACGAACGCATGCGCATCGAACGGGGCAGTGGTGATGCAAGCAGCGGTTGTGGCGGAGCGCGAAGTCGATGGCGACTACGTGCAGCGCTTTCTCCCATTGGTCAAGCGCCTGGCAGGACAGCTCATGGCTCGTCTGCCGGCGAGTGTCGAAGCCGACGATATGGTCCAAGCCGGCTTGATCGGCCTGATGGATGCCGTGAATCGATTCGAAGAGGGGCAGGGCGTGCGGTTCGAGGCCTACGCGGCACAGCGCATTCGCGGCGCCATGTTGGACGAGTTGCGGGCGGGCGATTGGTTACCGCGCAGCCTGCGGCGCAATCAGCGTGAAATCGAGCGGACGGTATCGGCACTCGAACAGTCGCTCAAGCGCGTACCGTTCGCGCGCGAAATCGCCGATGCGCTGCAGTTGAGCGTCCCCGAGTACCACGAGTTGCTCAACGAAACCTCTTCATATCAGCTGGTCTACTTCGAGGACTTCGCCGGCCCCGACGAATTGCCTCACGAAGCGCTTCTCGAGCAGCATTGCCCCGATGATCACGACAACCCGATGCACTTGCTGCATGACAGGCACTTCCGCGAGGCGCTGGTCGATGCGGTCAACAGCCTGCCCGATCGCGAACGTCGGTTGATGCATATGTACTACGAGGGTCAGCAGAACTTTCGTGAGATCGCTGTCACGCTAGGCGTGACCGAGTCGCGCGTTTGCCAGCTGCGTACGCAGGCGATCACGCGCCTGCGCGGCAAGATGAAGGACTGGTGAGCGTCGAGACTGCCCGAGGATGCGTATCCGTCGGGCCCAATGCTGGCAGCCGGGCTATTCGACGAGGCCGTTCTTGAGCGCGTAGTGCGTGAGCTCGGCGTTCGAGCTCATGGCCATCTTGTCGAGGATGCGCGCCCGATAGACGCTGACGGTTTTGGGGCTGATCGACAGATCCCGGGCGATATCGGCCAGGCGTTTGCCCGAGGCCATCAACGTCAGCACCTGGAGTTCGCGATCGGAAAGCAGCTCGTGGGGGCGATCGGAGGTGTCGCCCGAGATGCGCTGCGCCAGGGCCTGGGCGACCTCGGCGCTAATGAACTTGCGGCCGCTGGCAACCGTCTTGATCGCATCGACGATGGTTGCACCCGGTGCGGTCTTGCACAAATAAGCCGACGCACCGGCTCGTAGAGCACGCACTGCGTACTGGTCCTCGGGGTAGACCGACAGCATCACGATACCTAGTCGTGGTGCTTCCTGCTTCAGGAACTTGGTGATCTCCAGACCGTTCTTGCCGGGCAGCTGGACGTCGAGCAGCAGTACGTCGGCAGCCTGTTCTTCGAGGAACTTGCGGATCTCGGGGTATTGCGACGCCTCGCCCACGACCTCGATCTCCGGATCGCTCGACAGAATGTGAACCAGCCCCTTCCGGACGACAAGGTGGTCATCAGCAACGAGCACGCGAATCATCTTGGCCATCCTCTCTGGGATACCCTGCAGCGATCGACCGTTTGACCACCGACCGACAGCGGCTTCTTCGAATCACACAAGACAAGATCGAGTGGAAAACCCCTGGGCATAGTAGCCCACCGCACGCGACTCCGACAACGACACTACGACTTCCAGGGGGCGCTGGCGGGTCATCGCTCGGGTTCTGCGCGCTTGGCCGGGCGCTCGTGCGGACTGCGGGTAAAATCGGCGGCACCATGTCGTATCAAGTCCTCGCACGAAAATGGCGGCCGAAGCAATTCGACGAACTGGTCGGCCAGCCGCACGTCGTCAGAGCGATCACGCACGCCCTGGACTCGGGGCGTCTGCACCACGCCTACCTTTTCACGGGGACGCGTGGCGTGGGCAAGACAACGATCGCGCGAATCCTGGCGAAATCGCTCAACTGCGAGAGTGGCGTGAGTGCCACGCCATGCGGGAAGTGCTCCGCGTGCACCGAGATCGATGCGGGCCGATTCGTTGATTTGCTCGAAGTCGATGCCGCGACCAACACCCGCGTCGACGAGATGCGCCAGCTGCTCGAGAACGCGGTCTATGCGCCGACCCGCGGTCGCTACAAGGTGTACGTGATCGACGAAGTTCACATGCTGTCGAACTCCGCGTTCAACGCGATGCTGAAGACGCTGGAGGAGCCTCCCGAGCACGTCAAGTTCGTGCTTGCGACCACCGATCCGCAGAAGATTCCCGTCACGGTGCTGTCGCGGTGCTTGCAGTTTGGTCTGAGGCAGGTGCCGGCCGAACTCATTTGGGCTCGGCTGCGGCATATCTGCGATCAGGAGCAGGTCGGGGCCGAGGACGAAGCGCTTCGGTCCATCGCGGCGGCCGCGCGCGGGAGCATGCGCGATGCGTTGTCGCTGCTCGATCAGGCGATAGCGTTCTGCGCGGGCAACGTGACTGCCGAGGCCGTCCGCAGCATGATCGGCTCCATCGATCGCGAGTATCTGCTGACGATAGTCGAGAAGCTCGCCGCCGAAGATCTTCCTGGCGCCATCGCAACTGCCGATGAGATCCAGGCGCGGAGCTTGTCGTTCGACGAGGCGTTGCGTGGGGTAGCGGCGATGTTGCACCAGTTGGCGCTGCTTCAGGCGGTTCCGGACGTGGCAACTTCGGGCGTGGGCCTCGATACCGGGCGATTGGTCGGCCTGGCTCGCGCGATCGACGCCGAGACGCTGCAGTTGATGTACCAGATCGCGGTGCACGGTCGATCCGAACTGCCGCTCGCGCCGGACGAGTACGCGGGTTTCACGATGACGCTCGTCAGAATGGCGCGTTTCCGACCGGACAGCGCTGCACCTGGCCCCGCGCAGGCGAAGCCCCAACAAGGGGCGCAGCCCGTGAAGGCATCTGCCAGCGGGAGTGCCGCGACGGCTCCCAGGACGCAGCAGGATCGAGCGGACAAGCCCCCCCAGCCGCCGACAGCCTCATCAACTGATGCACCGACTGGGCTCGAATTCTCCGGTGACTGGCCGGCACTGGTGCGCGATTTGAAGTTGACCGGTTTGTCGAGGCAGCTCGCCGAGCGTGCCGAGCTGATCAGCTATCAGAACGGACGCTTCAGTCTGGCGATCGGCCAGCAGGACCGGGCGCTGGGTGAGCGCGCGTATGTCGATCGATTGCGCGCCGCGGTTCAGCAGGTTTTGGGACGCGCGATCGGTCTGGACGTCACGGTCGGAGAAACAAAGGGCGCGTCGGTCGCGGCGCTCGATGCCGCCGCGCGGGCATCGCGCCTCAAGGACGCCGAACAGGCGATTCATTCCGACCAGTTCGTGCGTGAACTCGTGGCCGATTTCGATGCCACGATCGAATCCATCAAACCCATTCAATAAGGCGCATCGATGATGAAAGGCCAACTCGCCGGTCTGATGAAGCAGGCCCAGCAAATGCAAGACAATATGCGCAAACTGCAGGAGCAGTTGGCGACGGTTGAAGTCGAAGGCCAGGCTGGGGCAGGGATGGTCAAGGTGATCATGACCTGCAAGCACGACGTCAAGCGGGTGAGCATCGCGCCATCGTTGCTGGGCGACGACAAGGACATGCTCGAGGATCTGGTGGCGGCCGCGATGAACGATGCCGTCCGCAAGGTAGAGGCAACGGTCCAGGAAAAAATGGCTGGCGTAACCGCTGGCCTGCCGCTGCCGCCGGGAATGAAACTGTTTTGATGTGGTGATTCGAGCCGCGTGCGTGTTCAGGTAGTGCTCGTGATCAGTTGCTTCACGCCCGTTCAGTTCGAGCGGAACCAATCCCATTCGGTGGATGCGTGAAGTCTCCCAATCACCTTGAGCGCCTCGTCGAGGCTTTGCGCGTCCTGCCTGGCGTGGGGCCCAAGTCTGCGCAGCGCATGGCGCATCACCTCCTGCTGGTGGATCGAATCGGGGCCGAGCGCCTGGGCGAAGCGATTGGCGCCGCGCTGAGCGGGGTGAGTCGCTGTCAGTTATGCAATGGCTTCAGCGAAGGTCCGGTCTGCGATCTGTGCAACGCCCCACAGCGGGATCGCACCCAGCTTTGCGTCGTCGAGACGCCGGCCGACCAGCTCTCGGTCGAGCAAACCCTTGCGTTCAAAGGGCTGTATTTCGTGCTGATGGGACGAATTGCGCCTCTTGAAGGGATCGGTCCGAAAGAAATCGGGCTAGACGCCTTGATAAAGCGCACCAGCGACGGCGTGGTCAAGGAAGTCATCCTGGCCACGAACTTCACCAACGAAGGTGAGGCTACAGCGTTCTATCTGGGCGAGGTCCTGCGGGCGCGCGGGCTGGCTGTCACGCGGCTCGCACGTGGTGTTCCGGTCGGTGGCGAATTGGAGTTCGTGGATGTCGGAACGATCGCGCAGGCGCTGTACGATCGAAAGCCGACTTGAGGTCGCTCCAATCGCTGCCTGATTGAACGTGATGTTTGACACGTTCTTGCGCGGTCGACTAAACTTGTCGGTCTGACGTATTCGGGCGCGGGGTGGAGCAGTCTGGCAGCTCGTCGGGCTCATAACCCGAAGGTCATAGGTTCAAATCCTATCCCCGCAACCATCCGTTCTTTAACAACCAACAGCCGATAGGTGTGGGTGCTGAGTGTAAGTTGCGTGA
>CADEDU010000045.1:0-18021 GCA_902826155.1 uncultured beta proteobacterium
AGACGGTCGATGACGGTGACGGGGCCAGAGGGCACGTTGCCCTGGTTGTACACGCGCACGGTGAACGACGGTGCCGCGCCGAGACCGACTGGGCCGTTCGACGTGAGTCGTCCGCTCGGCACCGCCGCGCAGACCGAGCCTTGTCCGGAGTGCGGGGCCGCAGCGAGCCGTGTGATCTCCGCGGCGATGGTCCGCTCGAGCGCGCGCAACGGCGTGTTCGCCGCGATCGAACGTGCTGACAAGAGCCGACACGAACCCGAGGTCGTGACCTCGCTGCCCCGAACCGGGGTCTACAAGCGCACGCCCATGGCGACCATGACGCCGCAGCGCGCGCGCCTGCCGCGGCCCTAGGCCTTTTCCGCAGATCCAAGCCTGCGGCGCCCCAATCAAATCTTCGCAGTCGTCAGCAGCCGTATCCGGCAGTCGGCACATTCGTCAGCACGGATAACCCCAAAGGAGGAATCACGCTATGCCCAAGAACCTGTTTCCGCTGGACAACACCAAGAAGTTCACCGACCAGAAGCACGTCGGGCACAACCGCTGGCATCCGGACATTCCGGCAGCCGTCACCGTCAAGCCCGGTGAGGTGTTCCGCGCCGATTGCCGCGAGTGGTTCGACGGCGCGATCAAGAACGACGAGTCCGCCGACGATATCCGTTACGCGCCGCTGCCGGGCGTGCACGTGCTGTCAGGGCCGTTCCACGTCGAAGGCGCCGAACCGGGTGACCTGCTGATCGTCGACATCCTCGAGATCGACGCGTGCGACCAGGAAGACTCCGGACCGTACTCAGGCATGGGTTGGGGCTACACCGGCGTGTTCGCCACCAAGAACGGCGGGGGCTTTCTCACCGAGCGTTTTCCCGATGCGTACAAGGTGATATGGGACTTCCGCGGCGACATCGCGACGTCGCGTCACGTTCCGGAAGTCTCCTACGCGGGGATCCACCATCCCGGGTTGATGGGCACGGCGCCGTCGCATGATCTGCTCGCCAGGTGGACCAAGCGCGAAACCGATCTGATCGCTACGAATCCGAACCGCGTGCCACCGCTCGCGCTGCCGCCGTTGCCCGAAGGCGCAATTCTCGGATCGCTCAAAGGATCAGACTTCGACCGCGTTTCGAAAGAGGCAGCGCGCACCGCGCCGCCGCGCGAGAACGGCGGCAACCAGGACATTAAGAACCTCACCGCCGGCAGCCGCGTGTTCTATCCGGTGTTCGTACCCGGCGCGAAGCTCTCGTTCGGCGATCTGCACTTCTCGCAGGGCGACGGTGAGATCACCTTCTGCGGCGCGATCGAGATGGGCGGATTCATGGATCTGCACGTCGATCTGATCAAGGGCGGCATGGCCAAGTACGGCGTGCGCGAGAACGCGATTTTCATGCCCGGCAACCGCGATCCGCAGTACTCCGAGTGGCTGGCGTTCTCCGGCGTGTCGGTCGACAGGAACGGTAAGCAGCACTACCTCGATTCGGGGCTCGCTTACGCCAATGCCTGCAATCACGCGATCGATTACCTGATGAAGTTCGGCTACACCGACATCCAGGCCTACATGATCCTGGGTACGGCTCCGGTCGAAGGCAGGTTGTCGGGCGTGGTCGACATTCCGAACGCGTGCTCGACGATCTACATCCCCAGGGCGATCTTCGACTTCGATGTCCGCCCCTCCGCGAAAGGCGTGCCGCATCAGGTGAAGCAGGGCAGGCAGGTTCCGCGGTCGGCGAACTAGCGTAGTCCCGGTGGTGATGCTCCGATCCGATGCGGATCGGAGCGCGCAACCGAATCGATAGCCAAAGGGGGAGAAAAACGATGCTGTTGGGACTCGCTTTGTTCTATGTGGGTGCCGTGCTGTGCCTGAACGGCTTGTGGCTGCTGGGCAAGATCGGTGACAACGAGATCGCGGTGATCGACATCTTCGTCGGCATCGTCACCGCGCTGATCGCGTTGTTCCTCGCGTTCGGGCCCGGTGCCGATCTCAACTCGGTGAAGGGGGCTGCACTCACGCTGCTGTTCACGTTCACCTACTTCTGGGTGGCGATCAATCGCTACAACGGCGCCGATGGTCGCGGGCTGGGCTGGTTCTGCCTGTTCGTGGCGATCACCGCGGTGCCGGTCACCATTCAGACCTTGCAGGCGGCGAAGACGACGTGGGACATCTGGTTCGGGTTGTCGTGGGGCGCGTGGGCCATCCTGTGGTTCATGTTCTTCATGCTGCTCGTGCGCAACAAGCCGATCGCCAAAGTGACCGGTGCGGTCACCGTGGCGCAAGGCATTCTCACCGGCTGGCTGCCCGGATACCTGCTGTTGAACGGAGTCATCCAGTAGCGCGTCCGCCATGCCGTTCTATGACTATCGCTGCGGTAGTTGCGGCAACTTTCGCGCGCTGCGCCCGATGAGTGAATCGGGTGCGGCCGCGATGTGCCCGGGTTGCGAGGCGTGGTGCGACCGCGTGCTGGTCACGCCGTTTCTGGGTGGCAAGGGTCAGAGCGGGTCCGCCGGATCGGCGGGCGTATTCGATCGGAGTCGCTTCCGGCACGTATGCGGTGCCGGTTGTTCGCACCAGCCCTGATTCCATTCGCCGCGGATCAGCGCACCCGAGGTGAATCATCCAGCCGGGTGGGCTGAATCTCACCCAAACGGGTGAGGCCGACGCGCGAACATGCGGCAGACAATCCGTCCAAAGGAGGAGGGCTCCGTGGGGCGGAACGAGGGTCGAACTGAGGCGCGAACCGAGGCGCGAACCGAGGCGCCGTCCGAGGTACGCGCAGGACGACGCGCGCGCTCAGCCGCGGTTCGAGCACATGCGCGCGTGCAGGTGCACCAGTTCCATCTGCCCGTGCGTGTTGGTCTTCTGGAAGATCTGCTTGAGGTGGCTGCGCACGGTGTTTTCCGACACGTTCAGCGAGCTCGCCACTACGGTGAGTGGCCGACCCATGAACACGAGGGCGCTGACCTTGGCCTGAGCCGGCGTCAGCTCGAACTGCCGGGCGAACGGGCAGGTGGCCGGGTCGTGCATCGCGTGGCCACCGCGAATGCTGATCACGGCGATCGGCGATCGCGTAGCCGACTCCGCCACGAACAACTCGCCGGCGGGCCGCACCACCAGCACCATCGGCGCCGCGCCCGCAGGCGCGCTCAACGTGATCACGCGGGTATCGTCTGTGCCGGCATGCGCGGCAATCGCGCTGGCCGAAGCAATGGTGGTAGCCGAAGCAATGGCCTGCCGCAGCGCTCGTTGATCGGCGGCGCTCGCCGCCAGCAACCGGCGTCCGTCGAGGCGCAGCGACGCGGTGCGCGCGAGGAGTTCCGTCGTGGTGGGATTGCGATAGATCACCTCGCCCTCGGCATTGACCAGCAGCGTCGCATTCGAGTCCTGATCGAGGATGCGCATCAGCGCCTGCGACAGGTCGCCGGCATGCTGCATGCGCCAGTGGTTCTCCATCGACAGCGACAGGTGTTCCAGCAGGAAATGCAGATCGGCTTTCTCTCGCGTGCCGAAGGGCGGATCGCCCTCGCCGCGGTGCGCCGCCACGAAGACCACGAGATTGCCGCGACGCGCGACGACTCCGCACAGACGATGGAACAGGCCGTGTGGCTTGAGGAATCCGCGATAGAAATCGGTACGCTGCAGGTCGCGATTGCTGATGAGTTCCTCGCCGGTCATGACGCGGCCCGGCATGTAGTCGTCGCTCGACAGGAACCACGGATTGCGCGCGGCGAACTGGGCGTACGCGCTGCGGAAGCTTTCATCATCGGGCGCGTCGCAAAGCGTGCTGCCGCGTCCGGTCGAGAACTCGTGATCGCCCAGCGTGACCGAACGAGCCGCGAGCCCGACGCACATCGAGCTCAACACGCCAGCCCAATCATTATCGGTCGTGCTCGCCGCGTGGATGTCGCGAACCAGCGCGACGATCGCGGGATCGAACGAGTGAGGGAGCGCTGCTCTGGCCATCTGTCCGCCGGATATGGTGGTTGTCGCAGCTACGGACATTCGCTCGCCGTGCAGGTCCGCTACGTGTTCTCCACTCGCAGCGTTAGCCCCGACCTGCGTCACGGCGTGGCAAGTGTTCGCGCGTGGCGCAGTTGTGTCAACCCCGGAGCGCGCATGGGTTGCAGACGCAGCGATTCATCGGGCGTGTCGTATGCAAGAGTCGTTGCAGCGCAGCGAGCAGCCGCTCGTCGCTGAAGCCCCACGACCATGCTGCGCATCAAACGCGAATACCAGTCGTGGGTGGCCAACGAGTCGCTCGAAGACTATGCGTTGCGCTATGCCGCACGGTCGTATCGTCGCTGGTCGCCCTCGGTGGTGGCGAGCACGGCGATCGGCGGCATCTCGTTCCTCGCGCTCGAAGCCATCGGCGCGAGCATCACGATCAGCTATGGATTCCAGAACGCGCTGCCGGCGATCCTGATCGTCTCGTTCGTCATCTTCGCGGTGAGTCTGCCGATCGCGTACTGGTCGAGCGTGGCTAACGTCGATATCGATCTGCTGACCCGCGGCGCGGGGTTCGGCTTCGTCGGCTCGACCATCACCTCGCTCATCTACGCGTCGTTCACGTTCATCTTCTTCGCCATCGAAACCGCCATCTGGGCACAGGCGCTCGAGCTGGCGATGGGTTTGAACATCGTCATCGGCTATCTGCTGTGTTCGCTGGTGATCATTCCGATCGTGTTCTTCGGCGTCACGCTGATCAACAAGCTGCAATCCTGGACGCAGCCGATCTGGATCGCGATGCTGGTGGCGCCGTTCGCGTTCATCCTCTACAAGGATCCGACGGTGCTCTCGGCGTGGGCGGGCTATACCGGTTCAGGCAGCGGAGTCGGTGGATTCGATGTGCTGTTGTTCGGCGCGGCGACCGGTGTGCTGTTCTCGCTGGTGGCGCAGATCGGTGAGCAGGCCGACTACCTGCGTTTCCTGCCCGAGCGCACCGCGGCCAATCGGCGCAGCTGGTGGCTCGCGATGCTCAGCGCAGGGCCGGGCTGGATCGTGATCGGCGGATTGAAGATTCTGGCCGGCAGTCTGCTCGCGGTGCTGGCGGTGCGGGCCGGCGCGAGCGCCGCCGAGGCGATCGAACCGATCCGCATGTACATACGTGCCTACGAGTACATGTTCGACGATCGCGTGCTCGTGTTGGTGCTGGCGACCCTGTTCGTGACCATCTCGCAGGTCAAGATCAACGTCACCAACGCCTATAGCGGCTCGCTCGCTTGGTCGAACTGCTTCGCACGACTTGCGCACTACCATCCCGGACGGGTCGTCTGGCTGGTGTTCAACGTGCTGATCGCACTGTTGCTTTCGTTGCTCGGCATCTTTGCCACGCTCGAAGCCGTGCTCAGCGTGTACTCCACCGTCGCCATCGCCTGGATCGGCGCGCTGGTGGCCGATCTGGTGGTGCTCAAGCGCACCGGCATCAGCCCGCCTTACATCGAATTCAAACGGGCACATCTGTACAACATCAATCCGGTCGGATGCGGCGCCATGCTCATCGCCTCGGCCGTGAGCCTGGCGGCGTATGCAGGTCTGTTCGGGCCTTACGGCCGTGCGTTCTTCGGATTCATCTCGCTCGCCACCGCGTTCGTCGCGGCGATCGCCATTGCCTACCTCACGCGCGGCCGGTACTACATCGCCCGCCCCGATCTGCACTATCGCCATCGTCACGACGACGCGCTGGTGGAGTGCTGCATCTGCGAGCGCTCGTACGAAGCCGCCGACATGGCGCATTGCACGTTCTATCGTGGGCCGATCTGCTCGCTGTGCTGTGGCCTGGAGCTGCACTGCCACGACTTCTGCAAGAAGCCCGCCACCGAGCAGGCGGCGTACGACGTGCCTGCGACTTCGGTGCCGCGCTTTCAGCCGCAGCTGCGGCGGCGGGTCGGGCGCTTTCTCGGTTTGTTCAGCGTGGCTGCGACACTGCTCGGTGCGGCCTTCCTGCTCACCTACCGGCTGGTCGATCTGAGCGAGTTCGGTTCGCAGGAGGCGCTGGTCAATCTGTTGGTGCGGCTCTACATCGCCACGCTGGTGGTGAGCGCGATGGGCACTTGGTGGATCGTGCTCTCGCATGAGAGCCAGGAGCAGTCCGAGCAGGAACTGTTGCAATCGCTGCATTTTCTGGAACTCACCCGCAAGGAGCTGGTGGAGTCCGAGAAGCTCGCTTCGCTGGGCGGGCTGGTAGCCGGTGTGGCGCATGAGATCAACACACCGGTGGGGATTGCTGTGAGCACGGCGTCGTTCCTGAGTGATCGCACCGAGGCCACCCGCCAGGCGCTCGCAGCTGGCGCACTCGACCCGCGCGAGGCCGAGAAGTACTTGCGCGAGGCTGCACAGTCCTCGCAACTGCTGCTCTCCAACGCCAAGCGGGCAGCGCAGCTGGTGCAAAGCTTCAAGCAGCTCGCGGTCGATCAGGTGATCGACGATCGGCGTCGGTTCGATCTGGGCGAATCGATCAACGAGGCAGTGCAAAGCCTGCGCCCGAGAATCACCGAGGCAGGCGCAACGCTGCACATAGAGTGTCCGAACGGGATCACGATGGAAAGCTACGCCGGTCCGTTCGGTCAGGTGCTGACCAACCTGATCCTGAATGCCCTACAGCACGCGTTCGAACCGAGTGCCTTCGGCTCCATCACGATCACAGCGGCGCTCGAAACCGGCGACGAGGTCGAGCTCACGTTAGCGGACAACGGCAAGGGCGTGCCGGCGGCATTGCACGAGAAGATTTTCGAGCCGTTCTTCACCACCAGACGGGGCCTGGGCGGCAGCGGCCTGGGCCTGTACATCGTTCACAGCCTGGTGACCCGCAAGCTCGGCGGCAACATTCACGTGAGCAGCGCGGCGGGGCAGGGCACCACGTTCACGATCCGCATTCCGCGCGTGGTACGCTCGAATTCGAACGTCGCGCAGATCATGATGAGCAACACCCGCGCTGCCGGCGGCACGTGAGGGCATCGCAACGATCATGTCGAACGTACTGGCTCTCGTGCTGCGCGAACATGAAATGCAGGCGTCGCCCTGGCGAGTACTGCTGGTCGACGACGAGCCGGGTGTGCACGAGATTTCGCGGCTGGTGCTGGCCGATCTGTCGTTCGAGGGGCGTCCGGTCGAACTGCTGAGTGCCTATTCCGCCGCCGAGGCGCGCGCGCGCATCGAGCAGGTCGGTGACATCGCGCTGGTGCTGCTCGACGTCGTCATGGAAACCGACGACGCCGGTCTGGCGCTGGTGCGCCACATACGTGAGCAGCTGCACGAGCACGACGTGCAGATCGTGCTGCGCACCGGGCAGCCGGGCATGGCCCCGGAGCGCGACGTGGTGCTGCGCTACGCGATCAACGGCTACTTTCTCAAGACCGAGATCACCGCGCAGAAACTGCACTCCATCGTCGTCTCCTCGTTGCGCGCGTTCCAGACCGTGCGCGCGCTGCGGCGGCCAGTGGCGCGCGCTGGCGCCTTCGTCCAGCCGACGATGCCTGATCCACGTTACGAACGTCTTTCCGCGGAGGCTGCGGCCGCCACGGCCGAGAGCGACCTGGTGGTGCTGGCGCAGGCGGAGGTCGCGCTCGGGTCGCTGGAGACGGTCGGCATCGAGCTGCTGCCGCAGTGGCGCACCAGCGAAGGCATGCTGAGCGTTGCGCGGATCATCGAGATCACCACTGCCTCGCCACCGTTGCGTCGGACGGTCGCCTCGCGGCTGGTGCGGTTGGCTTGTGCGTGGTCGAACTCGTGGCGCGCCACGCGCGGCGCGGCGCTACGGGTCTCGGTGCCGCTGATTGTCGATGATCCCGATGATTGCGAACTACTCGGGGAGGTACACGCCGCGGTCGTCGAAGGCGGCCTCGCGCCAGGCATGCTCGATCTGCAGATTCCCGAGACCTGTCTGCAATGGGAGCAGCCACTGCCCAGTGAATCGCTCCTCGCGCTGCAGGCGCTGGGCGTGTCGATCACGCTGATCGACTTCGGTTCGGGCCTGATCTCGCTGCCGACACTGTATCGGTTGCAGCCCGACCGGCTGAAAATCCATCGCGCGTTCGTGCGAGGCGCGGCCGCCGACGCCGAACGTGCTGCCATGGCGCGCTCGGTCATCGCGCTGGCCCATACCCTCGGGGTCGCCGCGATCGCGGAAGGCATCGCCTCCGACGGTGACCTGCAATTCTTCAAGTGGGAAGGCTGCGACCTGGGCGCCGGCGACATTCTCAGTCCGCCCATGGCGCTGCATGAGGTGGCGGGCTTCCTCGCGACCGGGCGCATGTCGACGCACTGATCGACACATCGAACGCCGGGTGCGAACATTCGCCCCGACTTTCATCGCCAGGATTGCCCGTGTCCCCGGATCGTTTTGCCACCATGCATCTCGTGCTGCGCCATCGCGGCGTGTTCGTCGCCGTCCTGACCGTGTTGCCGCCTGCCGCCGGCGCTTGGGTCTGGATGCGCAGCGGCGTGATCGACTTCGCGATTGCCGGATTGATCCTCTCGCCGTTGGCGTGGCTGGTCGCGCGCGTGCTGCTCGAGCTGCTCGACGTCGTGGCCGAGACGCTGTTGCCGCGCTAGATGCCGACGCAATCATTGGAACGAGAGCTCCAGGCCGACGTCGTCGTGATGGGCGGTGGCATCGCCGGCCTGGTCGCGGCGGTGCGCGCAGCGCAGCATGGTCTGCGCCCGATCGTGCTGGAGAAGCTCACCGACGCGCGCTACGTGTGCAACTCGCGCATCACCGGCGGCATCTTTCATTTCGCCAACCTCTCGATCCTCAAGGAGCCGGCGCTGCTGGCGCGGCAGATCATCGAAGGCAGTGACGGCACGGCCGATCCCGCGCTGGTGCAAGCGGTGACGGCCGACGTGCTGCGCGCGGTCCGCTGGCTGCAATCGTTAGGCGTGCGATTCATCCGCGCCAGTGGTGCGGACTACCAGGCGTTCGTGCTCTCCCCACCGGCGGTGCAGCACATCGGCTGGCCCTGGCGCGGTCGCAGCGGCGACGTGTTGTTGCCGATCCTCGAGACGCAGCTTGGCAGACTCGGCGGGCAATTGCTGCGCGGCCACCGGGTCACCGGACTGTTGATGCACGAGGACCGCTGCGTCGGCTTGCGCGGGGTCGATCGGAACAACAACGAGTTTCGGGTGCAGGCGCGCGCGGTGGTGCTGGCCGACGGCGGCTTCCAGGCCAATCACGGCTTGCTACGCCGGCACGTGTCAGTGCGCCCGGAGCGGCTGGTGCAGCGCAACGCACAGACCGGAATGGGCGATGCGCTTGGCCTGGCGCAGAGCGCCGGCGCGGCCATCACCGACTGCTCGCGCTTCTACGGACACGTCGTATCGCGCGACGCGCTGGAGAACGAACTGCTCTGGCCGTATCCATGGCTCGACGAGCTGTCGCGCTCGTGCGTGCTGGTTGGGGCGGACGGCAGGCGGTTCGTCGACGAGGGCCATGGCGGCGTGCACATCGCCAATCAGATTGCGCAGCTCGCCGATCCGGGTGCGGCGGTGCTGGTGTTCGACCAGCCCGCCTGGGACGGGCCCGGCCTCGAACGGGCGCTCTCTCCTAACCCGTTCCTCGAGCGGATCGGCGGCACCGTGCATCGCGCACCGACCTTGGCGGAGCTTGCGCGGCATTGCGGCCTGCCGGCCGACGCGCTCGAAGCCGAGGTTGCGAACTACAACGCGGCCCTCGCGTCCGACACGCTGGCGAAGCTGTCTCCACCGCGCACGACCGCGAAATTTCGCGCCTGGCCGATCCGCACGGCGCCGTTCTACGCGATTCCGGTCGCCGCCGGGATCACCTACACCATGGGCGGCGTGGCCATCGATCCGTACTCCCGGGTGAAGCGGGCCGATGGCTCGACGATCGATGGGCTCTACGCCGCGGGTTCGTGTACCGGCGGACTGGAAGGCGGGCCGCGCTCCGGTTACGCGGGCGGGCTATGCAAAGCGAGTACTACAGGTTTGCGCGCGGGTGAACACATCGGTGCGATGCTCGCCACAGCAGAGCCAGGAACGGCAACGCTCAGCTGAGCGTCAGACCACGCGTCGCGCGCCAGCGCGCGGCCTTGTCGATCACCAGCGCGTCGACGCCCCATTCGCTCGCCAGGGCAAGTGCATGATCGGTACTCGCCATGAACAGCACTTTGGTAAGCGCGTCGGCGAGCGCACACGAAGGCGCGGCAACCGTGATGGCTGCGATGTCGGTGGGGGAGAACCCGGTACGTGGATCGAGAATGTGGTGATGGCGATGATCGGCACTGAAGCTGGTGCGATCATCCGATGAACTGGCCACGCCGCGGCCGTCGGCAAACAGTTTCGTGATGATGCGATCGCGTGCGCGCGGATCGGCGATGCCCAAGGTCCAGGGCGTGCCTTCGGGGCTGCTGCCTGCGCTCGCCCACTCGCCGGTGTCGATGGCCGCGTGCGCAATGCCGTGATCGAGCAGCACCTGCTTGACGCGATCGGCGGCGTAGCCCTGCGCGATGCCGTTCAACGTGATCGCCATGCCCGGACGCCGCAAGGCGATGCGCTGCGCATCGACATCGACCGCGCGCCAGTCGACGAGCGCACGCGCGGCGTCGATCTCGGATGCGCTCGGTGTGCGCCCGGCTGCGTGAGCACGTTGCCACGCATGCCATAGTGGCTGCACGCTCACGTCGAACAGGCCGCCGCTGCGCGCCGATACTTCGCCGGCGAGTTGCAGGACGCGGACCAGGTCGGCGTCGGGCGACTCGAGCACTCCGGCACGATTGAGCCGCACCAGCGCGCTGTCGGGATCGAACAGGCTCATCTGCCGCTCGATATGGCGGATCGTCGCGACGGCGGCATCGAGCGCGGCATCAAGCTGCTCGGGGCGCTCGTGCGCCGCGCGAATCCACAACGTCGTACCGAAGCCGATCATCGCCCGCTCGCGCCAGAGCAATGCGCGCGAAGGGGCGCTGCGTGAGCGGAGCACCGATGCGCCGATTCCAGCCACACCCAGACCCAGACCCGCCGCACCCAGGCCGATCGCCATGCCGAGCCAACGCCGGCGCGTGATGCGCGGTGCGCTCATGCCGGTTGCCCCACGACGCGCGCCGGAAAAACCTTGGGCTTGCGCTCGCGCACCAGCGGCAGGCAGCGTGCCTCGTCCTGGTAGATCGCCACGCAATCAAGGCACTGGAAGCACTCGCTGTATGCGACCTGGCCGGCGGGCTCGATCGATTGATACTGACAGCGGTGCCGGC
Organism: uncultured beta proteobacterium; assembly: GCA_902826155.1. The sequence continues at coordinate 11,191 of CADEDU010000045.1, forward strand.
AGGTCTGGCACGGCGTGCCGCACGCTTCGCGCCGCGGCAACCACGCGAAAACGCGCAGCTTGCCGAACAGTGCCAACGCCGCACCCAGCGGACACACATAGCGGCAGTAGCCGCGGTAGACGAATACGCTGAGCGCCACGCAGGCGAGCGCGAAGACGACGTACGGCCAGCTGCGCAGGAAATACAGGCTGATCGCGGTCTTGAACGGTTCGATTTCGCTCGCCATGCCGGTCCAGCCGGGTGCGAAGACCAGCGTTGCACCGATGCCCGCGAGCACCGCGTACTTGATCCACTTGAGTCGCGCATCGACGCGTTGTGCAAAGCGGCGCGGCTTCAGTCCGAGACGCTGGGTGATCAGGCTGATCAACTCCTGCAGTGCGCCGAACGGACACAACCAGCCGCAGAACGTGCCGCGTCCCCAGACGATGAGCGTCGCGATCACGAACAGCCACAGCACCACTGATGGCGGATCGAACATCATGAAGCTCAGATCGGCGCCCGCGGCCAGTGCTTCGATCGCCGCGGTGATGTTCACGATCGTGAGCTGCGCCTGCGCATACCAGCCGATGAAGCCGAGCGTGAATATGAGCGCGGCCACGCGGAATGAATTGAGGCGCCCCGGGGTGGCTGACAGCCAGCGTTGGCCGAGCAGCGCGGCGGTGAGAATGACGAGCCCGATGCCCAATACCACCAGCTCCCATGCCCGCTCACGCCAGGTGCTCATCCACGCCGGCTCGTAGGAGCTCTCGATCCAACTGCGCGCATCGGGCAGGGTCTTCGCAAGCGGGAACTCGGCGCGTGCACGCTGGAACGCGTATTCGCCGAACTTGCGTTCGAGCTGAAACGCCAGCTCGAACGGTGCGTGGGGATCGAACGGCGTGGCGGTCTCGATCGGCACGACATGCACCCGCTGCGGTGCGCGCTCCGGCTGCTGCGCCAGTTCGTGGCCGAACGAGACGTTGCGTAGTTTGAGTTCCTGGCCGCCCTGGCGCAGCACGAACGGCTGGATGCTGCGCACGCGTTGGCTCTCGTAGTTCATCTTCGCGAGCGGCCCATGTTCGGTGATGATGAACGCGTAGCCCGACCCGCGCGCGTTGGCGCGCACCTGGCTCCAACCGGCAGCGTCGAGCAGATTGCGCCCGATCTGCGGGATGCTCGCCAGCGCGACGTTGAATTCGATGTTCAGCTCGTCGGGGGCGATCGCGGCGCGCTCGTCCTTGCCCGCGGCGCGTGTGCTTGCGAACGGTGCCTCGACCTGCGCGCGCGTGAACCGGACCGTCTGCACCATTCCGCTGGCCGCCATCTGCGCCAGACTCATCGGCGAATGGCGCTCGACCAGGTTCTGGCGCGAACGGTTCGGCCCGGAGCGGCCGTTGCCGTCAGCCTGCACCTGGGCATTGGCCACGGCGATCGCCGATTCGATGATGCTTCGATCCATCGCGCGCGACGAAATCGTCCCGGCGGCCACGCCATGCAACCCCGCCGAGGTCTCGTCGCGACTGGTGCGCGCGTTGTGGCCGTAGATCTGGATGTTGTGGTGGATCGTCAGGCCTTCGTATTGCGCGGCGAAGGCGGCGAGGACTTTCGTGCCGCGCTCGCCGCGAAAGATCGGCTCGACGTGCTCGATCAACTTGACCGCCAGGAACCGGCCCTTCGGATCGATCGCGATGAGATGGTTGATCGGCTTGCCCGCGTAACCGGGCGCCGGCTCGAAATCGACCGACTCGAACGCGTAGCCCTGCAGGTCGAGTTTGCCCTCGGCGCGGGCGAAGATCGGCCACACCGGCATCGACGTATTCTTCTCGCCCACGACCAGCGGCGCCGGAAAGCGCGCTTCGATGTCGGCCTTGCTGAGGGTGCCGGCGTGACTCGGCATTGCGGCGATCGTGCAGCAGAGCGCGCTGATGCCCGCGCTGATCGCCGCTGCGATCCCGCGCATGCCGCTATCCCTCGTCCCAGATCTTGTCGGTGAGCGGCAGCCCGTCGATATCGGCCGGGCTGAGGGGGGCGTCGGGTGAGATTCCGGCTTGCTCGAGCAGTGCGGCGAGTTGCCGGACGTGCTGCGCCGAGTGCCACACCGTGCGCTCGAGCATTTCGTGGCGGGTCGTCTGGCCGAAGTAGGTGTCGACGGACGCCTCGAACGCAAGGCTTTGCGCTGTCTGCCACCATCGCGAGAAATCGCTGTGGACCTGCTCACCGAACTGCGCGATGTCGCGGCTCGTGCGCATCGTTTCGGGCGGTGTGGCCACCAGCACCTCGTACTCCAGGCGCTTGCCCGATCGCTGCGCCTCGATGAATGCAGCGTGGATCTGGAAGATGTGATGCATCAGCACGCGCCACGAACGCGGTCGATGCGGGAGCTGGTTGTCGAGCAGTGCATCGGGCATCTGTCGGACCAGGCGCAACGCCGTGGTCAGCACGTGATCGGACCGACCAGCCAGCTGCGCAGGCGAGAGTTTGGGTCCGGTCGATTCGTCGAGCCCGAGAAACTCGACGACATCCTTGATCACCTGGGCGTAGACGTAGCGCCCCGCACGCGCCACCACCGGGACCGATCGTGCACCGAGTGCGCGCAGCCGGGCTACGCCCTCTTCACCGTCGAGGACGTTGATCGATTCGAACTCGATCCCACGGACCGAGAGAAACTCCTTGAGCCGGAGACAGCTCGTTCAATGCGGCTGCCAGAAGACCTGGATGGCGGCGGTCATGGTCAGGAACCTCGCGGAGGGCACGACATGCAGGGCAATCACGCAAGGATAGCCCAACCCGGGGCGAGTTCGTTGTTCGTGACATTGATCGTATTCCCGCGGTTACGTCTCGGTTAAACGCGAGAAAACGTGCGGCGATTTTTCTATACTCGCCCCACGCTTCGTGCCCGCACGCACTCGTCCACGCGTGCCGAACATCCACCGAGGAGGTAGGGCGGTCGACTCGCTTCGATTCGCCGAAGGATCCGCCATGCGTTGCTCCGTTGTTCGCTTGCTGTGCCGTGCGCTGTGGCTGTCGATGGGGATGTCACTGTTCGTGCCGTGCGCCGTGGTTGCACAGGACACCGCGTTCGAGCTGGTGAACCGCTCGACGGTGATCATCGATCGCATCTATATCGCGCCGCTCAATGCCCGCGCCTGGGGCCGCGACTGGCTGGGCGATGGGGTGCTCAACCCCGGATACAAGGTCAAGCTCGACCCGGGTTCGAGCGGCGGCTGCGTGTACCACGTACGCGTTGCCTATCGCGACAACCGGGTCGAAGACAAACGCCAGCAGGACCTGTGCAAAGTCTCCGAACTCGTGTTCAACGGATCGAGCGCGGTGGCACGCCAGGAGACCCCGCAGCCGGGCCAGCAGGGCCAACAAGGACAGCAGGGCCAGCAGACGCAGAAGCCGCCGGCGCGCAATGCCGACTTCAAGGTGGTCAATCGCAGCAGCAAGATCATCACCGGCCTGTTCGTGTCGGCCGTGAACGACGAGAACTGGGGCAATGACCGGCTGCCGGGCACGATTGGTCCCGGTGAGGAGTTCATGGTGCGACTACCGCGCGACGGCCGCTGCAACTTCGACGTGCGCGTGATCTACGACGACAAGTCCTCGGAGGAGCGACGCGCGCAGGATCTGTGCAGCCTCGAGCAGATCGCGTTCAGCGGCGCGGCGGGCCAGACCGCACGGCGCGGCAACGAGCCGCAGCAGCCGCCTCAGCAACCGCAGCAGAAGCCGCCGGCGCAAGGTGGCGGTGAGAGCTTCGGCACCGGCTTCTTCGTGACCGAGATGGGCCATGCGCTCACCAACCATCACGTGATCGATGGTTGTCGCGCGGTCGGATTGATGATGGACGGGCGCTTCGTGCCGGCCTCGGTGGTGCGCAGCGACGAGCGCAATGACCTGTCGCTGCTGCGCGTGCAACTCACTCAGCCAGTGCCGTTCGCGCGGTTTCGTGGCGGCAGTTCGCTCGCGCGTCCGGGCGATGGCGTGGTGGTCGCGGGATTTCCGCTGCCCACCGTGTTGCAGAACGGACTGAACGTGACCGTCGGCAACGTAAGCTCGCTCGCCGGTCTGGGGGGCAATACCGCGCTGGTGCAGATTACCGCGCCAGTGCAGCCGGGCAACAGCGGTGGGCCATTGTTCGACATGTACGGCACGATCATCGGCGTGGTCGTCAGCAAGCTCAACGCGCAGCGCATCGCACAGACCACCGGCGACATCCCGCAGAACATCAACTTCGCGGTGCACGGCTCGGTGGCGCGGCTGTTCGTCGAGTCATCCGGTCAGCGCACGCAAGACAAGTCCCCCGACGTCGAGATCAAGGCCGGTCAGATCGGCGATCTGGCGCAGCGCTTCACGGTGCAGGTGACTTGTCGGAAGTGAGCGGGTACCGCGAGCAGCGGCGCGGTCCGACTCGAAGAGCAGGCGCAGCGATCCAGAAAAAACGCCCCTAATATGGGGCGTTTCTCTTGGCTAGGCAGGGCGATCCGCAAGCGCCGCTTACGTGCCGCGTCCCCACAGCCCGCAATACCGGCGCGCGATGAAGGGCAACCCGCTGGCGTAGCCCGGCCAGTTCTCGTAGCCGGGCAGCTTGAAGTCTTTCTCCGCCTGATCCCAGCACTTGCCCTCTTGAGCGAGTTTGCGCATCTCGGCTGAGGCCGTTTGCAGCAGCTTGAGCTGGTCTTCGACGTCTTTCTTGGTGCCGAGACGATCGCCCGGGCCGGGGTGACCGGGGATGAGTCGATCCCAATCCATGGCGAGCACCGTCTTCATGAACGCCTCGGTCTCCAGCGGATACATGTCGATCATGCCCCGACCCGGGATGGTGCCGACCGGCAGGGTATCGACCACGAACAGGATCCGCTCCTTGGGCAGACGCATCACCAGCGTCGAGTCGGAGTGGTTCAGACCGTGATACGACAGCTCGATGGTGGTGCCACCGAGGGTGAGGGTGCGGCCCTGGTCGGAGACGATTTCGTCAGGGATGACGGTGTGCGGATCCTGCAGCTGCTGCAGGCGCTCTTTGGCACGCCTATGTGCGATGAACGTGGCGCCCGCATCCTTGAACGCCTTGCCGCCCGCGATGTGATCGAAATGGTGGTGACTGTAGATCACGTACTTCACCGGCTTGTCGGTCACCTTGCGGATCTCATCGAGATATTGCTTGCCGCCGTTGGGGCGGCCGTAGGCGACCGGGTCGGTGGCGATCACGCCGTCGCTGGTGACGACGAACATCGCCTGATGATTGACGTTGCGAAAGACGTAGACGCCTTCGGTGCCGTCGACCTTGGTGGTCTGGATCGGCGGACGCGCCGGTTGCTGCGCGTGCACAACCGTTCCCAGGGCGAGCAGCGCGGCGGCCGACGCTTTGATGAGTGATGCGTGCATACGGAGAGTCTCCTCGATTGGTGCGCCAGAGCGGTTGCCGGCGCGATGCTTTCGACTGCCACTCCTCGCGAAAGTTCGTGCTGGAACAAACGCGGGCGAGGGTGCTGCCCGTGGACCGGATCCAGTGTCGGATTCCCCGTCGGAAATACTCTGCGCGGGTGCGGCTTAGCCCGGATCGCGGTGCACGGAATCGGGCGAGAACGCCGGCAGGCACACTGCGATGTATTCGGCACCGTCGGGGCCGGGCGTGCTGTAGCGGATCCATTCGCCCGCGTGGGTGATGATCCCTTGGCCGACCTCCACGTCGATGACGCCCGATTTCGTTTCGACCCGCAGCGTGCCCCGCAACACCACGGTGTATTCGTCGAACGCCGGTGTCTGTCCGGGCTCGACCCATCCCGATGGACTCACCATCCGCGCGACGCTGACGGCTGCCGTTTTCGAATTCACACGGCCGACGAACTCCTCGATGCGCTTGGGCTTGTTGCCGGCGGCTTCGATGATCGTCGGGGATTTGAGATGAGTGGGCATGGCGAGGTGCGCGAAATTGTCGGTCGGCAAAGCGTGGCAATGGTGAGACTGCGGCCGCCCGTGTCAGTCCGAGCGCAGGTTGTTCTTGCTGATGATCTCGCCCCAGCGCGTGAAGTCGCGTCGCACGATCGCGTTGAACGCTTCGCCCGATACGCCAGAAGGCTCGGTGCCCAGTTGCCGGAAACGATCGCCCACCGCAGGGACCTTGAGCGCTGCCTGGATGTCGTTCGCGAGCTTGGCGAGCACTGGCGCGGGTGTGCCGGTCGCGGTGAAGATGCCGTGCCAGGTCGGGATGCCCAGTCCGGGATAGAGCGAGTCGAATGTCGGCGCGCCGGGCAGCGCATCGAGCGGCTTGCTGCCGATCACCACCAGCGCGCGCGCTTTGCCTGCCTTCACCAGCGGGACCGCCGCGGTGGTCACGTCGATCATGAGCGGCAGCTGCCCCGACTGAAACGACTGTGACGCCGGCCCCGCGCCCTTGAACGGCACATGGACCATATCGAGCCCTGCCGCCGATTTGAACAGTTCCATGTACAGATGTTGGCCCGAACCGTTGCCGGCACTCGCGTAGTTGATCTTGCCCGGCGAGCGCTTGGCCTGATCGATCAATGCTTGCACCGAGTCAATGCCCGAGTCGGCGTGCGCGAGCATCGCGTAGGTGAGGATCGTGGTCTGGGTGACGCCGACCAGATCGCGCAGCACGTCGACGGAGAGCTTCTGCATCTGCGGCAACGTCACCAGCGGTGTCGAGGAGATGATGAGCAGCGTGTAGCCGTCAGCGGGTGCACGCGCAACCGTTTCGGGGCCGAGGAATCCGCCGGGGCGGTTTTCCACGATCACCGGCTGTTTCCACATCTCGCCGAGCTGCTGGCCGATCAGGCGGCCGGCAATGTCGAGCGGGCCACCCGGCGGAAACGGCACGACCAGGCGCACCGG
>CADEDU010000045.1:18121-27817 GCA_902826155.1 uncultured beta proteobacterium
AAGGGTTCCTGACTCAACCTTTTCCCTTTTTGGGAAAAGGTTCCTGGAACTCCCAGGTATGCCCCTCCGGATCGACGATGAACAACTGCGCGCTGCCCGCGCCGAGCAGGTTCTTCGCCTCGCCGTAGCGGATATCGAGAGCGTGCATGCGTGCGCGGAATGCTTCGACGTCGTCGACCAGCCAGGCGGTGTGTCGTCCGGTCGGCGAGTGTTTCGCACCGGGGCCGGGCTTGTAGTCACGCTCGGTGGCGATCAGATGAAACTGCACCGTGTTGCCTTCGTCACCGAGCCAGGCACCCGGACCGAGATCGTCGAGCGCTTTCGGGCGCGGCAGCAGCTTCAGGCCAAGCACCTTGGTATAGAACTCGACGCAGGCGGCGAGATTCTTGGTGTCGACCGGGATGCCTTCGTGCATCGAGCCGAGAAACTGAAATGCGGGAAGCGGATTGTTGCTGGCGGACATGATGAGTTTTCTCCGTGACGTGCGCCGCCCGGTGGTCTGGCAGGTGAGGGCGACGCCGAATCGATGGTGCGCACGGTACTCAGCCGCCGCGCGCAGGTCAATGCGCGGTGAAACTGCGTGGCTGGCAAGCCTCAGCCGGCGGGTTGCAGCAGATCGTGCCGCACTTCGCGTAGCAGATGGGGCGCGCCGTACTGACGGATGATCTGCTCGGGGTCGCGCTCGATCCGCTCGCCGTGCGCGTTGAATTCACCAGGACCTTCCAGAAACGCGCCGAGATAGCGTGAGTGCGCGACCAGCTTGGCACCGAACGACTGCTGCTTGCTGTCGTAGTGCGCCAGCGCCGTCGACACGTCGTTGCCCGCGGCAGCCAGTTCGTCGGCCAGGCACTGCGCATCGATCGCAGCTTTGGTGAAGCCGGCCGCGACATGCGGCCGCGCGATGAACGCGGCGTCGCCAAGCAACGCGACGCGCCCGAACGTCAGGCGCGGGCTGACCATGTCGGTGATCGCCTGCAGCAACGGTTGCGGTGCCAGCGTGACGATCTCGGCGAGCGGCGCCGCGAACTGGTGCGGCGCGATCTCTTTGATCGCACGGGTGAACTCGGGGCGGATCAACGGCGGGGGAATCGCTATGCCGTGGTGCTGCCCGCTCGCGTCGGTGAACATGTCACGCAAGGTGGTGTGCTCGTCGGCGATGCGATACCAGATGAAATAGCAGCGTCGATGGCCGCGGCGCGTGTCGTCGTCGAGCCCGGGGCTGGGCATGGTAAGCATCAGCTCGCCCGGTGGAAACGAGACCACGATACGCCCGAAGATCATCGCCTGCGCGGCCGGCGACATCTGCCGCTCTTCCACGATGCCGCGCCAGGCGACGTAGCCGGCGTAGCGCGGCTGCACTTCAGGCAGAAACTGCCGGCGCACCGTCGAGGTCACGCCGTCGGCGCCGACCAGCAGATCACCGCTGGCGCGTGAGCCGTCAGTGAAGACTGCGGTCACCTCGGCGTCACTTTGCTCGACGCGCTCCAGGGTCATGCCCGCGCGATAGATCGAGTCGGGAATCAGCTCGCGCAGCGGTTGATAGATGCGAGTCCAGGCGCTGGCGTACGAGGGACGCTGATGGGCGAAGCGGGTCTGGCCGGTGGCATCGACCCAATCGTAGGCGTGGATCAACACGCCGGTCGAGGGGTCGATGCGTGCGCCGATGCGACGCAGGATCTCGAGCAGATTCTCCGAGATTCCCAATCCGGCGCCGCGACCGGCGAGGCTGCCGCTGGAGCGCTCGAACACCGTGACGCGCCAGCCGATACTGCGCAGGAGCGCCGCGGTGATCAGCCCGCCGACCGAACCGCCGATGATCAGGGCGTGCGGGGTACTCAATCAGTTACTCGCCGGCACCTTGCCTTCGACACCTTCGATGTACCACTTGATGTCGTGCAAGAACTTGTCGTCGGCGGTCTGATCCTTGGCGAGCACTTCCTTGCCCGACTGATCCTTGATCGGACCTTTCCAGATCGCGAACGTGCCAGCCTTCAGGCCGTCCTTCACTTCGTTCACGCGTTTGCGCGCTTCTTCCGGAATCTTGTCGGACACCGACACCAGATCGATCGAGCCTTCCTTCACGCCCCACCATACCGTGCCGGTCTGCCAGGTGTTCTCCAGCGCGTCCTTGGTGGCCTTGGTGTAGTACGGCCCCCAGTTGATGACCGCCGAAGCAAGATGCGAGTTGGGGCCGAACTTGCTCATGTCGCTGTCCCAGCCGAACGCGAACTTGCCGGCTTTCTCCGCGGTCTGCAGCACCGCCGAGGAGTCGGTATTCTGGAATAGCACATCCGCGCCCTGGTCGAGCAGCGACTGCGCGCCTTCCGATTCCTTGGGCGGATCGAACCACTTGTTCACCCACACCACCTTGGTCTTCACCTTCGGATTCACCGACTGCGCGCCGAGGGTGAACGAGTTGATGTTGCGGATGACTTCCGGAATCGGAATCGACGCCACCACGCCGAGCGTGTTCGATTTCGTCATCGCACCGGCGATGATGCCGGCCATGTACGCGCCCTCGTAGGTGCGCGCATCGTAGGTGCGCATGTTGTCGGCGGTCTTGTAGCCGGTGGCGTGCTCGAATTTCACGTCTTTGGCCGAGCCGGCAACCTTCAGCATCGGCTCCATGTAGCCGAAGGTCGTACCGAAGATGACCTTGTTGCCTTGTGCCACCAGATCGCGGATCACGCGCTCGGCATCGGCACCTTCGGGCACGCTCTCGACGAAGGTGGTTTTCACCTTGTCGCCGAATGCCGCCTCGATCGCCTTGCGGCCGTTGTCATGCGCGAAGGTCCAGCCGGCATCGCCGACCGGGCCCACGTAGGCGAAGCCGATCTTGAGCGGTTCGGCCGCGGGCTTGGGCGCTTCGGCCTTCGCCGCTTCGCTCTTGCCGGCTTCTGCTGCGGGCTTCGCCGGTTCCTGCTTGCCGCAGGCTGACAGCAAGGCCAGCGACGCACTCGCGACCAAGGCCGCGCTGAACCACCACGAGCGCTTGTTCGGGTCGATCATGGATGCTCCTTTTTTGTTGCTGGTGGGAGAGAGAAACGAAACAATGAATTAATGCGACGGATGGAACGGTCTGCCCAGCGAGGCGGGCATATTCGCGCGGATCCAATGCGGGCGACGCGAGATCAGCGCCAGCACCACGATCGTAGCAATGTACGGGAGCATCGTCAGTAGTTGACTGGCGACCTGCACGCCGATCGCCTGCAGATGGAACTGCAGCATCGTCACGCCGCCGAACAGATAGGCGCCGACCAGCACGCGCGCCGGCCGCCACGTTGCGAACGTGGTGAGGGCGAGTGCGATCCAACCCTTGCCCGCGGTCATGCCTTCGACCCATAGCGGCGTGTAGATCACCGAGACGTAGGCGCCCGCCAGGCCGCACAGCGCGCCGCCGACGATCACCGCAGCGAAACGAATCCAGCGCACCGGCAGTCCCAGCGCGTGCGCCGACTCGGGTGATTCGCCCACCGAGCGCAACACCAGCCCGGGGCGCGAGCGATACAGGAACCACGCGATCGCGATGGTGAGCGCGATGCACAGGTAGACCATCGGGTGATGCTTGAACAGCGCCGGACCGATGAAGGGAATGTCGGCAAGCCCCGGAATGGAATGCAGCCCGCGCGCCGGCAGTTTCTCGCGCACGTAGCCGATGCCCGCGAACGCCGACAGCCCCGCGCCGAAGATCGACAGTGCCAGGCCGGTGGCGTACTGGTTGGTGTCGAGCCAGATGACCAGGAAGCCGAACACGGCGGCCAGCAGCGCGGCGGCCATTGCACCGGCAAGGAACGCCAGCCAGTCATTGCCCGTGTGCACCGCGGTGGCGAAGCCGGCAATCGCCGCGATCAGCATCATGCCTTCGGCACCAAGGTTCACCACGCCGGCCTTCTCGTTGATGAGCAGGCCGAGCGCGGCGATCGCGAGCACCGTGCCCGCGTTCATCGATGCCGCCAGCAGCAGCGCTACGCTGTCCATGCGCGTTGCCTCGCAAATACCAGTCGGTAGCGGATGAACGTGTCGCAGGCGAGCAGCGTGAACAGCAGCAGGCCCTGGAACACCGCGGTGAGCGACTTGGGCAGACCGAGGCGCGATTGCGACAGTTCGCCGCCGATCACGAACATCGACAGCAGCAGCCCGCCGAACAGCACGCCCACCGGATGCAGCCGCCCCACGAACGCGACGATGATCGCGGTGAAGCCGTATCCGGGTGATACGTACGGTGTGAGTTGGCCCAGCGGTCCAGCCGCTTCGAGCGCGCCTGCGAGACCGGCCATGCCGCCGGAGAGCAGCAACGCGGTCCACAGCGCGCGACGCTCCGAGAATCCGGCGTAGCTCGCGGCGCGCGGCGCCAGGCCCCCTACGAGAATGCGAAAACCACCGAGGGTGCGGAACATGTAGGCCCACACCGCCGCGACCGCGACGAGCGCGAGCAGGAAACCGATGTGCAGCCGCGAACCGGGGACGAGAATCGGCACCTGCGTGCCCGGCACGAACATCTGCGTCTGCGGAAAGTTGAAGCCCTTCGGATCGCGCCACGGCCCGTACACCAGATACGCGAGCAGCATCTCGGCGACGTACACCAGCATCAAGCTCACCAGGATCTCGTTGGCGTGGAAGCGGTCGCGCATCAACGCGGTGAGCGAGGCCCACGCCATGCCGCCCAGTACCCCGGCGATCAGTACGGCAACCAGTATCCACTTCCCGGTCTGTGGGCCCGCCAACAGCGCCATGCCGCCGCCGGCAATCGCGCCGAGCAGCAACTGGCCCTCGGCGCCGATGTTCCACACGTTGGCGCGAAAACACACTGCCAGCCCGAGCGCGATGAGGATCAGCGGTGTGGCCTTCACGCCCAACTCGGTCAACGCGTAGACACTCTTGACCGGCTCGTAGAAGAACACCGACAGGCCGCGCATCGGATCCTTGCCCAACGCGACGAACAGCAGCGTCCCCAGCGCCACCGTGATCGCGAGCGCGATCAACGGCGAGGCGAACATCATCACCTTCGATGGCGTGGCGCGGGGTTCAAGCCGCATTGCTGCTCGCTTCTGCGGATGATTGCCACAACCCGCTCATCCATTCGCCGATGCGCTCGGCCGTTGCGCCGGCTGTTTCGACGCTGGGCGAGAGGCGGCCGGCCGCGATCACGTACAGCCGGTCGGTGAGGGTGAACAGTTCTTCGAGATCCTCCGAGACCACCAGCACCGCGCAGCCGCTCGCACGCAACGCGAGCAGGGCGGTGTGGATCTGCGCGGCGGCACCCACGTCGACGCCCCAGGTCGGCTGCGCCACGATCAGCGCTTTCGGCGTCGCGTCGATTTCGCGGCCGACGATGAACTTCTGCAGATTGCCGCCTGACAGACTTCGCGCGGCGGCACCGGATCCACCCGCTTTCACGTTGAAGCGCTCGATGATGCCGGCCGCCATCGTCTGGGTGCGTTGGGTGTCGATCCAGCCGAGCCTGCGTACGATGCCCGAGGCGCGGCGCGTGAGCAGGATGTTGTCGGCAAGCGAAAGCGACGGGACTGCACCACGGCCCAGGCGCTCTTCGGGCACGAAATGCAGGCCGCGTTCCCGGCGGGCGTTGGCGCCGAGCGTGCCGACCGACTCGCCGAACAGCGCGATCGCATCGGACGGGGCCCGCCGATCTTCGCCGGCGAGCGCATCAAGCAGTTCGGCCTGGCCGTTGCCCGAGACACCGGCGATGCCGACGATCTCGCCGCGCCGCACCTCGAGGTTCACCCGATCGAGATCGACACCGAACTCGTCCTGTTTGGGCAACGTAAGGCCGCTCACCCGCACGGCCACTTCACCGCGGTCGCTGCGCGGGCGCTCGATGCGCGGCGGCTCGGCACCGATCATCAGGCGCGACAGGCCGGCGGTGGATTGCTCGCGCGGATCGACCACGCCGGTCACGCGGCCCGCGCGCAACACCGTGCAGCGTTCGCACAACGCGCGAATCTCGTCGAGCTTGTGGCTGATGTAGAGCACGCTGCATCCGCCGTGCGCGAGCTGGCGCAGCGTCTCGAACAGCTTTTCGATCGCCTGCGGCGTGAGCACCGAGGTGGGCTCATCGAGGATCAGCAGCCGCGGCTCGGTGAGCAGCGCGCGCATCACCTCGACCCGCTGGCGCTCGCCGACCGAGAGCGTGTGCACCGGGCGCTCCGGCTCCAGGTCGAGGCCGTATTCCTTCGCTTTGGTGACGACCCGTGCCGTGATGTTCGCGAGTGAAAGCGACCGATCCAGGCCGAGTGCGATGTTCTGCGCGACGGTGAGCGATTCGAACAGCGAGAAGTGCTGGTAGACCATCGCGATGCCCAGGGCGCGGGCATCGTTCGGGCTGCGCAACTGAACCGGTTCGCCGTTCCAGTGCATGGTGCCGGCGTCGGGGCGCACCGCGCCATAGATGATCTTCATCAAGGTCGACTTGCCCGCGCCGTTCTCGCCCAGCACGGCGTGCAACTCACCGGGCATGACGGTCAGATCGACCCCGTCGTTGGCCACCACCGACGGATACACTTTGCGGATGCCGCGCATCGCCAGACGCGCGTGCTCGCGCGCGGCCGGATCCGGCGCGGGGCTCTGCGGTGTCCTCTCCTTTGTGTCGGCCATCGGCGGGCGGGGCGTCGGTGGGAAGGGTGCCGCGGCGCGTCCGTCGACGCGATGCAGCAACGGGAAATCGCTCGATCGTGTTCTTGCGCGTTCGGGAGTGTTCCGGCGCGTTCGGGCGCAGTCTAAGCCAAGCGCTGCGTTTGCTGTATCGGTGCGGACCCGCTGCTAGACTGACCCTATTCTCTGGCGATATTCATCCAAGCAAAGGAGTTGCTTCATGCTGTGGCGATCGATGCTGCTGACTGCGTTCGGGGCGTTGGCGATACCTTGCGCACAGGCGCAGACCAAGCTGCTGTTCAATTCGTTCGCACCACCCTCGCACGTGATGAATCAGCGCGTGTTCCCGGTGTGGATCAAGCAGGTGGAGGAGGCCACGCAGGGTCGCGTGAAAATCGAAACCACGCCGAGCAGCCTTGCGCCGCCGCCGGGGCAACTCGATCTGGTGCTCAAGGGTGGTGCCGATCTCGCCTGGCAATTCAGCGGCGTGGTGGCCAATCGGCTGGCGATGAATCAAATGACGCAGATCCCTTCGCCCACCGCTTCGGCGGTGGTGATGAGTCGGGCGATGTGGCGCACGCACGAGAAGCACTTCGGTCCGGCGAGTGAGTACAAGGGATTGAAGCTGGTCGCCTTACTGGTGTTTCCGGCGAATCACTTCTTTACCTTGAAAGATGCACTGAACGGGCCGGATCAGATCAAGCAGATGAAAATCGTTACCGTCCCCGGAGCCGATGCCAAGGCGTGGGGCACGCTTACGACCGGTGTGCTCACCTCGCCTGTGGTGCGCTACTTCGAGTTCGTGTCGAAGGGAACGGTCGATGGCTACACGTCGATGCCGATCACTGATCTGCTCTCCCTCAATCTTTCGCGCCATACCAAGTACATCATCGACTTCAAGGACGCCAAGAACTCGGCGACATTCGCCTTCTTCATGAACGCGGCCAAGTGGGAGTCGATTCCGAAGGCCGATCAGGCGGCGATCGAGAAGGTGTCGGGCGAAGCGTTCGCCACGCTGATGAAGGGCATGGACGATGCCACCGACGAAGTGATCAAGAAAGTCACGGCCGATGGCGTGCAGCGCGTGAATGCACCCGATTCGGTGATCGCCGCGGTGAAGCAGGCGCATGCGGCCACCGAGAGTGACTGGCTCGCCGAGGCGCAGAAGCGCGGCGTCGATGGTCGCGCGGCGCTCGATTTCTATCGGGCGCAGGTGCGCGAGCTGTCGAAGTGAGTCCAACCAACATGAGTGGAGTCGCCGGCCAGATGAACGTGGCCGACCGCGTCGTGATGATCACCGGTGCCGGGCAGGGCATCGGCCGCGTGTACGCGCATGCGTTCGCCAAGGCCGGTGCGCGCGTGGCGATCGCCGAGTTGAACGAAGCCAACGGCCGGCGCGTCGCCGAGGAGATCACCGCCGATGGCGGCAAGGCGCTGGCCGTGAAAACCGATGTCGGCGCGCCCGAGTCGGTGCGTGCCGCGGTGGCGAGCATCAAGGCTTCCCTCGGCCCGGTCGAGGTGTTGATCAACAACGCCGCGATCTTCACGCCGCTCGCACGCCGGCCGTTCGACGAAATTCCGGTCGCCGAATGGGAGCAGGTGATGCGCGTCAATGTGACCGGCACGTGGCTGTGCGCGAGCGCGGTCGCGGCCGACATGCGTCGAGCCGGCTGGGGGCGGATCATCAATATCTCGTCTTCGACCGTGCCGATCGGTCTGCCCCTGTTCATGCATTACGTGACGTCCAAGGCCGCGGTGATCGGCATCACCCGCACCATGGCCAAGGAACTCGGGCCGCACGGCGTGACGGTGAACTGCGTGCTTCCGGGTCTGACCGAAACCGAAGTCGACAATCCCGGCCGCACCGACGCGATTCGCGCGAAGATCATCGACATGCAATGCATCAAGCGCCTGGAGACGCCGGAGGATCTGGTGGGCACGATGTTGTTCCTCGCTTCGCCTGCGAGCGGGTTCATGACCGGCCAGTCGCTGGTAGTCGATGGTGGTTCGGCGTTTCTTTGATTGCGAGCGACGTGCGGGCCGGGCAACAGAGGGAGCAAGCCATGTTTCTGCGAGACGAGTGGTATGTCGCGGCGTTGGGCGCGGAGCTGAGCGATCGCCCGCTGCAGCGCTGGATCCTGGGCGAGCCGCTGGCGATCTATCGCGGCGCGTCGGGTCGCGTGGTGGTGCTGGAGGATCGCTGCCCGCATCGCGGTGCGCCGCTGTCCTCCGGCGAGATCAGCGGTGACACGCTGGCATGCGGGTACCACGGTTTCCAGTTCGATCCATCGGGGCGCTGCGTGAACATTCCCGGGATGGCGAGCGTGCCGCCGCAGGCGTGCGTGCGAAGCTTTCCGGCGATCGAGCGCTGGGGTTGGGTGTTCGTGTGGATGGGCGAGGCCGCGCGCGCCGATGCGTCACGATTGCCCGATTTCCACTGGCTGACCGAACCGGGCTGGGTGGGGCGCAGCGAGTACCTGTCGATCAAGACCAGCTACGATCTGGTGCGTGACAACCTGCTCGACTTGAGCCACGCACGCTACGTTCACAAGAAGACGCTCGCCACCACGGCGGTGACCGACTATCCGGTCCGCACCGAAGTGGCCGAGCGCCGGGTGAGCGTGCTGCGTGAGATGCCCGGCATCGAACCTTCGCCGTTCTTCAAGCAGGTGGCCGGCTTTCGCGGCCGGGTCGACCATCGCCAGCACGTGCACTTCCTCTCGCCATGCCAGGTGCTGGTCAACACGCGGGTGAGTGCGGTGGCGGGCAGTGGAGACGATCGCAGCGCCGAGTTCTGGGTGATCAATGCGCTCACTCCGCTGAACGAACGCGAGACCCACTATTTCTGGGCGTTGATGCGCAATTTCGCCACCGACGACGCGGCGCTGACCGATACGCAGCAGGCGTTGAACCGCGCCACGTTCGACGAGGACAGAGCGATCCTCGAACAGCAGCAGGTGCTGCGCGAATGCGCGCCCGAACGCTGGCAGCCGCTCGCCACGCCCAACGATGCCGGGTGCGTGCAGGCCGAACGCCTGATGCGCAGACTGCTGGCCGCCGAGCGCGGTGCGCAGCAGGCGGCGTGAG
>CADEDU010000045.1:27917-37280 GCA_902826155.1 uncultured beta proteobacterium
AGATCGTCGAGAGGTCATCCGCAATGAAAACGGTCGGACACGTCCACTTCGTCGGCAGCGTACCGATGTCCGATGCGCGCGCGGTGATGAAGACGCTCGGTGAACGGTTTCGCGCCACGCTCAGGCGCATTCCCGATGGTGAGACCGGCGATCGCATCAACTGGCTGCAGTTCCAGGAGCAGGTGTTTGCTCGCACGCCGCAGCTCGAAGCCGTCGCAGGGGACTTCGACTGGCGCAACGCCACCGCCAAGCGGCCGGCCACCACGCAGTTTCGGTTGCGCCAAGGCATGGCGGTAACCGCGCGCGACCTCGGGCAACTCGGTTACGCGAGCAGCGCGCTCGCGTCGTATCGCGATTTCGCCGCGCTGCAAAGCACCGGGTCGATTGCGGCCAACGCGCGCTTTCTGGTGGCGATGCCCTCGCCCTACAACGTGATCTCGTGGGGCATCGCCAACGAATCGAAGACGCAGGTCGAGATCGCCTACGAAGCGCGCGTGCTCGAGGAGCTGGACGAGATCTGCGCCGCTGTCCCGCATGCGAAGCTGGCGATCCAGTGGGACTGCGCGCACGACATGCAGGCGTTCGAAGGCGCGCGCACGCCGTGGTTCTCACCGGCCAAGGCCGGCATCGTCGAGCGTCTGGCGCGCATCGGCAATCGCGTGCCGGCCGAGATCGAGCTCGGCTATCACTTGTGCTACGGCAGCTTCGGCGGACGCCACTTCGTCGAACCGAAGGACGGCACTGCGATGGTGGAGATCACCAACGCGGTGCTCGCAGCGATCGGGCGCACCGTGGAATTCATGCACATGCCGGTGCCGATCGAGCGCGATGACGATGCGTTCTTCGCGCCGTTCAGCGCGCTCCGGCTACGGCCCGAAACCGAGCTGTATCTGGGCCTGATTCACGACGCCGACGGCGTCGCGGGCTCGCAGCGACGCATCACCGCCGCGCGGCGCTACGTGTCCGACTTCGGCATCGCCACCGAGTGCGGCTTCGGGCGACGACCCGCCGAGACGCTGTCGCCGCTGATCGAACTGCACGAGCAGCTCGTGCGAGGCTGACGCAACCAGGCGGTCGAGGTTTGTAGCATCTCGACCGGCCCGCCCAGGCTGCGCTCGCCGGCGTTACAACCCCGCCTGCGATACGAACTTCGGATTGAGGTACGGCTCGATCGCCTCTGACCCGCCTTCGGAACCGTAGCCCGAATCCTTCACGCCGCCGAACGGCACTTCGGGCAGCGCCAGGCCGAGGTGGTTGATCGTCATCATGCCGGTTTCGACTTCAGCGGCGATGGCGTTCGCGGTCTTCGCCGAGCGCGTGAAGGCGTAGGCAGCCAGACCGTAGGGCAGGCGATTGGCTTCGCGCACCGCGTCGTCGAAGGTCTTGAACGGGTTGATCACCGCCAGCGGCCCGAACGGTTCCTCGTTCATCACCTTGGCGTCGTTGGGCAACTCGGCCACCACGGTCGGCTCGTAGAAATTGCCTTCCTTGCCGATGCGATGTCCGCCCGCGAGCACCTTGCCGCCGTGCTTCTGCGCATCTTCGACGTGGGTCTCGATCGACTTGGGCCGGCGCGGATTGGCGAGCGCACCCATGTTGATGCCTTGCTCCAGACCGTTGCCGACCTTGAGCGCTTTGGCGCCGGCGACGAACTTGTCGACGAAGCTGTTGTAGACCTTCTCGTGCACCAGGAAGCGCGTCGGCGACACGCACACCTGACCGGCATTGCGGAACTTGCTGCCGACCATCATCTTGGCGACCTGATCGACGTCGACATCGTCGAACACGATCACCGGTGCGTGGCCGCCCAGTTCCATGGTCGCGCGCTTCATGTGCTGACCGGCCATCGCGGCCAGTTGCTTGCCGACGACGGTCGAGCCGGTAAACGAGATCTTGCGGATGACCGGATGCGGAATCAGGTACGACGAGATCTCCGCCGGCACGCCGTACACCAGATTGACCACGCCGGCCGGCACTCCTGCGTCGGCGAAGCAGCGGATCAGCTCGGCGGGCGAGGCCGGTGTTTCCTCCGGCGCCTTGACGATGATCGAGCAACCGGTGGTGAGCGCGCCCGAGAGCTTGCGCACCACTTGATTGATCGGGAAGTTCCAGGGCGTGAACGCGGCTACCGGGCCGACCGGCTCCTTCACCACGAGCTGATACACCCCTTCGGCGCGCGCCGGGATCACGCGGCCGTAAGCGCGGCGGCCCTCCTCGGCGAACCAGTCGATCACATCGGCACCGGCCAGCACTTCGCCCTTGGCTTCGGCGAGCGGCTTGCCTTGCTCCTGCGTGAGCAGCGAGGCGACCTGATCGGCACGCGCGCGAAACAAGTCGGCCGCCTTGCGCATGATCTTGTAGCGCTCGAATGCCGAGGTCTTGCGCCAGATGCGAAAACCCTTCTCGGCGGCTTCCAGTGCGCGATCGAGGTCGGCTTTCTCGGCGTGCGCGACGGTGCCGATCTGCTTGCCGGTGGCGGGGTTGACCACCGGAAGTGTGCGGCCGCCGCTGGCCGCGGTCCATTTGCCGTCGATGAAGAGCGAGACATCGGTGTACATGGCGGATCTCCTGAGTGAAACGACGCGGTGTGCGATGCGCTGAGGTTGGGCGCGACGACCCGGCAGGGGCCGCGCGAAGGCGGGGCGCAATGGTAGCGCTCCGGCGTGTTGTTATGCGAGCGTAACGCGCGGTTGCGCAAGCGTGACGCTCGGCTGCCCTTCGGTGGCGCGGCGCGGGGGATCGGTCATGCGACGGACGGGCGTGCGGGTTACGATCGGCGGGTTGCCCGAAGCAGCACGACAAAGCGAGGATGAAAAAAGCGACGAAGAAAGCAGCGACGCAGAGCCTGCTGTGGTGTGTATTGGCTGCCGCCTTCGCCGTGGCGCCGCTCACCGGCTGTGCATCGGGCGCCGATCCCATGGACAAGTCTCCCGAGAGCTTCAAGCTGCAGGACCGATCGCTGCAACGCATCGACCGCAAGGAGATGCAACCGATCGATCGTGCGAGTCTGCTGGCGCGCGAACGCGAAGTGGCCAGCACCCAGGCTCGGCCCGGTCCGACGCGGTTCGCCGTGAGCGAGGAGGTGGCGTTCACGCTGGATAACGCCGGCACCTGGCACGACGTGCCCAATGGACGGGTGTGGCGGCTGTTGATCCGTGCACCGCAGGCGCTCAGCATCAATCTGAATTTCTCGCGCTTCGATCTGCCCGAAGGCGCGAAGCTGTGGCTCTACGATCCGGCACGCAAGCTGATTCAAGGACCGTACACCGCGCGCGATCGCAGTCCGCGCGGGCGACTCGCCACCCCGATCATCGAGGGCGAGGAGCTGGTGGTGGAGCTGTTCACGCCTGCCGGTGCGACAAAGCCGACGGTCGAGATCGGCGCGGTGAACAAGGCCTTTCGAACATTGAATTGATAAGGTGAATCGAGAAGGGGGTATCGCGTGATGACAACACCAACAAGAACAACCATGACTCTGACAACCCGAACGCTGTTGGGGCTGTGCGCGGCGGCGAGCCTGCTTGTGCCGGCACTCGCCTTCGCCAAGACCGGCGAGGTGCCCGAGAGCTTCAAGATGGCCGATCGCTGGCTCGAGCACGTTGATCGCCGCGTGGTCGCGCAGGTCGATCGCGCGTTGCTGCTCGCCCAGGATCGCCAGCTCGAGAAGGCGCAGCGCACGCAACCGGCACCGGCGCGTTTCGCGGCCGGCGAGGCCGTCGCGATGACCCCGACGAATGCGGGCACCTGGCACGACGTGGCCGACGGTCGAATGTGGCGCTTGCGTGTGCATGCCCCCGAGGCGATGAGCCTCAACCTCATCTTCACGCAATTCGATCTGCCCGAGGGCGCGAAGCTGTGGATCTACGACGCCGCCGGTCGCCGCGTGGAGGGGGCATACACCGCGCGCGATCGTAGCCATCACGGGCGGCTCGCCACGCCGATCATCGAAGGCGATGAGGTCATCGTCGAGCTGTTCATGCCGCGCGGTGCGGCTGCTCCCGCGTTGACGCTGGGCAGCATCAATAAGGGCTACCGCAGCCTGGAGAAGGCCGGCACCTGCAACAACGACGTGGTGTGCCCCGAGGGCAATGCCTGGCGCGATCAGATTCGCTCCGTGGCCCGGTACACCATCAGCGGCCAGTTCGTGTGCACCGGCCAGTTGATGAACAACACCGCGCAGAACGGCGCGCCGTACTTCCTGAGCGCCAACCATTGCGGAGTGACGGCGAACACCGACGACACCGTGGTCGTTTACTGGAACTTCCAGGCGGCAACCTGCGGGGCGCAAAGCGGCGGCAGTCTCGCCCAGAATCAAAGCGGCTCGACGCTGCGTGCGACCAGCACCGCGAGCGACTTCACGCTGATGGAGCTCGCGGCGCGTCCGGATGCAGCGTTCAACGTGTACTACGCCGGTTGGGACGCGCGCGGCACTGCGCCGAGCACGTCGGTGAGCATCCATCACCCCTCGGGCGACGAGAAGTCGATCTCGTTCAACAACAACGCCGTGACAAGCACAGCATCCGGCAGCGCGGCGGTCAACGCATCAGCGGCGTTCTGGCGTGTCGATGCCTGGGAGGATGGCACCACCGAAGGCGGATCGTCGGGCGCGTGCCTGTGGGATGCCACTTCGAAGCGCTGCGTCGGTCAACTGTTCGGCGGCACCGCGGCGTGTACGGCGCCCGCCGATCCTGATTGGTTCGGCAAGCTGAGTGCGAGTTTCACCGGCGGCGGCACCTCGGCGTCACGGTTGCGCGACTGGCTCGATCCAGGCAATAGCGGCGCGCTCGCATTGGACGGGACTTCGAGTCCAAGTGGTACGGGTGGCGGCGGTGGAGCCGGTGGTGGCACGCCAGCGGGCGACAGCGGTGGTGGGGGTGGAGGCGGCGGCTGCTTCATCGCCACGGCGGCGTTCGGCACCGCGATGGCCGACGAGGTGCGTCACCTGCGCGCCTTCCGCGATCAATACCTGCTGACGAACGACTGGGGTCGATCCTTTGTCGACTGGTACTACCGCACCAGCCCGCCGCTCGCCGACTACTTGCGCGAGCGCGATGGCCTGCGCGCGGTGGTGCGTGCGGCGCTGCAGCCGCTGATCGGACTGGCCAAGCTGATCGTGAGCCAGGAACACGTGCAGGCGCAGACGGCCGCGCGGCCCTAGCGCTGCCAACGAACTCGAGGCGTACCTCGATCGCACCTCGGTCAGCGCGTTGACGACGACGCGTTGACAGAGCTTGCCCGGAGGTCTAAGCTCGTTTCATATATGGATTGGTGTTCCATATATGGAACGAGCTGTGGAGCAACGTATGGAACAAACCATCGAACCAACCATCGAACAAATGCACCGGGAGAGGGACCTCGTAATGAACAATCATCGTCGTCGGCTCGTTTCCACCTTGATGGCTTGCGGTGCGCTCGGCACCGCTGTGCATGGCGCGCCGGTGCTGGCGCAGGCCTGGCCGAGCAAACCGGTCACGATCATCGTGTCGTTTCCGCCGGGTGGCGATACCGACGCGCTCGCGCGCGTGTTCGCCGAGAAGCTCACGCCGCGCATCGGCCAGCAGGTCGTGGTCGAAAATCGCACCGGCGCGAGCGGCACGATCGGAAATTCGTTCGTCGCCAAGGCGGCGCCTGACGGGCACACGCTGCTGTTCACGCCGAACACCTTCTCGACCGCACCGCTCGTGCTCAAGCCCGGTACCGGTGCGGCGTACGACGTGCTCAACGACTTCGCGCCCATCATCCAGGTCGGCACGCAATCGTTGTTCGTGGTCGCCACGACCGCCAGCGGTGTGGGCAGCATGAAGGATCTGGTCGGTGCGGCGAAGGCCGGCAAGATCACCTCGTACGCGAGTCCCGGCAGCGGCTCGCCGATGCACATCCTGGGCGAGTTGTTCAATAAGTCGGCCGGCGTGAAGCTGCAGCAGGTGCCGTATCGCGGCAGCGGCCCGGCGATCAATGATCTGGTCGGTGGCCACATCCCCATGATGTACACCACGCTCGGTCCGGTCGCGCCGCACATCGCCGCAGGCAAGCTGCGCAATCTGGCGGTGGCCGACGCGAAGCGCTCACCGCTCGCGCCTGACGTGCCGACGCTCGCCGAACTTGGTTTCCGTGATGCCGAAGTGCCGGCGTGGCAGGGCTTCATGGCGCCCAAAGGGACGCGCCCCGAGGTCATCAAGGCGATCAACGGGCACGTCAACGAGATCCTCAAGATGCCCGACGTGGTGCAGCGCATGACCACGCTCGCGTTGATCCCCTCCGGCGGAGAACCAGAAGTACTGGGCAAGCGCAACGCGGAGGACCACGCACGCTACGGCAAGGTGATCAAGGAATTCGGCATCCAGGCGGACTGATATGAACGCTCTCCCTCCCCCCGCCCTTGCCCTTCTCGCGCCACCCACGTGGCTAGAGGAGGAGGGAGCCGAGCTTGACTCGCGCTGCGGATCAGCGCTCGAACTGCAAAGGAGTCCATCGCATGTCCGGTACCTGGCATGAAGTCGCGACCGCCGACGGTGTCACCGAAGACGGCCCGCTCGGCGTGAAAGTCGGCGACAAGGAGATCGGGCTGTTCCGGCTCGGCGACAAGCTCTATGCGCTCGAGGATGTCTGTCCGCATGCATACGCGCTGCTATCGAGCGGATTCATCGACGGCGAGACGGTGGAGTGCCCGCTGCATCAGGCGTGCTTCCACATTCCCACCGGCAAGTGCACCAATCCGCCGGCCGAGCGCGACGTCGCGGTGTATCCGGTGAAGGTCGAAGGCAACAAGGTGTTCGTGCAGGTTTGATCGTCGGCGCCCCGCTCGCGCCGAACCCACCACCCAGCGAAATCCAGCCAACCCAGCCAGAGGAGGCCGCTCGCCATGGCCGAACGAGGACTGACCCGGGCGCACATGCCCACCGCGAACACCGAAGGGGTGATCGCCGATTTCAATCCGTATCTCGAGGCGTATCGCAATCCGCGACGCAGTCCGAACGCCGGCAGTGGCCAGATCTTCCAGAAGAGCGAGCGCGATCTCATCACCTGGCAGACGCGGCCCGAGATCCCCGGCAACTACGAGTTGAACCTGGCCTCGGCGCTCGAGCAGATTTTCGCTCAGCGCATCTACGAACTGCCCGAGATCGTTGCCGCGCTCAATCGAGAGGGCATGCGTACGCCCGACGATCAAGCCTGGACCGAAGCCAACTTCCAATCGACGATGCGTGAATTGGGCAAGCTCGCATTCGGTTGAGCGTTTGCCACGCCCGGCCGATGGTGCCGCGCCGCCGATGATCACTCCTTTGCAATGATGAATTCATGAGGTTTCACATGCTTTGTCGCCTGATGTTCCGTCACTCGATCGCCGCTCTCGCGCTGATCGCGCTCGCACCGCTTGCCTTGGCGCAGGGTTTTCCCAACAAGCCGATCAAGATCATCGTGCCGTTTCCGCCGGGCGGTTCGGCCGATCTGGTGGCGCGCTTGGTCGGCCAGCGCATGACCGACGACATCGGCCAGCCGGTAGTGGTGGAGAACAAACCCGGCGCCGACACCATCATCGCGATGGAGTTCGTGGCCAAGTCGGTGGCCGACGGCTACACCATCGGCTACGTCATCGGCTCAGCGCTGACGATGAACCCGACGCTGTATTCCAAGCTGCCGTACGACGCGGCCAAGGACTACGTTTCGCTCACCCACATCGCCAACGTGCCGCTGGCCATCGCGGTGCACCCGTCGGTGACCGCGACCAACGCCAAGGAGTTCGCCGACTTCATCCGCGCCAATCCGGGCAAGGTGTTCTACGCCAACGGCAACATCATCTCCAAGGTCGCCACCGAATCGTTCCAGCGCGCGGCCGGTGCGCCAGGGGCAATGGTGGAAGTGGCCTATCGCGGCAGCGCGCCGAGCCTGCAGGACTTGCTGCGCGGCACCGTGCAGATGTCGGTCGATCCGGTGATCGGCGTGATGCCGTACGTGCGCGACGGCAAGCTCAAGGTGATCGCGCTCACCGACAGCCGGCGCGCGCAGGCTTTCCCCGATATTCCGACGGTGGCCGAGAGCGGTATTCCCGGTTTCGCGTTCAACAACTGGCACGGCATGGTGCTGCCCGCCGGTACGCCGCGCGAGATCGTGACGAGACTGCACGCAGCGATCGTCAAGGCGGCGCGTCATCCCGATGTCGCCCCGAAAGTGCTGCAGTTGGGTGTGGAGATCGTGGCGAGCACGCCCGAAGAGATGGCGAGCCGCGTCAACTCCGAGCGCGCCCACTGGGCCAAAGCGTTGCCGGAGATGAACATCAAAATGCAGTAGATCCACGCGCCTCACTGCCGCCTCGAACCCGCCTCCAACCGCCTCCAACCGCATCCATCGACAAGGACCTTCGATCATGGCCGACCCGCAAGCTGTCGAGCGATTGATGAACCGCGGACTGCTCAACCAGTGGTATCCGGTGCTGCCGAGCTGGGCGGTGGCGGGCGCGCCGGTGGGCATTACGCGCCTGTCGGAAAACCTGGTGCTGTGGCGCGATGACTCCGGCGCGATCCACGCGATCGAAGATCGCTGTCCGCATCGCGGCGCCCGGCTGTCGCTGGGCTGGAACCTCGGCGATCGGCTCGCATGCTGGTATCACGGCATCGAGGTCGACGGTACCGGCACGGTGCGCACGGTGCCCGCGGTCAATGCCTGTCCGCTCGAAGGCCAGCAGTGCGTCAAGCGCTATCCGGTGAAGGAAGTGCGCGGCGGCATCTTCGTCTACTTCGGCGATGCGCTGCATCAGGAACCCTGCGAGCTGAAACTGCCCGATGAGCTGGGGCGTGAAGACGAGTACGGCGCGATCCTGTGCTTCGCCAAATGGCAGTGCAATTACCGTTACGCGATCGATAACGTCATGGACCCGATGCATGGCGCCTATCTGCATGCGCTGTCGCACTCGATGGCCTCGGGCGACAAGACGGCCACGATGCAGGTGAAGAAGACGGCAACCGGGCTGACGTTCGAGAAGACCACGCAGCGCGACGTGAACTTCGACTGGGTGGAATTCGGCGAGTCCGGTGCGACGTGGCTGCGCCTGGCGATTCCTTATCGCCCCAATGCTGGACCGGGCGGCAACTTCGGCATTCTCGGTTTCGTCACGCCGGTCGACGAAAACAACTGCTGCGTGTTCTTCTGGCGCAATCGCAAGTGTTCGGGCTGGGTGCGCGACGTATGGCAGTTCATGTACCGCACACGGCTCGAGGGCTTGCACTGGGCGGTGCTCGAGCAGGATCGCTTCGTGCTCGAACACATGGCGCCCGATGCGCGCGCGAAGGAATTTCTCTATCAACACGACACGGGGCTCGCGCGCGTGCGGCGGGTCATGCAGAAAGCCGCCGAGTCGCAACTCGATGC
>CADEDU010000045.1:37380-54777 GCA_902826155.1 uncultured beta proteobacterium
ACGCTCGCCGAAATGCTCGAATCACGCGTGGCGCGCTTCTCGACGCGCAAGTACGACTGGGATGCACTGAAGTTCCAGGCCGACTACGACCCGAAATTCCGGCGTGCCCAGATGCGCTATGTCGGCACCGGCGGCACCGGCGTGAAGTCCGATGCCAACGTCGTGCCCTCCGAGCACTTCACCTTCTCGACCATGCTGATCCCGGCCGGGCACATCGGGCCAATTCATATCCACACCGACGTGGAAGAGATCTTCTTCGTCATGCGCGGCAAGATGAAGGTGATCTGCGAGAAGGATGGCGAGCGTTGGGAAGCGGTGCTGTCCGATCGCGATCTGATTTCGGTACCGCCGAACGTGTGGCGCGAAGAGCACAACATCGGTGACGAAGACGCGCTGATGTGCGTGATGCTCGGTTCACCCAAGCCGGTCACCCCGCACTATCCGGCCGATCATCCGCTGTCGAAGATCAAGCGGCCGTAAGGCTTACGGCAACGGCGAACCGCAGATTGCGCAGATCCCCGCGGATGATCCGATGACCCTCCAAGGCAAACGCATCCTGATCACCGGTGGCGCCCGCGGTTTGGGACGGGCATTCGCCGAGACCGTGATCGCCGCCGGCGCGCGCGTGGCAATCGCCGACATTCTTGAGGACGCCGGACGCGAGACCGCCCAGGCGATCGGCGCGAGTTTCGTGGCGCTCGATCTGTCCTCGCCGGCGTCGATCGAGCGTTGCGCGGAGCAGGCGTCGCAAGCACTCGGCGGTCTGGATGGCCTGGTGAACAACGGCGCCATCACCAATTCGGGCGGCAAGTCGCTCGAAGCGCTCGACGTGGATGTCTGGGATCGCGTGATGAGCGTGAACGTGCGCGGCACCTGGTTGATGACCCGCGCGGTGCTGCCGCATCTGCGTCGCGCCGGAGGAGGCCGCATCGTCAACGTCGCCTCCGACACTGCGCTTTGGGGTGCCGAACGTCTGCTTGCCTACGTTGCGAGCAAAGGGGCGGTGATCGCGATGACGCGCTCGATGGCGCGTGAGTTGGGTACCGACGGCATCAACGTCAACGCGATCGCGCCCGGGCTGACGCTGGTGGAGGCCACCGAGTACGTGCCCGCCGATCGGCATCAACGTTATCTCGACGGTCGTGCCCTCAAACGCGCGCAGGTTCCCGAGGATCTGAGCGGCGTGGTGGTGTTTCTGCTGTCCGATGCGGCCGCGTTCATGACCGGGCAGCTGCTGCCGGTCAACGGCGGCTTCGTGATGCATTGAAGCGATGGCCGGCAACGACAACGCTTACATCGTGCCCGGGCTGGAGCGAGGCCTCGCGATCCTGATGCTGTTCGATCGCAATCGCCGCGAGATCAGCGCACCGGAGATCGCGAGTGCGCTCGGCATTCCGCGCACCACCGTGTTCCGGTTGCTTCACACGTTGCAGCATCTCGAGATGGTGGCGATGACCGATAGCGGCGCGTACCGGCTCGGACCGGCGGTGTTGCGGCTGGGCTTCGAGTACATCGCCTCGCTGGACATGAGCGAGCTGGCGCGGCCGATCGTCGAGCGATTGCGGGATGACACCGGCTTGCCGGCGCAACTGGTGATCCGCGACGGTCGCGAAGTCGTGGTCGTCCTGCGATTTGCCGGCGCCTCGGCGTTCGAAAGCAGCGTGAGCGTAGGCACACGCATGCCGGCGCACGCGACCATCCTCGGCCGTGTGTTGCTGTCCGACATGAGCGAGGCCGAGCTGCGCAAGCTGTTTCCGGAGCGTGAGCTGAAGCGCTTTTCCGCCCACACCCCGAAGAACGTCTCCGCGCTGGCTGCCTTGCTCGACACCGATCGGGCGCGCGGCTACGCAGTAAGCGAATCGTTCTACGAACGCGGGATCTCGGCCATTGCCGCGCCGGTGTACGACCGTACCGGCCGGGTGGTCGCCGCGATCAGTGTGACGTCGCAGCGCGAGGCGATCGGGGCGAGCGAGCGCGCAGCGCTGGTCGACAAGGTGATGGGCGCCGCGGGCGAGCTGTCCAATCAGCTGAGCTATCGCGGCGATCGCGCAGCAGCTTGAAGACCCCAGTTCGCACGGCTCGCATGCAACTCTCGCAATCAATCGGCTCGTATCCGCATCCAGGACATCGCACTCATGGCTGACCAACCAGCGCGCATCACCGTCGGCGAGATGATCGCCGCGTTCCTCGAGCAATGCGGCGTGCGTGCAGCGTTCGGGGTGATCTCGATCCACAACATGCCGATCCTGGATGCATTTGGACGGCGCGCCGATGCCGCGGCCAAGGCAGGCAAGCCGACGCCGATCCGTTTCGTGCCGGCACGCAGCGAGCAGGGCGCGGTCAACATGGCCGATGCGTATGCGCGCGTTTGCGATGGCATCGGCGTGGCGGTATCCAGCACCGGCACCGCCGCGGGCAATGCCTCGGGCGCGATGGTCGAGGCGCTGACGGCCGGATCGCCGGTGCTGCATCTGACCGGTCAGATCGAAGTGCCGTACCTCGATCAGGACCTGGCCTACATCCATGAAGCGCCGCGCCAGCTCGACATGCTCAAGGCCGTGTCCAAGGCCGCCTATCGCGTGCGTACGCCGGACACCGCGCTGGCAACAGTTCGCGAGGCGGTGCGCGTGGCGTTGACCGCGCCGCGCGGGCCGGTGAGCGTGGAGATTCCGATCGACATCCAGGCTGCCGAAATCGCAATGCCTGCGTCGCTGGCGATGGCGCCGGTAGCCGCCATGCAACCCTCCAGCGCCGATCTCGATGCATTGGCGGAACGACTCGCGCGTGCGAAACGTCCGCTGTTGTGGCTGGGTGGTGGCGCACGACATGCGGGAAGCGCGGTGCAACGCCTGCTCGATCTGGGCTTTGGGGTAGTGACGAGCGTGCAGGGGCGCGGCATCGTCGCCGAGGACGACCCGCGCACGCTCGGCGCGTTCAACCTGTACGAGCCGGTGGAGAAGTTCTACGCGAGCTGCGATGCGATGGTGGTGGTGGGCTCGCGGCTGCGCTCGAACGAGACGCTCAAGTACAAACTCAAGCTGCCGCGCCCGTTGTACCGGATCGACGTCGATGCGCAACAGCAGGGCCGTTGCTACGCCGACGAGTTCTTCGTCGCGGGTGACAGCGCGGCCGCGCTCGATGGCCTGGCCGATCGGCTCAAAGGTCGCATGCAGATCGAGGCTGCATTCGCCCGCGACCTCGCCGCGGCACGCGAAGCCGCGGAGCGCGTCGTCAATGACGGGCTGGGCCCGTATCGCACGCTGGTGAGCGAGCTGCAGCGCGCGGCCGGGCGCGCGTTCACGTTCGTTCGCGACGTGACGGTGTCGAACAGCACCTGGGGCAATCGCAGTCTGCGGCTGTCGGGTTCGCGCGACGGTGTGCATGCTCTGGGCGGCGGCATCGGTCAGGGGATTCAGATGGCCGTTGGCGCTGCGATCGCGACGGACACTGTCCCGCTCGCAGGGGGCGCTGCAGTCGCGAGCGATCGCAAGGCGCTGTGCCTGGTCGGCGACGGTGGTCTGCAGGTCAACATCGGCGAACTGGCAACGATGGTGCAGGAGCGTGCGAACGTCGCGGTGATCCTGATGAACGATCGGGGGTACGGCGTGATCCGCAACATCCAGGATGCGCACTATGGCGGGCGGCGCTACTACGCCGATCTGCTCACGCCCGATTTCGCGGCGCTGGCACAGGCGAGCGGCCTGCAGTTTCGTCGGGTCACTGATCTGGGCACGATCGGCGCGACGCTCGATGAAGCGATGCGCGAGCGCGGGCCGATGCTGATCGAGATCGACATGGTGGCGGTCGGCCCGTTCGCCAAGCAGTTTGCCGGACCACCGGTGAAGAAGAGCGGCTGACTCCAGGCTCGCGCGGCCCGATCGAACCAACAATGAGGAGAACGCGCTCATGACCATCGCTCCTATCCTGGTCGGCGGTGAATGGCGTCGCGGCAAAGGCGATGTGTACGCCACGCGCTATCCGGCCGACGATTCGGTGAATGCGGAACTCGCCGCCGCGAGCGTCGAGGACGTCAACGAGGCGATCGAGGTGGCCGATGCCGCGCGGCGCAGACCCGAGTGGCGCGACCTCAAGCCGCACGAACGCGCGGGTGTGCTGTTTCGCATCAGTGCGCTCATTCGCGAACGCCTGGAGCCGCTCGCGCAACTGCAGCGGCGCGACAACGGCAAGCCGATCACCGAGACGCGCGCCCTGGTCGCCAGCGCTGCGGGAACATTCCAGTTCTTCGGCTCGGCGTGCGAGACCCTGGAGGAGACGCTCACCCCGGCGCGCGGCGAGTTCATCACGATGAGCGTGCACGAACCGATGGGGGTGATCGCGGCGATCACGCCGTGGAATTCGCCGATCGCAAGCGAAGCGCAGAAGCTCGCGCCGGCGCTTGCGGCCGGCAATGCGGTGGTGCTCAAGCCTGCCGAGGTCACGCCGCTGCTCGCGCTTGAGATCGCGAAGATCTGCGAACAGGCCGGCGTGCCCAAAGGCGTGGTGAGCGTGGTGCCGGGCAAGGGTTCGGTGATCGGCGATGCGATCGTGAAGCATCCGCTGGTGAAGAAAGTGTCGTTCACCGGCGGTACCACCACCGGGCGACACATCGCGCGGATCGCGGCCGACAAGCTGATGCCGGTGACGTTGGAACTCGGCGGCAAGTCGCCCACCATCGTGTGCGAAGACGCGGATCTCGATCACGCGGTGAACGGCGTGCTGTTCGGCATCTTCAGCTCCTCGGGTGAGTCGTGCATTGCCGGCTCGCGGCTGTTCGTGCATGAGTCGGTCGCGAAGCCGTTCATGGAGCGCCTGGTGGCCAGAACCAACGCGCTGCGCGTCGGCGCGCCCGAGGACGTGCAGGCGCAGCTGGGGCCGCGGATCACGTCGCAGCTGCGCTGGACGATCGGCCGCTACGTGCCGCTGGTTCGCGACGGTGGAGCCGAGGTCCTGACCCGCCGCCAGAGCCCTCCCCGCTGGCTCTACGATCGCGGCTGGTTCTATCGGCCGACCATCCTCACGGGTCTGTCGAATCGCGCGCGCCTGTGTCAGGAGGAGATCTTCGGTCCGGTGCTGGTCACCCTGACCTATCGCGACGAAGACGATCTGATTGCGCAGGCGAACGACAGCGTGTTCGGATTGGCGTCCGGCATCTGGACGCGCGACTACAAGCGCGCCTGGCGTATCGCGCGACGGCTGGAGGCGGGCACGGTGTGGGTCAACCCCTACAAGCTGTTCTCGATCTCCACGCCGTTCTCCGGTATCAAGGAAAGCGGCATTGGCACCGAGAAGGGCCGCCTGGGCATTCTGCAGTACAAGCACCAGAAGAGCCTGTACTTCGGCCTGAACGACAAGCCGCTGCCGTGGGCCGATTGACGATCGGCATCGCGCACTACCCGACCCTCGCATCCGAACCTGATCAATCACTGCGGAGCCGTCATGGCCGACATGAACAGTGACGCCGGCAAAGCGACCGCGTTCAATCCGACCGGCTCGGCCTACATGGGCAAGCCGATCCGCCGCGTCGAGGACGATCGTCTGCTACGCGGTCAGGGGCGATTCCTCGCCGATCTGCACGTGCCGGGCAGCTTGACCGCGGTGTTCCTCCGCAGCCCGCATGCGCACGCGCGGATCGGCCGCATCGACCTCGAACGGGCTCGCGCGATGCCCGGCATCGTGGCGATCTACACCACAGCCGATACCAACGGGCGCACCGAGCCGATCTGCGTGGCCGGTGAAGTGCACACGCCCGAACGGCTGATCAAGGAACTCAATCCGCTCGATCGTCTCCATCCGACGCCGCTGTTCCCCACCGAACGCGTGACCTACGTCGGCCAGCCGGTGGCGATGATCGTCGCCGAGAGCCGCAACGCCGCACTCGATGCGGCCGAGCAGTTGCAGATCGACTACGAGCCGTTGCCCGCGGTGCTCGATCCGATTGCCGCGTTGGCCGCCGATGCGCCGCTCGTGGAGCCGAAATGGCAGAGCAACATCGCGCTCTCGGTCGCCACCGGCAAGGGCAAGCCGGACGAGGTGTTCGCCACCGCGCCGGTGGTCGTCGAAGAGGAGATCGTCACGCACCGCTACGTGGCCGCGCCGATGGAACCGCGCGGCATTCAGGTGAGTGTCGATCCCTATGGCGGCAAGCTCACGGTGTGGGCGAGCACGCAGACGCCGCACGTGCTGCAGAACACTATCGCCGGGTCGTTGCGCCAACCGCCCGATACCGTGCGGGTGGTGGCGTGCGATGTCGGCGGCGGCTTCGGGCAGAAAGGCATCCAGACGGTCGAGGATGCACTGGTGCCGTTCGCGGCGCGTGAACTAGGCCGCCCGGTGCGCTGGGTGGAGGAGCGCAGCGAGAACCTGGTGGCGGCCGCGCACGCGCGCGATCAGATTCATCGGATTGCGATTGCCGCCACGCAAGACGGCAAGATCCTCGCCGTTCGCGACGACGTGCTGGTGAACTTCGGTGCGTACAACGTGATCGGGCTGGTGGTGCCGTACAACACGCTCTCGCATCTGCTCGGCCCGTATCACGTGCCCAACGCACACATTTCGGTGAAGGGCATCGTCACGCACACCTGCTTTACCACGCCGTATCGCGGCGCCGGCCGGCCCGAAGCGGTGTTCGCGATGGAGCGGATCATCGACCGGCTCGCCGCGCGCCTGAACATGGAGCCGGCCGAGGTGCGCGCGCGCAATCTCGTCACCGCCGAGGCGATGCCTTACGACACCGGGCTGCTCTATCGCGACGGCAATCCGCAGGTGTACGACTCGGGGAATTTTCCGGAGCTGCTGCGCCGCGCGCGCTCGATCATCGATCTCGATGCGTTTCGTGCGCGACAGCAGGCGGCGCGCGCACAGGCCCTAGCGCAAGGCGGTCCGTTGATCGGCGTCGGCTTCGCGCTGTACGTCGAAGGCTCGGGCATGGGGCCGTTCGAAGGCGCGGTGGTCCACGTGCTGCCTTCGGGCCGCGTTCAGATTGCCACCGGCGCGTGCAGTCAAGGGCAGGGCCATCGCACCGCGTATGCGCAGATCGCGGCCGATGCGCTCGGCGTGCCGTTCGAGTCGGTCGAAGTGATCGGCGGTGATACCGCGACGATCGCGTTCGGCATCGGAACCATCGCCAGTCGCAGCACCGTCACCGCTGGCAATGCGGTGAATCAGGCGTCGATTCGCGTGAAGGAGCGCGCGCTTTCGGTGGCTGCCGATATGCTCGAAGCCGCATCCGCCGATCTGGAGCTGGTCGAGGGCAAGGCGCGCATCAAGGGCGTGCCCGAGCGTGCGGTACCGATCGCACAGATCGCGCAGACCGTGGCGCTCGCGGCGCTGAAGCGCGGTGCGCCGGGCGACGGCCTGCTCGCCGAGACCGCGTACTTCAGTCCGCCGACGGTGACGTACGCGAGCGCGTGTCACGCCGTGATCGTGTCGGTCGAACCCGAAACCGGTGTGGTGAAGATCGAGCGCTACGTCGTCGTGCACGACTGCGGTCGCGTGGTCAATCCGTTGCTTGCCGATGCACAGGTCGTCGGTGGCGTGGCGCAGGGCATCGGCGGCGTGCTGCGCGAGGAAATGATCTACGACGCGAGCGGCCAGCCGCTGTCGGGCACGCTGCAGGACTACGCGCTGCCGATTGCGAGTGATCTGCCGGCGATCGAGCTCGATCACATCGAAAGCCTGTCGACCCGCAACCCGCTCGGCGTGAAAGGATTGGGGGAGGGCGGAGCGATCGGCCCGCCGGCGGCCATCGCCAATGCGGTCGAAGACGCGTTGCGTCCGTATGGGGCGGTCGTGCGGCGTGGGCCGCTCACTGCACCTCGTGTGCGCGCGCTGGTCGGTGCGGCAAAGAGCAGCGCCTGACTCACGCTCTCACGATTCAGGCTTCAGACAAGTACCAGAACAACTCACCCAGGAGAGGTCATGATGTTCAAGCGAAGAGTAGTCAAGTGCACCGCCGTGATGATTGGCGCGCTGCTCGGCGCCGCGCTGATGAGCAACGCCATCGCGCAGCAGTTTCCGTCGAAGCCGGTGCGCATCATCGTGTCGTATCCGCCGGGCGGGCCGGTCGACGCGCTCGCGCGGCCGCTCGCCGAGGGCCTGCAGAAGATCTGGAACGGCAACCCGGTGCTGGTGGAGAACAAGCCCGGCGCCAACGCGATCATCGGCACCGACTACGTCGCCAAGCAACCGGGCGATGGCCACACCCTGCTGCTCGCGAACG
This sequence comes from uncultured beta proteobacterium, assembly GCA_902826155.1. Next base: position 45,599 of record CADEDU010000045.1, read on the forward strand.
ATCCGTCGCTTTCATCCAACCAGTACCTCTACAGCAAGCTGCCCTACGATCCGGTGAAGGACTTCGTGCCGGTGGCGGGTGTGGCGTCCACCACGCTGATCCTGCTGGTGCCGCCGACCCGGCCTTACACCAACCTGCAGCAGTTCATCGCGGCGGGGAAGGAAAAGCCCGGCACGCTCAGCTACGGGAGCATCGGGCCGGGCAGCGTGACGCATCTGGACGCCGAAGCGATGGCAGGCGCGGCCGGCATCAAGCTCGTGCACGTGCCGTACAAGGGCACGGGTGAAGTCGTGCCGGCGCTGCTGGCGGGGCAGATCGACTCGGCGCTCTCGGCGATCGGACCGTCGCTCGGGCACATCCGCTCGGGCAAGTTGCGCGCGCTGGGCATCGCCGCGCCGCAGCGCTATCCGCTGCTGCCCGATGTGCCGACGTTCAAGGAGGCGGGGCTCAACTTCGAGGCGCGCTCGTGGTTCGCGTTGGCTGCGCCGGCCGGAACGCCCCGCGCGGTGGTCGACAAGATCGCGGCCGACGTGCGCAAAGTGGTCGACACGGCCGAGTACCGCGACAAGTTCATCATCGGCATGGGGCTGGATCCGTTTCCGCTGGGGCCCGACGAGTTCGCGAAGTACCTCGAGAAGGATCGGGCGAGCTACGCCCAGCGGGTGAAGAACGCGAACGTGAAGCTCGACTGAGCCGTCGCGCGACGCCACCACCCGAACGATGCCGTAGGGCTGATCGCGCCGTGCGCGTCGAAACGTCGCATCACATCGATGCCGGCGAGCAAGGCGCCGACGGCCTCTACGACTACTACTACGAGTACGACCTCTACCGGTTCAGCGAGCAGGACCTCACGCTGGTGGCGCGCAGCTATGTCGACGAGCCCGATGCGGCACATCTGCTGAGCATCGAGGAGGCGGGGGTCGGCCGCGTGCTGGCGCGTGACGATCTGAGACGCGCACTCACGCGTCGTGCGATCGATCACTTGCGCAGCCTTGGCAAACGCAAGCTGAGCTGGCTGACCGGGCAGGGCGAAACGGGCTACGCGGCGATCCCGGAATAGTCGGCCGCGCCGGCGCGAGGGTTTAGAGGGTTTACACTCCGGCGCACTGTTGTGCCTTCGATTTGCCTCTCGAGATTCCCAAGTGCGCGTCTTCAACACCCTTCCCAGCGAGGATCTCCGCAAGGTCGGCCCGGTGGCCGCTGCCTACGAGCGCGACGGCTACGACGGCGTGGTCACCATGGAGAATCGCCACGATCCGTTCCTGCCGCTGGCGGTCGCGGGCGTGGTCACCAAGCGGATCGAACTGCACACCGGCATCGCGATCGCGTTCGCGCGCTCACCGATGTCGGTCGCGAACATGGGCTGGGATCTCGCCACCGCCAGCAACGGCCGCTTCGTCGTCGGCCTGGGTCCGCAGGTCAAGCCCCACAACGAACGGCGCTTCTCGGTGCCGTGGACGCCGCCCGCGCCGCGCATGCGCGAGTACGTGCAGTCGCTGCGCGCGATCTGGCGCTGCTGGAAGCTGGGCGTGCCGCTCAATTACGAAGGCCAGCACTATCGCTTCACGCTGATGACGCCCAATTTCGTGCCCGAGCCGTACGATGCGCCGGCACCGGCGATCACGATAGCGGCCGTCGGGCCGGCCATGCTCAAGGTGGCCGCCGAAGAGTGCGACGGCGTGAAGCTGCACGTGTTCGCCACGCGCAAGTATCTGGAGGAAATGGTGCAGCCCGCGCTCGATGCAGGTCTGGCGAAGGCCGGCCGCACGCGGGCGAAGTTCGAGGTGGCGGGCGGCGGGTTCCTGTGCACCGGGCCGGATGACGCGTCGGTCGCGAAGTTATTCGAATGGGTGCGCCAGCGCGTCGCCTTCTACGGCTCTACCCAGGCCTATTGGCCGGTGCTCGCGGTGCACGGTCTGGAGGATCTCGGCCGCAAGCTCAACGCGATGACGCGCGAGGGCAAGTGGGACGCGATGGCGAAGGAAGTATCGGATGACGTCGTGCATCTGTTCGCGGCGGTCGGACGCTACGACCAGATCGCGCGCGTGATCGAGCAGCGCTTCGGCGGGCTCATCGACACCATCTTCGCGAGCGCCAATCATCTGGTGCCGGCACATCTGCCGCCGGACCTGATTCAGGACATCCAGCGGATCGGGACGCGGTTCGAGGCGTACGCGACGTAGTGCTTAGGATTGATACCCGTGGACACCCACTGCGCGATCAATCATCGACGCGCACCAGGCCGCGATTCCAGTAGAACGCACTTGAACCTACGCCGTGCAGCGTTCCTGGGCGGAATGGCGTTGCGTTCGGCACAGCGAATCGCTCGATCGCTTCGTGTGCGCCCACGAGACCGTCTCCCGTCCATGGATGACGGCCGACTTCCGCGATTGAAGAGGAAGCGGCTGCCCAGTAAAGGTACCGGGAGGAGAACCCGAGCGATACCTGCTCATATGGAATAGCCAGTATCGCAAGCGCAGCGCGTTCATTTGCGAAGTCGATGGCGTAGACGTCCGTGCCGGTTGGGGCCTGGAAAAAATACAAGGTCAAATAGGCCAGACCGCCCTGGCCGACGAACAATCGCGGCTCGCGCGAGCCGGGAGGAATGCCGAACTCATGTCGCGGAACGCCGCCCGCGACAGGGATGGATTCCACCTGCCAGGTAGAGCCGAAGATTGGGGCGGACTTCAGGTAGTAGACCCGTTGATTGACGACGATCGGATCGCGCAATTGCGTTGTGCCGCTGTCGTGCAATGTTGAGAGTTCACTCCCGTCGCGCCTGGCGCGCTGCAGCCTGTAGCCCGGCGCGGTCGATGGCGTTCCAATGGGACTACCCCCGATCCAATAGACGTGATCGCCACTCGGATAGGGCTTGCCTTGCATCACGCTATCGCTGCTCGGATTCGGATCAAGCAGAGTTGGCGTGGCGGGTGCGACGCCCGCAAAGTGCCGAAACAAACCGAGGCCAGTCGTGCCCGAGCCTTGAGTAAAGAATGTATTGGCGCCGTTGTTCGTCTGCACGCGTTTGGGCGCTGCGACCGGACGACGCTCGGAGAACGTTCCGTCTGCCAGTCGATAAATCCGTGAAGCGCCCGTCGTACTGTTGACCACTCCGACATAGTCATCCGCGAGTGCGAGGAATCCGCCAGGGAACCCCGGAAGCGATGCGAGATCGATCGGTGCTGCGCCCGGAGCCAGACGCCGTATCGCCGCCAGGCTCGAACCGCTGACGTCGAGCAGGTAGGCATTTGCAGCGTTGGCGACCAGATCCTGGAAAGTGGCCGTCTGCCCCGCTGGCGTCTGATAGACGATGGTCTCCGCGCCTCCGACCGTTTGCTTGTTCACGACTGCGATGCTGTTCGCGAAGTAGATGGCGCCGGGCGTGGCGGCGAAGCGGCCATCGATCATCCCTGCGGGGAGCGCAAGCGTGGCGACGGTGCCGCTGCCATGGTCCACGTACTTCAAGACGTTGCCTTCCACCCAATACACACCGCTTTGCGTCGCGCTGAGCAGCGTACGAACCGGGGGTGGTATGGGGCTGAACGGCGGCGAACCCAATATCAGTGTCGAACCCGTTGCGATGGTAACCCGATAGAGCGTGAGCGTTTGGCCCAGTGATCCGCCGTTCGAGATGAGGGCGTAGACCTGACCTCCCCCGGCAGCCAGAGCCAGCGCAAACGCACCAGGAAGACTCGTCACTTGTCGAGACTGCGAGCGCGGGCCGATTCGGCGGGCGTAGATCGCAACGTTCGTCGGGCCGCTCGGCGCAGCCCAGAATATGTCTTCACCATCGGTCGCGATTGCGGATGTCGGTTGGGTGATGCTGCCGGCAAGCACCTTCTCGGTGTCGCGTTCGGTGCCAGTGCCGATCGCCACGCGTGCTGCCTTGTGATCCGCTTCGACAATCGACATGGGGAAGTACGCGAAGCCGCTGTCTACTACGAAATTGGCAAGGTTTCGGATGCTCTGCAACTGACCCTGAGCGGGCCGATCGAACCATCGGGTATGCGCGATCGTTCGACTCGTGTCCGTTGCGAGATCGATCTCGACGAGTGCCGAATCCGTTCCGAGATAGAGCTTGCCGTTCGACGAAGTCGTCCCGTGTACTTCGTCAAGCGCTTCAGGGCTCACAACGGTTGATCGAGCAATCGCCGGGTTGAGATACGGTACAGGTCCCCCCGCGACCGTGGGCGCCTGACTGGTGGGCGTGGCTGCATTGTTTGTGCCGCCAGCGTCGCCCCCGCCCCCGCACGCGGTCACGAGTAGCGCGATCGAAAGTGCTCCTGCTAGCCACCTCCAAGCAGGTGCCTGGATGATCCAGCGTGGCGGCGATGGAATTCGACGGATCGCAATTTCAATCGATCGTTGATCGCGCAGCGTGCGGGCGTGCAGCGGCTGTTGAGAAATAGGCATGGCCATGGACGCGTGAAGATCCTGCTGAATTCTTCATCGAACTTGCCCCGCGTCCACGTCAAGAAGGCACCCGCGACGATTGTTTGCACCCTACGTCCAATTGTAGAGCCCGCCGTGCGGGCCCGCGCCAATCGGGTTTTCCCTACGTTCCCGACACCAGGGATCCGCGCTGCCTCAGCGCTTCGCGCTGAAACCCCGCGACCCGCTTGTAGCGCTCCATCAAATCGCGCAGTTCTTCGGTGCTGACAACATCCTCGATGCGCTTGAACGGTTGATCGCCGGTCCGCTCGTGCACGATCTGCAGGATCGTGTCGGGCGGGGTGGCGCGATTGGTCAACACCACTTTGTTCGCTGCCTCGCGGCGGGCGTCGTCATAGGCGGCGAGCGCGGCAACCGGATTGGACTCGCGCGCGAGGCAGCCCGCCAACGTGCGCGCATCGAGAATGCCCTGGCCTGCACCGTTGGCGCCGCGCGGATACATCGGATGTGCGGCGTCGCCCGCGAGCGTCACGCGTGCGTGGCTCCAGCGCGGCAGCGGATCGCGATCGACCATCGGGTATTCCAGCACCATCTCGGCGTGCTCGAGCAACGCGGCGACATCGAGCCAGTCGAAGCGCCAATCGGTGAAGGTGGGCAGGAAATCCTCGAGTCGGCCGGCCCGATTCCAATCGGCCATTGCATTGCGCGGTGAACGGATCTCGGCGGTCCAGTTGATCAGATGCATGCCGTCGGCATCGACCGTGTTCTGGATCGGATAGATGACGATCTTGCCTACGTCGAGCCAGCCGGCCTGGACCATCGACTCGCCGGTGAGGAACGGCCGCGCACGCGTTATGCCGCGCCACATGTTGATGCCGGTGTAGACGACCGGGCCTTCGTCCGGATAGAGCTGCTGCCGCACCACCGAATGAATGCCGTCGCAGGCGATCGCCACGTCGCCGCGGACGGAGGGTTTGCCGGCGAAGTGCACGGTGACGCCGCGTTCGTCCTGATCGAAGCCGGTACAGCGATGGTCGAGCAGCACGGCATCGCCACCGAGCCGCTCCCGGACTGCCGCCAGTTGCACCAGATGCAACGCGCCGCGATGCACCGAGAACTGCGGCCAGTCGTAGCCGGCGTACCGCCCGCGCGGCTCGGCGTAGATGAACTGCCCGAAGCGGTTGTAGAACGCCATCTCGCGCGTGGCTACCGCCACTTTCGCCAGCGCGTCGTCCAAGCCAAGTTCGGTCAGCTCGCGCACCGCATGCGGCAGCAGATTGATGCCGACGCCGAGCTTTCTGATCTCCGGCGCGGCTTCATACACGCGGCAGCTGATGCCCAGCTGATGCAGGCTCAGCGCCAGGGTGAGTCCGCTGATGCCGCCGCCGATAATGATGACGTTCACGTGGTTGGCTCGCGAGTTATGCTCGGCGCAATTGGACTCTGGGACGTGAACGTGCGCAAGCTCCTGTCGTTGTTGTTGCTCTCCTGCGTGTGCGCGAACGCAGTGGCGCAGTCCTGGCCCAATCGCCCGATCAAACTGATCGTGGCACAGGGGCCGGGCTCGGCACCCGACGTGGTAGCGCGCTATATCGCCGAGCGCGCGGGCCGATCACTCGGACAGCAGGTCGTGGTCGATAACCGCGCGGGTGGAGACGGCGTGATCGGCATGCAAGCAGCCGCGCGATCGCCGGCCGACGGCTACACGTTCCTGTTCGCGGTGTCCTCGAACGTCGCGATCAATCCCCACATGTTTAAGGTGCTGCCGTACAACCCGGAGAAGGATTTCGCGCCGGTGGGCATGATCGGGATCAGTCCGCTCATCGTGGTGGCGAATCCGGAGCTGAAAGCGAACACGCTCGCCGAGTTGATCGCGCTCGCGAAGAGCGAGCCGGGCAAGGTGGCGTTCGCCAGCCCGGGCAAGCGGCGGCTCCCCGGGATGATCGGCGACATGATCCGCGTCAGGGCCGGCATCGACATGCTGCACGTGCCGTATCAGGGCGCCGGCGGCATTCAGGACACGATCGCCGGACGCACGCAGATCACCGTGCAGGGCATCCCGGCGGTGGCGGCGATGGTGCAGCGTGGACAGTTGCGTGCGCTCGCGGTGAGTTCGGGCAAGCGGCTGCCGGGACTGGAACAGGTACCCGCGATCGCCGAGACGCTGCCCGGATTTGACTACGTCGGCTGGTTCGCGCTGATGGCGCCGAGTGGAACGCCTAACGAAGCAGTGCAGCGGATGAACCGCGACGTCGGCCTGATCCTCGCCGAAGCCGAAGTGCGCCAGCGTCTGCAATCGCTGGGCATCTATACCGACGGTGCCGGCACGCCCGAGCAGCTCGATGCGTTCATCAAGCGCGAGCTGGTGAATTGGGGGCGGACCGTGAAGGAGCTGGGGCTGGAGGCGGAGTAAGTCGCTTTCCTGGGCGCTCTCCCACCCCCCGCCCTCCCTCTCTCGCGCGACTCCGTCGCTAGAAAGGGAGGGGGCCTGGTTTGCGGCGCAGCGTGTGCGCCGATGGGAATGGAGTGCTCTCCCGCTCCTCGCCCTCCCTATCTCGCGCGACTGCGTCGCTAGAAAGGGAGGGGGCTTGGTTTGCGGCGCAGCTACTTACGCTTCTCTCCCGCCCGCACCAGCTCACGCACTACACGCGGCGTGAGCGGCAGCGTGTCGCATCGCACGCCGTAGCCACTCAACGCATCTTCGATCGCACGTGACAACGCGCCGGGCGCACCCATACGTCCTCCTTCGCCGCCACCCTTGATGCCGTACTCGGTGAACGGCGAGGGGGTCTCGACGTGCCCGACACGGATCTCCGGCGGCATCTCATGCAGCGTCGGAATGAGATAGTCCGTGAACGTGCCGGTGAGCAGCTGGCCGTTGTCGTCGTAGTGGAACTTCTCGTACAACGCCGAGCCGATACCTTGCGCGGTGCCGCCACGGATGTGACCAGCGAGCGTCATCGGATTGACCATCACGCCCGCATCGTGCACCGCCACGTAGTCGAGGATCTTCACCTTACCGGTTTGCGGATCCACCTCCGCCAGCGCCATGTGGCACATGTGCCCCATGATCGGATAGAAGATGCCGAGATGGCTGCGATCCTGCGCGGGCATCGTCGTGAGCGGATGGTCGTAGACGTAGCTCGCATCCAACCCGCTCGAGTACTCGTCGCCCTCGGGCAGGTTGAGGCGGAAGTAGTGCGAGAACAGCGATACGTCGCCGATCGATTTCTCCATGCCGGGCACGCCGCGCACGCCGATCTTGCCGTCGCGAAACTCCAGATCGCCCGCGCTGGTTTCCATCATGTGCGCCGCCACCTTGAGCATCTTGGTCTTGATCTTGGTGCTCGCACCGACGACCGCACCGGCCAACATCACGGTAAAGCGGCTGCCGCCTGGCCCCGAGGAGTTGAAGCCGCTCTGGGTGTCGGCGTAGACGATGTTCACCTGCGACGGATCGACCTGGAACTGCTCGGCAACGATCTGGGTTGCCATCGTCTCGGGGCTGTTGCCCCAGAACGGCGAGGCGAGCGACACGTGGATGATGCCGGTGGGGTCGACGCGGATCTGCGTGCTCTCCGGTGAGCTGGTGAGCGTGAAGCCCGGATTGTCGGGCGGGTTGAGCGACCAGAACTCGGTGGCGCTGAACACGCTGCGCTCCTGGCAGGTGGCCATGCCCATCCCAACGCAGCGGCCCTGCGCCTTCGCATCCGCCTGGATCTTCTTCCAGTTGGTGAGGTTCGCGATGCGCAGTGCCTCGTCCATCACCGCCGGATAGTTGCCGCTGTCGTACACGTTGCCCGACGGGATCACGTACGGAAACTGATCGGGTTGGATCAGGTTCTTGCGGCGTACCTCGAACGCGTCCATCTTCAATTCGTCGGCCACCGCATCGGTCATGCGTTCCAGCATCCAGTTGGTGACCTCCGAGCCGAAGCCGCGATACGCCCCTTGCTGGCACTTGTTGGTCAACACCGCCACCAGTTCCATCGAGATGCTGCCGATTCGGTACGGCCCGACGATCTGGCACAGCGAATTGCCGTGCGTGCCGTAGCCGTATTGCAGATACGCGCCGTAGTCGTCGATCACCTGGAACTTGAGCGAGAGCATCGTGCCGTCGCGCTTCACCGCCATTTCGCAGTTGTAGATGCGATCGGACCCGTGGTTGTCGCTGTTGCTGGTGTTGTCGAGGCGGTCTTCGATGTACTTCACCGGCCGGCCGGCGGCGCGCGCCAGCGTCGCGGTGAGCGTCATCACCTTGTGGGTGAAGAGCTTGGAGCCGAAGCTGCCGCCCGTTACGCACGGGATGATGTTGAGCTTCGCGGCCGGCACGCCGAGCGATGCACCCACCAGCCAGCCCACGTAGTTGAGGAACGAGCTGTTGCAGTACATCGTGAACTTGCCCGAGCCAGGCTCGTACGACGCGATCGCGCCGGTGGTTTCCAGCGGCTGCGCGCCGGAGCGGCCCCAGCGCAGGCGGCGCTTCACAACCAGATCGGCCTTGGCGAAGTCTTCGTCGACCGAGCCGAACTTGTAGGTATGCCGGTGCGCGATGTTGCTCGGACCCCGATCGGGGTGAAGCACTGCATCGCCGGTCGATTTCATGGCGGCTTCGGGGTCGATCACCACCGGCAGGTCTTCGTACTCGATTTCGATCAGATCACACGCGTCTTCGGCGATGTAGCGCGTCTCGGCCACCACCGCCGCGACCGCCTCACCGACGTGCCGTACGCGATCGACCGCGATGCAGTACTGCACCACCGGCGGACTTGCGAACTGCGCGGTCG
>CADEDU010000045.1:54877-56132 GCA_902826155.1 uncultured beta proteobacterium
CGATCGACCGCGATGCAGTACTGCACCACCGGCGGACTTGCGAACTGCGCGGTCGGGCCGGTGACTTTCTTCGCGTCTTCACCGGTCATCACCAGGATCACACCCGGCAGCGCCTTGGCCTTGCTCACGTCGATGCGCTTGATGCGGGCATGCGCGCGGTCGCTGCGCAGAATCGCCGCATGCGCCATTTTGGGGAGCGTGATGTCGTCGATGTACTGGCCGTTGCCGGTGAGCAGGCGCGGATCTTCCACGCGCTTGATGCTCTTGCCGATCCACTTGAGATCCTTGCGCGGTGCTTCCTGCTGCCGGCTCGGCGGAATGTAGCCCTCGGCCGGAATGTGCTTGGGGAAGGTGGCGGTCATTTGCGGGCTCCCATCTGGGTGATCGCGTGGCGGATCGAATCGACGATGTTGTAGTAGCCGGTGCAGCGGCACAGATTGCCGGACACTGCTTCGCGAATCTCCGCATCGGACGGATTGGGTTTCTTCTCGATCAGCTCGGTGGCGACCATCAGCATGCCGGGCGTGCAGAAGCCGCATTGCAGCCCGTGCTTCTCCCAGAAGCCCTCCTGCAGCGGATGGAGCTTGCCGCCCTGCGCCATGCCGTCGATGGTGCGCACCTCGCAACCGTCGGCCTGCACCGCGAACATCAGGCACGAGCGCGTGGACTTGCCGTCGACCAGCACGGTGCAGGTCCCGCACACGCCGTGTTCGCAGCCGACGTGGGTGCCCTTGAGGCCGAGCGTGTCACGCAGAAAATCCGAGAGCAGCATGCGCGGCTCGGCGCTGCTTTCGACCTTGTCGCCATTGACTTTGAATGAGACTGGCATCGTTGCCATGGTGGCCCCCTTTATTTGCAGCGGTCGCGCGCGGTACGGAGCGCACGAGCGGTGAGCGTTTCGATGAGTTCCCGTTTGAACGTGGCATCGGCGTGGTACGAATCGGTCGGCTTGACCAGTTCGCGCGCGAGCTTCGCCGAGGCGGTGATGCGCGCATCGTCGATCGCCTGATCGACCAGGCTTTGCTCGAGCGCGGTCAGGCGCAGTCCGCCGCGCTCCATGCCCGCCACGGCGACGCTCGCCTGCTTGCACTTGCCGCCGGTCATGTTGAGCGTGATGCCCACCCCTGCCATGACGAAGTCGCCCTGGCGATTAGTGGTTTCGAGCCAGCACGATCCTTGTCCGGCCGGTGCGGCCGGAATGCGGATCTCGGTGACCATCTCGCCCGCCCCGAGTGCGGTCGTGAGCGGTGCGGTG
>CADEDU010000045.1:56142-57729 GCA_902826155.1 uncultured beta proteobacterium
TGAAGAACTCGGGCGCGGCGATCTTGCGCGAACCCTTCGTGCTGGCAGCGACGATGGTCGCGTTGCAGGCCGCGAGCACCGCCGGCATCTCGGAAGCCGGATCGGCGTGGCTGATATTGCCCGCGAGCGTGCCGCGATTTCGGATCGGTCCGTGTGCAACGTGCGGGTAGGCCTCGGCCATCAAAGGACACCGCGTTTGCACGAGCTCGGACGCCATCAGATCAGCGTGCCGGGCGAGCGCACCGATCACCAGTTCGTTGCCTTCGAGCTTGATGCCGTTCAACCCGGGAATGCGATTGATGTCGATCAGCACCGCGGGTTTGACCACCCGCAGGTTCATCATCGGCACCAGGCTCTGGCCGCCGGCGAGCACTCTGCCGTCGGTGCCGTGGCGGGCCAGCGCTTGCAGCGCCTCGGCGAGACTCGCCGGTCGGACGTAGTCGAATGCAGCGGGCTTCATACGCGCCTCCTTTGTCGTTGTGGATCATGATGGAGAAACCGGCGCGAAGCGAGCGTGCCCCGCGCTCACAGGGGAAAGTCTTCGTTCGTTGTTGTGCGCACTTGATTGATGTGCGCCCTTAAGCTACGCGCGTGACCGGCGCGGTGCAACTGCCATTGGTCCGCGATGAGGTCCGCGATGAGTCCGTCAGATGATCGAACCCCTCATGCCAGAGCAGGGTAGCGCCGTTCGGCGTACGCGGCCAGGTCCCAAAGTGGATGACGTGCGGGGCGCGTGCATTCTCGAACTGCGCGAGCGTTGCCCCAGTGGCACGCGCGCGCTAGAGTGCCCGCACAGACGCTTCCCCCCAACACCGACAACAAAGAGGAGACTTCATGTCCCGACGCATTCCTTCACCGGTGCTGCTCGCTGGCGCCACCGCGGTGGTTGCAGCACTGCATGGCGCGCTGGCTATTGCGCAGACCTATCCGACCAAGCCGATCCGACTGGTGGTGACGTATCCCCCCGGCGGCAGCTCTGATTTGATGGGCCGCGTGCTCGGCCAGAAGCTGGGCGATCAGCTCGGTCAGCAAATCATCGTCGAGAGCAAGCCAGGCGCGTCGGGCTCCATCGGCACGGAGTTCGCCGCGCGCCAACCCGCCGACGGCTACACGATCTTGTGGGCGAACATGCAGCCGATCGCGATGAATCCGCTGCTCTCGAAAGTGCCCTACGATGCGCAGAAGGATCTGTTGCCGGTGTCGATGGCCGCCGCCGGTCCGAACGTGCTGGTGGTGAACGCGAATTCGCCCTTCAAATCGCTGAAGGAACTGATCGACGCCGGCCGCGCCAAGCCGGGTTCACTCAATTTCGGTACCAGCGGTCCGGGCAGCCTCTCGCATCTAGCCGGCGAGTTGATGAAGCGCGCCGTCCCGCTCGATATGGTGGCGGTGCAATACAAGGGCAGCGCGCTGGTGACGCAGGATCTGCTCGCCGGCAATCTGCACATGGTGATCTCCGATGCGCTACCGGTGATGGCGCACATCAAGTCGGGCAAGCTGCGCCCGCTCGCGGTGACGAGCGAGAAGCGGATCACGCAACTCCCCGACGTGCCCACCTTCGGCGAAGGCGGCGTGAACGGGCTGGTC
>CADEDU010000046.1 GCA_902826155.1 uncultured beta proteobacterium
AAGTCGGCCTTGCGGCCGTTGTTGTCGGTCAGCGTGCCGTGGTCCATCACCTGCAGCAGGATATTGAAGATGTCCGGATGGGCTTTCTCGATCTCATCCAGGAGCAATACGGCGTGCGGCTTCTTGGTGATCGCTTCGGTCAGCAGGCCGCCTTGATCGAACCCGACATAACCGGGCGGGGCGCCGATCAACCGGGAAACGGCATGGCGCTCCATGTACTCGGACATATCGAACCGGATGAGTTCGATGCCCATACAGTAGGCCAGTTGACGCGCGACCTCGGTCTTGCCGACACCAGTGGGGCCGGAGAACAGGAACGATCCGATCGGTTTTTGGGGGTTGCCCAATCCGGCGCGAGCGGTTCGAATCGCCGCGACCAGTGCGTCGATGGCCTTTTCCTGACCAAACACGACTGCTTTCAGGTCGCGATCCAGGTTCTTGAGCGCGGTGCGATCGTCCATCGATACGGACTGCGGCGGGATCCGCGCGATCTTGGCAACGATCTCCTCGATTTCCTGCTTGCCGATGATCCGCTTCTGCTTCGATTTGGGCAGTATGCGCTGCGAGGCGCCTGCCTCGTCGATTACATCGATTGCCTTATCCGGAAGGTGCCGATCGGTGATGTAACGAGACGACAATTCGGCGGCGGCCGAGAGCGCGCCCGCGCTGTACTTGACGCCATGGTGCGCCTCGAACCGCGACTTGAGTCCGCGCAGGATCTCGACCGTCTCGTTCACCGAGGGCTCGGTGACGTCGATCTTCTGGAATCGGCGTGACAAGGCATGGTCTTTTTCGAACACGCCGCGGTACTCGTTGTACGTCGTGGCGCCGATGCATTTCAGTTGGCCAGTCGAAAGAGCCGGCTTGAGCAGGTTGGATGCGTCGAGGGTGCCGCCCGATGCCGCGCCCGCGCCGATGAGCGTGTGAATCTCATCGATGAACAGGATCCCATTCGGGTTATCCAGGAGCTGCTTCAGCACGGCTTTGAGTCGCTGCTCAAAGTCGCCGCGATACTTGGTCCCGGCAAGCAGGGCACCCATGTCCAACGAGTAGACCGTCGACCGGGCCAGGATTTCAGGCACGTCGTTTTCCACGATTCGTCGCGCCAATCCTTCGGCAATCGCCGTCTTGCCTACGCCTGCCTCGCCGACGAGCAGCGGGTTGTTCTTGCGGCGCCGGCACAACGTTTGGATGACTCGCTCCAATTCGTGTGATCGCCCGATCAACGGGTCGATTTTTCCTGCCAGGGCCTGAGCATTGAGGTTGACCGTGTAGGTTTCGAGCGCTCCGCCTGATGACTGCGCTTCCTGCTGCTCGTCCTGCTCGGGTTCGTTCTTCGGTTGCCCGCCCTGCGGCTGAGAGGACTTGGTGATGCCGTGCGATATGTAGTTGACGACGTCCAGGCGAGTAATGCCTTGCTGGTGCAAGAAGTAGACGGCGTGCGAGTCCTTCTCTCCGAAGATCGCAACCAGCACGTTGGCCCCGGTCACCTCCTTCTTACCCGAAGACTGCACGTGCAGGATTGCCCGCTGGATGACTCGTTGAAACCCGAGCGTCGGCTGCGTATCGATCTCGTCCGATCCGCTCACGGTCGGCGTGTGGGCGCTGATGAATTCTGCGAGGGACTTGCGCAACTCATCGATGTTCGCGGCACACGCGCGCAGTACTTCCGCCGCGGTCGGGTTATCCAGCAGCGCCAGGAGCAGATGCTCGACGGTAATGAATTCGTGCCGCTTCTGCCGCGCCTCGACGAACGCCATGTGCAAGCTGACCTCGAGTTCCTGCGCAATCATGATTCCTCCATCACACACTGCAGCGGATGCTGGTGCTTGCGAGCGTACGCCACGACCTGCTCGACTTTGGTTGCGGCAACGTCCTTGGGGTAGACCCCGCAGACCCCCAGCCCCTCGCGATGCACTTTGAGCATCACTTGAGTGGCCTTTTCACGTCCCATGCTGAAGAAAGTCTGAAGCACCACGACCACGAATTCCATTGGGGTGTAGTCGTCGTTGAGGAGGATCACTTTGAATAAAGGCGGCGGTGCGAGCTTCGATTTCTTCGACTCAAGAACCGTGCCATCACGAAGGCGGGTCGCCATGGGGCCTTCGCTCAGCAGCGAGCGCCAAAAGGGGCTGTGCTACACAAGGCAACCAAGTCGCGACCTTTCGGGCAGCGAGGGAAATTCCACCGGGAACGGCGATTCCGTCGCAGAAAATTTACACGTCGCTATCGTAGCCAGACTCCAGGGGGGGTGCAATGACCTTTTCTCTGCGCGCGACACCACGTGACAAAGGGCCCGCAAGCTGAGGACGATGCGAAGTTTTCTATGCCAAGAACGCTCGGTTCCGTGTTGCGCCGGGGGAGCGCCGGGCGAGCCGCCAGTTCGGCAACACGAGCGGCAATTCGCCAATGGTAGATCTGCAGTAGTAAGTGGCAATGAGGCAGATCCTTTGTTGGTGGTGCGTTGGACATGGACTGATTGGTGTTGACGGCGCACTACCGACCGGCGATGCGCGCATCCGCATCGTTGTGGCGGCGCACGGGAGATGGGCCATCGATTCGGCGCGGCGCACTCAGCTCGGGGTTAGATCTCGCAAACGCTTGACGTCGGCGAGGGAAGCGCGCTAAAAGGCGTACCGCAATTGCGGTCTGACAATTCTTTCGCACCGCAAGCGCCTGTGAGCAAATGGGAATCTGTTCGCGCGCTCCCCGCAGCGACCCGGCTGCGAGGCTTAGCGAATGGAGCAAACGCAAAAGCGCGCTGCCAAGGGACGTGGGCTATGCCAATCGGAACAGTAAAGTGGTTCAACGACGCCAAGGGTTTTGGATTCATCAAGCCCGATGACGGTGGAGAGGATTTGTTCGCACACTTCTCCGCAATCCAGATGCCTGGGTTCAAATCCCTGAAAGAAGGGCAGAGGGTTTCCTTCGAGATCGTCCAGGGTCCGAAGGGGAAACAAGCGTCGAATATCCAGGCGGCTAGCTAGAGAGTTCGCCTTTCGGGGCAGCCGTCCGGCACTGGACACGGTGCTGCGAGTTGCCCCCCTGAGCGACGTCCAACGGGATTCCGCCGGCCTCGCTTGTCAACCAGCCGAGTTGTCAACCAGCCGAGCGGCAAAGCCGTTTTCGCGACATGCTCCTTGGCAGATGCCTCGAGGACCAATTCGAACCACGCGAAGGGTTACGATGAACTTGCGCATGATTGTCGGCGGGCTGGCGTTGCTCCTCGGTTTGCCCACTCTGGCACAGCAGCCGCCTGCGCCGCCCGCGGCCCCCGTCCAGCAGGCCCAACCGGCTGCTCCAGCGCCCGGAGCAGACGCGCCCAAGGCCGCGGACGGCAAGAAGGCCGCCAAGAAAAAAGCGCGCAAGGGCGCGAAGAAGGCTAAATCCGCTGGCGCGGCAAAGAAAACATCGGAAGGCCGCTAGACGGCGGAAGATCGCCAATTTATGGCGGACGGAAGGTCATCTTTCGGTCAACCCACCCAGAAGGTGGGCGTTTTTGGGACGGTGAGCAGCGGTTTCGCGGTTAGGTGACCGGAAACATGCTCAAGCAGAATCTGGGTCGACGTGGTTCTCACGGCGATGCAGAGCTCGGCCCGCAGCTGCGGGATTTCATCTACTAGTAGGAGAGGACCATGAAAAAGCTGATCGCACTCGTTCTGGCCGCCATGTTCGCTGGCGCAACCTTCCAAGCCGTCGCCGACGTCAAGGCTGACAAGCCGGCCGCCGACAAGAAAGACGAGAAGAAGTCCGACAAGAAAGGCGACAAGAAGTAAGTCGCTGTCTTGTGGCATGCGAAAGGCAGGGGAAACCCTGCCTTTCGCGTTTCTGGACCCCGTATCGCCGTATCGTTATGGCGCTGCTGCTTCTTGAAGCCATTCCAAGGCATCGCGGGCGCTCAGCGCCCCACCTGACAAGATCAATTTGGCGAGTGTCGGTGCAGCGTCTGCAGAACCGATCCCAGTGAAGCTGGGGGCATACTTTTCGGGGAGTTACCAGGAGCGACCGATGCAGACACGACCCAATGACCGCCTAGAACGTTTGCCAGCTGTAGCGAATCGGTGGACCCATGCGTTCGTTGCAGCGGCCGCCGCGGCGGTTGTATCTGGCACGGCGCTCTCGCAACCCGCTCAGCCGCAAACCGGTCTACCGGTGACGGCCTTGACCACCGGTTTGCACGTCATTCAAGCCGAGGTTGCGAGCACCGATCAAACGCGAGCGATTGGCCTGATGTTCCGCAAGTCGATGGACGCCAATCGCGGCATGCTGTTCATCTTCGAGGCGCGGTCACGACATTGCATGTGGATGAAGAACACCTTCATCCCGCTCTCGGTTGCGTTCATCGACGAAGAGGGCAAGATCCTCAACATCGCCGACATGACCCCGCATGACGAAACCAGCCACTGCGCGAACGGGCCGGCGCGTTTCGCTTTGGAAATGAACCGGGGTTGGTTCGCGGGCAAAGGGGTCAAGCCAGGCGCGAAGATCACCGGCCTCGATAAACTCGCGCCTTCGCGCTAGCGCATCTCGGGCCGGTTTGTCGCGCGCGAGAGGCCGATGCCCCCCGCACGACTTAAGCTACCGCGTCAGCCGAAGTTCTTTGCGGCGAAATCCCAGTTGACCAGGTTCCAGAACGCACCGACATAGTCAGGGCGTCGATTGCGATAGTCGATGTAGTACGCGTGCTCCCAGACGTCGCAGGTCAAAAGCGGCGTCTTGCCGGCTTGCGACAGCGGAGTCGCCGCGCCCGTCGTGCTGGCAAGTTCGAGCGATCCGTCGGCGGCCTTCACCAGCCAGGCCCAGCCTGATCCGAACGTGCCGACCGCTGTCTGCGCGAACTGCTTCTTGAACTCGTCGAACGAGCCCCACTTCTTGTTGATGGCATCGGCGAGTTTGCCGGTCGGCGCGCCACCGGCCTTGGGCGCAAGGCAGTTCCAGTAGAACGTGTGATTCCAAATCTGCGCCGCGTTGTTGAAGATGCCGCCGGAGGATTTCTTGACGATGTCCTCCAGGCTCATGTTCTCGAATTCCGTCCCCTTGATCAGATTGTTGAGGTTGGTGACGTACGCAGCGTGGTGCTTCCCATGATGGAACTCGAGCGTTTCCTTCGACAGGTGCGGTTGTAACGCGTCGAGCGCGTACGGCAGTTCGGGTAGTTTGTGCTCCACAGTGATGCTCCTTTATTCGAACTAGGGGTGAACGTCTGGGGTGAACGTCGCCGACCGGGATGAACGTCAAACGCCGCCATTCGGGCTCGCGGATTCTAGCAGGGGCGCCATTGCGCACTCGTGCCTGGCACCGCCACTGACCACGCTCGCTTCAAGGTGTAGGCGGAGTCAGACGGTGGCGTGAGCGGCTAAGGTTTGGTGCGATCCACCTTGACCGCCAGTTCACCTCGAGCGAGCGTGATGTCGAGCGAGTCACCGGGCGCGACCTCGGCTGCATCACGGACCACCCGTCCTGTTCTGTCCTTTGCGATGCTGTAGCCGCGTCCGAGCACCGCGTGGGGATCGAGATGCCGAAGCGCGTTGCCGTGGGCCGTCACTATCGCGCGATGGCGAGCGACGGTCGCGTGCATTGCGCTTGTGAGCAGCGTCGTGCGCAGCCCGGCTTCATTGCGCATTGCGCCGACCTGCGGCAAGCGCGCCACGAGCCGATACGCACAGCGCGAGAAGGCGGTACGTTCCTGTCGCAGCGCTGCATGCGCTGCACGGCTCAGGCGCGACACGGTCATGGCCAAGGTCCGGCGCTGCTGCTCGATCATCTTCGCTGGATCCAGCAGGCGGCGCTGCAGGTAATCGAGCGCCTGCATGCGCGATTCGATGTCACGGCGCGTCCAATCCGTGATGCGCCATGCCAGGCTGCCGATGCGCGCCAACACGTCTGCGAGCGCGGGAGCGGCCAGTTCGGCGGCCGCCGTCGGCGTGGGTGCACGCAGATCCGCAACGAAATCGGCAATCGTGAAATCGGTTTCGTGCCCGATGCCGGTAATCACCGGGATGGGTGATGCGCGGATCGCGCGGGCCAGTTGCTCGTCGTTAAAGCTCCACAGATCTTCGATGCCGCCACCGCCACGCGCCACGATCAGCACGTCGCATTCGTTGCGCGTTCCGGCCCGTTCGAGCGCAGCGACGAGTTCGGAAGCCGCGCTTGCTCCCTGCACACCTGCCGGATAGACGATCACCGGGATCGACGGATTGCGCCGCCGCAGCGTGCTTAGGATGTCGCGCAACGCAGCGGCACCTAGCGAAGTGACGATGCCGATCTGCCGCGGGTGCTCGGGCAACGGGCGCTTGTGTTCCGCCTCGAACAGCCCTTCGGCCTGCAGCTTGTCGCGCAAACGCAGGAAGGCCTCGAACAGCGCGCCGCGGCCGGCTTGGCGCATGGTCTCCACGTTCAGCTGAAATTCGCCGCGTGCCTCGTACAGGGTGACGGTGGCTCGCACCTCCACTTGCAGACCGTCGCGTGGCACCCAGTCGAGGTACTGGTTGCGGTGCCGGAACATGACGCAGCGCACCTGCGCATCGACGTCCTTGAGCACGAAGTACCAATGCCCCGAGCGCGCCAGCGTTACGTTGGAGATCTCCCCGGCGATCCACATCAGCCGGTAGCGCGTCTCCAGCAGGTCCTTGACGCTTCGAACCAGCGCGGAAACGCTTACCGTTGATCCGTCAGGATCGATCGGATGTCGGCGCGGGGGATCGTCATCGGAGAACGTAACGGAGGAATTGGCTCGATATTTCATCGAAATCGCGCATGTTCGAAGGGCAAAAGCGGCTGCCGATCGCTTACCTATCCACAGTGAGCGGGGTGCTTGTCATACGCGTGTAGCGATCTGGGCGCAACCCGAGACCAATGCTAACTCCATGTTTCAAGATGAGAAAAATTCCTTGCAGCATGGGGCGATGAGCGAATTCTCCTTGTGCGGCGGCACGTTAAGTCACGTTTCACCAAGCTACGCACAGAGTTATCCACATGACTGTTCGCATCGCAGTGGACGGAAAATAGCTGAGAATTCAATAAGTCGCACTTCAGCCGGGGTTTTCTTGCCGAAGATTCGTCGGCCGATTAAATTGTCACGTTTTTGTCGGCGAGGAGCCTCCTAGGTGTTTGCAATCATCCAAGCAGCCGGTTGGCCGATTTGGCCGCTACTGCTCGCGTCGATCATCGCGCTCGCTCTGATCATCGAACGTCTCATCGCGCTACGGCGCGCGAAAGTGATCCCCGAGGGCATCCTCGACAAAGCGATTGCCGCTTATCGCGAGCGCGGCGTCTCCGGCGAGATGCTCAAGTCACTGGCCGACAGCTCTCCGCTCGGACGCGTGCTGGCCGCCGGACTACGCAATCACCAAAGCCCGCGGCCGGTGATGAAGGAAGCGATCGAGGAGGAGGGCGCCGCGGTCACGCACGATCTGGAGCGCTACCTGAATACGCTGGGTACGATCGCCTCGATCAGTCCGCTCATGGGACTGTTCGGTACCGTAGTCGGCATGATCGAGATCTTCGGCTCGCAGGCGCCAACCGGTGGCACCAACCCGCAGCAGCTGGCGCACGGCATCTCGGTCGCGCTCTACAACACCGGGTTCGGCTTGCTCATCGCGATTCCGGCGATGATCTTCTTCCGCTACTTCCGCGGCAAGGTGGAGTCGTTCGTCGTGCACATGGAGCAGGAAGCCGCGAGGCTGGTTGATATCCTGCACGGCGATCGTATCGACGCCGGCGCACGCCGCGCACCCCGTTAGCGTTGCCCGATGCGCTTTCGCAAGCATCTCAGCGACGATCCGGAGATCAATCTGATCCCGCTGATCGACGTATTGCTGGTCATCCTGATTTTCCTGATGGTGACGACGACGTACTCGAAGTACGCCGAGCTGCAGATCAATCTGCCCAGCGCCGACGCCGACAAGCAACTCGATCGCCCCAACGAGATCAACGTGGTCATCACCGCGAGCGGCCAGTATCTGGTCAATCGCTCCCCGGTGAGCGCCACCGACGCGGCCCAGCTGGCCGACGATCTGCGGCGCGCCGGCGCGAACATGAAAGATCCGGTGGTGATCATCAATGGCGACAAGTCGTCCAATCTGCAGTCCGCGGTAACCGCGATGGAGGCCGCTCGCATCGCCGGCTACTCGCAGGTGAGCATCTCCACGCAAAGCTCGACGAAGTAGCGCGCGCGCTGCCGGCGGAACTCGCGCAGGGCGATTCGCGCGACCATCCGCGATGAGCGCGAACGACTTCATCCGATTGCACTGGTTGCGACGCAGCCCGGTCTCGTGGGCGCTGTGGCCCTTCTCGTGGGTGTACGCGGGCGCGATCGGGGTTCGCCGGACGCTCTATCGCGCCGGAGCGCTGCGTGTGGGGCGCCTGCCCGTGCCGGTGATCGTCGTCGGCAATTTTTTCGTCGGCGGCACCGGCAAGACGCCGCTTGTGCTCTGGCTGACCGAGCAGTTGCGCGCGGCTGGCTTTCGCGTGGGTATCGTGTCGCGAGGGCATGGCGGCGCCGGTGCGATTGCGCGGGTCGAGCGCGGCGGCGATCCTGGCCGCTTTGGCGATGAGCCGCTGCTGCTTGCCGAACGGCTCGATGAACCGGTTTGGATCGGGCACGATCGGGTTGCCGCGGCACGCGCGCTGCTCGAGGCGCACCCGCAGGTCAACGTCATCATCTGCGACGATGGCCTGCAGCATCTGGCGCTGGCGCGCGACATCGAGATCGCGCTGATCGACGAGCGCGGCAACGGCAACGGCTGGCTGCTGCCCGCCGGACCACTGCGTGAACGCCCACGTCGGGTCGATGCGCTCGTGCAGCGCGGCCCTGCGCAGGTGCCGGGCGCGTTCTCGATGCGCCTGGAGCCCGCGTGTTTCGTGGCGGTTGCCGAGCCCCGGCGTGAGATCGATATGCATGCGCTGCGTGGCAAGCGGCTTCACGCGGTGGCGGGTATCGGCGTTCCGGAACGGTTCTTCGCCACGTTGTCCGAACTGGGCATCGCCGCGCAGCCGCATTCGTTTCCCGATCACCACCGATTCACCGCGCGGGAACTGCAGTTCGTCGACTGCGACGCCGTGCTGATGACCGAAAAGGATGCAGTAAAATGTCGCGCGTTCGCACAGCCGCACTGGTACGCGTTGCGCGTCGACGCCCGCATCGATGAAACGTTGGCGCGGCGCATCGTCTCGGCCTTGACGCCTCAGCCTTGAAATCCCTCGCCCGGTAGATACCCATGGACGCACGCCTGCTCGAAATCCTCGTTTGCCCGATCTGCAAAGGCGCGCTGGTGTACCGCAAAGCCGAAGCGGAGTTGATCTGCAAAGTCGACCGTCTGGCGTTCCCGGTTCGCGACGGCATTCCGGTGATGCTCGAGGACGAGGCGCGCAAGCTCGATCCGCTCGAGGAAGTGAGTTGAGCGGACTCACTGCGGCCAGCGGCCAGTTCACGGTCATCATTCCTGCGCGCTACGCCTCGACGAGGTTGCCTGCGAAAGCGCTCGCCGACCTTGCCGGCAAACCGATGGTGGTGCGCGTTGCCGAGCAGGCTCTGCAAAGTGGTGCGGAGCAAGTCTGGATCGCAACCGATCATGACGCGATCGCCGATGCCGCGGCCCGGCACGGCATCCGAGCAATCCGATCGCGCGTCGAACACGCATCGGGCACCGACCGTATCGCGGAAGCCGCCAGCCTGATCGGTCTGCCGCGCGAGGCGATCGTCGTCAACGTGCAAGGCGACGAGCCGCAGATGCCACCGTCGATCATCCGTGACGTTGCTCGCGAGTTGGACGCACACCCCGAGGCGGCGATCAGCACTGCGGCTCACCCGATCGAATCGGCCGACGATCTGCTCAATTCCAACGTCGTCAAAGTCGTCACCGACAAAGCCGGGCGCGCGCTCTACTTCAGCCGGGCACCCATACCGTTCGCGCGCGACGCATTCGCGCACCACACGCTCACCATCGCGCGGGCGACAGCCGGCGTCTCGATCCCGCGCGGATTGCCGTGCTTGCGGCACCTGGGCATCTATGCGTATCGCGTCGGTTTCCTGCATGAGTACGCGGCGCTCGCGCCGGCGGCGATCGAGCAGTTCGAGGCGCTCGAGCAATTGCGCGCTCTATGGCACGGCTACCGAATCGTGGTGGCCACGGTCGATGCGGCGCCCCCGGCCGGGGTCGACACGCCCGAGGATCTCGCACGGGTCCGGCGCGCGTTTGACCCGTCCCAACGGACCGTTTAACTTCCGCTTCCTGCGCGTCGTTGCCCGGGCCCGGGCGATGGCGATAGACACGGAGAACGACGATGCGACTCATCCTGCTCGGACCACCGGGCGCGGGCAAGGGCACCCAGGCCACGTTCATCAAGGAGCGGTTCGGTATCCCGCAGATTTCCACCGGCGACATGTTGCGCGCGGCGGTCAAGGCGGGCACGCCGCTCGGACTCGCGGCGAAGAAGGTGATGGATGCGGGCGGGCTGGTGTCCGACGACCTCATCATCGGTCTGGTAAAGGATCGGCTGACTCAGCCCGATTGCAAAGCCGGCTACCTGTTCGACGGCTTTCCGCGCACCATCCCTCAGGCCGACGCGCTGCGCGACGCCAAAGTGCTGGTGGACTACGTACTCGAGATCGACGTGCCCGATTCCGACATCATCGAGCGCATGAGTGGCCGTCGCGCGCATCTGGCGTCTGGGCGCACGTACCACGTCAAGTTCAACCCGCCCAAGCAGCCCGATCGCGATGACCTCACCGGCGAGCCGCTGGTGCAGCGCGACGACGACAAGGAGGAAACAGTCCGCAAGCGGCTGGAGGTCTACCGCGCGCAGACGCGGCCGCTGGTCGACTACTACTCGGCATGGGCGGCCAGAGCCGAGCCGGGCGCACCGCGGTACCGCAAGATCTCCGGGCTGGGCGCGGTGGAGGCCATCCGCGATCGCGCGTTCGAGTCGTTGAAGTAACGACCGGTCGTTTGCTTGCAATCCTGCCATCGATGCAGGATTTTGAAAGCGCGCGAGGCTGGGCTAGAATCGCGCGCTTTCCAAAGAGCAGCGCCTTTGCCGCCACGCGGCTGCGGCGCACTGTTTGGGGGAGGGCGAGAGGTGCGACAAGGGAGGCGGAACGTCCGCCAGCTCCGCCTCTCGTGCCCCGCCGATTCAATCGCCCGCTAACGTCCCACCACAATAGTCAAAAGGAGAGGACCCATGTCGTCCGGACTCTGGTTCGCCCTCATTTGCGGACTTCTCGCGCTGATCTACGGCGTGATCCAACGCGGTTGGATCCTGCGCCTGCCCGACGGCAACGATCGCATGCGTGAGATCGCCGCGGCGATCCAACAAGGCGCGAAGGCCTATCTCAACCGGCAGTACACCACCATCGGCATCGTTGGGGTGATTCTGTTCATCGTCATCGGCATCGTTCCCCCGCTCGGTTGGCCGACCGCCTTCGGATTCCTGATCGGCGCGGTGCTTTCCGGAGCGGCCGGCTACATCGGCATGAACGTGTCGGTGCGCGCCAACGTTCGCACCGCCGAGGCCGCGCGCAAGGGCTTGAACGAAGCGCTCGATGTCGCATTCAAAGGGGGCGCGATCACCGGGATGCTGGTGGTGGGTCTGGGGCTGCTCGGTGTCGCCGGTTACTACGCGATCCTCGCCAGCTCGGCCAAGCACGGCGCCCCGCTGGTCGATATCCTGAAACCGCTCATTGGCCTGGGCTTCGGCGGCTCGCTGATCTCGATCTTCGCGCGTCTGGGCGGCGGCATCTTCACCAAAGGAGCGGATGTCGGCGCCGACCTGGTGGGCAAGGTCGAGGCGGGCATTCCCGAGGACGATCCGCGCAACCCGGCGGTGATCGCCGATAACGTCGGCGACAACGTCGGCGACTGCGCCGGCATGGCGGCCGACCTGTTCGAAACGTACGCCGTCACGCTGATCGCCACGATGATTCTCGGTGCGCTGATGATCAAGACCACGAGCGACGCGGCGGTGGTGTACCCGCTGGTGATCGGCGGCGTGTCGATCATCGCTTCCATTATCGGCGTGATGTTCGTGAAAACGTCGGACGGCAAGAACATCATGGGCGCGCTTTACCGCGGCCTGATCGTCGCAGGGATCGTCTCACTCATCGCCTTCTACTTCGTCACCGAGTGGATGATGGCCGGCATCGTCAAGGACGTGCCGTTCGAGATGTGGGGCGCACGCCAGAACATCGGCACGATGAGCCTGTTCGGCTGCTGCGTCGTGGGGCTTGTGCTCACCGGCTTCATCGTGTGGATCACCGAGTATTACACCGGCACGCAATACAAGCCGGTGCAGGACGTGGCGCAGGCGTCGACCACCGGTCACGGCACCAACATCATCGCCGGTCTGGCGATCTCGATGCGCAGCACCGCGTGGCCGGTGCTGGCAGTGTGCGCGGCGATCCTCGCCTCCTACTCGCTCGCCGGTCTTTACGGCATCGCGATTGCCGCAACAGCGATGCTCTCGCTCACCGGCATCGTCGTCGCGCTCGATGCGTACGGCCCGATCACGGACAACGCCGGCGGTATCGCCGAGATGGCCAATCTCCCGCAATCGGTGCGCGCAATCACCGACCCGCTCGATGCGGTCGGGAACACGACCAAGGCGGTCACGAAGGGCTATGCGATCGGCTCGGCGGGGCTGGCGGCGCTGGTGCTGTTCGCCGACTACACGCACGCGCTCGAGAGCGTGGGGCGTCACTTGACGTTCGATTTGTCCAATCCGATGGTGATCGTCGGCTTGTTCATTGGCGGCATGGTGCCGTATCTCTTCGGCGCGATGGCGATGCAGGCGGTGGGGCGCTCGGCCGGCTCGGTCGTGGTGGAAGTGCGCCGTCAGTTCCGCGAGATCAAGGGCATCATGGAAGGCAAGGCGAAGCCCGACTACTCGCGCGCGGTCGACATGCTCACCAAGTCCGCGATCAAAGAAATGATCGTGCCCTCCCTCCTTCCGGTGCTGGTGCCGGTCATCGTCGGCCTGGCGCTCGGACCGCAAGCGTTAGGCGGTGTGCTCATGGGCACGATCATCACCGGCCTGTTCGTCGCAATCTCGATGACCACCGGCGGCGGCGCATGGGATAACGCCAAGAAGTACATCGAAGACGACAACCATGGCGGCAAAGGTTCGGACGCGCACAAAGCGGCGGTCACCGGCGACACCGTTGGCGACCCGTACAAAGACACGGCCGGCCCGGCGGTGAATCCGCTGATCAAGATCATCAACATCGTCGCGCTGCTGATCGTGCCGCTGCTGCCAGGCGGCGGTGAGCACAAGGCCGCTGAAGCGAAGCCGGCGGTGACGGCTGCTGCTCCCGCTGCGACGGCGCCTGCTGCAGCGCCTGCTCCGGCGCCGCAGGTGGCCACGGCCGCACCCGCGCCGACGCCCGCCGCCGCGCCGGTGATGGCCAAGGCTTTGCCGGCGAAGATCTACTTCGATACCGGCAAGTCCGACGTTCGCGACGCCGACAAGAGCATCGTCGGTAACATCGTCGAGGCGTTGAAAGCCAACGCTTCACTCAAGGTCGATATCTCCGGCTTCGCCGACAAGACCGGCAATCCGGATCAGAACCTGGAGCTTGCCAAGCAGCGCGCCTTCTCGGTGCGCGACGCACTCAAGGCCGCGGGGATCGCCGAGGAGCGCCTCAGTCTGAAGAAGCCCGACTTCGTCATCGAGGGCACGTCTGAACAAGAGGCGCGGCGGGTCGACGTGGCGGCGCAGTAACCCCGACGTCCTCGTCATGGGCGCATTGCGCGCCGCTTCGACAAGGCAG
The DNA here is from genome assembly GCA_902826155.1 of uncultured beta proteobacterium. The sequence continues at coordinate 13,766 of CADEDU010000046.1, forward strand.
CCCTCGGGCTGCCTTTTTCGTTTCAGCCATGATGGCTGATCGTCGCCTCGAGAAAATGCAGGTCGCCCGCGCTTCGGGTCGGATGCGAGTCGGCGTCCGTGTGATCAGCGGCCTGTTCGCGCTTGGCGCGTCACTCGCGCTCGCACAGCCTGCGCCTGAAAGTGCCAGCGGCTGGCGGCAACAGCCCGCACTGCACGCGAAACAGCACCTCGTCGTCGCCGCGCATCCGTTGGCGGCTGAAGCAGGACTGAGGATTCTGCGCAGCGGCGGCTCAGCACTCGACGCGGCAATCGCGACGCAGCTGGTGCTCAATCTGGTGGAACCGCAGTCCTCGGGCATCGGTGGCGGCGCGTTTCTTTTGCACTTCAGCGCGAGCAACCGAAGCTTGCGCGCCTATGACGGTCGCGAGACCGCGCCAAGTGCCGCCACGCCGGAGCTGTTCCTCGGTCCGGACGGCAAGCCGATGGGATTCGCGCAGGCGCTGGTCGGCGGCCGGTCGGTCGGTGCTCCGGGCCTGGTGCCGATGCTCGAAGCCGCGCATCGCCGTCATGGTCGATTGCCGTGGAAGGCGCTCTTCGACGATGTCATCCGGCTCGCCGAACAAGGCTTTCCGATCTCGCCGCGGCTGCACGCGCTACTCGCGCGCGATCGCTTTCTGCGCGACGACCCGAATGCACGCGCGCTCTACTACGAGCATTCGGGTGACGCAAAGGCGGCTGGCGTCTTGCTGCGCAATCCCGAGCTGGCGGCAACGATGCGCGCCGTCGCGACACACGGCGCGCGCGCGCTCACACATGGCCCGATCGCACGCGACATCGTCGCAACGGTGCGCGGCCACGCGCGCAATCCAGGTTTGCTCACTGCCAAAGATCTCGCGGCATACCGGCCGATCGAACGTGCGCCGCTGTGCGCGCCGTACCGGCAGTGGCGGGTCTGCGGCATGCCGCCGCCGAGTTCCGGCGGGGTGACCGTGCTGCAGATGCTGAAGCTGCTCGAGTCGCGAGAGCTGAACAAGCTCGCCCCCGACTCGCTGCTTGCGGCACACATGTTCTCCGAGGCGGCCCGGCTCGCTTACGCCGATCGCAACGCCTATCTTGCCGACCCGGCGTTCGTGCCGGTGCCTGTGCGCGCGATGCTTGCGCCCCGCTATCTCGATCAACGTGCGGCACTGATCGATCCGCGTCGCTCGATGGGTCAGGCCGAGCCTGGCAAGCTCGATCGGCGCGCAACGTTCCGGGCCGATTCCCACGAGCAGCCGGCGACGACGCACCTGACCGTCGTCGATCGCGAAGGCAATGTGGTCGCGTTCACCTCGACGATCGAGAGCGCGTTCGGTGCGCGCCTGATGGTGCGCGGCTTCCTGCTCAACAACGAGCTCACCGATTTCTCTTTCGCTCCAGAACGTGATGGTACGCGCGTTGCCAATCGTGTCGAAGGCGGCAAGCGTCCTCGTAGCTCGATGGCGCCGACGATGGTCTTCGACCGTCAGGGCAGGCTGGTGCTTACGCTGGGCTCGCCCGGCGGCGAATGGATCATCAACTACGTGGCGCGTGCGCTCATCGCCGTCCTCGACTGGCAGCTCGACGTGCAGCAGGCATTCGCGCTGCCGCACGTGGGCAGCCGCAACGGGCCGACCGAACTGGAGCGTGGCACCGCGGCCGAGTCGTTGCAATCGGGGCTGGAACTGCTCGGCCACAACGTACGGCTCCTCGACATGACCAGCGGCCTGCACGGCGTGCAGCGCACCCCCGGCGGCTGGCTGGGCGCAGCCGATCCGCGGCGAGAGGGCGCGGCGCGCGGCGATTGATCGTGACGAGGCCGTGCGACGCGGATGGCGTTTGGGACGCTGCATTCCACCGGCTGGTCATGGAGATCGTCCCCTGGATGCCGTGCCGGTTTCAATGATTCGAATTGCGCGAGCAACCAGATCGCCCGCAAAGCATTCGAGCATGGTGACGTCAGTCATCGCGCGGATCCAGGTCATCTGGCGTTTGGCGAGCTGGCGTGTGGCGGCGATCGCCGTCTCGCGTAACGTTGCACGATCGATCGCGCCTTCGAGGTACTGCCAGGCCTGGCGGTAACCCACGCAGCGCATCGACGGCAGATCGCTGCGCAGGCTGTAGCGCGACTTCAACTGCTCGAGTTCCTCGACGAGGCCGGCGGCGAGCATGGCATCGAACCGCTCGGCAATGCGGCGATGCAGATCGGCTCGCACAGCAGGCATCAGCGCGATCACCTTGAGCGAGTCAACCGGCGGCTCGGCGGACGCATCAGTGGGCAACTCGGTGGGCAATTCGGCGTTCGAACCGGCGTGCAAGTTGGCGTGCGGGTTGACGGCATGCTCGCGATCCGCCCCGCCATGCCGCGTCAACAGTGCCGACATCGGCTGCCCGGTGAGGCGTATCACCTCCAGCGCGCGTTGAATGCGTTGTGCGTCGTTCGGGTCGAGTCGTGCCGCGGTCGGCGGGTCGAGTCGTGCCAGATCGGCGTGTAGCGCGGGCCAACCACGCGTTTGCGCCTCGCGCTCGATCTCTTCGCGCAGAACAGGATCGGCGCCAGGCAGATCCGACAGCCCGTCGCGCAGCGCCTTGAGGTAGAGCATCGTACCGCCGACCAGCAGAGGCAATCGACCGCGCGCCTGCACTTCACAGATTGCCCGCTGCGCATCCGTACGAAAGCGTGCGGCCGAGTACGGTTCGGTCGGCGCGATGATGTCGAGCAGGTGATGCGGCACCTGCGCGCGTTCGACAGCCGAAGGTTTCGCCGTGCCGATGTCCATGCCGACGTACACCTGCGCCGAGTCGATGGAAATGATCTCGACCGGCAGGCGAGCGGCGATCGCCAGAGCCAGAGGCGTCTTGCCGCTGGCAGTGGGGCCGACAATGGCGATTGGCGTGAATCTCATGGGGCGTCGGAACGGGCGGGCGCGAGTTTGCTGGAATCCGCGGGCGCGCGCCTATACTGATTCGCTCGACCGACTCGAACGGCTGATTCGTCCTCGTCACGTCCGCTTTCGCCGACATGCAAACGCGATCCTGACATCAAAGCGCAATCTCATGCGCACAGCCCGTTGCTCCCGGTCACCTCTGATGGACCGTTGCATGCGCGACCCGCTGCTGCGGCGTGCGCGCGCGACGCTGATCGTGATCGCGCTTTGCCTGACCACTTCGGTGCTTGCTCAACCGCAAGTGCCATCGCCCGCCAATCGATCGGCAGCTCCGGCCGGCGAATTGGCCGCAGCGGAGCTCGTTCAACTGCTGCGCGCTGGCGGGATCATCCTTTACTTTCGGCATGCGGCTTCCGACTTCAGCCAGAATGACGCCAACAGCCGCGGGCCGGAGGACTGCGCCAATCAACGCAACCTCATCGATCGCGGTCGCGACGATGCGCGACGGATCGGCGCCGCGCTCAAGGCGATCGGCGTGCCGGTGCAACGCGTGCTGGCCAGTCCGACCTGCCGCACGGTCGAGACCGCGCGGCTGCTCTTCGGCAAGGCCGAGCCGACCACCGCGGTTCGCTCGCGCAATACCAATCCCAACGACGCCACGCGCTTCGAACCGCTGAAGCAGTTGTTCCAGACGAAGGTCGCCGCGGGCAGCGTGCTGGGCATCGTCAGTCACGGCAATCCGTTCTTTGCGGTGGCGGGCACGCCGTACCTGGCCGAAGGAGAAGCCGCGGTGCTGCGGCCCACCGGCAACGATTGGGAGATCGTCGCGCGCGTGCGGATCGATCAATGGGACAGGTTGCTCGCGGCTTTATGAACGAGTCGCGGGCGTGCTCGTGCGTCCACATCCGACGCCAGCGCGCCGGGGCATCAACGCCCCCGCAGGAACAGCTTGTCCAGATCGGCCAACGAGAGCTGATACCAGGTGGGGCGGCCGTGGTTGCACGAGCCTGCGCGCTCGGTGGCTTCCATCTCGCGCAGCAATGCGTTCATCTCCGCGAGGGTCAGGCTGCGATTCGCGCGCACAGCGCCGTGGCACGCCATCGTCGCGAGCATCTCGTCCTGGCGTTGGTTGAGCACGGCGCCGATGCCGTACTCGCGCACCTCGGCGAGCAGTGCGCGTGCGAGGGCCGCGACATCGCCCTTGGCCAGCAGCGGCGGCACCGTGCGCACGACAATCGCAGTCGGTGAGGCCGGCGCGATCTCGAAGCCGATTTCGGCGAGCGCAGCGTGATGCTCCTCGGCGGCGGCCACGTCGAGCGGATCAGCGGTGAAAGTCACCGGAATCAACAGGGACTGGCCAGTCGTCTTGTGCGCAACGAGGTTGGCCTTGAGCTGTTCGTAAAGGATGCGCTCATGCGCCGCGTGCATGTCCACCAGCACCAGGCCGGCATCGTTCTGCGCGAGGATGTACACGCCATGCAGTTGCGCCAGCGCGTAACCGAGCGGTTGATCGAGCTGCGCAGCTGCCGACTGCAAAGTTGGTGCCGCGCTTACCAAGGCGGGTGCGGCGGCATGCGCGACGGCGGGTGAAGGCGCATCGCGTAACGCGGCGATCATCGCCGTATAGGCCGCGGTCGGTTGCGCCACGCCGAGTTGCCCCTGCACGATGGTGAACGGACGGCGCTCGATGTTAGGCAGGGAATCCCCGCGCGCGGAGACCGGCGCCGCAACCGCCGCTGGCGCCTGGGCTGCCGTCATCGCCAATGCCTTGCCGAGCGCTTTGGCCACGAACTGGTGCACCGCGCGGCTGTCGCGGAATCGCACCTCGGTCTTGGCCGGATGCACGTTGACATCGACGCCCGCTGGATCGATTTCGAGGAACAGCACGAAGGCCGGATGTCGATCGCCGTGGGTGAGATCCGCGTAGGCTTGCCTCACTGCGTGGGCGAGCAGCTTGTCGCGCACGAAGCGGCCGTTCACGAAGAAGAACTGGGCATCCCGATTCGCGCGCGACTGACCAGGATCGCCCGCCGTACCGTGCAGGCGCAGTCCGGCGATCGATTCATCCACTGTCCGCGCGCTCCGCGTGAAATCCTCACCCAGGACCGCACTCACTCTCGTGATGAGATCGGCACGCGCATAGTGCGCCACCACACGCTGGTTGTGCCGCAACGACATCGCCACGTCGGAGTGCGAGATCGCGATGCGTTGAAAGACGTCCATGCAGTGCGCGTACTCGGTGGCTTCCGCTCGCAGAAACTTGCGGCGCGCCGGCGTATTGAAGTAGAGGTCGGCGACCTCCACCGTTGTGCCGAAACTGTGCGCGGCCGGTTCGACGTTGCTCGATGGTCCGCCTTCGCCGCGAATCATGGCGGCGCGCGTGCTGGACGACGGCCGTGACGTGACGCTCACGCGCGCGACGGAGGCGATCGAGGCGAGCGCCTCGCCGCGAAAACCGAGCGTGGCTACGCGCTCCAGATCGGCGAGCGTGGCGATCTTGCTCGTGGCGTGACGCGCGAGCGCGAGCGGCAGTTCGTCGGGCACGATGCCCCCGCCATCATCGGTGACGCGGATCAGCTTCACACCGCCTTCGAGCAGCGTCACGCTGATCGAGCGCGTGCCTGCATCGAGCGCGTTCTCGAGCAGTTCCTTCAGTACCGAGGCCGGCCGCTCGACGACCTCGCCCGCCGCGATCTGGCTGATCAGCGTGTCGGGCAGGAGTCGGATCGATGCACTCATGCGCTCGCTCACTCGCTCACTCATCGTGATTCGACCGCGTCGACGATCGGAGCCCCGGTGATGCGCACCAGTTCGTCGGGTGTCAGCCGGAACACGGTATTGGGATGGCCCGCCGCCGCCCAGACCTGCTCGAAGGCGGTCACGCTGCGCTCGATCAGTCGCTGCAGGGAGTTGTGATGTCCCACCGGCGCCACGCCGCCGATCGCAAAGCCGGTCTGTTCGCGCACGAACGCCGCATCGGCCTTGCCTACCGGCTCACCCGTGATGCTCGAGAGTGCTTGCAGATCCACGCGTCGTGCACCGCTCGACAGCACGAGCAACGGCCGATCGGTGTGCGTGAGCCGGAACACCAGCGAATTGACGATCTGCGCGACTTCGCAACCCAGCGCTTCGGCTGCCAGCTTGGCGGTGCGCGCCGAATCTGGCAGCACGACGATTCGATCGATGAGCCCGTGCGAAGCCAGGACTTCGCGCACGCGCACGACGCTGGGATGCTGCTCTATTGCGCTCGACATCCGACGGAAGGGTGGAGGCTCGAAAGGGGGGCTCTGCGCGACGATTATAGTCGCGCGCGTCGCTACAATAGCCGTTCCGGTTTCACTCCATCCGACCCCGCTCATTCATGGAACTTCTTGCATTTCTTTGGGATGTGCTCGTTCATCTCGACAAGCATCTCGCGGCGCTGTTGGCGCAGTACGGCACGTGGATCTACGCGTTGCTCTTTCTGATCATCTTCTGCGAGACCGGCCTGGTGGTGACGCCGTTCCTGCCCGGTGATTCGCTGCTGTTCGTGGCCGGTGCCCTGTGGGCGGCGAGTGATATGAACGTGTACGCGCTCTCGCTCACCATCATCGTCGCGGCATTCTGCGGCGACAACATCAACTACTTCATCGGCCGCAATATCGGTCAGAAAGTGTTCCGCTGGGAGGGCTCGCGGTTTTTCAATCGCAAGGCGCTCGACAAGACGCAGGCGTTCTACGAGAAGCATGGCGCGCGCACGGTGATCATGGCGCGGTTCATCCCGTTGGTGCGCACCTTCGCCCCGTTCGTGGCGGGCGTGGGCAAGATGTTCTATCCGCGCTACATCCTGTTCAGCCTGATCGGCTCGCTCCTGTGGGTCGGCCTGCTGGTGTTCGGCGGCTACTTCTTCGGCAACGTGCCGATCGTCAAGCAGAATCTGTCGGTGGTGATCGGGTTGATCATCCTCATCTCGGTGGCGCCGATCGCGCTCGAGTATCTGCGTTCCAGAAAGGCGCGTGCATGACCATAAGCAGCAATACCGGAGGAACGCAGCCGCTGGCAGGACTGGTGATGGTGGAGATCGGCTCGAGCGTCGCAGCACCGTTTGGTGCGCAGGTGTTCGCCGATCTGGGCGCGACCGTGCTCAAGGTCGAAACCAAAGGCACCGGCGACGATGCGCGGCACTGGGGGCCGCCGTTCTGGCACGGCACCGGCGCGGTGTTCCAGACGCTCAATCGCAACAAGCGCTCGGCAGCCATCGACCTGAAGGACGCGGCCGAGCTTGCCGCACTCACGCGCTTCATTCTCGACCACGCCGACGTGGTGCTGCAGAACATGCGTCCCGGGCTGATCGAAAAATTCGGGCTCGACGCCACGACGTTGCGCGCCAAGAAACCTAGCCTCATCTACTGCAACGTCGGCGCATTCGGCTCGGCCGGGCCGATGAAGGACCTGCCCGGTTACGATCCGCTGATGCAGGCGTTCGCCGGTCTGATGAGCATCACCGGTGAGGAAGGGCGCCCGCCAGTGCGCGTGTCGCCGTCGATCGTCGATATGACCACCGGCATGTGGGGCGTGATCGGCATTCTGTGTGCGCTGCGCACGCGCGATGCCACCGGGCAGGGATGCGTGATCGACACCTCGTTGTTCGAGACGGCGATGGGCTGGTTGAACTTTGCCGCGGTGAACTATCTGTCGTCGGGCAAGGTGCCCAGGCGCACCGGGTCGGAGCAGGCGATGCTGGTGCCGTACAAGGCGTATCGGGCCAGCGACGGCTACATGGTGATCGCTGCGGGCAATGACAGCCTGTTCCGGCGTCTGGCTGATGCGCTCGGGCATCCGGAGTGGGCGACCGATGAGCGCTTCCGCACCAACCCCGACCGGGTGAAGAACCGCGAGGTCATCAACCAGGCCATCGACGATGTGGTGGCCGGTAACACGCGCGCGCACTGGACCGAGGTGCTGAATCGCGCCGGCGTGCCCTGTGGGCCGACGCAGACCACCGACGAAGTGCTGGCCCACGCGCAGACGCGCGCGGTCGAGATCATGCAGAAGACGCCCGACGGCACGATGGAGTTCGTCGGCCTGCCGATCAAGTTCGACGGCGTGCGGCCGGCGATCCGCTCCAATCCTCCGAGGCTGGGCGAACACACCGGCGACGTACTGAAAGGCATGAAGTAGATCATGGTCGACACCAGCAAATTCGAATGCCTGCAGGTCGAGCGGCGTGACGGCGGACTGATGATCGTCACGCTCAACCGGCCGCAGGTCCGCAATGCCATCAACACGCAGACCGGGCGCGAGTTGCGCGAACTGTTCGTGCCGATGCGATTCAGTCCGGACGACGTTCGCTGTGTGGTGATCACGGGTGCGGGCGATCAGGCGTTCTGTGCCGGCGGCGATCTCAAGGAACGCAACGGCATGACCGACGAAGCGTGGCGCGCGCAGCACGCGATCTTCGAGGAGGCGTTCTACGCGATCATCGATTCGAGCGTGCCGGTAATTGCCGCCGTGAACGGCTCGGCATTCGGCGGTGGGTTGGAAATGGCGCTTTGCTGCGACTTCATCTACGCGGTGAAGGGCGCGCGTCTGGCGCTCACCGAAGTGAGCCTGGGCATCATGCCGGGCGGTTGCGGCACGCAGAATCTGCCTCGCGCGGTGGGTGCGCGCCGCGCGAAGGAGCTCATTCTCACCGCCAGAACATTCACTGCCGAGGAAGGCTACGAATGGGGTCTTATCAACCGGCTGTGCGAGCGCGCCGAACTGTTGCCCGCCGCGCTGGAGACCGCGCAACGCATCTGCGACAACGCGCCGATCGCGGTGCGCCAGGCGAAGAAGTCGGTCGATTTCGGCATGCAGATGGACATCCACTCGGCCGTGGTCTTTGAGATCCAGGCCTACGAGCGCATGATCAGCACCGAAGATCGTCATGAAGGCGTGCGCGCGTTCAACGAGAAGCGCAAACCGAATTTCAGAGGGCGTTGAGGGCCAATGCCCTAATAGGAGTAACCATGCAGCAATCCGTGAGCACCCCCCAGGATCTGATCCAGGTTCCGATCGGCGACGACTATCCCGACATCCGCGCCGCGGTGCTGGCCATCTGCAAGAAGTATCCCGGCAGCTATTGGCGCAAGCTCGAAGACGATGATTCGTACGCCGAGGAATTCGTCGCCGAACTCACCGCGAGCGGCTATCTCGCCGCGCTGATCCCGGAGGAATACGGAGGATCGGGCCTGCCCGTGCGCGCAGCGGGCGTCATCCTCGAGGAGATCCACGCGGCGGGTTGCAACGCCGCAGCCTGCCACGCGCAGATGTACATCATGGGCACGCTGCTGCGTCACGGCAGCGCCGAGCAGAAGCAGCGCTACCTGCCGGGCATCGCCTCGGGCGAATTGCGCTTGCAGGCGTTCGGCGTCTCCGAACCCACCACCGGATCGGATACCACGCGCTTGAAAACGCGTGCGGTGCGCGAGGGCGATCACTACGTCGTCAACGGCCAGAAAATCTGGACCAGCCGCGCGCACAAGTCCGACCTGATGTTGCTGCTCGCACGTACCAAGCCGCTCGAGGAATGCACCGGCCGCTCCGATGGGCTCTCGGTGTTTCTCGTCGACATGCGTAAGGCCGTGGGCAACGGGCTCACGCTGCGGCGCATCGAGACGATGGTCAATCATCAGACCAACGAGGTGTTCTTCGACAACCTGCGCGTGCCGGTGGCCAATCTCATCGGCGACGAGCATCGCGGCTTTCGCTACATCCTCGACGGCATGAACGCCGAGCGCGTCCTGGTGGCGCACGAGTCGCTCGGTGATGCGCGCTTCTTCATCAACAAGGCCGTCGAGTATTCCAAGCAGCGCGTCGTGTTCGGTCGGCCGATCGGACAGAACCAGGGCGTGCAGTTCCCGATCTCGCGCGCGTACGCCGAGTGGAAGGCCGCCGATCTGCTGGTGCGCACCGGCGCGGCCATGTTCGAAGCCGGCAAGCCGTGCGGCGAAGAGGCGAACATCGGTAAGCTGCTGGCGGCCGATGCGGCGTGGCATGCCGCCGAAGCGTGCATGCAAACGCATGGCGGATTCGCGGTGGCGCGCGAGTTCGACGTCGAGCGCAAGTGGCGCGAGTGTCGGCTGATGCAGATCGCGCCGATCTCGACCAACATGGTGCTCAACTATATCGGCGAGCATGTGCTGGGCATGCCGCGGAGCTATTAACGCAACCGAGGATGCGATCAGGGATGCAGATGAACATGCACGGCACGCTTCTCCGCGTCCGACGAACGTGCCTCAGCACCGCGGCTGCATCGCGCCCGTTGCGCTTGTCATTCCGGCAGCTGTGCTCGTCGTTCGCTGCAGCGGCGACAATGTTCGCTGCGACGTCGGCGCTCGCGCAGAGCTATCCGAACCGGCAGATCAAGTTCATCGTGCCGTTTCCGCCGGGCGGTGCTACTGATTTCATCGCGCGGGCGCTGGCTACGCCGCTGGCGGAACGGCTGGGCAGACCGGTCGTCGTCGAGAACAAGTCCGGCGGTGGCGGCACGATCGGCGCGGCTGAAGCGGCGCGGTCCGCTCCCGATGGCTACACCATCTTCATCGGCGAGCCCGGCGGCATGTCGATTGCAGCGGTGGTCCAGCGCAACCTTTCGTACGATCCGCTCAAGGATTTCGCGCCCGTCACCCAGATCGTGAACGTGCCGATGCTGCTGGCTGCGCATCCGTCGATCGGCGCGAAGACGCTCGCGGAGTTGCTCGCTGCGCAGCGTGTTAAGCCGGCCGAGTTGAACTACGGCTCGCCCGGCAACGGAACGGTGCAGCACCTCACCATGGAGCAGTTGCGTCTGGCCGCGAACCTCAAGCTCACTCACATTCCCTACAAAGGTGGTGGGCCGGCGATGAACGATCTGCTGGGCGGGCAGATTCCGCTACTGATGGTCACGCTGCCGACCGTGAGCGCGCATCTCAAATCGAACAAGCTGGTCGGGCTCGCGTTGTTTGCGAAAGCCCGTCATCCGGCGCATCCCGAGCTGCCGACCGCGACGGAGGCCGGCATTGCCGGATTGGAAGACGGTATCTGGCAAGGCATCTTCGCGCCGGCCGGTACGCCGTCCGATATCGTGCAACGGTTGAACGGCGAGATCCACAAGGCGCTCGCTGCGAACGATATCCGCGAGCGCTACGACGCCATGGGCGCTGAGATTCGCGTCGGCTCGGCCGAGGCGTTCGGCCAACTGCTGCGCGCCGATGTCGAGCGCTGGGCGCGCGTGACCAAGGCGGCGGGCGTTTCGGTCAACTGACGCGGCGGCGGCAGTTCCGGCGAGGCGATCAGGGCGTTTGCGCCGCGGTCGATAGCGCGCCGGATGCGGTTTGAGCGGCCTCCGTCGTGATCGCCGGACCAAGATCGATCGGGGCGAATCGCGGCGCGGGCTCGCTGGCATCGGCGATCGTCGAGCGATTCACCGGCGGATTGGTGGCGAAGTAGCGTTTGACGCCGGTGAGGATGGCGCGGGCGAGCCGATCCTGATGGCGCATGTCGGTGAGCTTGCGCTCCTCGTCCGGGTTGGTGATGAACGCCGTCTCGACCAGGATCGAAGGAATGTCGGGCGCCTTCAGCACGGCGAAGCCGGCCTGTTCGACGTACTGCTTGTGCAGCGTGTTGATGCCGCCGATTTCGCGCAGCACTGAGCGGCCGAGCTTCATACTGTCGTTGATGGTGGCGGTCTGCGACAGGTCGAGCAGTGTCTGCGCCACGTGCCGGTCTTTCTTGCCCAGCGCCACGCCGCCGATCAGGTCGGCATCGTTCTCGCGCTTGGCCAGCCAGTTGGCGGCCACGCTGGTGGCGCCGCGTTCCGACAGTGCGAACACCGACGAGCCGCGCGCGTGCGGATGGATGAAGGCATCGGCGTGGATCGACACGAACAGGTCGGCACGCACCCGCCGCGCCTTCTCCACGCGCGTGTGCAGCGGGACGAAATAGTCGCCATCGCGCGTCATGACCGCGCGCATGTTGGGCTCGGCGTCGATCAGCGCCTTGAGACGATGCGCGATCGCGAGCGTCACGTTCTTCTCCCAAGAACCACGCGCACCGCGGGCGCCCGGATCTTCGCCACCGTGACCGGCATCGACCACGATGGTCAGCGTGCGCGCGGGCGGCGCGGCATTCTTTCCGGCGCTCTTGCCCGCACGTGCTTCGAGCTGCTTGCCGTCGCCGGCTGGGGGACTGATCGCAGGCGGCTTGGCGGGAGCTTTGGCCGTCTCAGTCGTTGCCGGGGCTGCCGGAGCGGCGGGCTTGGCCGGCTCCGCAACGGCGGCCGGTTTGGTCGCCGGGGCCGGGCTTGCGCCTGGCACCTCGAGATGCTGTCCCTCGCGTCGCAACAGGGCGAGCAGCGGGTCCGGCGGATTGACCGGATAGATGTCGATCACCAGCCGATGGCCGTACTCGCCGACCGGCTGCAGCGCGAACACCTGCGGCTTCACCTCGGTTTTCAGGTCGAGCACCACCCGGACCACGCCCGGCTTGTACCGGCCCGCCCGCAGCCCTTTGACGTACGGGTCCTGCGCCAGGATCTTGCCGTTGGTTTCCTGCTGGATATTGGCGAAGTCGATGTTCTCCAGATCCAGCACCAGTCGCTCCGGATCCTTCACCGCGGTCATCGTGTACTTGAGCGCGTTGTTCGATTCGAACGTGAGCCGCGTGTACTCCTGGGCCGGCCACACGCGTACCGACTTGACGACTTCGGCGGCGAACGCCGGACCGGATCCGGTCAGGTGCAGCATGAACGCCGCGGCAAACGCGATCAGGCAGGAGGCGACGAGTCGGCGCGCTCCACGCCCGGCGGAAGGGGTTGTTGTTCGAGTTCTAGTAAGCACCGCTCGCCCAGTTTGGTCGTCGCATCCAGGGAAGCCCTGCGTCCTTGATCGCAAACCGTGAGCGTGATGGCGAGGTCCACCTGAGGCAGTTCGCCAGCCGCTCGCTCGGGCCACTCGATCAGGCACAAGCTCCGCTCGGTGAAGTAGTCGCGGAAACCGCTGCTACGCCAAGCGCCTGATTCCGATAGCCTATACAAATCAAAGTGATAGCAGTCTAACCTAGAAAGCATATAAGGTTCAACCACGGTGAACGTAGGACTTTTTACGCGTCCCACATGACCGAGCTCCGCAAGCAGGCCACGCACCAGCGTCGTTTTGCCCGCGCCGAGGTCGCCTTGCAGCGTGACCACCATGCCCGGCACGACGTCGCGCGCGATCGCCGCGCCCAACGCGCGCGTTGCGGCTTCGTCTGAGAGGAGCAGGCTGATCGACACGGCGTGATGGGATGCAGTTGAAGCGCGAATTCGGGCTACGAGTGATGCGTGCGGCGCACGAAATCAGTGAGGACGGCAGGCCGCGCCACGAGCGAGCGTCGATAATGCCGCCGATGAGCACCGCCCGATCGATCGACGCCGTTCAACTCGCCAGCGACATCAAAGGCTGGGGTCACGCGCTCGGGTTTCAGCAAGTGGGCATCGCCGGCATTGATCTTCAGCAGGCGGAGACGCGATTGCTCGATTGGCTCGAGCGCGGCTTTCACGGTGCGATGGATTATATGGCTCGCCATGGGGTGCGCCGCGCGCGGCCAGCCGATCTGGTGCCCGGGACCGTGCGCGCGATCTCGGCGCGCATGGACTACCTGCCGCACGCCCGCGATGCGCATGCCGTGCTCGCCGATGGCGAACGAGCGTTCGTCGCGCGTTACGCGTTGGGGCGCGACTACCACAAGGTGCTGCGCGCGCGGCTGCAGCGGCTCGCGGATCGTATCGGCGATGCGGTGGGGCCGTTCGGCCATCGTGTGTTCACCGATTCGGCGCCGGTCATGGAAGTCGAGCTGGCCACGCAGGCAGGGTTGGGCTGGCGCGGCAAACATACGCTCGCGCTGTCGCGTGAGGCGGGGTCGTATTTTTTTCTCGGCGAGATCTACGTCGATCTGCCCCTGCCCGTCGATGCGCCGATCAGTGCGCACTGCGGCAGCTGCACAGCGTGCATCGAGGCGTGTCCCACCGGCGCGATCGTCGCGCCCTACGTGGTCGATGCGCGCCGCTGCATTTCGTATCTCACGATCGAGCTCAAAGACAGCATACCGCTCGAGCTGCGCCCGCTGATCGGCAATCGCATTTACGGCTGCGACGATTGCCAGCTCGCCTGTCCGTGGAACAAGTACGCGCAGATCACCGCCGAAGATGATTTCGCGGTACGCCACGGGCTGGACGATGCCGAGTTGGTCGATCTGTTCGCCTGGAGCGAAGGGGAGTTCAACGCGCGAACCGCCGGCTCGGCGATCCACCGCATCGGCTACGAGCGCTGGCTGCGCAACATCGCCACGGCGCTGGGCAATGCACCGTCCACTGGTCGTGTGATTGCCGCGCTGCATGGGCGCGCCGATGATCCTTCGCCGCTGGTGCGCGAGCATGTGCAGTGGGCGCTCGAACGGCACGCGTCGCGCCAGTGGTGACGAGTGGTAAATTGAAGCGTCTCTCCTGTAGTCGTCGACACCGCCATGAACGCTCCCGATCCGCACCCGTATCGCTGGCCGGCTGAAGGGGTCAGCCGCGCGCCGTACTGGGTGTTCAACGACCCGACCATCTACGAGCGCGAGCAGGCGAACATCTTCCGCGGCCGGGTGTGGCACTACATCGGGCTGGAGGCCGAGGTGCCGCAGCCCGGCTCGTTCAAGAGCACGCGCATCGGCGATGCGCCGGTGATCCTCGCCCGCGACGAGAACGGCGTGCTGCGCGCGATGCTCAATCGCTGCGCGCACCGAGGCAATCTGGTCTGCCTCGAGCAGCTGGGCCAGGTCAAGGAGTTCTACTGCGTCTACCACGCCTGGGTCTACAACCTGCAAGGCGATCTGCAGTCGGTGGCGTTCCGGCGCGGCATTCGGGGTGAAGGCGGTCTGCCCGCGGACTTCGACATGGCCGATCACGGTCTGCGCAAGCTGCGCTGCGAGTCGTTCTGCGGGCTGGTGTTCGCTACCTACGCGCACGACATGCCACCGCTCGCCGAGTGGCTGGGCGAGGTCGGCAACGGCATCAAACGGGTGCTCAACCGCCCCCTCAAAGTGCTGGGCTACGACACCCAGCGGCTGGCGGCGAACTGGAAGAACTATCACGAGAATCCGCGCGACTCGTATCACGCGAACATCCTGCACACGTTTTTCGGCACCTTCGGCATGTCGCGCCAGTCGCAGGAGTCGGGCATGGTGATCGACGCGGGCGGGCGGCATCTGTACTTCTTCACCAAGGCCGGCACCGAGAAACAGTCCACCGACTATCAGAACACTGCCGAGCAGCTGCGCTCGCACAACGCCGGGTTCCGACTCGAGGAGCCGGGCATCTTCAAGTGGCAGGACGAGCACGGCGACGGAGTGAGCATCCAGATCCTGACCGTCTATCCCACGTTCGTGCTGCACCAGATCGGCAACAGCCTGGCCACCCGCCAGCTCGTGCCAAACGGTCCGCAGCAGGTCGACCTGCACTGGACCTATTTCGGCTACGCCGACGATTCCGAGGCGATGACCAACGTGCGGCTCACGCAGACCAATCTCGCCGGTTCGGCCGGCCTGGTGTCGATGGAGGACGCCACCGTGTGCGAGATGATCCGGCGGGCCACCGGTGGCGCCAATGACGACGCTTCGATCATGCAGATGGGAGGCAAGGACCTCACCAGCGGCGGCGCATCGAAACTGTCCGAGCGGGGGCTGCGCAACTTCTGGCACACCTATCGCAGCGATCTCGGACTGTGACGAGCATGGGCGTCGATCTTCATACGCAGCACGCGATCGAGCAGTTGCATTACGAATGGGCACGCAGGATCGACGAGGGGCGCTACGAAGATCTGCTCGCGCTGCTCACTGAAGATGCTGAGTACAAGGTCGCCTCGCGCTTCAACGTCGACCGCGACCTGCCGCTCGCGATCATCCACACCCGCACCCGCGCACAGCTCAAGGATCGCATCACCTCATTGCGAGTCGCCAACATCTACGAAACGCATCACTATCGACACCTCGTCTCGGGCGTGCAGGTCGTCGGCGCCACCGAGCGCGGCCACGAGGTCCGATCCAATTACACGGTGATCCGTACGATGGAGCACGACGGCTCGATGGCGGTGTTCTCCGCGGGTCAGTATCGCAACGAGGTCGTCTTCGACGGCGATGCCCCGCGGCTGCGCCGGCGTCATGTCGTGTTCGACTCGCGCGCGATCGACACGCTGCTGGTGATTCCGCTCTAGATGCGCCGCGTGCGTCTCGAGCAGCCTTCGCGCGTCGGCCGCGACGAAACGGGCGCGTAGTGTCCGACCCTGCGAATCGAAGCGTCGAGAAGCAGGCGTACCTGCTGCTGGTACTGACGACATTTTTCTGGTCGCTCAACTACCCGTTCGTGCGCGCGTACCGCGACGACGCGCCGCCGGTCGCCATGGCGTTCTGGCGCTGGAGCATCGCGCTGGCGATCCTGCTGCCGTTCGTGTGGCGCGCGTTGCGCAGCGAATGGCCGAAGATCCGGCGCAACTGGCGCCCGCTGCTGGTGTTGGGAGCGTTCTCGTGCAGCCTGAATTCGGTGCTGGCCTACGTGGGGATCCAGAACACGACGGTGACCAATGCCAGTCTGCTCAACGCGATGACGCCGATCCTCACGTTGCTGCTCGCGGTGCCACTGGCGCGTGAAAGGCTCTCGCCGGCGCGCGCGGTCGGCGTGCTGGTCTCGTTCTCCGGGGTGGTGTGGATCGTGATCGGCGGTGATGTGCGTACCGTCACCGACCTGTCCCTGAACTACGGCGACTTCGCGATCATCGCTGCCTGCGCCGTGTGGGGCGTCTACACCAATCTGCTGCGCCGCTGGTCGCTGCAGCTGACAGCGATCACGTCGCTCGCGACGATGATCGCCGCCGGCGTGCTGGTCATGCTGCCTCTGTATGCCGGTGAAGTCGCATTCGGCCGCCCGGCACACTGGAGTGTCGGACTGGGGTTGTCGTTCATCGCGCTTGCGCTGTTTCCGTCGCTGATCGCCAACTTCTCGTGGAATCGCGCGGTGATGACGATCGGCCCGTCGCGCGCGGCGGCGGTGAGCTATCTGTTGCCGGTGTTTTCGATCGCGATCGCCATCGGTCTGCTGGGCGAGTCGCTGCACACGTACCACTGGATCGGCGCGGCCCTGATCTTTCTTGGCATTGCGCTGGCCACGCGTGCGCGATGATCCGGGTTGCAAAGTCCCACGCATACAATCCGACTCCGGGTCATTCCGGTCTCGAACAACTAGAGCGCCTGGTGGAAATCGTTACCCCTCGTGGAAATCGTCTTGCGCAGGCAGCCGCATGGTTGATGGCGATGATGGCGACACTCGTGTGGCCGGTCGGCGCCGCGCTGGCGATGCCCGCAACCTCGCACGTGCCCGGCGGCATCGTCGCCATCGGGTTGCCCGGCGAGGGCGAAGCGGCACCGCGCGCATGGTTTCAGGGCCAGCGTGTGCTGGTGACTCGAACCGCCGATGGCTGGGTGGCGCTGATCGGCGTGCCGCTCGATCTCAAGCCGGGCGAACACACGCTGCGCATCGAGCATGGATCAACAGGCAGCACGCGTGCGTTCTCGATCACGCCCAAGGCCTACACGGTGCAGCGACTGACGATCGCCGACCCGCGCAAGGTGGATCCCGCGCCCGATGACATGAAGCGCATCCGGCGCGAGCAGGAGGTGCTGGTCAAGGCGCGCTCGACGTTTACCGAACGCGACGCGATCGATCTGCAATTCACCCTGCCGGCGGACGGGCCGCTCACCAGCCGGTTCGGATTGCGCCGCGTGCTCAATGGCCAGCCGCGCAGTTCGCACAACGGGCTCGACCTGGGCATCCCGCGCGGCACGCCGATCCATACCGCCGCGGCCGGCACGGTGGTGCTGACCGGCAATTTCTTCTTCGCCGGCAAGACCGTGTTCGTCGATCATGGCCAGGGACTGGTCTCGATGTACTGCCATCTCGACGAGATCGGCACCAAGGTTGGTGATGCGCTCGAGCGCGGCGCGCCGATCGGCAAATCGGGCATGACCGGACGCGTCACCGGCCCGCATCTGCACTGGACCATCTACATGAACGGCGCGGCGGTCGATCCGGAACTGTTCATCGCCTCGCGCCTGGCGCCGCGCAAGCCGGGCGAGTAGGGCACGTGACGGGGCGGCACGACTGAGCAGCACTCCCAGGTCGGGCGCGACTGGGCGGCCCCGTTCACGCCTCCGGGATCGATCGCAGGAAATCTTCGAACGTCTTGCCGGGCTCGTCACTGAAGATCGCGTCGGTGACGGCCACCGACTGGATGCGGTCGGTGCGGAAGTTGCGGAAATCCTGGCGCAGTTCGCACCACGCGGCGAGCAGCCAGTGCGGCGGCCAGTAGTACAGCGCCAGGGGCCGGAGCGAGCGCGATGATGCGGTGCCGTCTTCGCGGATGTAGTCGATGCGCAGCACGCGATGTGCGTTGATCGCGCGCCGGATCGTATCGAGCGATTCGGTGCGGCGCGCATCGATTGCAAAGCGCGGCGCGTAGAGCCGCGGCAATTCGAGTTCCTTGCGCCGCGCCGCGGGCAGCACCGCTTCGATCTTGTTCAGTGCGAGATCGGCCGACTGCGCCAGCGAGTCGCCGCCCAGCGCCTTCACCAGCCGCGCGCCCAGCACCAGTGCTTCCAGTTCATCGCGATCGAACATGATCGGTGGCAGATCGAAGCCGCGTCGCAGCTGGTAGCCGATGCCCGCCTCGCCCTCGATCGGCACGCCGCTCGCGATGAGATCGCCCACGTCGCGGTAGACGGTGCGCTCCGAAACGTGCAGCCGCTCGGCGAGCTGGCGTGCGGTGAGCGTGCGCCGACCGCGCAGGTGCTCGATGAGTTGGAACAGTCGGTCGGCGCGGCGCATCTACGCTAGGGATGCGGAGGTCCCATACCTGGGTGGGCGCGTCACACAGCGGCGTGTGCTACTCGGTCGAATACAGCCCGACCCGATTGCCTTCGGTGTCGCGGATCTGCGCGAAGTATCCCATGCCATCGGGCAGTTCCGTCTTGGGCAGCAGCGTCTCGCCGCCCGCCTTGCGCACGCGATCGAGTGCGCGCTGCAGATCGGCGCGCGTATTGAGATACACGATGCTGCCCGAGAGCGAGGGCTGACAGCCCTCCATCGCGATGATGCAGCCGGTCACTTCCATGCCGCACTCGCCGCCGGATTGCTGTGGAAACACGCCCATGCGCATCGGCCCCATCTTCTCGTCGCGCAGGCTCACGGCGAGCGTCTGTTCATAGAACCGGCGCGCCCGGTCGAAGTCGTGCACCGGAATCTCGAACCAGGTCACGGCGTTGCGGGTCCAGGGTTGGCTGGCAAGCGTCTGCGTCGTCATTTTGGGCTCCTTGTGTGGGGTGCGCCGTTCATTCGGCACGACACGCAAGGTACTGACACCCTCCTGCCATCGTGATGTCAGGGGAGACGGGTCCAATCTGTGGATAACCGCGGGCTCCTGACACCGTGGTGGCAGCAAGTTTGATTGAACCGTTCCTGAATCTCGCGCGACTCACGGTCATCGGCGGCGCGATCCGTCCCTATCACCCACAGACGAGAACAACCATGGTGACCAAGCACGAGATGGAAGACCTCCTGGAGCGCTATCGGCGCTGGCTGGACCGGCCGATCGAAAGCGAATCCGAGGTTGCGCACCCGCCCAGGGCGTTGCGCGTCGAGATCGGCATCGTCGTCGTGCTGGTGGCGCTGGTGAGCGTCGGGACGCTCGTTTATCTGGCGTAATTCGCACGCACGGTCGTGCGACCGGTAACCAGTTCGAACGGATCGCGTCGGACGTGCCCCGGTCAACTGCGGTAGCCTCATTGCTCCTCCGGTTTCTCCGCCGCACGCAATGATCAAGGCCGCCGTCGCCTCATTCGCCCGATTGGTTCCATACGTGTTCGTTGCGCTGCTCGGCGCCTGCGCTACCACGCTCGACGACGACAAACTCTCGCCCGACTATCAGCCGCAGATCGGCCAGCTCGGCAAGGACTCGGTCTGGGTGCCCACGCCCAACCGGCTGATCGAGCGGATGCTGCAGATGGCCGACACGACCGACCGTGATTTCGTGATCGACCTGGGCTCGGGTGACGGGCGCATTCCGATCATCGCCGCCAAGAAGTTCGGTGCCCGATCGCTCGGCGTCGAACTGGATGCCGATCTGGTCCGCTACTCGCGCGTGCTCGCCGCGCGCGAAGGCGTGGCCGATCGTGCCAGCTTCGCAGCCGAGGATCTGTTCAAGACCGATCTGTCGCGCGCCAGCGTGATCACGCTCTACATCAGTCCGCACGTGATGGTGAAGCTGCGCCCGATCCTGCTTGCGCAGGCGCCAGGCACGCGAGTGGTGTCGCACCAGTTCACGCTCGGCGACTGGGAGCCCGACGAGAGCGCGCGCGTCGAGAACACGGTCGGGTACCTTTGGGTCGTGCCCGCGCGCGTTGCCGGCGAATGGACGCTCGCGATCGGCGGTCAGACGTACGCGCTGACGCTGCAGCAGACGCATCAGATGTTGAGCGGCGGTGCCGCGCGCGACGGCCGTTCGGCCACCTTGCTCGCCTCGCGCGTGCGCGGCACCACGGTGCGCTTCACCTTCGTCGACCCGGGCGGGGAGTCGCGCACGTTCACAGGCGAGATCGGCGCCAGCGAGATGCACGGCATCGCACGCTCGGCCGATGCCTCCAAGGGCGCGCTGGCCTGGCGCGCTACGCGGAAGTAGCGGCGAGCGCGCCGAGCTTGTCGATCGCCCGCACGACTTGCTCCGGGCTGAGGTCGTTGAGACAACGCAGGTGCCCCAGCGGACAGGTCCGCTTGTAGCAAGGGCTGCATTCCAGCTCGAGCGAGATCAGCGCGGCGCGATCGCTGAGCGGCGGCGTGTGCCTGGGGCTCGACGATCCGTACAGCGCGACGATGGGTCGTTCGAGCGCGGCGGCAACGTGCATCAGCCCCGAATCGTTCGCGACGACCACGCGTGCGAGCGACATCAGATCGATCGCGCTCGCCAGATCGGTCTTGCCCGCCAGATTGGCGCACGCATCGGGTAATGCCGCGGCGATCGCGCTTGCGGCTTCGTTGTCCTTCGCGGATCCGAACAGCCAGATCTGTGCACCGCGGCTCGTGAGCGTTTTGCCGAGCGCGGCGAAGTGATGTGCCGGCCAGCGCTTCGCCGGACCGAATTCCGCTCCGGGGCAGAACGCCACGATCGGACGTGTCGCATCGAGACCGAGTCGTTGCAGCGCGTCACGGCGATTGGCTTCATCGACGCGCAGGCGGGTGCGCACGAGCGGGCGGTGCGGTGGTGCGGCAGGCGATTCGGCGAGCTGCGCGTAGCGCTCGGCCATGAGCGGCAGCGCCGCTTCATCCAACCGATGGCGCTGGTTCAGCACGACGTAGCGTGCTTCGCCCATGTAGCCCACGCGTTGCGGAATCGCTGCGAACCACGGGATCAGCGCGGACTTGAACGAGTTCGGCAGAACGAACGCGTGCGTGTAAGCCTGGACGCGCAGCGTGCGCGCGAGCCGCCAGCGATCGCCGAGCTTGAGTTCACCGTGCGCGAACGGCGCAACGATGACGCTGGTGATCTCGGGCATGCGAGCAAGCACCGGTGCGGTCGACGGCGCGGCCAACGCGTCGATCGTCGCGCCCGGGTGCAGCGCGTGCAATCGGGCAAGGAGCGGTTGGGCGAGCAGCGTGTCGCCGATCCAGCCCGGCGCCACGATCAGGATGCGCAGCGGGCGGGTCGGCATCGTTCAGCAGCGCCCGCGGTGCCGGCTCAGTGCCCCTTCGGCGGGGCGCCGCGATACACGTACATCGTGCCGCAGTAGGGGCAGCGTGCCTGACCGGCCGCGGTGACTTGCAGGAACACGCGCGGGTGATAGCACCACACCGGCGTGCGCGGCATCGGGCAGTGCAGCGGCAGATCCTTCTCGGTGACTTCGATCTGCATTTCGCTTTGCACCGGCTCGCTCATCAGCGCTTTCCTTTCTTTCCGGCCGGCGCCTTGGCCCCTTTCATCTGCACCGACGTGAGCCAACTGGCGTGTTTCTTGTTCTTGCCGCGCACGACGTCGAAGAACGCCTGCTGGATCTTGGCGGTGATCGGGCCGCGCGAGCCGCTGCCGATCTGACGGTTGTCGAGCTCGCGGATCGGTGTGACTTCGGCGGCGGTGCCGGTGAAGAACAGCTCGTCGGCCAGATACAGATCGTCGCGTGTGAGGCGCCGCGCCTCGACGGAGTAACCCAGTTCGTTGGCGATCTCGATCACGCTGCGGCGGGTGATGCCGATCAGCGCCGAGGTCAGCTCCGGTTCGTAGATCTTGCCGTCCTTGACCATGAACAGGTTCTCGCCCGCGCCTTCGGCCACGAAGCCGTCGACATCGAGCAGCAGCGCTTCGTCGTAGCCGTCTTCGGTGGCTTCCAGATTGGCCAGGATCGAGTTGGCGTAGGTGCCGGAGTACTTGGCGCGGCACATCGACACGTTGACGTGATGCCGCGCGTAGGACGAGGTCTTCACGCGGATGCCTTTCTCCAGGCCGTCGGCGCCCAGGTACGCGCCCCACGGCCATGCCGCGATCGACACGTGCACGGTTGCGCCTTTCGGCGAGACGCCCATCTTCTCCGAGCCGTAGAACGCGATCGGCCGGATGTAGCACTCCTCCAGATTGTTGGCGGCGACCACCTGCTTTTGCGCCTCGACGATCTCGGCGCGCGAGTACGGGATCTTCATCAGGTAGATGTGCGCCGAGCTGAACAGCCGGTCGGTGTGCTCCTTCAGGCGGAAGATCGCGGTGCCCGAGACGGTCTTATAGGCGCGCACGCCCTCGAATACGGCCAATCCATAGTGCAGCGAGTGGGTCAGCACATGGGTGGTGGCGTCGCGCCAGTCCACCAGCTTGCCGTCCATCCAGATGTAACCGTCGCGATCAGCCATCGACATCGCCAGAATCTCCGTGAATGCGGGTGTGTGATTGGTTGAGGCCTCGAAGCTCGCGCACCGCGGCGGATCGCGCTGACCGCGGCGTGGGTCCGCACGGTGGCACGATTGGTCTGCACGATGCGCGCGGGAATGCTGCGAGGCGCGAAACCGGGCGATTCTATCGGAACCGAAGCCGCGGTTGACCGTTTCCCGGGTCACCGCAACAGGGGCGTGCCCGGGTGCACGCCAACTTGTGCCGGCCCGGGTCGGGAAAGGCGGCGGCTTGGCCCTCGCCCTAGGCTGCCGAAGCGGTCGCTCCGAACACCTGTTGCCACAGCGCGCGCGCCGACTCGACGTGCGCTTGCACCTCGGCCAGCGGCACGCGCGCGAACTGCGCTTCGTTCAGTCGCAATCGGTGCTGGACGCGCCGGAACTCGCGGTACGCGTCCTGACACTGCCGCGCCAGCCCTGCATCGATCAGTCCGCATTCGGCCGCGATGCC
Organism: uncultured beta proteobacterium; assembly: GCA_902826155.1. Next base: position 37,094 of record CADEDU010000046.1, read on the forward strand.
GAGCAGCGCGATGTTGCCCAGATTCCCGGTGAGTGCGCGATGCGCATGCGAGTGCGCAAGCACCAGGAACTGCACGATGAACTCGATGTCGATCATGCCGCCCGGGTCGTGCTTCACGTCGAACTCGCTCGACCGGTTCGGATGCGCGTCGAGCATCTTGCGGCGCATCGCCACGACTTCCTCGGCGAGCTTCGTCGCGTCGCGCTCGCGGGTGAGGATGTGCGTGCGCTCGTCCTCGAAATCAGAGCCGATGCCGGCGTCTCCGGCGCAGAACCGCGCGCGCGTGAGCGCCTGGTGCTCCCACGGCCAGGCCGACTCGCGCTGATAGCGACGAAACGCCTCCATCGAGGTCACCAGCAGGCCGGCTTCACCGTCGGGTCGCAAGCGCAGATCGGTGTCGAACAGCAAGCCGGCCGAGGTGCGGCTCGACAGCCACGAGACGATGCGTTGGGCGAGGCGCGCGTAATTCTGCGGCGCGGCGGGGTCGTCGTCGTCGTAGAGGAACGCCAGATCGAGATCGGAGGCATAGCCCAGTTCCTTGCCGCCGAGCTTGCCGTAGGCCACCACCGCGAAGCGCGGCGTGTCGCGATGCCGGTTGCCAAGGCGCGACCAGGTCAATTCGATGGTGACCTTGAGCACGGAATCGGCGAGTGCCGACAGAAAATCGGCGAGTCGTTCGACCGTGAGCGAACCCTCGATGTCGAGCAGCAGCAGATTGAATACCTGCGTGTGATGCAGCTCGCGCATGCGGTCCATCTGCAATTCGGTGTCGGCTTCCACTGCGCGCATCGCCTCGCGCAGCTCTACGGCGAAGCGCTCCGGATCGGGCGCGGCGAGCGCGCGGCGGACGTCGAGCAGATCGTCGAGCAGGATCGGGTGACCGCTCAGATAGGTGGCGGCCCAGCTCGAGGCCGCGACCAGGTCGGTGAGCTTGGCGAGCGCATCGCGGCGTTCATCGAGCAGCGCGAGATAACTGGAGCGCCGGCTCACCGATTCGACCAGTCGCAGCGCGCGAGCCAGCGCTTCGTCGGGCCTTGCGGTGCTGGCCGCGAAGTTGAGCAGGCGCGGAATAACGTTGTCGAGCCGCGCCTGGCTCGACGCGGGCAGGGCGCGATAGCGGCTGCCTTCGCGCAGCGCGCGCACCTGTTCCAGAACCGTGCTTGCATCGCGGAAGCCCGCGCTTCGAAGCGTGGCGAGCGCCGCCTCCGGATCGACGGTTTCGCTCCACAGCGCTTTCAGGCCGTTGTGACTGCCGCCCTGGGTGGACTGCGCATTGTCCTCAGGCTCGCTGAATGTCGCGCTGAAATGCCTGGTGACCACTGCACGTACGCTCGCCAGCGCATCGAGAAAAGCGGGGTAGCCGGCGAATCCCATCGACTCGGCCAGCAACGCGCGGTCAGCGTCGTTGCCCGGCAGCACATGCGTCTGCGCGTCGTCCAGGTACTGCAGGCGATGTTCGAGCCGGCGCAAGAAGGTGTAGGCCGTGACCAACTCGCGCGCGGCCTCGGGCGTGAGCACGTTGCGGATCGCAAGCAGCCGGAGCACTTCGAGCGTGGGCTGGATCTGCAACGGGCGGTCGCGCCCCGCGCGAATCAGCTGGAACGCCTGCGCGATGAATTCGACCTCACGGATGCCGCCCGGTCCGAGCTTGACGTGATCGGCCAGATCGCGTCGCGCCACGTCCTGGCGGATCTGCGCATGCAGCGAGCGCAGTGCACCGATCGCGCCGAAATCGAGGTACTTGCGGAATACGAACGGCCGAACGTGCTGGGTGAGCTGCTCGTGCGTGGCAGCGCTGCCGGTGATGGCGCGCGCCTTGATCCAGGCGTAGCGTTCCCACTCGCGGCCGTGCACCAAAAAGTAGTTTTCCAGTGCACCGAACGAAGTGGTTAGAGGTCCGGCATCGCCCCACGGCCGAAGCCGCATGTCAACACGAAAGGCCCGCCCGTCGGCGGTCGGTTCATTCAAAGCGCCGATGATGCGTTGACCCAATCGGTTGAAGAATTCCTGATTGGCCATCGTGCGCGCACCGACCGTCTCGCCATCATCCGGATATACGAAGATCAGATCGATGTCGGAGGAGACGTTCAGCTCGCGGCCCCCCAGCTTGCCCATGCCGATGACGATCAGCTCCTGGCGTTTGCCTTCGGCCATCGGCGTACCGAAATCGGCTTCCAGCGCGCGGGTCCAGAACCGGTGCGCGGCTTCGATGGTGACGTCGGCCAGGTCCGACATGGTCGCGTGCACTTCGGCCAGTGGGGCCATCCCCGCCAGGTCGCGCACTGCCATGCGCACGAACACGCGTGCGCGCAGCCTTCGCAGTGCCTGCGCGAGGCGCTCGGCGTCGCCTTGTGGCTGCGCCGCCATGAACCGCTGCATCGCATCGCGGTCCCACGATAAGAAGTCGGCGAATGCCACCTCCTCGGCGATGGTCGGATCGGCTTGCAGCGCACGCTGCACATACCGGGAATGGCGCAGCACGTGTGCGAACGGATCGAGACGGGCTGGTGTGGCGGAGTCGGTCGTGGCGCTCATGAAGATTGCTGAAAATCTCCGCGTCGGGCGCGCGGGCGGATGCTGCCTGTCCGGTCCGTCAGGGGTTCGAACGGCAGGTTTTTTCGAATGGACGTGCGGGAGCCTCGGTTACAATAGCCCACACGGTACGCGCGCGTCGAGCCGCACGAGTTGCCGAACGAATCCGCAGTGCGGTTCGCATCCCGATTCGCAGCGCGGTTTGCATCCCGATCCGCATTCCCGGCCGCGGCTTGATCCCTCGATGTTCTCGTCATGGCGCGCGCCGCAGCGCGATCGCAACGGAAGCTGAACGCGTGGAACAGGCCTCGAAGCAATCCGGTCGACTGACGCTCGCGCTGCTCAAATGGAGCTGGCGCAGCGTCGTCTGGCTGCTCGTCGCCGCCTATTTCCTCATCGCGGTGAGCGTGCTCGGACTGCGACACTGGCTGCTGCCGAAGGTGCCGGAGTATCGGCAAAGCATCGAGCGGGTGCTGTCGGAGAGCATCGGCGCGCGCGTGACCATCGGCAGGATCGCCGCCGGTTGGAGCACATTCCACCCGACGCTCGACATCGGCGAGGTCAAGGTCTTCGATCAAGGCGACCAGGTCGCGTTCTCGCTCGGTCACGTCGCGGCCGAAGTGTCGTGGCGCGGACTGCTCGCGCGCGAGCTGCGCTTCCATTCGATCCAGATCGACAAGCCGGTGCTCAAGATCCAGCGCAGCCGCGAGGGCAAGCTGTTCATCGCCGGCATCGAGATGAAAACCTCGCCCAAGCACGATTCCCCCAATCTGGGCGACTGGGTGCTGCACCAGGGCGAGGTGGTGATCTCGGGCGGCGAGATCGACTGGTTGGACGAGCTGCGCGGCGCACCGCAGCTCGCGCTGACCGAAGTCGATTTCCGTCTGATCAACACCATCACCGGCGATCATCGTTTTGCACTGAAGGCGGCACCGCCCAAGGATCTCGCTGCGACCATCGATGTGCGCGGCCAATTTCGCGGCGATTCGATGTCGCTGCTCGATCGCCTGCGCGGGCAGCTCTACGCGCAGCTCGAATACGCCGATCTGGTCGGGTGGAAATCGTGGGTCGACTATCCGTTCACGGTAAGTTCGGGCCGCGGCTCGCTGCGACTGTGGGCAACGCTCGAAGAAGGCAAGATCATCGATGCCACCGCTGATGTCGCGCTGGCCGACGTCAAGGCGCGCGTCGCGGCCGATCTGCCGGAGCTGCAACTATCGAGCGTTGAAGGGCGGGTGGGTGCGCGCGAAGTGCGCAAAGGTGCGGGCTTCTTCGGCTTCCTCACCGGGCGCACGTTCGGGTATTCCGTGTTCGGCGAGCAGATCGCGCTGACTGGCGCAGCCGGGCGCGCCCAGCCGCCGGCGAATTTCACGCTGCAATGGGAGCGACGCGAGGAAGGCGGACTCACCGCCTCGGCACGTGAACCGCAGGAGCGGGGCGAATTCAAGGCCAATGTCGTCGAGGCCGGGCCGTTGCTCGATCTGGTCGAGGCGGTGCCGGTGCCGGCGGCCATTCGCAAATTCGTGCGCACGCACGATCCGCGCGGCACGCTGACCGATGTTGCTGCCAGTTGGACCGGTGAGATCGCCGCCCCGGAAACGTTCACCGCGCGGGCGCGTTTGAGCGGATTCGCGTTTGTCGAAGGGGAGGGGCTGCCGGGCGTGAGCGGCCTGGCCGGTTCGATCGAGGCGACGCAGCGCGGCGGCAGCATCACGCTCGCCGGTAACGCGGTTCGCTTCGCGTATCCCAACGTGCTGCCCTGGACCAAGCAGCTCGATTTCGATGCGTTCGATGCGCAGATCAACTGGTCGCAGGTCGCAGCCGACTCGGGGCCACGCTGGGAAGTACGCGTGCCGACGCTGAACCTGGCCAACAAGGAAGTGTCGCTCACGGGCACGATCGCCTGGCATGCCCTGCCGAACTCGCCGGGCTTTCTCGATCTCGACATTCGTATCCCGAGGGCCGAACCGAAGGCGATCTACAAGTACGTCCCGAAGCTGCACGAGGTGCCCGCCGGCTGGCTGCGCCAGGCATTTCTCGCCGGCACGGCCAGCGACGGTCAGGTGCGTATTCGCGGCGATATCTTTCATTTCCCGTTCGTCGAGCACAAAGACGGCACCTTCTCGGTCAGCGCCAAGGCGAACGGTGTGACACTGCGGTACCTGCCCGAGTGGCCGGTGTTCGAGCAGGTCGATGGCGAATTCAAGTTGAACGGCCTGGCGATGGACATCAAATCCGACAACGCGCGGCTCTACGGTGCGCGGCTGAGCCAGGTGTCGGTGCGGTCTCCCGATGTCGACGCCGACGATGTCACGCTCGACATCAACGGTCAGGCCGAAGGCGCGACCGGCGATTTGTTCCGCTTCCTGCTGGAGAGCCCGCTCAACCGGGAGGTTGGGCCGGCGATCCGTCCGCTCAAGGCTGTCGGCCGCGGCAAGCTGGCGCTGCAGTTGAGTGTTCCGCTCAAGCGCGCCAGACAGTCGAAGTTGACCGGCGTCTACGAGTTTGTCGGCAACGAGCTGGCGTTCGGGCCGAGCGCACCACCACTCACGCAGCTGGCGGGCAAGCTCGAGTTCAACGAACGCGGCATCGACGGCAAGGGATTCAACGCGCAGTTCCTCGGCGGTCCGGTGCAGTTCGATCTGACCAGCCGCGGCGAGGCGGGATTGATGATCGATGCGAAGGGAACGGTACAACTGGCCGAAGTGAAGAAAGCCTATCCGTTCCCGTTCGATGCGTTTTTCGAGGGCACGACGGCTTACACCGCAAGCGTGCGCTCGGGCAACGAAACGTTCGCGCTGACCGTCGATGCGCCGCTGCAGGGCACGCGCATCGATCTGCCCGCCCCGTTCGGCAAGAGCGCTGCGGCGTCGCTGCCGTTCAAGCTCGAGCGCAGCGCGCCCGAAGGCGTCGATCGCAAGCCGCAGGACGAGCGTGACACGCTGGCGGTGTCGCTCGGGTCGCTGGTCAACGTGCAGGCGCGCATGCGTCGGGACGGTGATATCAGTACGCTCGATCGCGCCGCCGTCTCGATCGGCGATGCCAAGGTGGCGCTGCCCGGCAAGGCCGAACTGGGCATCGGTGCTCGGCTGGCGTCGCTCGATCTCGACCGGGTACTGCCGGTCTTGCGCAAATTCGGCGATGCACCTGCGGCGCCGGGTGGCGCCAAGCCATTGCCGATTGCACCGGTGGCGATGCAAGTCGCCGATCTCACCGTCATGGGGCGGCGGCTGAAGGACGCGAACCTGCAGGTCACGATGGAGAAAGACGGCTGGTCTGCACGCGTGAACGCGCAGGAGCTGGAGGGCAGCATCGACTGGGTCGCGCACGGCGCAGGCAGCGTACGCGGGCGGTTCAAGCGCCTCACTTTGCCCGAGCTGGTCGAAGCACCGCCCGGCGTTGAGAAGGACGTGCTCAAGGAGCTGCCGGCGCTCGACATCATCGCGGAATCGTTCGTCGCGCATGGCAAGGACTTCGGCAAGCTCGAGCTGAAGGCGAGCGACCGACCCGATGGCTGGCACATCAATCAACTGGTGCTGGCGATGCCCGACGGATCGATTCGTGCCGACGGACTGTGGCAGCTGCCCGATCGCGGCAATCGCACCGACGTCAACGTCCTGCTCGATACCAAGGATATCGGCAAGTTCCTCGCGCGCATGGGGCAGGGCGAGGCCGTCAATGGCGGTGCGGCCAAGCTCTCGGGCAAGATCTCCTGGAACGGGCCGCCCACCGGCATCGACTACCCCACGCTCAACGGCAGCCTGTCGCTCAACGCCGAGCACGGACGCTTTCTCAAGGCCGATCCCGGGTTCGGGCGATTGCTCGGCGTGCTCAGCCTGCAGACGCTGCCGCGGCGCATGTCGCTCGATTTTCGCGACGTGTTCAGCGAAGGATTCGTGTTCGACGAGATCACCGCCACCGCCAGCGTCGCCAAGGGGATCATGACCACGCGCGATTTCCGCATGGTCGGGCCGGCCGCGGGCGTGGGGATGGCAGGCGACATCGATCTGGATCGTGAAACGCAGAACCTGCGCGTTCGCGTCGTGCCGGTGGTCGGCGACAGCGTCGCGGCAGTGGCCGCGCTGGCGCTGCTCAACCCGCTGGTTGGGCTGGGCACGCTCATTGCCCAACGCGTGCTCAAGGATCCGCTCGGGCAGATCCTCGCGTACGAGTATGTGGTGAAGGGCGCTTGGTCCGATCCGCAGGTGGAGCGTGCGGCGCGCCAGGACGTCGGCCCGAGCGATCGCAATCCGATGGACCAGAGCGGCGGGAATTGACGCATGCAGCGATTCATCGCCGCCGCGATCCAGATGGTGTCAAGCCCGGTCGTGGGCGAGAACCTCGAAGCCGCCGCGCGGCTGGTGCGCGTGGCAAAGCAAGGCGGCGCGCGGTTCGTCGTGCTGCCCGAGTACTTCTGCATTCTCGGCGCGCACGAGCTCGACAAGCTCAAGGTGCGCGAAGCCGATGGCGATGGCCCGATCCAGCGTTTTCTAGCCGACACGGCGCGTAGCGAAAAACTCTGGCTGGTCGGTGGCTGCGTGCCGCTGGCGTGCGAGCTGCCCGACAAAGTCCGCAGCGCCTGCCTCGTCTATGACGACAGCGGCAAACGCGTTGCGCGCTACGACAAGATCCACCTGTTCGGATTCGAGTCGGGTACCGAGCGTTACCGCGAAGCCAACACGATTCAGCCCGGCGATACGCCGAGCGCCATCGACACGCCTTTTGGACGGATCGGCCTGTCGATCTGCTACGACGTGCGCTTTCCGGAGTTGTATCGCATGCTCGGTTCGCTCGATGCGATCCTGGTGCCTTCGGCGTTCACCGCCACCACCGGGCGCGCGCATTGGGAGATCCTGCTGCGCGCTCGCGCGATCGAGAATCAGGCGTACGTGATCGCGCCGGCGCAGGGCGGCCTGCATCCGAACGGGCGGCGAACCCATGGCCACACGATGATTGTGGATCCGTGGGGCAACGTATGCGGCGAGAAGGTCGAAGGCGAGGGCGTGGTGTTCGCCGAAATCGATCCCGAGGCGATCCGCAAGGTGCGCGCGAGCCTGCCCGCGCTTGCCCATCGCCGGTTTTGAGGCGGCGGGAACAGTAGAATCCCGCTGCGCTACAGCCTCGGCCGTCGCTTCCCGCTCCTTACCGCTCCTTCCCGTTCCTTACCGCTCCCGCTTCTGCGCTTGGTACCCAAGCTTTCCCACTTGAATCGTCGGCTCTCATCGGACGCCCCCTCATGACGCAAATCGCCGTGCCGCAGCCGCAGCTCCTGCAAGCCGCGCAATCGACCCTGCTCACGCCATACGACCTCGAGGCGGGACAGCTTTCGAAGGTGTTCGGCACGCTGATGAAGCGCGACATCGACTACGCCGATCTCTACTTCCAGTACATCAAGAGCGAGGGCTGGAGCCTGGAGGAAGGCATCGTCAAATCGGGCAGCTTCTCGATCGGCCAGGGCGTGGGTGTGCGCGCGATCAGCGGTGAGAAGACGGCGTTTGCGTACTCCGACGAGATCAGCATGCCGGCGCTGCTGGCGGCCGCGAACACCACGCGCGAGATCGCCTCGCATGGCGCACGTGGCAAGGTTCCGGCGGTGCGCGTGAGCAGCGGACGCGACCTGTACCGTCCTGACGATCCGTTGCCTTCGCTCAGCGATCCCGACAAGGTGAAGCTGCTCGAACGGCTCGAGCAGATGTGCCGCGCGATGGATCCGCGCGTGTCGCAGGTCATGGCCTCGCTCGCCAGCGTGTACGAAGTGGTGCTGGTGGCGCGCTCCGACGGCGTGCTCGCCGGCGACGTGCGGCCGCTGGTGCGCGTATCGGTGCACGTGATCGCCGAGTCGAACGGGCGGCGCGAGCAGGGCAGCGCCGGCGGCGGCGGGCGCACCACCTACGCGACCTTCACCGACGACAAGCTGCGCGAATACGCCAAGCAGGCCGTCGATCAGGCGATGATCAATCTCGAAGCGCGCCCCGCTCCTGCGGGCCCGACGACCGTCGTGTTAGGCCCGGGCTGGCCGGGTGTGCTGCTGCATGAGGCGGTCGGACACGGCCTGGAGGGCGATTTCAATCGCCGCGGCAGCTCCGCTTTCTCCGGGCGGATCGGCCAGCGCGTCGCCTCCAAGGGTGTAACGGTGGTGGACGATGGCACGCTGCCCGGCCGGCGCGGGTCCCTGAACATCGACGACGAAGGCAATCCGACCCAGTGCACCACGCTGATCGAAGACGGCGTGTTGAAGGGTTACATCCAGGACAGCCTCAATGCGCGGCTGATGAAGATGCCCGTCACCGGCAACGGCCGGCGCGAGTCGTTCGCGCACATCGTCATGCCGCGCATGACCAACACCTACATGCTGGCCGGCGACAAGAGCCCCGAAGAGATCATCCGAAGCGTCGACAAGGGCGTGTACGCGGTGAGCTTCGGCGGCGGGCAGGTCGACATCACCAGCGGCAAGTTCGTGTTCTCGTGCACCGAGGCCTATATGATCGAGAACGGCAAGGTGACCCACCCGATCAAGGGCGCGACGCTGATCGGCAACGGCCCCGATTCGCTCTCCCGCGTGTCGATGATCGGCAACGACCTGTCGCTGGACACCGGCATCGGCGTGTGCGGCAAGGATGGGCAGAGCGTGCCGGTAGGCGTGGGCCAGCCGACGCTGCGGTTGGACCAGATAACGGTGGGCGGAACGGGGTAGGCGCGCGCCGATCAATCGTCCTCGGCGTGCTTCCTCGTCTTCTCGTATTCCTGCGAGAGGGTCGCCTGCAGCTGCGGCGTGACCGGGTCGTAGTGACTGAGCTCCATCGCGTACGAACCCTGTCCGCCGGTGACCGACTTGAGGCGGTTGGCGTAGCCGGTCAGTTCCGATAGCGGAGCGTGACCGCGCACGATCGAGGTGCCGGCCTGCAGCGTCTCCGTTCCCGACACGGCGCCGCGACGTGACGAGAGATCGCCGGCGATGTCGCCGACGTTCGAGTCAGGACACATCACCTCCACGTTCACCACCGGCTCGAGCACGATCGGTTTGGCCTTGCCCACCGCATCCAGGAATGCCTTGCGGCCCGCGGCGATGAACGCCACCTCTTTCGAATCCACCGGATGGTGCTTGCCGTCGTACACGGTGACCTTGATGTCGTGCATCGGATAGCCGGCAATCGGCCCCGCGGTGAGCACTTGATGAACGCCTTTCTCGACCGCCGGGATGAACTGATTCGGAATCACGCCGCCTTTGACGGCGTCCTCGAACTGGAAACCGGCGCCGCGCGGCAGCGGCTCCACGCGTAGATACACTTCGCCGAACTGCCCGGCGCCGCCGGTCTGCTTCTTGTGGCGGCTGTGTCCTTCGGACCGCGCGGTGATCGTCTCGCGGAACGGAATGCGCGGCGGACGCGTGTTGACTTCCACCTTGAACACTTTCGCGAGCCGCTCGAGCACCGAGCGCAGATGCAATTCGCCCAGGCCGCGGATCACCGTTTCGTTGAGCGTGGCGTCGTGGTCGACCTTCAACGTCGGGTCTTCGAGCACCAGCTTGTGCAGGGCTTCCGAGATGCGCTGCTCGTCGCCGCGGCGCTTGGGCTCGATCGCCAGGCCGAACATCGGCACCGGGAATTCCAGCGGCCGCATGTGGATGTGGTCTTCGTCGTGCGAGTCGTGCAGCACGCAATCGAACTCGATCTCCTCGACCTTGGCGACGGCGGCGATGTCACCGGGCACGGCTTCGGACACTTCCTTCAGATCCTTGCCTTGCAGCAGGAACAGGTGGCCGACCTTGAACGGCTTCTTGCCCTCGCCGATGTAGAGATTGGAGTCCTTGGCGATGCGCCCCTGATGGACGCGAAACACGCCGAGCTTTCCCACGAACGGGTCCACCACGACCTTGAACACGTGCGCGAGCGCGTGCTTGCCGGTATCGGGATCGGAGTGGAACGACTCGGCCGCCTCGCCTTCGCCCTTGTAGAACAGCGGCGGATTGCCTTCGGTGGGGTTGGGCAACAGCTTGACGAACACATCGAGCAACTCCGCCACGCCGGCACCGTTGCGTGATGACACGAAGCACACCGGCACCAGATGGCCTTCACGCAGCGCCTTCTCGAACGGCGCATGCAGCTCTTCGGGTGAGATCTCGCCCTGTTCGAGATACTTCGCCATCAGCTCCTCATCGACTTCGACGGTCTGATCGATCAGCGCCTGATGCGCCTGCTCGACCGAGGAGAAGTCCGAGTCGCCCGACGGATTGAAGAAGCAATCGACCACGCGCTTGCCGCCGTCAGCCGGCAGGTTGATCGGCAGACACTCCTTGCCGAACGTATCCTGGATCCGCGTGAGCAGTTGCTCCAGGTTGATGTTCTCGGCGTCGATCTTGTTGACGATGATCAGGCGGCACAGTCCGCGCTTCTGCGCCCAGCTCATCATGCGCGAACCGATCATCTCGATGCCGTTCTGCGCGTTGATCACCACGCCCACGGTCTCCACCGCATCGAGTGCACCGATCGCCTGGCCGACGAAATCGGGGAAGCCCGGCGTGTCGAGCAGATGCACGTGCGTCTTCTGGTGCTCGAAGTGCAGCACCGAGGTGTGCAGCGAATGCAGGAAATCCTTCTCGAGCGGATCGTGATCGGAGACGGTGGAGCCGCGGTCGACGCTGCCCATGGCGGCGATGGCACCGGCGCGATGCAGCAGCGCTTCGGCAAGTGTGGTCTTGCCTGATCCGCCATGACCGACGAGTGCGATCGTGCGGACGTCCTCGGTTGCCCAATGCGCCATGGTGTCTCCTCTTTTGAACTCACACCGCCAACCAGTCGCCCAAATCGGCGACGGCCCAGCACGGACAGCGACAGCGACGACACCCGACTGTAACGCGGCCGATGTCCACCTGTCGATTGGGGGGGGCGGGGCCAGCGCTCGCGCCGGGGCTCGGTGCATCAGGCTGCGCGCATATGCGCCCGCGCTATATCGCCCCAACATCAAATTCGTTCGTTTCCAATGACTTGGCCACTACCGTACGCGTCCTTCGCGGCAGCCTCGCACGCCGAGGGTCGTCGCCCTGATTTGATATCGCTCAAGGACGCATCATGGAACGTCGTACCGTCATCGCGTTGCTGGCCGCGAGTGCCAGCTTCTTCGGCCTGGCAGCGCCCGCGCCGGCCAACGATGCGCCCAGGGAACTGCGCGTGGACTACGCCTACTACTCGCCGCCGTCGCTGGTGATCCGCAAGTTCGGCTGGATGGAGGAGGAGTTCAAGGCCAGCGGCACCGCGGTGCGATGGGTACTCAGCCAAGGCAGCAATCGGGCGCTGGAGTTTCTGAATGCCAACAGCGTCGACTTCGGTTCGACCGCAGGCCTGGCCGCCGTGCTTGCCAAAGCCAACGGCAATCCGATCAAGGCGGTGTACGTGTACTCGCGGCCGGAGTGGACCGCGCTGGTGGTGCCGAAAAATTCGCCGATCAAATCGATCGCCGATCTGAAGGGCAAGAAGATCGCCGCCACCAAGGGCACCGATCCGTATCTGTTCCTGCTGCGCTCGCTGCACGACGGCAAGCTCGGCAAGAACGACATCACGCACGTGCATCTGCAGCACGCCGATGGCCGTACTGCGCTCGAGCGCGGACAGGTCGATGCGTGGGCGGGGCTCGATCCGCACATGGCGGCTGCCGAGATCGACGGCGGCGCGCGCCTGCTCTATCGCAACGTCGAGTACAACACCTACGGGTTCCTGAACGTGCGCGAAGCGTTTCTCGCGCAGTATCCGCAGGCCACCGGACGCGTGCTCAAAGTGTACGAGCGCGCGCGCCAATGGATCATCGCGAATCCCGACGACACCGCGCGCATCGTCGCCGAGGAAGCGAAGATCAACGCCGACGTCGCGCGCCTGCAGCTCAAGCGCAACGATTTCACCGGATCGGTGCCCGGCGCCGCGCACGTCGCAGCACTCAAGGCGGCCGCACCGCTGCTCGTGGAAGAGGGGCTGGTCAAACCAGGCACCGACGTGGGCAAGGTGGTGGAAAGCCTGATCGAGCCGCGCGTGGCGCGCTCTGCGCTGGGTGTGCTGCCGATCGCGGCAGTGCCGTCGCATAGCGTGTCGCGATGATCGATTGGGCCAGCGCGAGCGCGCAGCCGGTGCCTGCTGCCGACGAAGCGCCGCGCCGGCCGGGCGCCGAATCGCGACTCGCAGGCGCGTCGGAGTCGCACGCCGAGCCGAGCCAGCCGAAATTTCTCGGCGCCGTGGTGCCGCTCGCGTTGCTGGTGGTATGGGAGTGGGCCGTTGCGAATCAATGGATCAGCGCGCACCTGTTCCCGCCGCCCTCCCAACTGGCCGCCACGCTCGCGCAAGGTCTGGCCGACGGCTCGTTCGTCAGCCACATCGGCATCAGCACCGCGCGCGTGTTTGCGGGTTTCGCCATCGGCGTGAGCCTCGCGCTCGCGGTCGGCACGCTGGTGGCACTGAGCAAGCGGCTCGATGCGCTGCTCGAGCCGACCTTCCAGGGGCTGCGCGCCGTGCCGTCGCTCGCGTGGGTGCCGCTGCTCTTGCTGTGGCTGGGCATCGATGAGGCGCCGAAGCTCACGCTGATCGCGATCGGCGCGTTCTTCCCGGTGTACCTCGCGACGGTATCGGGCATTCACGGCGTCGACCGCAAGCTCGTCGAAGTGGGCGAGCTGTACGGCTTCAGTCGCACCGCGCTGGCCACGCGCATCCTGTTGCCGGCTGCGTTGCCCAGTGTGCTCACCGGTCTGCGTGGCGCGCTGTCGCTCGCCTGGATGTTCATGGTCGCGGCGGAGCTGATCGCGGCGGCCAAGGGCGTGGGCTACCTGCTCACCGACGGCCGCGAGACCGGCCGTGTCGACCTGGTGCTGATCGCGATCGTGCTCCTCGCGGTGCTGGGCAAGTTCTCCGATGCGCTGCTGAAACGGCTGGAAGCGCGGCTGCTGCATTGGCGCGACGCGTTCGGCGGGGTACGTCCATGAGCCTGATCGACGTCCATGTGCGCGACAAGTCGTTCGGCGCGCTCAACGTGCTGCGCGACGTGCGCTTCTCGGTGCGCGCAGGCGAGCGCGTGGCGATCGTCGGCCCGAGCGGTTGCGGCAAGAGCACGCTGCTGCGGCTGATCGCCGGGCTCGACCGCGATTTCCGCGGCGCCATTCAGCGTCCCCGATCGGGCCTGGGGTTCGTGTTTCAGGAGTCGCGGCTCATGCCCTGGCTCACGGTGCGCGACAACGTGAAGTTCGGGCTATCGCACGAGCGTAAGAGCACCGCCGCTGGCGTGGATCCCGATCTCACACGGGTGGATCCTGACATCGCACGAGTGCTCCGCGAAGTCGGCTTGGCCGACAAGGGCGCGCTGTACCCGAAGGCGCTTTCCGGTGGCATGGCGCAGCGCGCGGCGTTGGCGCGTGCGCTCATCCGCAAACCACTCGCGCTGCTGCTCGATGAACCGTTCTCCGCGGTCGATGCCTTCACGCGCCTCAAACTGCAGGATCTGGTGCTGCAGTTGGCGGATGGCGAGCAACTCGCGCTGGTGATCGTCACGCACGATCTCGAAGAGGCCGTGTACCTGGGCGAGCGGGTGCTGGTGCTGGGCCAACCGGGCGAGGGCATCATCGCCGAACTCGATACCGGCGCGGTGAGCGATCGCGCCGATGCGCGGCTGACGAGCGCGAAGCGCGAACTGTTCGGCCTGCTGGATGCTCGCGAGCGCGCGGCGGCCTGAAGTTCGTACTTCTTAGATGTCCCGCACCTGCGGCAACACCCGATCGCGGAACAGCTCCATCCCGCGGCGCACGACCGTATCGGGCAGCGTGCCCACTTTCACAGTGAAATTGAATACACCGTGATTCAACTCGCCGGCGATGCGTTTGATCTGCTTCACCACCGTCTCGGGGCTGCCGCAGAGAATCGTGCCGCGATCGATCGCCTCGTCCAGCGTCGCGGTGCCGCGGCGCGCCAGGCGGTTCTTCCAGCGTTCGCGGCTTTCCTCCTCCTGGTAGTAGCGCGAGTTCTGCAGCACGGAGGCCGCGGCGTTCGTGAGCGGTGACATCAGCACCTTGTCGAAGTAGTCGCGCCCTTCCTGCATCCAGTGGCGCGCCTCGTCGTCGGTTTCGGCGATGCAGGTGTGCATGCCGATCAGGACCTTGTCTTTGCTCGGCTCGAAACCATGAGCACGTGCCGACTCGTGGTAGAGGCGAATCTGCTCCTTCGCGCCGGGCAGATCGGCCAGCAAGGCGCCGATCGAACCCGCGTACTGCGCCGATTCGGGCGTGCTCGCGGAAATGAGGATCGGCGGATGCGGCTGCTGCATCGGCCGCGGCCAGATCGACACCCGCGGAAAGTGAAAGTGCTCGCCTTCCCAGGCGAACGGCTCGCGCTCGGTCCACGCCTTACGGATCAGCTCGACGCCTTCCTTCTGGCGCGCCCACGACTCGCCGGCCGGCACGTTGTACGCCATGTACTCGTGCGGAATGCCGCGCATCAGCCCGGCAATCAGCCGCCCGCCGCTCATGCAGTCGAGCATCGCGTACTCCTCGGCGATGCGGACCGGGTTGTTGATCGGCACCAGATTCCCGGTCATGGCGATGCGGATCTTCCTCGTCGGGTACACCAGCGCCCCGCCGATGATGTTGGGGTTGGCCATCATCCCGTAGGGGCTGAAGTGATGCTCGTTGCACCCGACCCAGTCGAAGCCGCATTGCTCCGCGTAGATCATCTGCTCGACGTAGGTCTTGAAGTGCTCGTGCGCGCGGGCCGGGTCGAAATCGCGGTTAGGCACCGGCCAGGTCGGCGTGACCTTGTCCAGATGCGTGTACGGCATCAGGTGGAAGAACGAGAACTTCATGCGGGGCTCGGGAAAAAGGCAGCGACGAGCGATCGAGGAGTGATCGATCAAGCAGTGATCGAACGATGCGTGCATTGATACTGCAAGATGCTAGCACCTGCATGGAGCGAATCGATCAGGTCTGCCGAATTCCGACGCGAGCATGGCGTGCGACACTCGCATCGACTGGCGTCGCGCTCGAAATCGGCGCGTACAATCCTTTTTGAGGAGTTAACAGAGGGTGAGCCGCCTCGATCATGATCTCACGTGCATACTGCCAGCTGATGGCCCGTTACAACACGTGGATGAACACGCGCCTGTACGCGCTGTGCGCCGATCTCAGTGACGCCGAACTGCGCAAGGATCGCGGCGCCTTCTTCAAGTCGATCTACTTGACGCTCAACCACATCACCTATGGCGATCTGGCGTTCCTGTCGCGGTTCACCGGCGAACCGCCGACGGTGCCGGATCCGGGCGTCGAATTGTTCAGCAGCTTCCTGCAGCTCCGCGCAGAGCGTGAATTGCTCGATGCTCGGCTCCTGAGTTGGGCGGCCACGCTCACCGAGCCTTGGCTCGCCGAGCCGCTCACCTACACCAGCAAGATCGACGCCAAGGTGCGCACCGTACCCAAGTCGGTGCTGGTCACTCACATGTTCAATCACCAGACGCATCATCGCGGGCAAGTCACGACCCTGCTCTCGCAGATGGGGCTCGATATGGGCAGCACCGACATCCCATTCATGCAGGAGTTCACGCATGATGTGCGCGCGTGACCGCATTGCGGTTGAGAGACCCATGCAGCCGACTTCCACGCGTGCGACCCGTTGTGAAGCCCGCACCCTGATTCCCGTCCCAGCCTTCGCGCACACTCCTTCCCGTGGAACCGATCGAACGCCGCTCCGACTCGCGCAGTAGATTGATCCCCGCTTCGGCGGCCGAGGTTTTCGCTGCGATGGCCGACGCCGCGCGGGTCGCCCGCTGGTGGGGGCCTGAAGGGTTCACCAACACGATCCACGCGTTCGAGTTTCGCCCGGGCGGCAAGTGGCTGCTGACCATGCACGGCCCCGACGGCAAGAACTATCCGAACGAGAGCGTCTTTGTGCGCGTCGTGCCGGACCGCATCTTCGAGATCGAGCACCTGACTGGCCATCATTTCCTACTCACGATCGAACTCGAGAGCCAGGGGGCCAACACGATCGTCCACTGGCGCCAGACGTTCGATACCGTCGAGCACTACGAACGCATCGCCCAGTTCGTGGCCGGTGCGAACGAACAGAATCTGGATCGACTTGCGGCAGAGGTTGCTTGAACATCCCCGACGATCTCGGGCGGGTCGCGCTCGGTGCCGCGGCTGCCGCGCTCATCGGTGCGATGCTGGTCGGGCTGTTCTTCTTTGTCATGTTCGGCTTTGACTCGAGTGCGTTGGCGATCGGCGCCCGCGCGTTGCTGGCCACGGGTCCTGCCGCCTTGTTGATCGGCGTGCCGCTCTACTTGTTTGTGCGCCGGGTCTCGCACGGCTTTGCGGGTTTGATCGCAACAGGTGTAATCGCAGGCGCGGTGTGGGCGCTACTGAGCAGCCAAGGAAGTACCGACCCGGGTCTCTATGGCAGTGCAGCGCTTCTCGGCGGAGTCAGCGCGATGATTGCGCAGCCGATCGTGAGGCGGCGCGGACGTTTGGTTCGGTCGCACGAACTTAATCGCTGAACGCCGAGGGCGCCGGCACCTCATGCAGATCATTCATCGCTGTCCGCCGCCCGATGGCACGCTCCTGCAGGCGTGCGAGC
>CADEDU010000047.1:0-20243 GCA_902826155.1 uncultured beta proteobacterium
GACCGACCCGCAGGTCGACTACTTTCTGCAGCGGTTCGAAATCGTCCATCACTACAAAAACGATGCAAGCGGGTTCTCGGCCACATTGTTTCGTGACCGCTCGACTCAAGAACTCACCCTTTCGTTTCGGAGCACCGAATTCGCGAAGCAGGAGCGTGGGGGTGACTACCAGCGTGACAACACAGGCGCGAACATCGAGATTTCGAATCTCGGGTTCGCATTCGGTCAGATCAAATCGATGGAGGACTACTACCAAGCCCTCAAGACCACGCTGAGGGACGCCGCTGGAAACCCGCTGGTCCCGCTCGGGACGCAACTTAACGTCACGGGGTATTCGCTTGGTGGGCATCTGGCGACGATTTTCACGGAACTGCACACGGATGAAGTGAAGCACGCCTATCTTTTCAATGCTGCAGGCAGAGGCGCGAGCACCAGTTCAGTTCCAGCCCTGTTGGCTATGTACAGGACGCTGATTGCCGATCCGCTCGCACCGGTGGTGGGTGGTCCGCAGTGGCCATCGACCGGTCAAAGCCCGCTGATGTTGCGCGACGCACTCAACGCGCCGGATCCATTCTCGACCGCGAACATCTACACCAATGCCCGCCACCTGTGGGCGGTGGCCGTCATCGGCAAAGGCACGCTCGGGAACCTCCGACTCGGCCTGTCCGGATTGCCATCGGAGAACCTCGTCACGGGCGCCATCGCTCCATCCGTAAGTGACAAGATTACGCATCTGTACGGAATGGCAACCCATGACGATGCAACCAGTGTTGCCCGGTCAGGCATCACGCCCGGTGAGACGTCTCAGCATCGCGTCTTCGTCGAGGATCAGCCCGACCTATACGGCGATGGCGGCTTCTCGGGGGAGGGGCTGATCAAGTCGCTCCCCAGGCGGGTGCTCGGTGAAGGGGATTTCCTTCGTACCCATAGCATCACGTTGCTGGCGGACTCGCTGGCGCTCATGCAGGTGTTTGCTCGTACGACCGCGACGCTTTCACAACTCGACATCGAAGGGATCTTTGCAGGTTCGTCCAATGAGCGAGCAGGCGCGCCTGTTGTGCCAAAGAAGGAACTTGCTCGGGCCGAGTCGCGATCGCTCGAGAACGCATTGAGTGCATTGCATGAGGCAATCACCGGTACGCCGCTTGTCCTGAGCGCGAACGAAGGGGCAGACGGATTCGGGCATCTTTCCAATCGAGAGCAATTCCACCGCGCGCTGGCTCAGTTGGACGCTACGCTCGAACGGAACGCCGGAGCCTATCGGATCGTCCCAATCGCATCGATGGAGTGGGTGAAGACGAGCACAGGGTTCGGGTTGTTTCCGTCGGAGACGATTCGGGCCCATGGCATCGATGCCGCGGCAATCATGGCTATTGCGCAGCAGGGCGATAGCGAGGGGCTGGCGTACCGATACGCGCTGGAGCAACTGAACCCGTTCGCGGTCGTCAAGGCTTCCTACGACGACTCGATTCAAGCGCGGCTCAAGCTGTTCGATGCCTCTACCGGCGACGGGCAGATAACACGAGAGTGGATCGAGGACCGCACGCAGATGCTGCTGGCGAAGATCCAGCGCAACCTCGAAAACCTTGGGTATGCCACTACGGCGGACTCGGTATCGACGGAATACCGAAGTGCGAAGGAAGTCGTAGATCAGCTGCGCAACCTTTCGTCCGATCAAGTCGCCGCGCGGACCAGTCTCGTGCACCAGGTCTCCTCCGATCAAGCGGCCCAAGTGGTTTTCTCGGGAGACAAGGCCATCGGTAAGGGGCGCTTGGTGACGTTTGGGACCGATCGCGATGATTCGATTTCAGGCGTCCTGCTTGGTGACCGACTCTATGGGGGCGGCGGGAGCGACCGCATCTACGGCCAGAAGGGGAGTGACTATCTTCAGGGAGATACCGGCTCCGATTTCCTGAATGGCGGCGAAGGCGCTGATGAACTCGTCGGTGGAAAAGACGGTGATTCGCTCGTTGGTGGTGCGGACTTCGATACCTATCATGTTCGCAAGGGCGACGGTGAAGACTTCATCATCGACAGCATTGGCGACTCGTTTGGTGGCGATGGGCGCGGCAAGATTGTTTTTCTCGATGTCGATCTCACCGGAACCAAAACGGCATCGGGTCATTCGACCTGGACCGACAGTTTCGGGTTTCAGTATCGATTTGCCGGGCTACAAGGATCGACCGAAAGTGCGGTGCTCGAGATCTCCAAGCCCGGGGAATCCGAGAAGATCACAGTACTTGGGTTTCGCGACGGAGATCTCGGCATCGCGTTGACGGGAAGCGTCACGCCTTCCGGGCACCGGGTTGTCCAAGGCGATCGCAGGCCTGAGGAATTCGTCGTCACGGTCGCGGTCGCTGGCAGCCAGATCGTCTATCCGCAGGGGTTGCCCGCATCTGATTGGCGCAACGTGTCGGAGCTTCAGCGGGACGTGGATGCGTCCGGAAACGGGACGGCCACGCTCGCCTACAACCGGGTCGATGACCTCGGCAACCTCATAACCACTCAAATCGTCGAGGCGCGCGTCGACAGGTTGGCCGGAAGCGCGGGCGACGACCTGATTCTCGCCGGTGAGCGTGCGGACTCGATCTTGGCCCACGGTGGGAGCGATATTGTCGAGGCGGGGTTGGGAGATGACCGCGTTGCCGGCGGCGACGGAATCGATGACCTGAGAGGGGACGCTGGCCGTGACGTGATGTTCGGTGATGCCGATGCCGATACGCTGAGCGGCGGCGGCGACCAGGATCTTCTGTACGGCGGAAGTGGCGATGATCGACTCGTCGGCGGAGATGGCGACGACTTCCTTCAAGGGGGGCGCGGCAACGATTTCTTGTTCGGCGGCGCGGGTAACGACTACCTGAGCGTCGGTCAAGAGATCGTCGATCTGAATCGCGATGTATCGACGAACTGGGCCTTGCAGGTCCAAGCGACACCTACCGGCGTTTCCGCGAACTACAGCGGCGTAAATGACACTCTGATCAGAGAAACGGTCGGGCGCGGCGTGCTTCAAGGCGACGACGGCGACGATCTGTTGATGGGTGGCTTCGGCGACGACGTCTTGCTCGGCGGGAGCGGTCGGGATGCGCTCAACGGTAGGGTTGGCAACGACTTCCTATCCGGCGGAGATGGAGACGATCGCCTGATCGGTGACCTGTCGTTCGCGGAAGGCGTACCGGTTGCCAGCAGTTTCCAGCACGGTGCAGATCACCTCCGCGGCGGACTCGGCAACGATGTTCTTGACGGCGATGGGGGCAGCGACTGGCTTTATGGGGAGGAAGGCGACGATCGAATCTTCGGGGATGGCCCGCAAGAACTCGGCAATCCCGGCGACGACTTTATTGACGGCGGTGCAGGTAGCGACTACCTGCAAGGCGATGCCGGCAGAGACTCCATTTTCGGCGGCGAGGGCGACGACCAGATTCTTGGCGACGCGGATGAACTCCCGATCGGTGCCGATGGCGCCGATCTGCTGCATGGCGAGGCGGGAAACGATCGCATTCGCGGCCACGGCGGTGACGACACGCTGTTTGGCGGTGATGGCGACGACGAGCTGATCGGCGACGGTGATGGATCGCGCATCGGCGAGCAAGGCAATGACACGCTCATCGGCGGAACCGGCAATGACGTTCTGATCGGTGGCGCAGGCAACGATCGATACGAATTTCATCTCGGCGACGGTCAGGACACGATTCTCGACACCCAGGGCAACAACGTCGTTGTCTTCGGCGCCGGCATCACAGCCTCGAGCCTGCGCATCGAGCAAGCCATCGACCAGACCGGAGCCGGATATCTGGTCTTGCGTTACGGCGAGAACGACTTTGTCGCGGTCGAGCGAGGCCTGGTCGGTAGCGTTCAGCGCTATGAATTCGCCGACGGCACGGTTTTGACGGCGCAAGAGCTGCTCAGGCGCCTGCCGATCGAACAGCGCCTGGCTGTCGGTGCCCCGGCCGGCGGGGGCGCGGTTGTAGGCAGCGCTGCCGCCGAGCACATCACGGGTGGCGCGCAGAGCGACACTTACCTGTTTGGACGGGATGGCAACAGCGACCTGCTTGTCGAGAGCGGCGGCACGGACACGATTCGATTCACTGAGGGGATTGCGCTAGCCGATTTGACCTTCACGCGACGTGCCAGCGGCGACCTCAATGTTCGAACCGCTCGTGGCGACGAGATCACCATCGTCGGACATTTTCTCGGCGCCGAGCGACGCATCGAGACCATCGAATTCGCCGACCAATCCAGACTCGATGTTTCCACGCTGGATGATCTGCCGGTCTCCGCGATCGACGGATCGGCTGGCGAAGACCGTCTCATCGGCAGCGTTGCCGATGAAACCTTGATCGGTCATGAAGGTAACGACGAACTCTCAGGCGGAGCGGGGACAGACACCTACGTGTTCACGCTTGGTGATGGCGATGACATCGTGCGAGACAACGATCCGTCGGCCGCCCCTTCGACGCTCGACCGGCTGCAGGTGCGCGGCTTGCGTCCAAGCGACGTTCAATTCGCACGCAGCATCGACGGTGCACTGGGGATCTACAGCCTGGTGTCTTTCGACAGCATCACGCTGCCGGATTTCTACTCGCCACGCAACCGCATCGAGCGGATCGAGTTCTTCGCCGACCCAAACGCCACGCTTCCCGACGCGGTGATGCTGATCGATGAATTGGCGGCGCTCGCTACCGAACCGGCATTCGGAACGCCGCAGACTGATGAGCTGACCGGGACGAGCGCGCGCGATCAACTCGATGGTCTGGATGGCAATGACTTGCTGCGCGGAACACCCGACGGTGCGCCCGCTGAGCAGGCTGGTGATGAACTCAACGGTGGCGATGGGCGCGACATTCTCGTTGGGGGAGGAGGAGATGACCAGCTCGACGGTGGCGACGGCGACGACCAGATCTCCGGCAACGGCGGAAATGACTTGTTGCTCGGCGGCGAAGGCAGCGATGTCTTAAGCGGGGGTGTCGGCAGCGATGTCCTCGCCGGCGGATCAGGCAATGACTCCATGTCAGGCGGTCAGGGAGACGATGCTTACTTCTATGCGCTCGGCGACGGTGACGACGTCATCGTCGAAGCCGGAGACGGTACGACTGCCGACACCGTGGTGTTCGACGCCGCGATCGCCACTGCGGATGTCTACATGGGACGGCTTGCGAACGGCGATCTGGCATTGCAACTTGCCGATGGCGGGAGCATCACCGTAAGAGGGCAGTACAGCGATCCGAACGCTCGAATCGAGCGGATTGAGTTTGCAGACGGAACGGTGGTCGACGCTGCCGCCATCGCCGCACTTCCGCGCGCGCCGATATTGGGATCTCCGCAGGCCGACGTCCTTAGTGGCACGACCGGCGCCGACTCGATCATCGGTCTCGGTGGGGCCGACGTGATCGACGGTGGCTATGGCGCCGACGAGATCCGTGGCGGTGAAGGTGATGATACCTACCGCTTTTACCGTGGCTCGGGTGCCGACATCTGGATCGACACCGGCATCAACAGGGTGTCTCTGGGCGAAGGGCTCACCTTCGAGGGCGTTGCCGCTTACCGAAACGACAACGATCTCCATCTGGTCATTCGCGGCGGAAGCGATTCAGCACGAATCCCCAGTTACTTCAGCGGCGGTGGGCAAAGCTGGCGGGTGTCGGATGCAGCAGGCGCAACCATCAGCGTCGAGGAGCTGATGGTTTTGACCGATGTTATCGATTCCGATTGGCGCGCCGCACTGCGACAGGAGACCGCGGGGGGCATTCGTGACGAGATCGATGCTCAATACGAGCGCATGTTATTGGTGCCTTCAGGCTCGGGCGCTTGGCGCCAGCTGCAGCCACCACAGATCGGCGCGTCAGTGGTGCATCAGCAGGCCTTCATCAGGGAAACGACCGCACTCCTCGATGGGACGGTCGTCTCGCAGTCCAACTCGTCCAACGAGTCGCACACGCTTGAGGGCGTTGGCGTCACGGGCCAGGCGCTCGTCGTGCAAGTGCAGGTGGATCACCAACGAATCGAGACCGACGCTGCCTTGATTCAAGCGCCAAGCGGTGTGCAGTCGACTTCGATGTCCCAGCAGATATCCGCCGTGGCCCGCGTCGACTGGGTCGAGACCCGCCGCGAAAGCTCGCCCGAGGCGCGATCGACGCAAGTGTCTGCGGTTGTCGTCGGCGGGGAGTTGGGTGTGCTCCGCCGCGATGTGTCGCTCTTCCAGACACGTAGCGAGCTGACCGGTGCGATACGGGACTACGTCACAGTGGGCGAATCCGATCCGGGGTTCGCGACCACGCCACCGGACTACGTGCGCATCAACACGATCTCACGCACCGATCACTTCGCCGTTCGAGAAATCATTGCAGGCGACTCCGACAACGTGATCGAGGGCGGGACGATTGTCGACGCCGGTGGTGGCAACGACACCGTCACGATGAGCGGCACGGATCCTTTGACCCTAATCCTGGGCGGTGACGGCGATGACGTGCTGCGTGGGGCTGCGATCATGGCGGGCGAGAACGGCAATGACCTGCTCGAAGATGCCTTGCACGAGAACAATCGGTACCTCATTCGCGCGCAGGACGCCGGCTTCGACACCATTCGCGACACCTTCGCCGTGAACGAACGCGTGATTGCCGATCGCTACTATCCGTCGATCGGCATCCCCAACTGGCAGAGTCTATTGGTCAAAGGACTCGATCCGCAGACCGGGCAGCCGATCTATCACACGCTGCCCGAAGGGGTCGCACTCGGATTGCTGCCGCCACCGCCGAGCGTTGAAGACTACGCCTACCTCGAAAGCTGGGACCACGCCCCGGGCTTCGATCTTGACATCGTCGAGTTCGATTCTGGCATTTCGTCCGAGGATCTGACGGTGTCATGGGATCCCTCGGGACGGTTCCTGGATTTGAGCGCGCTCGGTCAGTTGCGCGCCCGCCTCGACATGCCTGCGGAGTTCGATCAGTGGCGCTACGGCATCGAGCGCGTCTACTTCGGCGAAGGAGAATGGCTGTCGATCGGCGAACTGGTTGCGATGGCTGGTGCGCGCGTCGCTTCGGGCACCGCTGGCGATGACGACTACCTGGGTACGGTATTCAGTGACTACTACGTCGCGACTGCCGGCAATGATTCATGGAATGGGCGAGAGGGTAATGACGGCTACGAGTTCGGTCCCGGCTCGGGGCGAGACGTCATTGAGGATGGCGCGGGAGTTGACACCCTCTACGTCGCTGCGCGCCCGGACGATATCGTCGTCACCCGCGATGGCGAGTACCTCAGGCTCGCATTGCGCAGCGCTGCCGACGAAGTACGCGTTCGCTGGAATCCCGCGCTCGGACTGGCGATCGAGAGCGTGGTCTTCAATGATCCGGGGCGAACCGTTTGGGATGCCGCAACGCTCGAGGCCAGGATCGATGGCGGCGTCACTGTTCTAAACGGTTCCAGTCGTGCGGACACGCTGAATGGAACGGCGGGCCGCGATGAGATTTATGGTCTGGCCGGTAACGACGTGTTGAGTGGGTTCAACGGCGATGACCTGCTCGATGGCGGGATCGGCGCCGATACGATGGTTGGTGGCGCCGGCGACGACGTCTACGTCGTCGACCAGTCGCGCGACGTAGTGACTGAACTCGCCGGCCAAGGCACCGACACCGTACAAAGCGCGGTCGCGTACACCTTGGGAGCGGAGGTAGAAAACCTCACGCTTACGGGTAGTGCCAATGTGCGCGGCACCGGCAATGGCTTGAACAACGTCATCGTCGGCAACGCCGGAAACAACAGACTCGAGGGGGGTGAGGGCGACGACAGCCTGACCGGCGGTGCAGGTCAGGACACGCTGATCGGCGGAGCTGGAGACGATACGTTCCTCATCGATGGCGATGATGGGACGGACACCGTGAACGGCGGTGATGGGTTCGATGTGATCCGCGGTGGCGCTGGTGACGATGCGATCCGCCTCAACGGGCACAGCGGCGTGAACACCGTCGAGCGCATCGATGGCGGGGCTGGCATCAATCTGCTCTTCGGTACCAGCGCGAACAACACGTTCGACTTCAGCACAACGACCCTGGTATCGATCGCGCATATCGATGGTGGACTCGGGCTCGACAGCATCACCGGAAGTCTCGCTGACGACTTCATCTTCGGTGGTGACGGTAACGACACGTTGCGCGGGCTCGGCGGCCACGACTTGCTGCAAGGGGGACTGGGCGCCGACAGACTCATCGACACTGCAGGGCGCAATCTTCTCGACGGCGGCGCCGGCATCGACACGATCACCGGTGGCAGCGGGGCGGACTTCATTGTTGGCCGTAGCGATGCCGACACGATCAACGGCGGGCTTGGCGCCGATGTGATCGGCTTCAATACGGGCGACGGTCAAGACATCATTAGTGTCACGGCCGGCGGCGCAGCCGAGAAGACGGTGTCACTTGGCGGCGGGATCCGTTACACCGATCTGGCGCTTCGCAAGAGCGGCAATGATCTGATCCTGGAGACCAGCGGCACCGAATCGCTCACGTTCAGGAATTGGTATACGGCCGCGGCCAACAAGCAGTTCGTGAATCTGCAGGTGGTGAGCGAGGCGATGAGCGGCTACGACGCCGGCAGCAGCGATCCGCTGTTCAATCGCAAGGTGAATCAGTTCGACTTCGCAGGACTGGTAAGCGCCTTTGACGCAGCGCGCAGCACCAATCCCACGCTTACGCGCTGGACGATGATGGATCAGTTGCTTGCGAAACAGCTGGCCAGCAGTGACAGCGCGGCGATCGGCGGCGACCTTGCATATCGCTACGGGTTGTCGGGATCGCTGACGGACATTTCGAGCGCCAGTGCTCACTCGATCCTGAGCGACAGCAGCTTCGGCGGCGCGCAGAATCTGCGCTCATCCGCGAGCTTGCAGGAAGGGGTAGTGCGGCTCGTCTAGCCGTCGCGGCTTGGGTGTGCGCGCCGAGCAGCCGATAGCACGCGACGGTATTGACTATCATCGCGTTGCCCGAGTCACCCACACCCCAGGGGAGAGAACGAGTGAGACGAGTGATGATTGCCGCCAGCCTGTGCGGTGTGGCCGCGCTGACCTTCGCGAGCGGCGTTGCGCGCGCCGCGCCGTGCATGATCGTGACGCTCACCGGAACGCAGAGCGGACCGCCGGCCGTCAACGGGCTCGCGGGCGCCGGCACTCTGGTGCGATTCGGCGACGACGGTGACGGCTGCAGCGCGGTGAGGTTGCAGTTCGACGCAGGTCGCGGCACCACGATGCGTCTGTCGCAACTCGGCGTGTCGCCGGGGCAATTGAACGCCATCTTCTTCACGCACGTGCACTCCGATCATGCCGATGGCTTCGCCGATCTCGCCCAGCTGCGCTGGAACTTCAGCTCCGCCGGACCGAAACTCGATGTCGTGTGCTCGGACGATACGGCCTCGCCGCTCGGGTTCACGCTGAGCTGCCGCAAACTCGTTACGCACATCGGCGATGCGTATCTGCAGTCCGGCGAGATCGCGCAGCGGCGTGCCGAAGACAAGTCGCGCTTGCCCGGCGGTCCGTCCGATCTGTTGAACCTGAAGGCATTCGTGCCGAGCAACGACGCGCAGGTCGTGTGGACCCGGGGTGATGTGAAGGTGAGTGCAATACGCTCGACCCACATTGCCGGGCACGCTTCGTATCGCGTCGATACGCCAGCCGGAAGCGTGGTGATCGGTGGCGACGCCGGCAACGATGTGGTTGCGCCGCCGCGGGCAACATCCACCTCCGATCAGGTCGAGAAGCTTGCCAAGGGTGCCGACATCATCGTGCACTCGACCATGCATCCGGCGATGGGCCCCGATCGCGACAGCGGCATGCCCGCCAACGTGTTCCACCGGCAAAGCCAGGTCGGCGATCTCGGCGCGATGGCCAAGCGAACTGGTGCGAAGTACCTGGTGCTGACGCACCTGGCGCCGCCGCTAGGCGCCGTGCGACATGGGCCGTACAAAGTGCCCGGTGGCCCGTTTGCCGAAGCCGACTACCGCAAGGTCGCGCAGGAGAGCGGATACACCGGCAACGTCGTGGTGGGAACCGATCTTGCGAGCGTCCGGCTGCCGGCCAAGTGAGCAAGCTTTCGTCGCGGCGATGCCTGTGAAGCCCTACCCGAGATGCTGTACCCGCGTCTATTTCTTACCCTTCACATGTCCCTCGAGTTCGGCGAACGTGGGGCGCTCGGTGGAGTAGAGCACCTTGCGGCCGAACTCCACCGCGATCTGTGGTGAGTAGCCCTGCAGGCTGGAGAGCAGCGTCGTCTTGATGCACTGAAGCTCCTTGGTGCCTTCGTCGAGCTTCTGCTCGAGCAGCCCGGCGAGTGGTTCGACGAAGCAGTACGCCAGCAGAATCCCCAGGAAAGTTCCGACCAGCGCCGAGCCGATCATGCCGCCCAGCACCGCCGGCGGCTGGCCGACCGAGCCCATCGTGTTCACCACGCCGAGCACCGCGGCAACGATCCCGAACGCCGGCAGACCGCCGGCCAGTCGGTTGATCGCCGCCGCCGGCTGATGGCCCTCGTGATGGTGCGTGTCGATCTCGTTGTCCATCAGCGATTCGATCTCATGCGGATTGAGGTTGCCGGTCACCATCACGCGCAGATAGTCGGTGATGAACTCGACCACGTGATGGTCGTTGCCGATCGACGGGTACTTCTGGAAGATCGGTGAGCTCTCGGGCTTTTCCACGTCGCCCTCGATCGCCATCAGCCCTTCCTTGCGGATCTTCTGCAGGATGTCGTAGAGCAGCGCCATGAGTTCCATGTAGCGCGCCTTGGTGTACTTCGAGCCCTTGAGCAGCGTCGGGATCGACCGCAGCGTGGCCTTCAGCACTTTGGGTTGATTGCAGACGATGAACGCGCCAATCGCGCCGCCGCCGATAGCCATCATCTCGGTGGGCATGGCGTGCAGGATGACGCCCATGTTGCCGCCGTGAATGATGTACGCGCCGAAGATGCAAACCAGCGCGACCACGTAGCCGACGATGACGGTCATTGCCGAGGACTCAGTCAGAGAAGAGTGTGTTCCTGATGAATATCGGCATTGCGGAACAACGCTTTAGCGTATTCGGACGGCGAGGCGCAGAACGCCACATGCATTGCGTGTCATCGAGGCGGCGAGCCGCACGAACGCTGAGCGCGTGCACAACGGCACGACGGATACGCCCGGGGCGTCGTGCGACGATGCGATCTGCGGTCGCTTCTACCCGTCTGACTAGTACAACGTCACCCGGTTGCGTCCGCCGGACTTCGCGGCATACAAGCCCTTGTCGGCGCGACCGATGAATTCGGTGAGATCCTCGCGCGGGCGATACTGCGTGACGCCGATCGACACGGTGATCTGGCTCACGTATTCATCCTTGTCCAGCCGCTTCACTCGCGCCTTCTCGATCAACGCGCGAATCTGTTCGGCCACCACGTGCGCGCCCTTGGCACCGGTCTCGGGCAGCAGCACGGCGAACTCTTCACCGCCGTAGCGCGCCGCCAGGTCGCGACCCTTGATGCTGCTCCTGAGCGCCTGCGCCACCGTGCGGATCACCTTGTCGCCGAACACGTGGCCGTAGGTGTCGTTGATCTTCTTGAAGTGATCGATGTCTATCATCATCAGGCACAGATCGCTGTTCTCCACCAGCGCCGCTTCGGTCATGTCGACGATCAGTTTGTCGAAGCCCTTGCGGTTGGTCACGCCGGTAAGCGCATCGGTGGCCGCCTCCTCCTTGGCGCGGGTGAGCTGCGCACGCAGCTCCTCCACTTCCGCGCGGCTTTCGTCGAGCACCGTCTGCAGCTTCACCATCGATACCTGGGTCTCGGTGGTCAGATTCACCACCCGGGCGATGCGCTCCAGCAGCTGGTCGGAGTTCATGCCGCCTTGCTGCAGCTCGGTGCCCCACGCCTCGAGGCTGGTGCCGTAGGCGGCCGCCTTGCCGCTCGACTCGGCCGTGGTCTCGGCGACCTCCTGCAGCACACGCTCCAGGCCGCTCTTGATGCGCTCGGCGGTCGATTCGTCGATGCCCAGCACATGCTTGCGATACAAATCGATCGTCACCGCTTCGCTCAACTGGGTGCCGTTGGCGGTGAGCTGTGCGATCTCCGCGTTGAGCGAGGCATTGCGGCCCGAGACGAACTCGTACCACACCGCGTAGCTGAGCGGATGGCGTGGAGTGGATTGCTTGGCCATCAGCGGAATGGCCAGACGCAGATACTCGGAGCTGCGTTCGATGGAGTCGGGATACTGCATGGGAAAGGTCTCCGGACGAGCTGTTCTTGAAATCTAGGATTCGTCGCTTCGTGCGCCCGCGCACGCGACGGCAGGCACGCGCAGGTGTCGGTGCGACGCTCGTAAAGTTGTCATCGGCAGATCGGGCGATTCCTTCAAGCGCACCGATGAGCGGCTTCGGTGCGGGCGTGACAATGCGCGCATCACGCCCGACGGCTGCGCCAGCCCGGTGATGGCGGGGATAGTTGGCCGATTCATGAGCGAGTTGGGGAAGGTATCCACGAGGATCGTCAACAGCTTTACGGCGTGCCACGCAGCTTGCGCTCGACCAGATCGGCCAGCTCTGCGGTGAGCGCGCCGCTGGCACGCGCCTGACGGAACGCATGCATCGCTTCGGCGTCGCGTTCGTTGGCTTCGTGGGAAAGAGCCAGCCCCACCCACCATGCACCAACCCCCGGCGCTTGCCGCAGCGCGGCCAGATATTCGTCGGCGGCTTCGGCGTGTCGCCCGGCGCGGCGCAGCAGTGCCGCGTGGAAGGCGCGGTATTGCGCGTTGGCGGCGCCCGCGGCGCGATGCTTCGTCAGCAGCTCCAGCGCACTCGACTGATCGCCGCGCTCGAGTTGCAATCGCGCCAGCACGATCGCGAAGTTGCTGTTGCCCGCATCGCGCGCCAATCCCTCGGTGAGCGTCGCCTGCGCTTCGTCGAGCGCGCGCGCCTCGATGAGCAGCGCGGCGAGCGTTTGCCGGGCGGCGGCGTGGTCCGGGTTGGCCGCCAGCGCCGCATTCAACGCGATCTTCGCATCGGTGATGCGTCCCTTCTCGATCAACCCGGCAGCACGTCGAAACGCAGCATCGGCGGACTCCGTGCCTTGATCGAGCATGCGCTTCTCGATGCGCGTCGGCTCGTTCGTCGTCAACGATGCCGCGGGCTTCGCTGTGGCGACGACGGTTGCGCGGTGTTCGACAGGCGGCGCACTCGGCACGGGCCGCGATTCGGTTGCAGGCTTCACTGCGTTGGTTGCACCGCCAAGCCGGGGCGATACTGGCGTACTCGCCGCGGCGACATTTGGTGCTGCTGCAACGGGCGTCGCTGTCGATTCGGTTGATAACGCCGAGCGAATGCCGGAGCTCGCGGCTGCGTGCATCGGGCCCGGGCCGTCTGCGTGGGCTTTGGACCGCACCGACGTCCCCACGGCGGCAGGCTGCAGAGCATTCGAGTGCGCGGTCGATGCCGAGGTCATGGCAATAGCCGGAGCAGCAGTCGGCGTGATCGCCCCACCCGGCGCGCGCGTGACCGCGATCGCCGCAGCGCACACGATTGCAACCCCGACACCGATCAGCCAAAGGTTTCGCCGACGCGCGATGTTGCTGCGTATCGATACCGCAGGCTCGACCTGCAACACGTCCGGCGTCGCTTGGCGTGCATCGAGGTCGCGCAGCATCTGATTGACGACGCTCATCGCAGCCATCCTCCGATCGAGGATCCGCCAAACACCGAGCCGATGACGCCGAGCGCCAGGCTTGTCAGGCCAAGCCAGGCCATGCCCAGTCGGCGCGCGGATGGAGTGTCTCGTGCCGCCGCGCGCGCTTCGCGCCAGCCGGCTGCTACCTTGCCGCGGCCATAAGCGAGCATCAGCGTCTTGTTGGCGATGATGTTGACGACGCGCGGGATCCCACCGCTCGCACGGTAGATCGCATGCGTAGCAGGACGGGTGAACATCCGGCCGCCCTTGTGGCCCGCCACCAGCAGGCGATGCGCCAGATAGAGCTCAGTCTCCGACCGCGTAAGCGGTGAGAGCCGGTGTTCGAAGGTGATGCGGCTCCTCAGTTGCCGGATGCGCGGCAGGGCCAGTTTGCGATCGAGCTCGGGCTGACCGAACAGCACCACCTGGAGCAGTTTGCGCTTTTCCGTTTCGAGATTCGACAGCAGCCGCAGCGTTTCCATCGATGTGAGCGGCATCGCCTGCGCCTCGTCGATGCACACGATCGCCCGTTCACCGCGTTCGGCGATCTCGATCAGACGCGCTTCGATCTTGGTCATCAGCCGGTACTGATCCGGAATGCCGCGTCCGAGCTTGCAGCCCAGTTCGTTCGCCAGTGCCGCAAGCAGCATGTGCGGATCGAGCCGCGGATTCGGGATGTACGCGGCCTTCCAGTGGCTGGGCATGGTCGCGAGAAACTTGCGGCAGAGCAGCGTCTTGCCGGTGCCGACCTCGCCGGTGATTTTGATGAACCCTTCGCCGTGCGTCGCCGCGAAGCGCAGCGTGTTGAGCGCCGAGCGGATGCTTTCGCACGCGCAGAAGAAGCTCGTGTCCGGCGTGATGCCGAACGGCGCCTCGCGCACGCCGAAATGCTGCAGGTACATCATCGTGTTCCTCGGGGATCGTCCGCGCCGCGCATCGAGGCGGGTACGCCGGGCACTGACGCCGGCACGTTGCCGAACTCCACGACGCGATCGCGCATCCGCGCCAGTTCGGCCGGATCGGTCTCGCCTTGCACGATGGTGGGCTTGATCAGGATCACCAGCTCTTTCTTGTTCGACACCCGGGCGCGGCTGCCGAGCGCCTGCCCCAGCACCGGCACGTCCTGCACGCCCGGCAGCCCGGAGCGCCGATCGGTGACGTCCACGCTCATGAGTCCGCCGATCGCGACGATGTTGCCGTCGCCCACCTTCACGATCGAATCGGTTTCGCTCACCGTGCTGCGGGCGAGCGGCAGCGAGATGTTGCCGCCGAACAGAGAGCCCAGATTGATGCGCCGGTCGTCCTGCACCACCGAACTGACCGACGGGTGGATATGCAGGATCACGTTCGAAGCTTCGTCGATCTGCGGGGTGACATCGAGCGCGACGCCGGAGAAGAATGGCTGCAACGTGAGCGTCGGGAAGCTGGTGGTGGCACCGCCGATCGTGCTCGTGGTGGTCGTGCCGCTTTGTACGTTGGTGACGAAGAACTCGTCGGTGCCGACCTTGAGCACCGCCTTCTGGTTGTTGAGCGTGGCGATACGCGGGCTGGACAGCACCTGCACGCTGCCCTGGCCTTCGAGGAACTGCAGCAGTGAGGCGAAGTTGCGCGTCTGCAGCGCCAGACCGAACAGCGAGCCGCCGCCTACACCGGGAATCAGCGAGGCGCCGCTCAGACCCGATTCGATCGAGCGATTGAGCGGATCGGCGGTGAGCGTGCCATCGGTGAGCGTGCTGGCACTGCGCAACGTCGTGCTTGGATTGAGTACGCCAAATTGCAACCGGCCGGTCGGGAATGCCGCCCAGTTCACGCCGGATTGAAACGCCTCCGACAGCGTGACCTCGATGATCTTCGCCTCGAGCATGACCTGCCGTTCCACCGAGAGCTTGATTGCGCGCAGGTACGAATCGACGTTGCGGATGTCGCCTGGCATACCGCGCACCACGATCACGCCGGCCTGCGCATTGACGACCACGCTGCGCCCGCCTTCGGCGCCGACGATCAGCTTGAGCGTGTCGTCGAGGTCCTTCCAGAAATCGCTGCGCGTCGAGGTGAGGATGCGGCTCGAGTCGGTGACGCGCGCCGCTGCACCGGGTTGACCCGCGACATTCGGTTGGGCACCTGGAACCGCGCCAGGGGCGGCAGGTGCGCCCGGAGCCGCGCCACCGGCGGTGTCTGCCACCGAGCCGGAAATCACCCGCACTTCGCTACGGCCTACGCGCTGGCCGACGAGATAGTTCACGCGGAACACGCGCGTCTGCATCGCCGCGCCGTGCACGAAGATGCGCGTGCCTTCGACCCGGTATTCGTAGCCGTACAACTCGCGCAGGCTGTCCAGCGCCTCGCGCACCGTCACGTCCTTCAGATTCACCGAGATCGTGCCGTTGACTTCCGGATGCACGAGCATGCTGTAGCGCGTGCCTGATACGATCGCCAGGAACACCTGCTGCGCCGGCGCGTTGTTGATCGACAGGTCGAAGCGCGGCTCGAGCGCGCGGCCATCGACTTTGGGCAGTTCCAGTCGCAGCGGCGGAATCAGCGCCTGTTCGATTTCCTGCGGCCGTGCGGGCTTGCGCTTCGCATTGGCGTTGGCGTTCATCTCGTCGACGATGGCCTTGTCCAGCGTGGATGGACGCGGTGGCACCGAGCATGCGCCCAGCGCGCACAACAACAGCAGCACGATCGATCGGATCATGGATTCGTCCCCGGGGCGCTGCGGCTCAACGCCGGCAGCGTGGCAGTTGGTTTCTTTTGCACGTGCGGCAGCAGACCCAGCACGACGGTCTTGCCGTCGGCCTGGCGCAGCGTCACGTCGGTTTCGGTGATGCGCTCGATGCGGGCGTCGCCGATGCGCTCGCCCTGCGCGAGCGTGCGGCCGTTGATGACGGCGTAGCGCTGCGATGGCCCGATGATGATGGTCTGCACCAGCCGTTCGGGCGCGGCCTCGCGCGCCGCGGCGGGTTGGCTCGCAACGAGCGGCGGACGCATCGGGTCGGTCATTGCCTGCGCGTGTACGAGCGTGCCCAGGCAGCTCAGCACCAGGCTCGGTACGAACACGCGCATCGGGCTCATACCACCACCCAGTTGCGCTCGAAGCTCAGCGTGTAGACGGTGAGCTTCATGGTGATGCGCGGATAGTCGGTCGTTGCCACATCGATGTTCTTCCAGAACATGCGATAGGGCAGTTGCTCCAACGCGTCCAGATAGCGCAGCAGCTCGAAGTAGCCGCCGCTCACGGTCAGCTCGACACCGTGCCGGTAGACGCGGATCGAGTTGCGCGCAGGCTGGGCCGGCTCACTGTTGCCTGCCTGGTCGGTGAACAGTTCGACGGCCGGCAGCGAGCGCAACGCCACCAGTTCCAGGCGGCGGTCGCGGCGCAGCATCTCCTCCAGCAGATTGGGGATGCGCTCGGGCGGCACCATGCCGCGCTGATGTTCGGTCAGCTGCGCGTCGGCCTGCGCAATGCGCGCTTTCAAATCTTCGATCTGCGCCCGGCGCGGCGCATCGGGATCGTCGTCGGGCGCGTTGATCGCCGCCTGCACCTGTTCCTGCAGCACGCGGGTGTCGGCCACCTTGCGTTGCAGATCGCGTGTCATGCCGCGCATCCGATCGTTCAGCGGATTGATCACCAGCGCGAAGCCCAGGAACAACAGTACGAGCGCCGAAGCCGCGAAGACGATGGCGCGCTCGCGCAGCGTCATCGCGTCGATGCGTTCGCCCCAGCGGATCGCCCATTGCTTCATCGGCCGGCTCCTGCCGCGGGTTTGGTCGCGCCGAGCGTGAACTCGAGCGATGGGATTGCCTGCGCCTCTTGCGCGCTGTCGGCGCGCGCTTGCGACGCATGGATGCGCAGCTCGGCGAACCCGTGTCCGCGCAACGCCGCCTCGCGATTGAGCATGCGCAGGTAGCTCGGCAGAAGATCGGGCTGCTGCAGCCGGCCGCGGATCACGTTCAATCCGTCAGCGCCGGTCGCGGTGAATCCGGTGAGCCACACGCCGTTCAGGGTCTGGCGCGCCAGCGCGCTCATGTAGCGCGCGAAGCCTTCGGTGTTGCCGAGGCTGCCGGTGGCGAACGCGTCGAGCAGGATCTGTTGCGCACCCAGATGGGTCTCGAGCCGGCTCGCCTGATCGATCAACACCTTGCTCGGACCGGCCTTCTTGTCGGCGGCAAACTGAGTGAGCAGCCGTTGCGCCGCTGCGAATTGTTGGTTGGTCTCGATGCTTTGGCGCTGCAACGCGATCAACTGAACCTGTTGCATGCCATGCACGCCAACCAGGGCGATGGCGACGATCCCCAGCGCTGCAACCATGGTGCGTGCCGAGAACACCTTGCGCCGCGCGAGGAAGATCGGATTAAACAGATTGATCTGCTGGCTCATAGCGCCACCTGCTCATGACGCAGCGATGTGCCGATCAGATGGAACAGGCGCGATTGCGTGCGCGTATCCATCTCGCCGTCGGCGATGTCGAGCACCTCGTTGATGTCGATCGCCTGCACGCGAACGCCCAGGCCGCTGGCAAGGTACTCGGCCAGGCCGCTGGGTTCGGGTTCGGGGGCGAGCAGCAGTCTGGCCACCGGAATGGCGCGGAACTGGCGATCGAAGTGATCGAGCGAGCGCTGCAGCTCGAGCAGAATCCGACCGTGCACTTCTTCGCGCACGTCAGCATCGCGCGTGCCTACCTGCGCGAGCGACAC
Source organism: uncultured beta proteobacterium (assembly GCA_902826155.1). Next base: position 18,363 of record CADEDU010000047.1, read on the forward strand.
TTCGAAGCGCCGTGCGAGGAGCAGCTCGCCACGGAAGTTGAAGGTGAGCAGGCCGCCGTGCTCGTTGATGTGCAGCGCGGCGATCGCGCGATTGGGTTCCTCGTAGAGCGCGGCGACATTGCGCTGCGCGGTCTCGGGGATGTCGATCACCGACAGGCCGATTCCCGCCTGTTCGAACTGCTTGATGCGCGCCTGAATCGCGTCGTTGCGCGCCGCCACCGCGTACATGGTCGGCGTGCGCGCCGGACCGTCGCCCGACTGCGGGATGTCGAGCACGTCGAGCGTCACATCGTCGACGTGGAAATCGAGCAGGTCCTTGACGCGCCAGCGGATCGCCGCCTTCAGCTCGTCGCGCGCCACGTTCGGTGCGTCGACCAGGACAATCTGATACTCGCCCGGGTCGAGCAGGGTCATGCACCGGTAGCGTGAAAGCGACAGCTCGCGGCCGGTGCGCTGCAGTGCATTGACGGGCTGGTCGCCGTCGCGCACTGCGAAGCGGTGCACCTGCGGCTTGCCGTGCGTGGTGAATTCGCCGTGGACAGCCGCAACCCGGCCGGCGTCTGCGGCGAGCGCCATCCAGCCAGCCGACTTGCGCGACTTGCGAAACCACTTCACGGAACGGACCTGGGAGGGACTTGAGGTCCGGTCAAGTTAGAGATGTGGGGGGCCGCTGTCGGTGGATTCGTCCGCGCACCCCCGGGGAATTTATCGAGCCCGAATATTCCCTCGCGGCGATATTGATGAAGTGGGCAGCGCCGAGCGGTCGGTGCGCACGTTGCCCCGGCCGGCGCGGCGCGCTTATCCTCTGCCGGTGCTCCGCGCGGCCTGGCGGAGCTCCTTGAGCCGGCGCTCGGGTCCGACGCCGGCGTCCAAACACAAAGAGGAGACCTCCCAATGAGCACCCCCACGGGTTCGGTGCAGCAGTGGCTCGATCAGTTCGGGGCCGCGGTCGCGAACAGACGTTTCGCCGACGCGGCAGCGATGTTCGGTGACGATTCGTACTGGCGCGACCTGGTCGCGTTCACCTGGAACATCAAGACGGCTGAAGGTCGGAGTCAGATCCAGGCCATGCTCGAAGCGACGATGCCGGATGCGAAATCGGCGAACTGGAAGATCAAGGGCGATGGCAGCGAAGCCAACGGCGTCACCGAAGGCTGGTTCACGTTTGAAACCGGTGTCGGTCGCGGCAGGGGCCATCTGCGCCTGATCGGCGGCAAAGCCTGGACGTTTCTCACGACCTTGCAGGAGCTGAAAGGCTTTGAGGAGAAGAAGAACGAATCGCGGCCCAAAGGGGTGGAGCATGGCGTGTACGCGGGCCGCAAGACCTGGTTGGAGGAACGCCAGGAGGAGCAGCGCACGCTCGGTCACGACAAGCAGCCCTTTGCGCTGATCGTCGGCGGCGGCCAGGCCGGCATCATTCTCGGCGCGCGGCTTCGCAAGCTCGGCGTGCCCGCGATCATCGTCGAGAAGAATCCGCGCGCCGGTGACAGCTGGCGCAATCGCTACAAGAGCCTGTGCCTGCACGATCCGGTCTGGTACGACCATCTGCCGTATCTGCCGTTCCCCGCCGATTGGCCTGTGTTCAGCCCGAAGGACAAGATCGGCGACTGGCTCGAGAGCTACACGAAGCTGATGGAGCTCAACTACTGGGCCAGCACGACGGTCAAGCACGCGCGCTGGGACGAGTCGAAGCAGCAGTGGGAGGTCACGGTCGAGCAGCAGGGCAAGACCGTGGTGCTGCGCCCGAAGCAGCTCGTGTTCGCCACCGGGATGAGCGGCGTGCCGAGCATGCCCAGCTACCCGGGCATGGACGCGTTCAAGGGCACGCAGGTGCACTCGAGCAAATTCGAAAGTGGCGAGAAGTGGAAGGGCAAGAAGGCG
>CADEDU010000047.1:20343-31482 GCA_902826155.1 uncultured beta proteobacterium
CGGTTGGAGAAGGCCGGCTTCATGCTCGATTTCGGCGAGGACGATTCGGGCCTGTTCATGAAATACCTGCGGCGCGGCTCTGGCTACTACATCGACGTGGGTGCGAGCGAACTGGTGGCCGATGGCCGCGTGAAGCTCAAGACCGGCGCGATCGAGCGCGTCACGGCTGCCGGGCTGCAGATGCAGGATGGCAGCACGCTGCAAGCCGACCTGATCGTCTGGGCCACCGGCTACGGATCGATGAACGGCTGGGTGGCGCAACTCATCGATCAGGAGACCGCCGATCATCTGGGCAAATGCTGGGGGTTGGGCTCGGGCACGAAGAAGGACCCCGGCCCGTGGGAGGGTGAATTGCGCAACATGTGGAAGCCCACGCAGGTGAAGAACCTGTGGATGCAGGGCGGCAACCTGCATCAGAATCGCCACTACTCGCTGTGCGTTGCATTGCAGCTCAAGGCACGCATGGAGGGGATTCCGACGCCGGTGTACGAACTGGCGCCGGTGCACCATAAAGCTTGAGCCGCGGGCTCGAGCTGAGCAGCGTCGCCGGCGCGCCGCGGCAGATTCGCAATCGGAGGCAGGCCATGATGAAGATCGATCGCATCCACCACGTTGCCTATCGCTGCCGCGACGCCAAGGAGACCGTGCACTGGTATCGCAAGATGCTGAACATGGACTTCGTGCTGGCCATCGCCGAGGATCAGGTGCCTTCCACCAAGGCACCCGATCCGTACATGCACATCTTTCTCGATGCGGGTAACGGCAACGTGCTCGCATTCTTCGAGCTGCCGACGCAGCCGCAGATGGGGCGCGATCCGAACACGCCCGAATGGGTGCAGCACATCGCGTTCAAGGTGAACGACCGCGCCACGCTGCTCGAGTACAAGGCGCATCTGGAGGCCCATGGCGTGCCGGTGATCGGCGTCACCGACCACGGCGCGTTCCACTCGATCTATTTCTTCGATCCCAACGGGCATCGGCTGGAGCTTGCCTGTCCCGATCCGAACGCCGATGCGATGCAGGTGAAGGCCGATGCGGTGAAGTGGGACATGCTGGAGGAGTGGTCGCAGACCAAGCGCGCCCCGCGCCATGCGGCATTCCTGCACGAGCGCGAGTTCGAACAGTGAGCGAGTAGGCGAGGCGCGCGATCGCCGACTGCTATTCGCAGCGTTACGTCGGTCGCTGCCTTAGTAGTTTTCGCGCAGGTAGATGAGTCGGTTCGGTGCGCGGTCGGTGCCGTACACGCCGAACGTGGCGCGCGCCTGCGGATCGTCGTCGTAGTTCGTGTTCGGGTTGGTGTCGTCGTCGCTCGAATTCCAGCGCCCGCGCAGGTAGCTGCGCGACGCGCTCGTCGCCGCGGCCGTTGCGCCCCCCACCGACCCACAGTACTGCGCGCCGCCCGGCACCGTGCCCAGATTCACGCGCAGATCGACGCTGCCGTTGTTGCTCGCGCCAGGCGCGGCGAGCGACGCGTTGGCAACGCCATTGGTGAAGCCGATGGTCGCGGCGCTGAACGCCGTCTCGCAAGCGTTGAGGTTGAGCTGGTAGTTGGACTGGCTCACGTTTGTACGTGCAAGGCGCGTGCAACTGTCGAGCGTGTTCACCAGGAATCCGCTGCCGTTCCAGTACTCCACCTGCATCGTCACCGGAAGCGCGAGTCGCTCCGAGCCGAGCGCGTTCTGCACCCGCAACCGGCCGAATCGGATCTGCGTGTCGGCGCCGATCTGGGCGCGATCATTGCCACCGGTGCCGTCGACGTCGAAGTTGAGCGCCGCCGCGGCAAGTGCCACGGCATCTGCGTCCTGCGGCGCGATGCCGATCTTGACTTGCGTGAACGGCCCGTCGGGGTTGTCCGGTGCGCTGCGGCGCTGAATCGCCACCGTCGCGGCGAGATTGCTCGCCACGCCATTGCCCCAACTGCCGGTCACACCTGCCGCGGTGTCCAAGCGCGCGCTGAGGTCGGTGCTGGTAGCGATGTCGCGTGCGCCGAAGCTCATGCCGGCTGACGTCACCGGTAGTTTCGCGAAGCTACCCCGATAGTTGGTCGTGGGGATGCCTGAGGCATTCAGCGCGGTCAGAGTGAACTGCAGCGACAGACCCTCGTCCATGTACGAGAACGACGATGTCGGTGAGCAGGACGACGTTGCGCGATTGGTGAGCGTGGCGGATGAGAGCGCGAAGCGGCTCGGGATGAAGCGCCCGACACCGACCAGGCCGTTAGTGCTTGCGGTGATGGACTGGCCCGAGCCGAGATAGTTCGTGCTGGCGGCGGTGAGATTGATGATGCCGACCTCGGAGTAGCTCACTGCCTGGGTGCGCGCCCCGGTGGAGAAGCCGCTGAAGCTCGATCCGCTCAGGCTGCCGGCGTCGCCGCCGACGGGCTCGGCGAGCGCATGCGTGAGCGTCGCGCTCGCTCCACTGGGCTCCAAGCCGAAGTTGGGCGTTGCCGCGTTGGCCGCGATCTGCGCCTGGCTGTCGGGCTCGCCGTTCGCGTCGGCATCGTCGCCCGACTTCCATGCCACCGCGGTCAACGTCGCATTGAAATTGCTGCCGGCCACGACGGTCGGTGTGCTGCTTGCGCCGCTCAGACCCGTGCCCGGTCCGGTCACGCCGATGCGCAAGCCGAACGGCCGCACCACGAATGCATTGCTCGATCCGCTCATCGTCTGACCCGACGGCGGCGCGGGCAGTGCGTAGCGCGCGTACAGCGTGATCTGACCCGCATCGGGGTAGTTGAAGACCAGGGGGGCCTTCGACTGCGCATCGAACGCCAGCGAGACCGATGTGTAGCTCGAAGGCGCAGCGGTGCCATTGTTCTGGCCGACGGCCGTCATCGTCCCGGTGCTGCTGCGCACCCGCACCTGCGAGCCCGGTGACGGCACGCACGAGGAGGGGTTGTTGCACTGTGAGGCCAGCTCGACGCTGACGGTCTGATTCTGGAACGCGCTGGTGCAGCTGCCGGTGTTGGTGTCGGTGCGGATCGCCTGCAGATACAACGTCTGCGCACCGAACCCGACGTTGGAGTCCTTGCCGGCGATGTGCGTGCCGATCGCGGCGCTGGTGGTGCCATTGGCCGTCACGCGGAACGCGGTATTGGTGAACGTGATCGACGGATCGACGCCGCCGCCTTCTGCGCGTGTACCGTCGGTGACGTTGATGTTGATCGTCGACGGCGTGCTCTGGCGCAGCCGCGCCGTAAAACTCGACTCGCTGCCAGGCCAGGTGTAGCTCGCCTGGCCGTTGTTGCTACCCGAGGGACTCCAGGTGCCGCCCCCGCTTGCCAGAGTTGCTTCCCACACGCCCGCGCTGGTCGAAGTGGTGAGCGTGAGCACGGTGCCCGCACCCGGGCTCACCGCGGTGCCGGTTGCGTCGCGCGCGGTGAACGTCACCTGCGCCGGCTCACAGGTGAGGCCGGTGCTGCCGCCTGGGTACGTGATCGCGTAGTCGTTCACCAGCACGCAGGTGCGCGTGGCATTCATGTCAGCGGTGATCTCGGCCGCCGTCCGCTCGTTGGTGTAGAGGCGCACTTCGTCGATCTGGCCGTCAGCCGAGTTGCCGGTACCCCCTGATCCGAGCTGCGCGCTGCGGTTGTCGCCGATGTAGAGCGTGCTGATGCTGGAGCTCAGGCTATTGTTGCTCGTCGAGGTCGAGCCCGACTGCGTGCCGTTCACGTAGACGCGCAGCCGGGCCGCATCGCCGAAACTCCACGACACCGCGATGTGCACCCAGGTATTCGCGGCGTACGAGAACGAGGCGCTGTCGGCGGTATAGGTGCTGTTGTTGCTGTCGGTGACCGCGAAGCGCAGTGTGCCGTTGCCGCGCTTGGCAAGCGAGAACGAACGGCCGTTCGTCGTCGTCGCATCGAGGAGCTGGCGATCGTCGGTGGTCCAGCCGCTGGCGGCCTTGTACCAGAAGCTGATCGTGCCCGAGCGTCGCATGCGGGTGTCGACGTCGATGCCGGTGTCGATCGCCTCGATCGTGCCGGTGCTCGTGTTCGATACGATGGTGCCGGCCCGGCAGGTGCCAGGTGGCGTGGCCGGCGAAGGTAATGCGGTGCTCGGGGCACCGAGCGGACTGGCGTTGTTGCCGTTGCCCGAGGTATCGAGCACCGAGCCCGCGCCCGACCAGCTCGACTGCTCCATCGCGTACTCGGCCATCATGCCGCGGAAGAAAAGCAACGCCATGCCACTCGCAACGCTGGAGGTGTTGAACGAGTACTCGGTGTAATCGGTGTCGCTCACTTCGACGCCGATCGTGGCGCTGCCGCCGGTGGTGCTCGCGCCGTTGTACTGGAGCTTGAACGTGCCGTTCTCGTACAGGACGATCTGCAGCGAGTAGGTGCCAGACAAGCTGTAGTGGGGCAGGGCGTCCCATGATGCGACGAAGCGCCGATTCGGCGCGGTGCCGAACGTGTCGTAGCGGACCGTGCCGCCGCTGCGCGGTTGCAGATCGTCCCAATAGCCGGCGATGAAGCGATCGGCACCGTTCACCGGCAACGCTTCGTTGGTGTAGTCGGTGTGAAAGCTCTGGTCGGCGCCGAAGTGCAGGATGCCGTTGGAGAAGATGCGCACCTGGGTGTAGTCGACGCCACCGAAGTTGAAGGTGAAGCCGATGTTCACCAGTTGCTTGTCGTCGTCGATCGGAAAGCCGGTGTTGGCCTGTTCCCACGAGACACTTGTGGTGGGAGCCTCCCACGAGAATGTCGTCGGCTGGTAGCTGTACGTCGCGGCGTATGCGTTCCAGGCAGTGAGCGCGAGCACCATCCAGACCAGGCAAGTGAATCGATGGAGCGCGCGCATGCAGGTCACCTTACGGCGCCGTGCCAGCGACGACGACCCGCAACTGCCGCTCGACATACGTCGCGTCGGCGCTGCCCGGGCAGCTCGTGCGGTTGCACGCGGTCGCGGTGATGTGGAACAGCCGGGTGGCGGGCGCGACGACTTCGACGTGCGAAGTCACCGAGCACTGCAGCTGCACCGAGAACGCGGCGAGCGCCCCGGTCAGCGCGAACGTCGTGTTGGCGCACGCGTCATTGCGCACCGCCTGATACATGCCCACCTCAATCCCCGCGCGCGCCGCCTGATACGCCTGCGAGCCCAGCGCATCGAACGCCGAGCTGCGCTGTTGCGCCGACGAGATCGTCACCAGCGCCACGCCCATGCCCGCCAGCACGACCAGTACGAAGACGGCCGCCACGGCCGCGAAGCCACGCGCGCGTGATCGGCGACGGGTGAGCCCCAGCGCCCCGACTCGCGCATGCGGCAGCCTGCGCCGCTCACGGAATGTTGTTGACGTGCACGGCATGATGAAGGTTCACGGTTTCGCCGCCGCGCGTGAGCGCGACACGCATCGACAGCAGCCCGAGGCTCTGGGTGAGCACGAGCGGGTTGTAGGTGATCTCGCAGGCGGTCACGTTTTGCGCGAGCAGTGCGGTGCTCGGCGAGCCGGTGTAGCTGCCCGTGGGCTGGGCGAGCTGAATCGTGTAGCCCGACACGCGTGTCAGCGTTCCGGTGCCGTTGCCGTTTGCGTCCGGCGCGCCCGGTGCGCAGACGTACGTGACCGGACCGCTCACCACCTGAAATCGATTGCCCGGTGAGGCGAGCGGAAAACGTCGTGCGTCGAAACTAATCCGCGTTTCGTCTGCGAGCGTGCCCGCGGCGGTGCCGGTGATGCGTGTGGTGTTGCAGTTGGCCGAGTCGGGCGTGGCTGCGACGCAGTTGTACGCCGCTTGATTGAAGGTGTACGCGTTGGCGCTCGGTGCGCTCGCGGTCGCGAACAGGTTGTGCACGACCAGGATGTCATTTGCCGCGATGGCCTGGCCGGAGGTCGTGACGGCAGGGCCGAGCGTGTCGAACGCGCTGTCCGAGGAACTGAAGTCCAACGGATTGCCGTTGCCCGAAGCGTCGGGCTGTGCCCGATAGCGTCCGCCGGTCTTGGTCAGCAGCAGCTCCAGGTAGATCGGGCCGGCGCCGGTGACGCGCAGGCTGTTGGGCAAGGCCAGCCGCACGTCGCGTGCGACGCGCCGCAACGCCGTATCGGCTGCATCGGCAAGCTCGCCGCGCCGGTTGGTATCGACGTAGGCGCGGATCGGATCGCGCAACGCCATGGCCACGGTCACCGACAGGATCGCCAGGATGGCCAGCACCACCACCAGCTCCACTAACGTCACGCCGCAGCTGTACGCCCGGCTTCCTGGAAGGCGCTCGCGAAGGGACGCTCGCCACTCGAGCCTCGCCGAAGAACAGCGGAGCCCCGCGTTCCGGACGAGGCAGCGCGATGACTCGCTAAGGCAGGCTGACTTTGTAGCCGTCGAGCGCATAGCTGATGCGCGGACCGCTCACCGTCACGGTCACGCGAAGAGAATCCACTGCGGGGACGCTGCCGAGCGCGGTTGCCGCCACCGCCACCGACACGTTGTACTGCTCCAGCCCGGCAATCGGCGCGACGCCATCGATCGCATGGACGCCGGTCGTGTTGAAGCCGTTGTAATCCTGCACGTCGTCGAAGCTGGCGCGATTGGCCTGAGTGGCCGCACCGCTCCAGCCGCCGCTCGGATTGCTGAACGGCATCAACAGAATTTCTTCCAGCATCGACTCGGCGGCGGCCATGGCCTGCTTGCGCACGATCGGTTCGGGGCTGCGCACCACTGCACCATTGAAGACGAGCAGCACGCCGGCCAGTCCAATCGCGAACACGACGATCAGCAGCAGCAGCTCGGGCAGGCTGAAGCCGCGCGCGGTCGGTACGAGGTCATGGCCGTACATAACCCGTCCCCGCTTCGATCGTGAGATTGCGCACCGCATCGCCGGTGATCGCCAGCACCAGGTTCGACGCAAGGCTGGTGTCGCCCAACGCGCTGAAGGTGAAGGCCCGATCGGGGCCGATCGTCACGCCCGAGGGCGCGGTGCGCACGAAACTCGACTCACCCTGTGGCGAAGGCACGGTGATCGTGCTCCCACAGGCCGCGTCGGCGCACATCGTGAGTGCCACCGCGTTGCCGGCGATCGTCACCGTCACGGTGCGGCGTGCGGCGATGGCAACCTTCTGTGCGTAGGCGAGCTGCGCGCGCACCTGGTCGGCATAGGCGGCAGCATCGAAGCCGCGCCGGCCGAACACGCTGGTCGCGCTCACCGCGAGAATGCCGGCGATCAGCATGACGGCGACGAGCTCGGTCATCGAGAAGCCACGCTGGCGCCGCGCTCGTACGGATCCGGTCATCGCGCCAGCCGCGGAAAACACGAAGGGAACGGCTCGCATGCTTACCGTTCCCCGCGTGATGGTGACGATGAGAGGGGTCGTGCCGGCGTTCCGCTCGCGCGCAATGAAGGGGGCGAGAGGGAGGGGCTCGACGTCAGTTGATGCCGATCGCCGTGAACGTGGCCGATGAGCTGCTCGGGCCGGTCAACGTGCAGTTGGCCGATTGGCCCGCCGAGATCGCGCTCGCGGTAATCGAGTAGCCGGAGGGCAGCGCGCTGCCTTGCAGCGTGCTCGCCACGTTGTTGCAGTTGGTGACGGCAACGCCCGAGGACGCGTTGAGCGAGCGCTGCGCGTAGTTGAGCGCCGAGCCCGACGAGAGTGCGCCCGCGACGCCCGATGTGGCGGCCGCCTGCGCTTCGGCGCGCAGATTCACGAACTGCGGAACGGCCACGACGGCCAGGATCGCCAGGATCAACATCACGGCGATCAATTCGATCAAGGTAAAGCCAGCGCTCTTGCTCACGTTTGTTCTCCCCGAAAGATGAAGCGATGCAATCGCACCGGGGACGCGCAGCGCGAGCAGGCGTCACGTTCGTTCCCGATGTGTCTGCGTAGTTCATCGACAGGGGGGGTGATTCCGATCAGTGCGATCAGCCGCCGAATCAGGAATAAAGGCGCATCGCCGGGAGATCGCCGCGCGGACCGCGTGGGTTCGTGATCGATTGCGTGGCCGGCGTGCCAACTGCGTCTCGCCGATATCGCAGTGCGCGATTCGCATGTCCGCGGTCCGTGAACGAAGTCGCGCGCCGCGGGCTACTTGCCCATCATCGCTTTGCCGATGCCCCAGATCGGGGTGAGGATGCCCAGCGCGAGAATGAGCACGAGGATCGCCAGACACACGATCAGCAACGGCTCGATCTGCGCCGCGAGGTTCTTCAGGTCGTACTCGACATCGCGCTCGTACATCGAGGCGATCTCGTTCAGCAACTCTTCCAATGACCCGCTTTCCTCGCCGATCGCGATCATCTGCAGCACCACCGGCGAGAACACGTTGGCGGCAGCAGCGGTGCGCAGGATCGATTCGCCGCGCTCGACGCCGTCGCGCATCTGCTCGACGCGGCTGCCGATGAATTCGTTCTCGACCACGCGCGCAACCACGGTCAGCGCCTGCACCATCGGCACGCCGCTTTGCAATGACAGCGCATAGCTGCGCGCAAAGCGAGCCAGGGTCGCTTTGGTGATGATCTTGCCGGCGATCGGCAGGCGCAGCTTGAGCCGGTCCCAGCGATAGCGACCCTGCGGCGAGGCGAGCCACACCCGAGCCGCCACGAATGCGCCGATGGCGCCCGCAACCAGCAGCGGCCAGTAGCTGAGCGTGAAGTTCGATCCGGCGATCAGGGCCCGTGTCAGCAACGGCAGCTGCGCGCCGAATCCATCGTAGAGCTTCGCGAACGTCGGGATGACGAAGATGTTGACGATGAGTACCGCCACCGCCATCGCGATGATCACGAACAGCGGATAGCGCAGTGCCGCTTTGACGCGATTGCGCATTTCGTGCTCGAACTCGAGGTGCTGGGAGAGCCTGAGAAAAATGTCTTCCAGCCGGCCGGTCATCTCGCCCACGCGCACCATCGCGACGAAGAAGGGCGAAAATACCTGCGGATGACGGCGCATCGCCGCCGAGAGTTCCTTGCCGCCGTCGAGGCTCGCATGCAGATCCTGCAGCATCCGCAGCATCGCCGGGTTCTGCGCCGAGGCCTCCAGGCTGGAGAGCGCGCGCAGGATCGGCACGCCGGCGCGCATCAGCGTGTAGAGCTGACGAGCGAACAGGATCAGATCGGTCGCGCCGATGCGCTCGCGCAGCTTGGCGAGCAACTCCTCGACGCGGATCTCGCTGGCGCCGCCCGATGCGACGATCTCCACCGGCGTGATGCCGGTGCGCACCAACTGGTCGGCGATTGCCGCGGAGTCGGCTCCTTCGAGGCTGCCCCGCACGCTCTCGCCGCGCGTGTTGCGGCCACGATAGGCGAACGTTGCCACGATCAGTCCGAGATCTCGCTTGCCACGCGGATCACTTCGGCCACGGCGGTGCGCCCCGAAGTGGCGAGCGACAGTGCGTGTGCTTGAAGCGTGCGATCCTGCATGCTGACGCGCGCGGCGCGGGTGAAGCCGGCCGGGTCGTTGCGATGCAAGGCCTCGATCAATGTGTCGTCCATCTCGAGCAGCTCATAGATGCCCGCCCGACCCTGGAAGCCCGTGCCGTTGCATTGCGAGCAGCCGCGGCCGCGCATGAACCGACCCATCTCGAGCCCCTTGGCCTCGTGCTGGGCGAGCCAGCCGCGCTCGTGGGCCGACAGCTCATAGGGCTCGGCGCAGGTGTCGCAGTTGACGCGGATGAGTCGCTGCGCCACGACCGCCTGCAGCGCCGTGGCCACCATGAATGCGGGCACGCCCATGTCGATCAGGCGTACCGGTGTGCTCGCCGCATCGAGCGTGTGCAGCGTGGAGAACACCAGGTGTCCGGTGATCGCCGCGCGCATGCCGATCTGCGCCGTCTCCTGGTCGCGCATCTCGCCCACCAGCACGACGTCGGGATCGTGGCGCAGCACTGCACGCAGCACGCGGCCGAACGTGAGCTCGATCTTGTCGTTGATCTGCACCTGCGTGATGCCCGAGAGCCGGTACTCGACCGGATCTTCGACCGTGATGATCTTGCGCTCGACCGCGTTGATCTCGGCCAGCGCCGAGTAGAGCGTCGTCGTCTTGCCGCTGCCGGTGGGCCCGGTGACGAGCAGCATGCCGCTCGCGCGTTGCGTGAGCGATTGAAACCGCTCCAGCATCACCGGCGGCATCCCCAGGCGGTCGAGACCGCGCAGGCCGGTCGATTGGTTGAGCAGACGCATCACCACCGACTCGCCGTACTGGGTGGGCATGGTGGAGATGCGCACATCGACCTGCGCGTCGCGCACCCGCACGTTGAAGCGGCCGTCCTGCGGCAGGCGCTTCTCGGAGATGTCCAGACCCGCCATCAGCTTGAGCTTGAGCACCAGCGGCGGCCCGATCTTCGAGTCGGCCTCGGTCTGCAGGATCAGCACGCCGTCGATGCGAAAGCGGATCTGCACGCGCCGTTCCTGTGGCTCGATATGGATGTCGGAGGCGTTGACCTGCGTGGCGTCCTCGAACATCGTCTGCAGCAGCCGCACCACCGGCGCGTCTTCCGCCGTGGCTGCCGCACCCAACGTGCGGAAATCGACCGCTGCTTCGCCGACGTCCTGTTCCAGCTCGCGCGCCAGACCCGAAATCGCATCGGTGCGCCGATACACGCGATCGAGCGCCTGCAACAGCAATGCCTCGTTCACCACCACCAGTTCGATCTCGCGCTTGAGCACGCGCGAGACTTCGTCGTACGCGTTGAGATCGCTCGGGTCGCTCATGCCGACCACGAACGATTGCTTGCGCTCCTCCAGCACGATCGAGCGATGGCGACGTGCGTGCGTTTCCGGCAGCCGCCGCGCCGTCTCGGCGTGGACGTTGGCGAACTTCAGATTGATGTAAGGGATGTTGAACTGGCGCGCCAACCCCTCGCAGATCTGATCCTCGGTGACGTAGCCGTTGTCGACCAGGATCCGACCGAGCTTGCGGCCGCTGCGCCGCTGCTCATCGAGCGCGAATTTCAGTTGCTCTTGCGAGATCAGCTTCTGCTGAACGAGGGTCTCGCCGAGCCGGATCTTTTCCGGTCTGGGCACGATGCATTCTCAAGGGGAGGTTCGCGCGACCATAGAGAGTTCGCGCAGGGCCTTCAATTCGGTTTGCGAGGGTTCGTCAGTTATTGCCGGCGCGGGCCGCGACATAAGTCGCGAGACGGTCCATTGCCAGACCGCGTATGCGCAGTCGATCGAGATCGGCGGCAAACGCCGGGAGCTCGCGCGGGTACAGGCGCGC
>CADEDU010000047.1:31582-53771 GCA_902826155.1 uncultured beta proteobacterium
GGCGGGCGAGGAATCGATCGTCACGCAGGTCCGACTCCGTGGCCAGGTACACCCCGTTACGGAGTTCGATGTAACCGTGCAGCAGCGAGGCGAGTGCTACTGCACCGCCGGCCATTGCCGCGATGGCGATCACGCGCGCCAGGCGCGGCGTACGCAACGCGATGCCCGTCTCGCCCAGGCCGAGCAGCAACGCGAACGGCACCAGGAAGTGCGCGTACCACAGGGGATACTCAAGCTGACTGTGCAGCAGCATCACGCCGACGCACGCCACCAGCCACCAGCGGGTGAGGTCGGCCGATCCGCACAGCACGCGAACGAACCACAGGGTGAGCGCACCGAGCACACACAGCATGCCGAACACGCCCGTCTCGGCAAGCAGGTGCAGCCAGATGTTGTGCGCATTGCGCTCCACCGGATGCAGCGCGGCGGGCACATCCGGCGGCCAGTCGATGAAGCTGGCCGCGAATCGGCCGATTCCCGTGCCAAGCCACGGTTCGTTCTGCGCGACCGCCGCGGCGTGCTGCCAGAAATACGCGCGCAGGCCGTCACCCGCGCTTGCACCTTCGACGCGCATGGCGGCCAGGCGCTCGAATGCGGAGTTCGCCGAACGCGTCGCACCGTCGAAGGCTACCGGCGGCAGCAATGATGCAATCAACGCCAGACCGATGAGCGCGGCAACTATTGCAACGCTCAATTCCATGAACTTGGCTTCGCCGGAGCGCTGGCGATGGAACATCGTCCAGACGAGCAGCGCCGCACCGTACAGCCACACACTGCGCGAGCCCGTGAGCGACAGTGCGGCGATCAACAGAGTGCCCAGCAGAAACGCAGTGCGTTTGCCGATCGCGCCGCTCGCCCAGAGATAGAGCAGCGAAGCACCCGCCACGGCGAGTTGGTTCGCCAGGAGGTTCGGTTGTCCGAGGTTGGCGAAGACCCGTGGCGAATCCAACGGCGCGATCATCGACCCGAAGGTGGTTGGCGGCGCGTACCCCTGAACCAACGCGATCGTGGCGCTGAGCACACCGGCCACAAGCAGCGCATGCGCCACGCCACGTGCCGCGCGATCCATCCCCAGCGTGTCGCGCAACCGCATCCCGCACCAGATCATCGCGATAGTGAGCAGCACATAGAGCATCGCCAGAATTGCTTGCTGGACGTACGCCAGCTTCGCGAGCGCGACCTGCGCCACCAGGACGAGTGCAAACGCGCCGAGGGGCCAGGCGGACATCGGCGCCTGAACGACCTTCCCGCGCGACTGGGCGAACACGATTGCAAGTGTCACGGCTGCCAATGCCGCGGCCACCCATTCTTCGTAGAACGAGGGGATGGGCAGCGTATGAATAGGGAGCAGCGCCGGCACGATGCAGGCAAGCACAGCCGCGGCAAGCGCCGGATGCGGAGCAATTGATCCGATGCGTGAACGAGTCGGGGGCGGACACAGAAGCATTGCCCGACCGTACCGCGGTCGTTCCGAGCGCATTGCGTCGAGAAGCGTGGTGAAGTCCTGCTATTCCGCAATTCCATGCTGCGTCAACCAGAGCGCGCGCCAATTATTCACTTCTTCGCTCGGTCAGCACCACACGGTCAACGTGTACGAAACGCATCTGTATTGCGGGTGTTCTTGCGGTTGCGGCCACCGTTCGGGCGTGCGGACCACCGCGATCGTCGCAAGCGGTGCTGATGGTCCGACTGGCGGACCTCCATACGCTTACTTTTCCTTGCACTTGCAAGTTCAATGGGAAGTTCAAACGCAAGCTATGTAGCAGTGGGGAAGCTTCGACCTTCGCTCGCGCAGCGTCCTGATCAAATTTCACCCAGAGCATCAACCGAAGCGTGAGACCATCGAAGGTTTCCACGCTGATCATTGTCGGCCTTCGATGTCGCTGTGCGATCGAAGCTCGGCGCATATGAATCAACCCATGGATTACCGCGAAAGCCACCTCGCACGCGGCACCAGTTACGACCGGTTTCTAGCTGACGAGCCGTTCAGCCGATACATGACCGCGGTCGAATCGCGCTTGCTGCACAAGCTGATTCCGGAGCTTTTTCCAAACGGCATCGGCCGATATCTCGACTTCGCGTGTGGGACCGGGCGCGTGACGGAGGTGATCGCGCCATTCGCCAAGGAGTCGGTGGGCGTCGATATTTCTCCGAGCATGATTGCCGGCGCGCAGGCCAAGCTGCCTCATGCGCGTTTCGTGAAGGCGGACCTCACTCGCGAGGAGTCCGATCTGGGCAGATTCGATCTGATCAGTTCGTTCCGCTTCTTCGGCAACGCGCAGCCGGATCTGCGGATTGCCGTGTTGCGCGCACTGCACGCACGGCTCAGCGAGAACGGCCTGCTGCTGATCAACAGCCATCGCAATCCGCGCTCGCTCGCGGCGCGCGCGGCACAGATGACAGGTGCCGCGGCGGAAACCGATCTGCATTTCTCGAAGCTGCGGACCATGCTCGCCGCGACCGGCTTCGAGATCGCGCGGGCCTATCCAATCGGCGCGTGGCAGTTTCGAGCGCGCGTGATGAACAACGCTCGGCCCGACGGCTTCAGCGAGAGGATCCTCGAGCGGTTGTTCGGCTTCAGCTGGCTGGTGCCGATCGCCCCTGATGCGATCGTCGTCGCGCGCCGCCGGTGAATCCGGATCACCTCGACATGGGCGGCATCGATTACCCCACAGCGCTGCAGCGCATGGCCGACAAGGAGCAATTGCCCGAAGTCGGACTGCAGTACGAATCCGACGCGGCGAGGATTCGGTTGTTGTACGAAATTCCGCTCAGCGGCAGGCCGAATCGTGCGCTTGAGATCGTCATGGGCACGAAACCCGTCTTGCCGCGCACCAACTGGAGCTCGCCGGTCCTGGTGCACGATCTGCAGGGCGCCATCGGCAGCGACAACGCAGGAGAGCCCGGCGACCGCTGCAAGCTGCCGTTCGCAGATGGCTCGTTCGATCTGGTCGTCATGCACCGCACGCTCGATGCTGTTGCAAACCGAACGCCGTCAGGTGAGGCGCAAGCCTACGCCGCCGCGCTGCTGTCCGAGATCCATCGGGTGTTGCGCGCCGATGGCGTAGTAGCAGGATGCGCGACCAATCGACTTGCTCGCATGCTGCGCGGCAAAGGGCGAGCGGTGCGGGCGTTGTCCAGCGCGGGCGGCTATCGCCGCCTGCTCGCCCGGGCAGGGTTCAGCGATATCCATATGTTCAATGTGTTGCCCGGACCTGACGCACCTCATACCGTCCTCAACATGGCGCCGCGGGCGATTCGCGCATTCAGCCGCTCCAAACTCCATGCGCGTCGCGACTATCTGTCCTGGGTGGGTTACGCCATGCGCCGCATCGCAACCGAGCTGACGTTCGATCGATGGCTGGCCGACGGTCTGTTTTTCTATAGCCCGAAGCGATGATTCCGGTGGTCCTGCGGGGGATGCGCGAGCATGGCCTGCTGCGCGCCGGCCTCGATCCGGATTTTCACATCACGCTCACGCAAGGTGATGCGATCCACGTGCGCGTCTACGAGGCCGGGCAGCTGCTTTATTTCCTGAAGTGCTCGCGGTTCAACAGCTTGCAGGACGAGTACGAGCGACATCGGCAGGCGCGCGAGGCGTTCGGGAGCACGGTGGTGCCGCCCCGTGCGTTGTTCAAGACCGGCGAGTGGAATGTGATCGCCTCAGTCGGCGTCGAGGCGATGCCGTTGCGCCGTGCCCGGCTGTTCGGTGAAAGTCGCGACCGCGAGGTGGTAGCAGCCGTGGAGGGTTTTTTTCGCCAGCAGGCAACCCTCGCCGACTCGGCACATCGTGCCGAACGCGCGCAGCGCCTGGCGCAGTCCCTGGTCGAGACGCTCGATCGTCCGGGTGTGACCGGCCTTCGTGAGCGCGTCATGGCCCCGCACGCCTGGGATCTGGTACGCGAGCTGCCGAATATGCCGCAACACGGCGATTTCGTGATGAGTAATCTGGCGTGGTTGCAAGGCAGGCTGATGGTCTTCGATTACGAGGACTTCGGCAGGATCCAGCTCCCGGGGTTCGATCTGACCACGCTCTATCTGTCGCTGTTCGAATTCGAACCCAGCGCGGTGGAACGGTTGTTGCGCGCCGACGACGCCGAACTCGCCACGCAGTTGCCCTGGCTGCGACCGTCCTGTGCCAATCTGGGTCTGAGCTTGGCTAACATGCGCGCGTTGCTACCCATCCATCTGGCCGCGTTCCTGTCCTTGAAGCGCAACTACGGACCTGCAGTGCGTCATATCGCCGAGCGCGCTTTGCTTGCGCTGGACGCCTCGGGCAATGGCTGACCGCGGTCCGGCCCCCGACTCGGGTTCCAGTTCCGCGTCGGCCCCACAGACTCTGCGGGGCTCGGTATGGATGATCGCCATGCGCTGGGGTGCGCGGCTGATCGGCCTGGTGAGCACCCTGGTCCTTGCACGGCTGCTGACGCCCGCCGATTTCGGCATCGTCGCGATGGCGATGGTGTTCGTGTCGATCCTCGAATTGGCCTCCTACGCGGGCGTCGATCTCGCGCTGATTCGCGATCGCAACGCCGGGCGCGAGCACTACGACTCGGCCTGGACCGTGCAGTTGCTTCAGGCAGCGGCGGTCGGATTGCTGCTGCTGGCATGCGCGCCCTTCGTCACCACTCTGTTCGACGATCCGCGCGCCGTGTTGGTCGTGCAGGTGATGGCGATCAATGCGCTGGTCGACGGCGCCCAGAACATCGGGGTGGTTGCCTTTCGCAAGGAACTCGACTTCGCCAAGGAGTTCCGCTTCAACATCTACAGGAAGCTGATCAGTGCGGCATCGACGATCGCGGCGGCGCTGCTGCTGCGCAACTACTGGGCGCTGGTGATCGGCTCATTGGCCGGAACCGTCGCTTCGGTGGGTCTGTCGTACGCGATGCATCCGTTCCGTCCGCGCCTATCCTTGTCGCGGGTGTCGGAATTCTGGGGATTTTCGCTCTGGTTGTTCGTCGCGCGACTCGGTGCGTTTCTCAATCGCAAGCTCGACGCGATCGTCATCGGCAGCGGTCAAGGCGCCACCGCGATGGGCAACTATCACGTCGCCCAGGAACTGGGCACGATGCCGGCCACCGAAGTCGTCATGCCGATCCGTCGGGCGTTGTTTCCGACGCTGTCGGCGCTGCCCCAGGATTCCGTGACCTTCCAGGCCTCGCTGCGGGAGAGCTTCGGTACCCTCGTCGTGATCATCGCCGCGTTGGGAGCCGGGCTGTACGCGACAGCGCCGGAGGTGGTGCGACTGGCACTCGGTGCGACCTGGGAGGATGCGATCCCGCTGGTCAAATGGATGGCGCTATTCGGCACGTTCGCAGGTGTGAGCAGTTTCATCGAGATGATGCTGTGGATCGAGAACCGCACGCATTTGTCGGCGTTGCTCAACTGGATCGAAGTGGCTCTGCTCGTGCCGGTGCTTTATGTGGCGCTCACCCATACGGGCATCGAAGGTGTGGCGATCGGTCGTGTGCTGGTCGGCGCGGCGATGGTCGTCGTGGCGTTCGGCGTCGTATCGAGAATGCGCGATCCGGTCATGGTCTGGTCGATGACGCGCGCCGGACTCGCGGCGACGGTCATGGTGCTCGTGCTGTACTGGCTCCCACTGGGAGGCATCGACTCCAGCGCTGCGCAGCTTGCTCTGAAGGTCAGCGTCGGGGGACTGGTGTACAGCCTGATGACGTGGGGCGGTTGGGTCGCATCGGGGCGCCCACCTGGTGTCGAGCGAATCGTACTGCAGTGGATCGCGGCGAAGCTGAGCCGCTAGCGGATTCGCCGACGCCACTGCGCCTGGGTCCGGGAGCGCGGGCTACACATCGTGCGGCGACTGTGAACCGCGCGCGGCGTCCTTGAATTTGCGTACCAGTGGCCGCACCGTGCGGTCCATGGCCTGCATGGCAAAACCGGCCACCGTTTTGTTGTAGGCGGTGATGCGGTGCAGGGCCTCGCCGCGTTCGCTCCATCGCATCTTGTAGGCGTTGTCGCCGAGCCCCATGTGATACGCCCGAAGGTCGCTCGAAAACAACTGCTCCAGCAACCGCCAGTTGAGCAGTGAGCCCGGAGAGAGGTGTCGCTGGGCATCATCGAAATCCGAGCGCAGTGCATGCACGTGCCCGTTGAAGATCAGTTGATATTCCATGGCGATCGGCGTGTCGTTCAGCTTCAGCAACCACAGCGAAAGCCAGCCTTGCGAGGCGGCAAGCTGCGTCAGGCGTCGAATGAAGCGTTGCGGGCCGGCGTGGTTCAACGTGAATCCGGTCGAGTTCTTCCAGCTGGCGGCCGAGAGCTGAACCACGGCCGAGACGCTGGCGTCGGCGGTGATCGCATCCAGCGGACCTCTGGTCCAGCACGTTTGCACCGATCCGGCACGGGCGAGCCGATTCGCCACCAGGTTGTTGTTCTTCTTGAGGTGGCGGCTGCGTGCGCGATAGTAGTCGTCCCACGGCTGCGTGAGATCCACGAACGGGTTGACTCCGAGCTGCGTGACCGTGGTCGACAGCCCCGCCCGATTGAGCGATTCGGCAAGTGACGCGATCGCTTGATGGCGTCCGCTCAGGTTGCTCAACTCCAGCAGATCCCAGGCTGGAGTCGCGTGGGCGAGTTGCGCTGCCACGGAGCGCATCGCCCGGTCGTGATCTCGCGCGCACGCCAGCACCGTGCAGAGCTGCGCGTCGGGGACGGTCAGAAACTCGAGGACGCGTAGAGCGATTCCGTTGCGCTTCCTGACTCGACGGACCAGCGGGCAAACACCGATCAGTGTCGTGCCCTCTTCGATGGCGATGATGGCAAGCTCTGCGTCGTGCTTGACCCACTGCCACGCGGCGTCGAACCACTCGTGACGCAGGAAAACGCAGTCCGGATCGGTCTGGGCGGCGAGCCGATTCCAGGCATCACGTAGCTCGCCGAACCGAAGCTCCTCCGTGACCAGAGTCGCCCTGGTGACCGTCGGTTCTCGATCCGTAGCGATCTGCATGACCCGCTCTCGGCTTTCCCTTTGCATGATCGGCTGACTCCCTGAATCGAGACGAGCCGGTCCGATCTGTTCGACGCATCGCGAATCAAAGCCCTGCCGCCGCTTCGCCGCGGGAGGTGGTGCCGATCGCTGTCCGCCAGTGTCTCCTCCACTGCCGCTGTGGAGTTGACCACGTCTTCCGTGCCGTTAGCGAGAAGTTTCGTCCGTGTGGTGGGTGGACACCGATGGAGCACTGTGAGCGCTCGAAGGTCAGGGAACGTCATCACGATCGGACGAGCGAGACCATTCGCTGCTGCCCCACTCGACGCGATCGTTGGCCCGTTCGACATCGCGTGCCTCTTACTGCCCTCTTGCTGCCTCAAGTTCACGCAATCGCGAGTGATGCGTAGTTGCGTACACCAGCTGCCCAGGCTGGCGCCAACAGCTCCACTAGCGGTCGAAACCGGCCGACGTGCGCGTCATATGTGGCCGGTTGTTGTGGCAACGTTTTGCTCAACCAGGTACATAATCCCAACCATGAAGATTCGATCTCGCACTCACATCGCCGCGCTGCTCCTGTGCGCGGGCGCGCTCTTCGGAGTGATTTGGACCGGGCCCAGCCTGGCCAATCCCTGGCAGGAAGCCAAGCAAGCGATTCGGAGTTTTCCGGCGAACGTCAAGCAAGGCGGCAGGGAATACGGCCATGCCATGCGCGATGGCGGCCGGGCGTTGGGACACGCTTCGCGCGACGGGTACTACCACGTTCGCGACGGATTTCGCCGCGATTTCATCCAGGGTGGCGTCGTTCGCGGCAATCGTGGATCCAATCGCGCGACCGCGGAGAGCGACGGGCCGCTCTAGCCCGAATTCAGATCTCGCATACCGGCTCGCGACTAGTGCGAGGCGCCGACCGGCGGGTGTGCCCAAGCAGGCCCTGGATCTGATCCGCCGAACACCCTAGCGCGCGCTCGATGAACGGGCGCGTGCGCTCCCAATCCGGACAGAAGTCAGGCGCACGAACCCAGTCGGCAAGCAGGCCGATGGCGATTAGTTGCTGCGAGACATCGCCGCCTTGCCCATGCGGCGCGATGGCGTCGGGTGCGTGATGATTGCGAATCGCGTCGACCAAGCCCGGCTCCAATCCCCAGCTCGAGGCAAGCAGGGCTCCCGCCCGCGCATGATCGATCTCAATCGATGCGGCCTGCGCGTCCGCGTTCTCGAACGCATCGCTCGACTTCGTGCCCGGAAAGCAAGGCATCAGGGCCAGCGTTCCGCAGTCGCGCAGCGCGCAGTACGTGCGAACCAGATCCGCGGGCACGCTTCCAAGCGTCATGGCGAGCGCTGAGGCGAACTTTGCGTCTTCCTCGATGCGCGTCCAGGCGTGTTGCAGGCGTGGATCGTCGCTGTACGGGAACGCACCGTTGGTCAGGGCGTGATGGAGCAATCCGGCGCTCATTTGAGGGCCGATTTGTGCAAGCGCAGCATCGAGGCTCCGGGCGCGCTCCAGCCTGGCAGTGTCACGGTTGGCCAATGCGATGATCGCCGCGGTCAAGGCGGCGTCAGTGCCAATCTGCACGGCAAGCTGGCGCGAGTCGAAT
This sequence comes from uncultured beta proteobacterium, assembly GCA_902826155.1. The sequence continues at coordinate 40,130 of CADEDU010000047.1, forward strand.
TGCGCGCGCTGAGCCAGTGACACCACCGCGCCCGCTGCGCGCGGTGAGGGCGGTAATCCGTTGTCCTTCGCGATCCGCTTGAAACGGTCGATCGCAGTGGTGGGCGGCATAGAGACCGACATGTAGGGACGAGGGAGACGAGAGCGACGCAGATGCGCCCGGCTCGCTGTACATCGGCGCCGCAACCGCGTGACTTGAATCGCGCGCGCGTCAGATGCAGGCTGTTCCACCGCGACCCTCGCCAACTAGATCACGCCGCGAGATTGTGCGCGTGTGATTGTGCTCATCTACTGTCGCGGTCCGGCGAGGACGATCAGGCCGTCGACTGCGATGGCTCCCTGTTCACGCACGATGACCGGATTGATCTCAGCTTCGGCTACGGGTTGGCCCGGCACGCGCGCGAGCACGGACAGCGCGACGACGATCCGCGCCAGCGCGTCGAGGTCACCGCGGGGCGCATTGCGATAACCGCGCAGCAGCGCGAAGCTCTTCACGCGCCCGATCATTGCACGGGCCTCGTCCAGATCGACTGGTGCGACGCCTAGTTGATAGTCATGCAGCACTTCGGCGAGTTTGCCGCCGGCGCCGACCAGCACCACCGGTCCGACCTGGGGATCGTGCCGATAGCCGACGATGGCCTCGGCCAGTCCGCCGACCATCGACTGCACCAGCACGCCGTCGATCGGTGCGTCCGGCCGTGAGCGACGCACTCTGTCGATCAGCTGCGACGCTGCGGCGTGCAGTTGCGCATCGTCGTGGATGTCCAGCGCGACACCGCCCACGTCGCTCTTGTGCGCGATCGCCGCGCTCGAGATCTTCACCGCGACCGGGTAGGGCACTTGATGGGTGAAGTGCGGCGGCTGCGCGAGCGCGCACTGAGCCGTTGGGATGGCGAGTGACTGAAACACACCGAGTGTGTCGAGCTCGTTGAGCGTGCCGGTGCGCGCCGTCTGCAGAAGCGGACGCGCGCGAATGGCATCGTCTCTCGCACCGAGTGGCGCGCGCCACGCGAACAATGCGGCGATCGCATCGGCGCATGACTCGGGCGTACGAAACGCCGCAATACCTTGTTCACTCAGCCATGACAAGGATTGCGGCGCGTCCGGGGCGAAAAACGCAACCAGTGGCTTGCCGTCGCGGCGTGCATCGACGATCGGCTTGACCGCCAGCTGCGGTTGGAACTGTGCGGACGAGCCGACGACGGCGAGTACGGCGTCGCATCCATCCCAGGATTGCAGTCCCTCCAGCACGGCACCGTATTTCGCACTGGTGGCCGCGAGCGTCAGATCGATGATCGGTGACTTGCGTACGGTTACGCTGGCTTTCGCCATGCGTGCAACGAATGCATCATCGGGCGTGGCGACATCCAGGCCGAGGGTGCCCAGGCGATCCGCTACCGTTGCCGCGCCTCCGCCGGTGGTCGTGACGACCGCGACCCGCGCCTTGGCGACGGGCGCTGGCCGACGATTCGCAAGCAGCGGCGCGATCTCGAGCAGCGTCTCCAGATGATCCACCCGCACGATGCCGTGGGTGCGAAAGAACGCATCGGCGACGTCGTCGGCGCCCGCCATCGCGCCGGTATGCGAAATCGCCAGCGCTTCGCCGACGGCCGAGCGCCCAAGCTTGTAGACGATCAGGGGCTTACCGGCCGCGAACGCGCGTCGCGCGGCGCGCGCCAGAGCTGGTGCGTTGCGCATCGACTCCATGAACAATGCGATCGTCTGCGTGTGCGGATCATCAACCAGCATGTCGACGATCTCGCCGACCGACAGATCCACCTCGTTGCCTACCGAGACCAGTTTGGCGAAACCGAATCCGCGCGCCAGACCGCGCGAGAGCAGCGCACCCATCATCGATCCGCTTTGCGAGACGACGCTGATCGGCCCGGGCCGGATGGCCTCCATCTCCAGCACCGCCACCACCGAGAGCATCGCGCCGCTGTGCACGTTCGCCAACCCGATGCAGTTCGGGCCGATGAGGCGAATGCCGTGGCGTTGCGCGCATTGCAGCACTTCACGCTGCAACCCGCGGCCTTCCTCGCCTGCGTCGGCGAATCCATCGGTGTAGATCGTCGCAACCTTCACGCCTGCCGCGCCGCAATCCTCGATGGCGGCGATCACGTCGCGCGTGGGAACCATGATGAAAGCGTGATCGACCGGCGCGCCGATCGAGGCCACGCTCGGATAGGCGCGCCGTCCGAGAATCTCGTCGCGCCCGCGGTTGATCGGATAGACCGCGCCGCGAAAGCCGTGTCTGAGCAGGAAGCGCTGCGGACGCGCAGTGTTCTTGGCGACATCGCCCGATGCACCGACCAGCGCGACCGAGCGCGGATCGAGCACAGCCTGAGCAAGCGTGAAGGCGGTCATGCGCGAGAGTTCGATTCGAAAGCGGGACGTTGGACGTCTGCGCGGACAAGCTCGTTGTCCGGACCGCGACGCGTCGTCATTGTAGAGGCATGATCCGTTACTCGAATGCTTTGACCGCGCGCATCACCCCGACAATAATCGGTCCGTGTCCACTGGGAGCATTGCATGGAATTCGATTTCGGCTCGCTCAAGGCGAGTGAGCGCTACAAACTGCTGGTCAGTCTGGTCGTGCCGCGGCCGATCGCGCTGGTTACGACGGTTGGTGCAAACGGAGTGGTCAACGCCGCGCCGTTCAGTTTTTTCAATGTTCTGGGCGACGATCCGCCGATCGTGATCGTCAGTGTCGATCGCAAGCTCGACGGAAACCTCAAGGACACCGCGCGCAACATCATCGACTCGCGGGAATTCGTCGTGCATCTGGTCGACGAAGCGATCGCGCAGAAGATGCACGGCTGCTCAGTGGAGGCTGCCGACAACGTGAGCGAACTCGATCTGGTGGGGTTCTCGCGACTACCTTCCAAGATGGTGCGCCCGCCACGGATCGGCGAAGCTGCTGTCGCGCTCGAATGTACGCTGCACTCGAACATCGAGACGGGTTCGCGCAACCTGTTCATTGGGGAGGTGAAGTGGCTGCATGTGCGCGACGGCATCATCGATCCGCGTACGCTGCGCAGAGTGCCCGAAACGTTCCACCCGATCGGTCGGCTCTATGCCAACAAGTACTGCAAGCTCGGCGCCGAATTCGAGTACGACAACAACCAGTACATTGAAGTGATGCATCGCATGGGGCGGGTGTAGGGGGAAAATCGCACAGTCGCAGGCAGCGTTGCGCCAGCCTGCGAGTGCGAATCGTGGCAAACTTGTTGCACATGAAGAGGCACGTTCGTTCTCCGGCGGTACTCTTCGGCACGTCAGAGCCAAAGTATTGAATTGGTTCACAGCCGCACCCCTCCAGTCAGCGGCCTCGCTGAGGCGCCGCGCGAATCGATGGCAAAAACCGCACTGATCACCGGCATTACCGGGCAAGACGGCGCCTATCTCGCTGAGTTTCTCCTCGCCAAGGACTACGTCGTCCATGGCATTAAGCGACGCACCTCGCTGCTCAACACCGATCGGATCGATCACCTCTATCAGGATCCGCACGTCGACAACCGGCGGTTCGTTCTCCATTACGGAGATCTGACCGACTCGCTCAGTCTGCTGCGCATCGTGCAGCAGGTGCAGCCCGACGAGATCTACAACCTCGGCGCGCAGAGCCACGTCGCGGTGTCGTTCGAGGAGCCCGAGTACACCGCGAACTCCGACGCGCTCGGTCCACTGCGGCTGCTCGAGGCGATTCGCATTCTCGGGCTGGAGAAGAAGACGCGCTTCTATCAGGCGTCGACCTCCGAGCTCTACGGATTGGTGCAGGAGGTGCCGCAGAAGGAATCGACGCCGTTCTATCCGCGCTCTCCGTATGCGGTGGCCAAGCTGTACGCCTATTGGATCTGCGTGAACTACCGCGAGGCCTACGGCATCTACGCCTGCAACGGCATCCTGTTCAATCATGAGTCCCCACTGCGCGGCGAGACCTTCGTGACGCGCAAGATCACCCGTGCGCTCGCCCGCATCAAGCTCGGTCGCCAGCATTGCCTGTTTCTGGGCAATCTCAGCGCCAAACGCGACTGGGGCCATGCACGCGACTACGTCGAAGCGCAATGGCTGATGCTGCAACAGCAGAAACCCGAGGACTTCGTGATCGCCACCGGCCAGCAGTACAGCGTGCGCGAGTTCGTCGATCGTGCCGCGCGCGAGTTGGAAATGCCGCTCAAGTGGCAGGGCACCGGTGTAGAGGAGAAGGCGCTCGACAGTCGCGGGCGCGTTGTCGTGGCGGTCGATCCGCGTTACTTCCGACCGACCGAGGTCGAAACCCTGCTTGGCGATGCGGGCAAGGCTCGTGCGAAGCTGGGCTGGACGCCGCGCACCTCGTTCGCGGAATTGGTGGCCGAGATGGTGCGCGAAGACCTGCGCGGCGCCGAGCGCGATGAGCTGGTCACGCGCGAAGGCTTCAAGGCCTACGACTACCACGAGTAGGCACTGCCTCCAGGGATGACTCCGAGCGACAAGATCTACGTGGCAGGGCACCGCGGGTTGGCGGGCTCGGCGATCCAGCGCTGTCTCACCGCACGGGGCTACTCGAACCTGCTGGTGCGCAGCCATGCCGAACTCGATCTCACGGACCGCGCCGCAGTCGAGCGTTTTTTCGCGAGCGAGCGGCCGCAGCACGTGTATCTGGCGGCAGCGCGGGTCGGCGGCATTCTCGCGAACAACACCTATCCGGCCGACTTCCTGCGCGAGAACCTGCTGATCCAGACCAACGTCATCGACTGTGCTCACCGTTTCGGCGTGCGCAAGCTCATGTTCCTTGGCTCCAGTTGCATCTATCCGAAGCTCGCGCCGCAACCGATGAAGGAAGAGCATCTGTTGACGGGATTGCTCGAGCCGACCAACGAGGCCTACGCGATCGCCAAGATCGCCGGCATCAAGATGTGCGCGGCCTACAACCGCCAGCACGACTGCAACTTCATGGCGGTCATGCCCACCAATCTGTACGGTCCGGGCGACAACTACGATCTCGCCAACTCGCACGTGCTGCCGGCGTTGATCCGCAAGGCGCACGAAGCAAAGGTCGCCGGCCATGCCGAACTGCCGGTATGGGGCAGCGGCACACCCCGACGCGAATTTCTCTACAGCGACGATCTTGCCGATGCGTGCGTGTTCCTCATGGAGCGTTTCGACGCCAGGGATCTGGGCGAATTCGTCAATGTGGGCGTCGGCCACGATCTGAGCATCCGCGAACTCGCCCAGACCGTGTGCCGCATCGTCGGGTTCCAGGGAGCGCTGCGCTGGGATGCAAGCAAGCCCGACGGCACGCCGCGCAAGCTTCTCGATGTTTCGCGTCTGAGCGGGCTTGGCTGGCAGGCGCGCGTATCGCTCGAACAAGGCATCGAACGCGCATACGCCGATTTCCGCGAACGATTCGCCGACCGGGCGCTCGCTTGAGGCGCGATCCGATCGCTAGCTAGCACACGCATTCCCAAAAACAACAAGGCATCGCAGCGCGATGCCAACCGCCGTGAAGATAATCCGAAGCGCCTGGCGAGTATCGACAGGCGCCCAAAAAAAGGAGGTAACGAACGGAGGTTTGCATGATCGGTATCCGCATCGTTGCCATCGGCGTCAGCGCCGTGATCCTCGCGCTGGCGGGCTGCGCCAGCAAAGAGCAGCAGTACTCCAAGCATATGCAGAAGGCGCAGGACTTCTTCGCCCGGGAGGATCTCGACAAGGCGATGGTCGAAGTCCGCAACGCCATCCAGATCGATCCGCGCGCGGCACCACCACTGCATCTGGCCGGGTTGATCGACGAGAAGGCGCAGAACTGGTCGCGCGCCTACGCCAATTTCAACCGCGCGCTCGAACTCGATCCGCAATTGCATGCTTCGGCGGTGCGCATGGCGCGGCTGCAGATGTTCGGGCGCGACCTGGCCGGTGCCGAGAAACGCCTGAACGAAGTGCTGGCGAACAAACCCGATGATCCCGATGCCCAGGCCGTGCTGGCACGACTGCGCGCCATTCGCGGCGATCTCGACCGGGCCCTCAACGAAGCCAACCGTGTGCTGGCCCAGCAGCCTGGCCACGTCGAGGCGGCGACGGTGGCTGGCGCCGTGTTGCTGCAGCAGAACAACGTGCAGCAGGCGCAATCGGTGCTGCAGAACGCACTGAACACCAACCCGCAGTCGCTCGAGATTCGCGCAGCGCTCGGCGCAGCGTTGGCCCGATCGGCCGATCGTCAGGCCTTGGAACAGAATCTGAAGTCGATGGTGGAGCTGGCGCCCAAACGGTTCGAGTATCGCGCGGCGCTTGCGCAGTTCTACGTGCGCACCGGCCAGAACGACCAAGCCGAGCAGACGCTCAAGGACGCGATCGCGGCGAACAAGGACGACGATCAACGCTACATCGCATTGGCGGATCTGATCACCGCGCGTGATGGCGCCGATGCCGCGATCAAGGCACTGGAAGGCTTCGTGGCAGCACGCCCCAAAGCCCACACGTTACGGTTGAAGATCGCGCAGTTGTACACCGGCACGGCACGGCCCGAGAGTGCGATCAAGGTGTATCAGGAGGTGGTCGAGAAGGAGAAGTCCGGTCCGATCGCCCAACAGGCGCGCTTGATGCTCGCCTCGAACAATCTGGTCACCGGTCGGCGCGACGAGTCCGAAAAGCTGATCGGCGAGGTGCTCAAGGAGAATCCGCGCGACCATGCCGCACTGCTTGCGCGGGCGCAGTTCGCGATGTCGCGCAAGGACTGGATCAGCGCGATCAATGATTTGCGCGCGGCGCTGAAGGATCAGCCCGAATCGGTCCAGGTCGTGTCGCTGCTGGCCAACGCCCATCGGCTCAACAACGAGTCGGCGCTGGGGCGCGACGTCATCACCTCGGCAATCAAGTTGCTGCCCGACAACAAGGAGCTTCGCCTGGTGCAGGCGGACTACCTGCAGGCGACCGGCAATGCGAGCGCGGCCCTGCGCGAACTGGAAGAAGTGATCAAGCAGGATCCGAAGTTCATCCGTGCATACGAGGTGAAGGCGGCGTTCCACATCCGCGCCAAGGAGCCGGCCGCCGCTGAGCGCACGTTCGCCGCGCTGAAAAGCGCGTTGCCCGATAACCCGATCGGTGCATACCGGCTCGGCCTGACGTTCGCGGCGCAGAACAAGTTCGACCTGGCGGTCCGCGAGCTGGAATCCGCCTTGGCGAAGGCGCCGAACTCGCGCGAGGCCGTCGCCGCGCTCGTCACGATCTACGCGCGTCAGGGCAAGATCGACGAGGCCGTCGCACGCACGCAGCGCATCGCCAAGGAGCAACCGAACGCGCTGGTACCGCAACTGCTGCTTGGCGACCTGCAGACCGCGGCCAAACGATTCGACCAGGCCGAAGCGGCGTTCAACCGAGCGCGTGAACTGGCGCCGAAGACGAGCGGACCGTACCTTGGCCTGGCGCGGATGCATTCGCTCCGTGGTGACCGCGAGCGCGCCTCCGGTTTGCTGGAACAGGCACGCAAGGAGATTCCGAACGATCCGTCACTGATGCTCGCGCTGGGCGAGGTGTATCAGCGCGTCGGCGATGTCGAGAAGGCGATCGCCCAGTACGAGAACGTGGTCAAGCACAACCCGGGCAACGAACTGGCCGCGAACAATCTCGCTTTCCTGCTCGCCGATCAACGCACGGACAAGTCCGATCTCGATCGGGCGCTCACGCTCGCCAAGCGATTCGAGGAATCGACCAACGCGGCATTCCTCAACACGGTCGGCTGGGTGTATTCCAAGCGCGGCGAGCACGATCAGGCGCTCGCGTACCTGCGCAAGGCGCACGAGTTGTTCCCGGACTCGCCGAATTACATGTACCACCTCGGGGCGACCTTGCTCAAAACGGGGGACTCGGCGCAAGGACGCACGCTGATCAAGCGCGCGATCGACTCGGCCGAGGAGTTCGGCGAACGCGAGCAGGCCCGCAAGCTGCTGGCAAGCGGGTAGCGAGCGACGCGCATTTCGGCCGCACCTGCTATGGCCACACCTCCAGCACTGCGTTGGTGGTGGTGTGCGCCACGATGACGACCCACAGGTTGCCGCAGCGACGATACAACTCACCGTAGATCAAGCCGGCAACCACGCCCGCGACGATCGCGTGGTGCTCGAGGCCGAACAGCACCGACGCGATCAATAACGCGCGTATCCCCACGGCCGCGGGCGCGACGGCGAGGAAGTCTTGCCGTTCGATCCAGCGCATCAGGAACGAGCGCCAGAACAGCTCCTCCATGATCGGCACGATGATCGCTACGCCGATCATGCGCACCACCGCGAAGGCAAGGGCGTGCTGCGCGAATGCGTTGCCGACGGGCCGCGCGCTGCCGAATGTTGCCCAGGGCTGATCAAGTGCGATCCACAGCACGTACACCACCAGACCGAACGCTACGCCAAGCATCGCGTGCCGCGCCGTGATACTGGAATCCCGCAGCTCACCGTAGCGAGCCCATAAGGCCAGCAGCAGCGCGCTCACGGTGCCGAGCTGAACCACGTACCACCATTGTGAAAACGCGGAGACATTTGCCGCATCGGTCCGGCTGATGCCGAAGATAGACTCCAATGCGATGAACACCATGTAGATCGCAAATGGTGTGATTCGGGCAGCAGCCGGCGGGAAGGTGGGCATCGGCATCAGTCGATGAGTGATCGTTGGCAGCAGCACCGAGTCCGAGCTGGACACCGGCGCGCGATGCTTCCGAGCATTGTCGCGAGCGCCGGCCGGCAGTCAACAACGGCGATCCAATCCAGGGTTACAGCAAAGGGGCGGGCAGTGCTTCAGGAACTGTCAGGCCGGTCGAGTCACGCACTCGAGGGCCGAAGGTCCCGTGAAACCAGGTGTTGGATGTTCGCCCGCAAGCGCCGTTGCGCCGGGCTCTCAGGGAGTCATCGGGTTGCATCACGATTCACGCGAATTGTCGGCCGTGCTGGCGAGTTCCCTGGCGCGCCGCTCGGGCGCAGCCGCCGGCGTGCGCCGAGGTCAGATCTCGGGGCTGTCGTTCCTGCGCATGACCATCGATCCGGCGGTCGCGGTCATCCTGTACTGCGTCACCCTGTTTTCGTTCGGTTACTGGGTCGGCGGCCGCGATCTGCTGCTGTGCCTGCTCGTGTTCTCGCTCATGTTTCCCGGTGCGACGCGCGCGGCGATCAGCCGACGTGGACTGCTCAAGGAGATTCTCGCGGGCTGGACCGTGGTGGCGGGAATTCTGGTGCTGTTCGGCTGGGCCACGACGTACATCGTGGAATTTCCACCGGAGGTGCTGATCGCCTGGTCGATCGCGGTGCCGGCAACGTTGTTCGTCGTGCATTGGACTTTGCCGTATGTCGCGCCACGGGTGGTGCAGAAAGAGAACTTTCGCACCGCGGTGGTCGTGGGTGCGAACGAATTGGGTCATCGCCTGGCGCGGCAGTTCCATGCGAACACGCTCCTCGGCGTGCGATTCGCGGGTTACTTCGACGATCGCGGCGCTGATCGGCTGTCTCCGCTTGTGCATGCAGACCTGCGCGGGCCGATGCTGGAGCTGCCGCAGTACGTCAAGGAGCACAACATCGGCGCAATCTTCATCGCCCTGCCGATGAGCTCGCAGCCACGCATCGCGCAGCTGCTCGAAGCGTTGTACGACACCACTGCGTCGGTGTACTTCGTGCCCGACATCTTCATCTACGACCTGATCCAGGCGCGCATCGACGATATCGATGGCCTGCCGGTGGTCGCGGTATGCGAATCGCCGTTCTACGGTGTGAGCGGCCTGGTGAAGCGGCTCGAAGACCTGATTGCGGGGTCGCTGATTCTCGCTCTTGCCGCGCCGCTCATGCTCGCAGTTGCGATCGGCGTGAAACTGAGTTCACCCGGGCCGGTCTTGTTCAAGCAACGCCGCTACGGACTGGACGGCAAGGAGATCGTCGTCTACAAGTTCCGGTCGATGCGTGTGCAGGAGGACGGACCGAACGTCGTGCAGGCCACGAGAAACGATCCGCGCGTGACGCGTTTCGGCGCATTCATCCGCCGCACGTCGCTGGATGAGTTGCCGCAGTTCATCAATGTCCTGCAGGGTCGGATGAGCATCGTCGGGCCGCGGCCGCACGCGGTGTCGCACAACGAGCAATACCGAAAGCTGATTCGCGGCTACATGATCCGGCACAAGGTCAAGCCCGGCATGACCGGCCTGGCGCAGGTGCACGGTTACCGCGGCGAGACCGACAACGTCGACAAGATGAAGGGGCGGGTCGAACTCGACCTGGAGTATCTGCGCCACTGGTCGTTGCGCCTGGATCTGGCGGTGATCCTGAAGACGTTCGTCGTGGTGATCACCGGCCGCAACGCCTATTGAGCCCGCCATGCGCGGCATGACGCGTCGCGGTTCACTCGCCGTTCGCCCCAGCGTGCACCCATTTGATGAAAGCGTCCTGCGCGGGGTATGTGCGTATCGCGTTGGCGTGATTGGCGATGAACGCCACCGCGAACATACGGCCATCGCGCGCACGAACGTATCCGGCGATGCTCGACACGTCATTGAGCCCACCGGTCTTGATATGTGCTTGTCCGGCCGCGTTGTCACCTTGCAGGCGCGATCGCGTGGTGCCATCGACGCCCACGATCGGTAGCGAGTCGATCAGCGGTTGGCGATGCGCACCGGCGTGCGCAGCGAGCAGAAGCGCGCTGATGCCGCGGGCGCTGAGCCGTTCATTGCGCGACAGCCCCGAGCCGTTCTCCAGCAGCAGGCCCGGGATGGCGATCCCGCGCGTGTGCAACAGACTGCGTATCGCGCGGTCGGACCGATCGGCACGACCTGGCAGCTTCATCGTCTCCGCACTCAGCGTGAGGTAGAGCTGGCGCGCCATGACGTTGTTGCTGAACTTGTTGATGTCGCGCACCACTTCGCTGAGCGGCGGCGAGTGGTGAGTGTGCAGCGGCTGCGCGCCTTCAGGCACGGTGGCCTCTTTCCAGGAGCCGGTGATCGTTCCGCCCTGATCGGTCCACAGGCTCTTGAACATCGCGAATACGAATTCCGGGTGGCTCAGTACGCTCAGATACATGTGTTGTGGCCCGCATGCTTCCGACATCACGCCGCTGAAAGCGACCTGCGCTTCGCGCGCACTGTTCTTGACCTCGGTCTTGATGCCGGAGCGCCAGTCGCCACAGCGGCCATTGCGCAAGCGGATCGCTGCGTGCAGGGCGACCGACCCCAGCTTCGGTTCGGGTTCGACCGTGACGGTGTTGCTGGAGGGATCGGGAACGAATTGGAACTTGACCGCCTTGAAATTCGCGAGCACGGCGTAAGGTCCGACGTTGTAGGGGCGCATCGGTTCCTGGTCGAACTGCGCTTCGTTGATCGTGTCGCCCTCGAAGTAGCCCCGATCGAAGATCAGATCGCCGCGGATCTCGCGCAGGCCGGTGGCTCGCAGCGCGTCGATCAGCGCCGTGAAGTACTCGATGGTCAGTCGCGGATCGCCGCCACCCTTGATGGCGAGGTCACCCTGGAGCACACCGTCGCGCAACTCGCCGTGTGCGAAGAGCTGGGTGCGCCAGGCGAACTGCGGTCCAAGCAGTTCGAGCCCGGCGTACGTGGTGACCAGCTTCATGACCGATGCCGGGTTCATCGGCTTGTCGGGATTCCACGACAGACTCGGTTGTGCCGCGCCCACCGGGTGAGCGTACGCGGCGACATACGCAGTTGGAACCTGCGCGCGCGCGAGCGCCTGCGTAATGCTCTTGGGGAGTGATCCGGCGGAAGCCGGCTGATTGCCCTGTGCGGATGCCGCGCCGCACGTCGCAATCCAGGCGAGCATGCCGGCGGTAAGCAAGCGCAGCGACTGAAGCATCGGGTAGATCGGAAAAGGTGGCCGTTGAGGGAGGTAGCCGATCAATGCGGGGGCGACGGCACTGCCGGGCCATGCGCAGATGACGCGGCCCGCGCGCGTTGGTTGGCAATCTACTGGAGAAGGCGGCGCGATTGGTTCTCGACGTGCGCCGTCAACGGAAATTTGTTGGCCCGCTCGGGCGGTCCGATTTGCTCCTCGCCGCTCGTGCAGGGACGAACGGCGCCGGGGCCTCGCCTCAGCCGACGATCGCGGCCCAGGGCTTGCGCGGCCGCGCGCTCGAGATGCGAGCCAGTTCGCGATACAGCTCGCGTTCGCGCTCCGAGGGATTTTCCGGTGGCACGATGCGCGCCATGCAGAACAGATCGCCCACGGTGCCGTCGCGGCGCGGCAGCCCCCGCCGCGGCACACGCAGATTGCGGGTGAGATGCGCGCCCGGTTTGATCGGAATGCGCAAAGGGCCGCTCAGTGACTGGATTTCCACGATTGCGCCGAGCACCGCCTCCCACGGCGTGATCGGCACGCGCATGTAGAGGTCATGGCCGAGCACGCGAAACAGGTCGTGCTTCCTGAACACCACGTCGATGTACACGTCGGCGCCGGTGACAGGAAAGTCGGCGATGCGCAGGCGATCCCCCTCAACCGCACCTCGCGGGATGCGCACGGTATGCATGCGTTCCACGCGGCGGATGCCGCCAGCTCCGTCGGGCAGCGCCGAATGCAGCGGCAAGCGAACTTCGATGCCCGAAGCCGCCTCCTCCAGGGAGATCTCCGCGACCGCGATCTGGTCCTGCGGGCGTGGTCCGCGGCCATCTTCGACGAACATGGCGGCAGCCTCGACCTCGAACTCCTCGATCATGGTCGAGTGCTCGGGCCCGAAGTCCGAGTTGAGCACGCTCGGCATCGAGTGCGGCGCTTCTGACACGGGGCCCAGATCCGATGTGCGTTGCTGCGCCGACTCCTGCCGCTTGCGTCGCAGCGTGTCGCGCAGTGCGTTCGACGCCTCGCTCATGCGCGTCGACGACGGACGGCCGTCGCGCGTCGTAGACGGATCGAGGCTGTTCAGGTCGACTGAGATGGTTTCCGGGCTGTGGGTAGGCACGGCAGGTATCGGCGCCAGATGAGATGGGTTAAATGGTGTCAATTCCGCATGCAGATTGCATGCCACCAATCGGAAGGCGCGCTCCGATTCTGAATAGCCCGCCGCAACTCCTGCGCGGCAAAAGTCGCGACCGGACATAACGACCCCTGCCAGTGCCTGCCGGATCCGATTGACCCGGTGCTCGCGTTCCGGGCTTGCCACAGGCAGAAGTTCACGGCTATTATTAGCACTCGCCCTTGTCGAGTGCTAGCAACGTGCTCCGAGGGCTCCTTCCGTAAGTGTCTACTTACAAACCTGATTGATGGAGACTCGAATGAAGATTCGTCCTTTGCACGATCGCGTGATCGTCAAGCGGCTGGAAGAAGAGCGCAAATCCGCTGGCGGGATCCTGATTCCCGACAACGCCGCCGAGAAACCCGATCAAGGCGAAGTGATCGCCATCGGCACCGGCAAGGTCCTCGAAGACGGCAAGAACCGCCCGCTCGACGTGAAGGTCGGCGACCGCATCCTGTTCGGCAAGTATTCCGGCACCTCGGTGAAGATCGAAGGCACCGAGTACCTCGTGATGCGCGAGGAAGACATCATGGGCGTCATCAGCTGAGATCCCAGCGAACCGTCCCTTTCCGTACCGAATAGATACTAGGAGTCAGTCATGCCAGCAAAAGACGTACGTTTCCACGATGACGCCCGGCAAAAGATGCTCGAGGGCGTCAATATCCTCGCCAACGCGGTCAAGG
>CADEDU010000048.1:0-24933 GCA_902826155.1 uncultured beta proteobacterium
GTCGTGACGCGCGCGGTGCTCAAACAGGCGTGGCTCTACAGCTATGAGATAAGCGCTTATCTCTTCGCCGTGGCGACTGCGTTCTCCTACGCATTTGCCGTCTTTTCCGGATCCCATGTTCGCATCGAGATGCTGCGTGGCCGCGTATCCGCGCGGGCCTGCTGGGTCCTGGACGTGATCGCGTACTTCGCGCTCGCGAGCGTGGCGATCGTGCTGGCGCAAAGCGCGTGGGCCACTTTCGCCGAAAGCCTCAAGCTGGGTGCGCGCTCGGCCAGCACGCTCGGTTTCCCGTTGACGATCCCGCAAGGCCTATGGGCGGCCGGAATGAGCTGGTTCGCATTCGTCGCGGCGACGGTGCTTGCGACGCTGCTCGTTAACGGCGTGCGGCGGCGCTTCGTGACCGCCGACCACATCCTCGCGCGGGTCTGAGCGGTGATCGCCGTTGCACTTACGCTGCTCTTCGTGCTCCTGGGCCTGGGCCTGCATGTCGCTTCGGCGCTGGGCTGGCTCGCGTTCACGCTGTCGGAGCTCTACGCTTTCTTGCCTGTGATGGGTGCGCTCGGCGAATTGGCTTGGGGTTCGAGCTCCGAGGGCTTGCTGGTGGCAGTGCCGATGTTCATCCTCATGGGGGAGCTACTGCTGCGCAGCGATATCGCTGAGGACATGTTCCGCGAACTGTCGCGTTACCTCGCGTGGTTGCCCGGTGGCGTGATGCACACCAACGTCGGTGCCGCCGCGCTGTTTGCCGCCACGTCCGGGTCGAGTGTCGCCACCGCCGCGACGATCGGGACGGTAGCAATGCCGAACATGCTCCGCGAGGGCTATAACCCGCGCCTGTTCCTCGCATCGATTGCCGCGAGCGGGACGTTGGGCATCCTCATTCCGCCGAGCATCAACATGATCGTCTACGGCCTGCTGGCCGAGGTGTCGGTGAGCAAACTCTATCTCGCGGCGGTGGTACCCGGCGTCGTGCTAGCGCTGCTGTTTTCCCTCGCGATACTGCTGGCCTGCATCGTCCGGCCGGCGTGGGGAGGGAATCGCAAGGCGCGTCGTGACGGTAGCGGCGGTGCTCGCACGCTGGTTGGCGCTCTGCTCGCGCCTATCGGCCTGTTCGTCGCGATCATTGGGTCGATTTACACAGGCCTCGCGGCACCGAGCGAGGCGGCGTCGATCGGCGCGATCGCGGCGCTCGTACTGTGTGCGATGCGTCGGCGTCTCAATGTGAAGATGCTGCGCGATGCGTTCGAAGGAACCATGAAGACCACGGCGATGGTCATGCTCATCATCATCGCGGCGGTGTTCCTGAGTTTCACCCTCGGAACGATCGGCCTCACCGAGCGCATTACGCAGGCAGTGTCGTCGCTGTCGCTCACGCGGTTCGAGTTGCTGTTCGCGGTATGCGCGTTCTACCTGGTGCTCGGTTGCTTCATGGATCCGCTGTCGATGATCGTCACGACGGCCCCGATCGTGATTCCGGTGATGACGCAGGCGGGCTGGGATCCGGTCTGGTTCGGCGTCGTGTTCATGATCTTGTCGGAGGCCGCGTTGATCACTCCGCCCATCGGCATGAACCTGTTCGTGATTCAGTCGCTGCGGCCAGCCGGGCCGTTCAGTGACCTCGCAATCGGCATCCTGCCGTTTCTGGGCATGATGATCCTGATGATCGCGCTGCTTGCGCTCGTGCCCGATGTGGCCATGTGGCTGCCGCGCCAGGCTGGGCCTTGAGGCACGTGAAAAAGTGACCGGTGATACGCACATCAAAAGGAGAAAGAGGATGACGATGCAACAGCCAGTCAGCGCCCTCACCGCAGTCCTGTCGCTGAGCGCTGCAGCGATGATCTCCCTGGCGACGACCCCTGCCGGCGCACAAGATCTGCCCGCGACGAAACTCAAGCTGATCGGCGGGATCAGCGTGACGAGCCAGTCGAAGCAGCTCGAGGTGCCGTTCTGGCGCGAGCGCATCGCCAAGGCCTCGGGCGGAAAGATCACGGCGGAGATCCAGCCTTTCAACGAGATCAATTTGAAAGGTCCCGAGATCCTGCGCCTCGTCGGCAGAGGTGTCGCGGACGGGGGTACCGCGTTTCTGGGCCACATGTCGGGCGACGTGCCCCGCAACGAAGGCCCCGACCTCGCCGGATTGAGCCCCGACTACGACCTTTTCCGCCGTGTCACCGACGCCTACCGTCCGACACTCGCGGCACACTACGAGACGCTCGGATTGAAGCTGCTCGGCATGTGGTCGTACCAGGCACAGGTGATGTTCTGCCGCGAGCCGCTGAAGTCGCTCGGCGATCTCAAAGGCAAGAAGGTCCGCACCGCAGCGGCGTCGCAAGCGGACTTCATCGAATTCTTCGGCGGCACGGCGGTGCCGATGAATGTCGGTGAGGTTCAGCCAGCGCTGGCCAATGGGCTGATCGATTGCTCGTTCACCGGTACGCTCGGCGCGTATCAGCTTGGCTGGTTTCCGGCGGCCAAGGCGGTCTTTCCGCTGCCGATCACCTGGGGCAGCATCGGCTTCGTGATGAATCTGAAGAAGTGGGCGGGTCTGCCCGAGCCGGTGCGTACGTTCTTACAGGCGCAGATCAAGAGCCTCGAAGACGAGATCTGGGCGCTCAATCGGCGCGAGCACCAGATCGGGCTGGACTGCACGACGGGCAAGAAGTGCCCGCTGGGCAAGCCGGTGACGATGACCGCGACGCAGCCGCCGGACGCCGACAAGGAACTCCTTCGCAAGGCCTTGCGCGAATCGGTGTTACCAAAGTGGGCCAAGCGCTGCGGCGAAGCTTGCGTGAAGGAATGGAATACCGCGATCGGGCCGGTGGCGGGAATTCGAATTGAGTGATCTCTTTACGCGTCCCCGCTCAAGCCGCGTTCTCAATTGCCTTTGCGCTCGCAGCCACGTCAGGGTTGCCCAATCGATTGAACGCTGCGAGTGAGGCCGCGATCCGGCCGCGCTCGAGGCCGCGCACGATGAAGACCAGGCGCGAGCGCTGATCGGCATCGGGCCAGGCAGGCAGGTGCACCGGCGGATGCACGATGTGCTGCACGCCGTTGATCAGCACCGGCGTAGGCACGCCGGCCACGTTCAGAATGCCCTTGATGCGCAGCACTTTGTCGCCGTGCCGGTTCAGGAGCATCGTCATCCAGACGCCGAATGCGGTCCAATCCGTTGGTTGGTCGAACACGAGCGCAAACGAGGTGACGTCACTGGTGTGGCGATGATCGAGCGCCGCCTCGCGTGCCGCCATCACCCAGCGACCGGCCTCGCGCACCTTGCCGGCGGCATCGTGAAGATCGTGAACGAGCAGATCGTCGGCGCCGGGCGGGTCGAGCAGGGCATCGATGATCGGCGCAGATAGGTTGAGCTCAGACAGTCGCGTGCGCAACTGCGTGAGCGCGCCGCTTGCTGCGAGATCGGTTTTGGTGAGCACCAGTCGATCGGCGACCGCAACCTGTTTGACCGACTCCTCGAACCGGGCGAGCTGCTCCAGACCATTGACGGCATCGACGACGGTGACGACGTTGCCCAGGCGAAAGTGATGTTGCAGCACCGGTTCGGCCAGCACCGTGTAGGCGATCGGCGCCGGATCAGCCAGCCCCGACGTTTCGATGATCACGCGCGTGAAGGCCGGCACGGCACCGCGCTCGCGCCGGTCGAACAGATCGCGCAGGGCCTGCTGCAGATCGCCGCGGATCGCGCAACACAGGCAGCCGTTTTCCAGTAGCAGGGTAGGGGTGACGTCGTTCTGCAGCAGATGGTGATCGAGCCCGATCTCGCCGAGCTCGTTCACCAGCACCGCGGTGTTCTGCAGTGAGGGCGAGCGCAGCAGGCGCTGCAGCAGCGTCGTCTTGCCGCTGCCGAGGAACCCGGTGATGACGTTGACCGGAATGCGCTCGCCGTAAGCCATAGCTCAGTCGTTGGTGCGCTGCGCGTGCAGGTCGCGAATCAGCGCTTCGTCGAGCGGATCCAATTCCAGCCCGGTCATCTTCTCCGCTGCGGCCCACATCTGCGAAAGATTGTCGACCAGCACGGTTTTGCCGGTGCCCCCGCGCAGCACGTACGAAGCGCCGGACCACGGCTTCAGACTCAGGCGGTAGTGCCGCAACACGTGATTGACGAGCGCCGATCGGTCGAAGCGCTCGCGGCTGAGCGTGGGCGCGTGCTCGCGTCCGGCGAATGCGGCCGGCGCACTGTGACTTTCAGTCCAATGCCCGGCGCCACCCAGCATGCCGCACAACGCGCACATGGTTCGCGCAGCGCCTAAGCGGTAACGGCGTTTTGATTGCGCGGGCAGCGCCGCGCGAAATCATCGGCGATCTGATCGAACGTGCACCATCGCACCCCGGGATGGCCGTTCACGTAGGCGACGATCCGCTCCAGCATCAACAGCACCTGCGGCCGGCCCGACACGTCCGGATGAATGGTGAAGGCGAACACCGCATAGTCGTATTCGCGGTAGACCCAGTCGAACTGATCGGTCCACAGCTGTTCGATGTCGCGCGGGCTGACGAAGCCGTGGCTGTTCGGCGCGCCTTTGATGAACATCATCGGCGGCAGATCATCGAGGTACCAGTTGCCCGGAATGTCGATCAGATCGGTTTCCTTGCCGCGCACCAGCGGCTTCATCCATTCGTTGGGATGTTTGGAGTAGTCGATCTTGGTCCAGTGGTCGCCCACGCGCGCATAGAACGGATGGAAGTCGTCGTTCATCAGGCTGTGGTCGTACTTGATGCCCTTGGCGAGCAGCAGCTCGTTGGTGACGTGACTGAACTCCCACCACGGCGCCACGTATCCGGTCGGCCGGCGGCCCGCGACGCGCTCGATCAGATCGATGCACTTGTCCATCACCGCCTCTTCCTGCACCGGGGTCATGGAGATCGGGTTCTCGTGCGAATAGCCGTGCATGCCGATCTCGTGTCCGGCGTCGACCACCATGCGGGTCTGCTCCGGAAACGTCTCGATCGAATGGCCGGGGATGAACCACGTGGTCGGAATCTGCAGCCGATCGAACAGTCGCACCAGGCGGGGTACTCCGACTTCGCCGGCAAACAGGCCACGAGAGATGTCGCACGGCGAGTCCTCGCCGCCGTACGATCCGAGCCAGCCGGCGACCGCATCGACGTCGATGCCGAAGGCGCACAGGATCTCCTTCTGGCCGCCGCGCGCGAGCGATCGGCTGGCAAGCGACGAGGATCCGGAAGGGGCGAGCAGCGGCCTGGGTTGATAGCGCGGTCCGGTTGAACTCCTGGGTCCCCTGCGGTCGGATAGGCTCATGGTCTCCCCCTTTTTTGCGCGGCGTCATCCGCGTTGCACGCTGCGAAGAATGCCTCTAACCTTGAACGAGCCGGGCGGGCTTGGCAAGTCGCCTCGTGTTGTTCGGCTCCGCGAACTTCAATATTGCGACTCACATACCGCGACCCTTCATGTCTTCGCGATATTCAACGCCGTTCGATGACCTGCTGCAGAGTGCACGGCGGCAGTTCGATGAGGTTACTGGTAAGCCCGCGACGAGGGCTGGCTCGGGAGCGACTGACGGCGCAATCGTGCGTTCTCCCGTGTCCGCACCCGACACTCCATCCGCCGTAGTCGAGGGCACGGCCGCCGGCGTTCCATTCAGACTCAAGACCCGAGCGGAATCGTAAGACGCGACTGAATGCGTCAGATGCAACCGAACTACTAAGACTCTGCCGGATTCGTCGCCAGGGCACGCTGCCGCGACTCTATCCAAGCGCTGCCACGATCGCATCGCCGCTGGATACCTTGAACGCGGCTCCTTCTTCCACGGCGATGTGGCTCACCACACCATCGTCGACGATCATGGCGAAGCGTTGCGCGCGCACGCCCAGCCCCAGGCCGCTCAGATCCCAATCCAGACCTGCGGCCTTGGTCCATGCCGCGGCGCCATCGGCGAGCATCGTTACCACGCGCTCGGGATCCTTCGCCTCGGCCCAGGCTTTCATGACGAACACGTCATTGACCGCCACGCAGGCGATCGTGTCGACGCCCTTCGCCTTGATTCGCTGGTGATTGGCGAGAAAGCTGGGCAGATGCTGGGCTGTGCAAGTGGGCGTGAATGCGCCGGGCACGGCGAACAGCACCACCTTCTTGCCGCCGAACAACTCAGCGCGCGACAACGGCTTGGGCCCGCCGCCGGTCACCGCCACCAACGGAACGTCCGGCACCGAATCGCCAACGCGCAAGGCGTTGTTACCGCGCACAGCGTTCATTCTCTGTTCCTCTCCATTGAGGTGAAGCGTGACGCGATCGCCTGCCGCCTACCGCACCTCGATGCCCGTCGGTGCGAAATAGCCTTCGTCCTTGGTTCGCACCGCCTTCCACGGCAGCTTGAATTCGTCCATGCCGCCGCTGTCGTCGCCTTGACGCGGCAGTTGGGCATCGATGACACCCTCGATCGCCTCGCCCTTCACCTGGCCAGCGAAGGTCAGGTTCGCGAAGCCGGTGCCGGGCAGGCTCATGCGCACGACGAACTGCAGCATGTCGCCGCGCAGGATCGGGTACTGCATCACCTCACGACGGTTGCCCACCCGCAGGATGCCCTCGAGCATCTGCTGGCGCTGCTCGAGCAGCGCCATAGCGCGATGCGTCTGGCCGCGCAGCGTGAAGCTCCACTCCCACGCGCCCTGGATCCGCGCCGGCACCACCCACTTGCGGATCGTCGGACTGCCGCCGCCGCGATCGTCGGTGGCATCGGCGGCCCAGGAACCGAAATCCCACGAGGCGGCGATCACGCGTGCCCCGGGCTTGGCTTCGCGCAGGATCTTCGGCCGCAGCAGCCGCATCAATTCGGGGAACAGCCACATGAAGATCACGTCGACGTTCGACAGGTCGGTATCGAACACGTTGCGATGGAAGAACTGCACGCGATCGGCGATGTTCTGCGCCCGCGCGGCCTCGTTCGCCTTGTCGACGAGCTTGGCGTCGATGTCCACGCCGATGCCGCGGATGGCCGGTCGCGTCCGTATCGCGGCGAAGACGATGCGCCCGTCGCCGGAGCCCAGATCGACCACCGAGTCACCGTCGCGCAAAGCCGCCAGCTCGATCATGCGCTGCACGTTCTCCGGATTGCTGCCGACGAACAGCGAAAAGCGCTCCTGCGCGAGGGTGGGCATCGCGCGCGTTGCGGCCAGCGCGGACACCGACGTCAGGAAAGCTCGTCTGCCGAGCATGGGGTCCTCCTCCTCTTTTGTTGATCCGAAGCTACATGGCTGAACGGGGCGAAATCTACTTCGGTCGGTCCGTTGTGGCTAGTCAATCTGGGACAGGCTGTGCGGAGGCTCCCAGTCGACGTTGCCGATCCACTATCATCGACGCAGTCGGCGACGATCACACAGACAAAAAGGGGAGATCGCAATGAGTACGGTCGGTAGGATGAGCACGACCATGCGGCGAATGCCGCTCCATGCGCTTGCCGCGGCATTGGGCACAAGCGCTTTGCTGGGTTGCGCCGGCATGCAGGTGAAGGAAGTGGGCAGCATGCACATTGGCGGTCGCGCGGTCACGCTCTCAGGGCTGCCGACCCGCGAGATCGTGTTCACCGCGGGCTCGCCGCCGTTCAAGGTCGATCCGAACGGCGATTTCGAGACCGAGCAGATGTACGCGCAATACGTGAAGCT
This sequence comes from uncultured beta proteobacterium, assembly GCA_902826155.1. The sequence goes on from CADEDU010000048.1 coordinate 7,636, forward strand.
CGTCAGTCCTGCCGGGCGCTATCCGGTGCTGATGATCCACGGCGGCGGACTCTCCGGCGTCACCTGGGAGACCAAGCCCGACGGCGATCCGGGCTGGCAGAACTTCTTCTTGAAGGCCGGCTTCGACGTGTACGTGGCCGACGCGGTCGAGCGGGGCCGTGCGTCGTGGTCGCGCTATCCAGAGGTCTACAAGAGCGAGCCGTTCTTTCGCACCAAGAAAGAAGGGTGGGAGCTGTTTCGCATCGGCGCCCTGTGTTCATACGAGACCGCTCCGGGCAAACGCAAGAGTCGGGAGGGCATGCAGTTCCCGACCGCCGCGTTCGATCAGTTCATGAAGCAGGGTGTGCCGCGCTGGGCCACCAACGATGGGCCGACGCAGGCCGCGTACAACGCGCTGATCCAGAAGGTGTGTCCCTGCATCATCGTCGTGCACAGCCAGGGCGGCAATTTCGCCTTCAACGCCGCACTCAACGCGCCGGACAAGGTGAAGGCGATCGTCGCGGTCGAGCCCTCAGGTGCGCCCGATCCGACCAAGGCCAATCTCGCTGCGCTCAAAGGCACGCCGCACCTGTTCGTGTGGGGCGATTTCCTCGACAAGCATCCGCTGTGGCCGAAGCTGATCCCGAGCATCGATCGCTATCGCGACGGCCTGCGCGCAGCCGGTGTGCGCGCCGAGCAGATGGATCTGCCCAAGCTCGGCATGCGCGGCAATTCGCACATGCTGATGATGGACAAGAACTCCGACGCTATCGCGCAACGCGTGGTCGATTGGCTCGCCGCGCAGGGGATGCGCTGAGCGGGGCGATCAGTAGATCGTTTGCCGGATGCGGTCGGGGTACGTGCGGTCGTACTCCGCCGTATCGAAGGGCTCCTTGCTGAGCGCGGCGAGGATCTGGCCGTTGCTCGGCAGCTCCGAGCGCTTGATCTGCGTGCCCGCGTCCCACAGCTTCGAGCGGATCAGCGCCTTGGCACACTGGTAGTAGACGCGATCGGCGGTGATCTCGAGCAGCGTCTGCGGCAACTTCTCGTTGACCGTGAAGGTCGCCGCCAACGCCGGATCGACGACGATGCGCGCCCGGCCGTTGATACGCAGCGTCTCGCTCACCCCCGGAATCAGGAACAGCAGCGACACGCGCGGATCACGCACGATGTTGCGCAACGAGTCGATGCGGTTGTTGCCACGCCGATCGGGGATCAGCACGCGTTTGTTGTCGAGCACCCGCACGAAACCGGCCGGATCGCCGCGCGGTGAGCAGTCGAGCCCCTCGGGCCCGACGGTCCCGATCACCACGAACGGCGCCTTCTCGATGAAGGCGCGGTACTCGCTGGAGATGTAGTCGACCTCCTTGGTGATCGAGGCGCCCAGGGGCTGGCCGTACAGCGATTCCAGCTCGGCGATGGTGGTGATGGTGCGGGCTTGGCTCATCTGGTTCGTCCTGATTTGACCTGCTGATTTCATCTCAATGCGCCCGGCAAGATACCGCGATTCGCCTGATGCAGAAAGAGACATGGGCGGACGTTCGCCAGCCATGGCGCGGGTTCGTCTATGCTCGGTGGTTCACGGACTGGGCGGGAGGACGGTGGGCATGGATCTGATCGTTCGCAACGCGCGCGTATTCGGCGACGCAAGTGACACGCAAGTCGACATCGGCATCGATCGGGGCAAGTTCGTGGAGATCCGGCCGCGCCTGGAGGCGAGCGGTCGGCAGATCGATGCGGGCGGACGCCTGGTCACGCCCGGGTTCATCGAAACGCATATTCATCTGGATAAATCGCGCATTCTCGACCGGTGCAGTGCGCACAAAGGCGATCTGGACGAGGCGATCAGCGAAGTGGCCAGGGCGAAGCAGGCATTTTCTGCCGAGGACGTCCATGAGCGAGCCAAGCGCACGCTCGAGCGCGCGATCGTCAACGGCACGACGCACATGCGCACGCACCTCGAGGTCGATCCGGGCATCGGACTGCGCAGCCTCGAAGGCGTGCTGCCGCTGATCAAGGAGTACGCCTGGGCGATCGATCTGGAGATCTGCGTGTTTCCGCAGGAAGGGCTGCTCAACAATCCCGGTACCGACGCGTTGATGATCGAAGGGCTCAAGCGCGGATGCAGGGTGGTCGGCGGAGCGCCGTACACCGATTCCGATTCGCACGGGCAGATCGATCGGGTGTTCGCAATGGCACGCGAGTTCGACGTCGATATCGACATGCATCTCGACTTCGGGCCGGCCGCTGCCGGGATGGATCTGGACTATGTGTGCCAGCTCACCGAGCGCTTCGGCTATGGCGGGCGCGTGGCGATCGGCCATGTCACCAAGGCCACCGCGCTCAGCATCGAGGAATTCGATGCGGTGGGCAGGCGACTGGCGCGCGCTGGGGTCGCGCTCACCGTGCTGCCGTCGACCGACCTATATCTGATGGGACGCCATCACACCCACAACCACATTGTCACGCGCGGCGTAGTGCCCGCGCACAAGCTGCTGCCGCACGGGGTCAACTGCTCGCTGTCGTCGAACAACATCCTCAATCCGTTCACGCCGTTCGGCGATTGCTCGCTCATCCGCATGGCCAACCTGTACGCGAACGTCGCGCAGGTGGGCAAGCGCACTGACGTGATCGAGTGCCTGCGCATGGTAACCGAGCGCTCGGCGCGGCTTTGCCGGATCGGCGACTACGGCATCAAGGTCGGCAACTCGGCAGATTTCGTCGTGCTCGACTGTACCGATGCGGCCGCGGCGGTCTCGGAGTTGGCGCAGCCGCTCTATGGTTTCAAGCGCGGCCACCAGACGTTCACACGTCAGCCGGTGGTGATGCATCGGCCACATTGATGCGCCCGGTACAGATTCCGTTCGACCCGCTCGGTGCGTTCTGCAGGGAGAATCACACCGCGCTCGAGCCAACCGGATCCGGCCTGCTCGACGGCCTGAGCTTCGCAGCCAAGGACGTGATGGCGATCGCCGGCCATCGCACCGCGTTCGGTCAGCCCACGTGGTATCGCACCCACGCGGCGTCCGGCGAATCGGCGCGAGTCGTTCAGCAGTTGCTCGCCGCGGGCGCACGTATGGCCGGAGTCACGCTCACCGATGAGCTCTCGTACAGCCTGTCGGGCGAAAACGTTCACTACGGCACGCCGACCAACCCGAATGCACCCGGGCGCATCGCGGGAGGATCCTCGAGCGGCTCGGCGGCCGCTGCCGCCGGCGGCTATGTGGACTTCGCGCTCGGCACGGATTGCGCCGGTTCGGTGCGATTGCCGGCGAGCTACTGCGGCATCTTCGGCATGCGCCCCAGTCATGGTCGCGTATCGGGGCAGGGCGTGATTCCGTTCGCGCCCACGTTCGATGCGATGGGCTGGCTGGCGCGCGATCCCGGGGTGATGTTGAAGGTCGGGCGAGTGCTACTGAACGATCATGATGCACCTGCCAAACCCGAGCGGCTGCTGATCGCCAAGGACGCGTTCGCGCTCGTCGAGCCGCGTATCAGCGATGCGTTGCAAAGCGCAGTGCGAGAGCTTGGGCGGTCGTTTGCACGCGTCGAGGAAATCTGCGTGTGCGACACCGACCTGCGTACCTGGATGGAATGCTTCCGCTTGATTCAGGCTGAGGAGATCTGGCGCAACCTCGGCCCGTGGGTGCGCGAGCACGATCCGCAATTCGGGCCCGGCATTCGCGAGCGCTTCGAAATCGCCTCGCAGGTCACCCAGGCGGAGGTCGAACGCGAGCGCGCGTTGCGGCGCCACATCGTTGCTCGGATCGATCAGGTGGTGCGAGCGGGCGACGTGCTGTGCCTGCCGAGTTCGCCGCGCATCGCGCCGCGCATGAATACACCGACTGACGACCTCGAGATCACCTACCGATATCAGGCGATGAGCCTGCTCTGTATCGCCGGGCACGGCGGCTTGCCGCAGATCAGCTTGCCCATGGCGAATCTGGATGGGTGTCCGCTCGGGTTGTCGATCGCGGGGCCGCGCGGTTCCGATGTGCAGCTGCTCGAAGTAGCGAAGGAAGTATGTGGATGAACGTGAGAGCCGAAAGAGCACATCGATGACGACCTCGCATCGCTTCGTTTCCGACCCTGGCGCGCTTGCCGAGATTGCCCCCGGTGTCGCTGCCGGGCGCATCGATCCGGTGCAGTTGCTCGACGCTTCGCTCGCTCGGATCGACGAGGTCGAGCCACACGTTCAAGGCTGGATCAGCATCGATCGCGACGGTGCGCGGGTGCAAGCGCGCGCCCGGCGCGACCAAGCCGTGCGCGGCCAGGTGCGCGGACCGCTGCACGGCGTACCGGTTGCGGTCAAGGACGTCATCGACGTCGCCGGCTGGCCCACGCGCGCCGGCAGCCGGTCACGCGCACACGTCGCGCCCGCCACGATCGATGCGGAGATCGTTTCGAACTTGCGCGCGGCTGGCGCGGTGATTGTCGGCAAGGTGCATACCACCGAATTCGCGTACTTCGACGGTCCGCCCCCGACGCGCAACCCGTACAACCTCGCGCACACACCAGGCGGATCGAGCACCGGCCCGGCGGCGGTCGTTGCCGCCGGCATGGTGCCGCTGAGCATCGGTACGCAGACAGCGGGTTCGGTGAGTCGACCGGCTGCTTACTGCGGGGTTGCCGCGTACAAGCCGAGCACACTCTCGTGGTCGAGTTTCGGCATCGTGCCGTTCGCGCCGGGCTTCGACACGCCCGGGTTGTTCGGACATCGCGTGGCTGACGTGGTCATCGCCGCCGGCGCCTTGATGCCTGCGCACCTCGCGTTCGCACCGGTCCGCCGGAAACAACAGTTGAGCGTCACGGTCGTGACCGATCCGATCCTGCAAGCGGCGAGTGATGCCGTGCGCACGTCGATGAGCGAGGCGACGGCCAGACTCGAAGCGGCCGGTCATGCGATCGTCTCCATGGCCTCGCCGGTCGCGCTCGCGGCGATCGCGGGATGGCACAAGACCTGTATCGAGTACGAACTGGGACGCGTGCATCCGCAGCTGCTTGAGGTGCCAGCCGACCATGTCACCCCCGCGCTGCGCGAAGCGGTGGAGCGAGGACGCGGAATTGCCGAGCACGCCTATCTCGACGCTCGCGCGGAACTGGTCGGCGCCCGGGCGGCCTGCTGGGCGGTATTTGGCCAGTTCGATGCACTGCTCTTTCCAGCTGCCCCCGACACCGCGCCTGCTGGCACGAAGACTGGCGACCCACGCTTCGTCGTGCCGTTTACCGCGCTTGGCGGGCCGATGTTGTCGGTGCCGTTGACGATCGCAGCAAACGGCTTGCCGCTGGGGGCGATGCTGATGGCCGCACCCGGCATGGACACGACGTTGCTCGCCATCGGCGCGCGCCTGGCCGGAGTCATGGAGTTGGGGCGCTAGAATCGCCCGCTCGCACGCGCGTTTCGTCTCAGGCAGTTAGACATGCAGTCATCAGGGAGTCAGCAACCAATGCGTTATCGGATCTCCGTCGATACCGGCGGAACGTTCACCGATGTGGTGCTCGCCGACAGCAAGGGCATCCGGTCGATCGGCAAGGCGCTCACCACGCCGCAGCGAATCTTCGAAGGCATGCGCGCGGCGATCGAAGTCGCCGCCGAGGAGTCGGGGCTTACCGGCGCCGACGTGCTGGCCAACTGCGACATGTTGATCTACGGCACCACGCGCGCCACCAACGCAGTCGTCACCAACAACACCGCCAAGACCGCGTTCCTCGCCACGCGCGGGTTTCGCGACATCCTGGTGCTCAAGGAAGGCGGCAAGTTCGATCCGCACGATTACAGCTACGACTATCCGCCGCCTTACATTCCGCGCCGCTACACCTTCGAGATCGACGAGCGCATCGACGCGCAAGGCAATGCCATCCGGCCGCTCGACGAGGCCCAGGCGCGCGAGGTGGTGCGCACGCTGAAGGCGCGCGGCTTCGAGGCGGTAGCGGTGTGTTTGATGTGGTCGATCGCCAACGGCGAGCACGAGCGCATCCTCGGCCGCATCCTCGACGAAGAACTGCCCGGTGTGCCGTACACGCTCTCGCATCAGCTCATCCCGATCGTACGCGAGTACCGGCGTGCTTCCACCACTTCGATCGATGCGTCGCTCAAGCCGCTCATGCAAAAGCACCTGCGCGAGATGGAGGACGACCTGCGTTCGGCCGGGTTCACGGGCGAACTTTTGATCAGCACTTCGGGCGGGGGCTGCCAGCATGTGTCGGAAGTGGCGACGCGTCCGGTGCAGATGCTGAAGTCCGGTCCGGCGATGGCTCCGGTGGCCGGACAGGCGTACACCACCATCGAATCATTGGGCGGCGATGCGATCGTGTGCGACACCGGCGGTACGACGTTCGATGTGGGCCTGGTGCGCGACGGCAGCCTCGTCTACTCGCGCGACAGCTGGCTCGGCCGGCGCTGGATCGGGCACATGGTGGCGATGTCCACCGTCGATGTGCGAAGCATCGGCGCAGGCGGTGGCTCGATCGCGTGGATCGACTCGGGCGGGCTGCTGCGCGTGGGTCCGCAAAGCGCGGGCGCGATGCCGGGCCCGGCGTGCTACGGCCGCGGCGGTGACCTGCCGACCGTCACCGATGCGTGCGTGGTGCTCGGTTATTTCGATCCGGGCTATTTCAACGGCGGTCGCATGACCCTCGATGCGGCGGCGGCAAAGCGCGTGATCACCAGACTCGCCGGCGAGCTGAGCCGCAGCGTCGAAGACACCGCATTCGCGATCATCACCATCGCCAACGAGTTGATGATCAAGGCGATCCACGAGATCACCGTCAGCGAAGGCCTGAATCCGCGCGAGAGCGTGCTCGTCGCCGGCGGCGGGGCGGCTGGTTTGAACATCATGCCGATAGCGCGCGAGCTGGGATGCAAGACCACCATCCTGCCCAAGACTGCGAGCGCGATGTCCGCTTGCGGCATGCAGTACTCCGATATCGTCTTCGAAGAGACGCGCAGCCGGGTCACGCTGTCGGGCAGCTTCGACACGGCCGGTGTCAACAAGGCGCTCGCCGAGATCGATGCCGCGCTCGACCGGTTTCGCGCGAATCTGCACGGCGCCGAACGCGCGAAGGTGCGCAAGGAGTTCTTCGTCGAGGCTCGCTACAAGTCGCAGGTATGGGAGCTCGATACGCCGCTTCCGATGCGCAAGTTCAACAACGCCAAGGATGTCGCGCGGCTGGTCGAGGCGTTCCACACCGTGCACGATCGCGTGTACGCGGTGCGCGACGAGGGCAGCGAAGTCGAATGCGTCAACTGGCGCGGGCGGATCGCGATCCAGCTCGCCAGACCGGCGCGTGCAGCGACCAGGCAGGCCAGCCGGCACAAGGCCAAGGCGCACGCGATGCGTGAGGCGTACTTTGGGCCGGACGGCAAGCGCAAGACGCCGGTGTATCGGGGCCTGGAGCTGACGGCGGGTGCCCAGATCAGCGGCCCGGCCATCATCGAAGAGCCCACCACCACGATCGTGGTGTATCCCAATATGCGCGCGGCAGTAAGCCCCTCGGGGCACTACCTGCTCTACTCCTAGAGGAAGCGGCGATGGCGAAGAACGTGGCAAAGAAGGCGAAGCGCGGCGCGGCCGAGCGATCGAAGGCGCGAAGCAGTGCGCCGGCCGCCAAACTCGATCAGGTGGTGATGTCGGTGATCGCCAACCGGCTCGACGGCATCGTGCGCGAGATGACCAATACGCTCCTGCGCGCGGCGCGCTCGGCGGTGATCTCGAGCGCGCGCGATTTCTCGTGCTGCATCGTCACCGGCGATAACCAGCTGCTCGCCTCGGCCGAAGGGCTGCCGGTGCACATCTTCGGTGCGCACCTGCAGGCGGCCAACATGTGCAGGTACCACGCCGGCGACATTCGCGAGGGCGATGCCTATCTCGACAACGATCCGTACGGCGGTAATACCCATCCGGCCGATCACACGTTCCTGGTGCCGGTGTTCATCGATGGCGAGCATCTGTTCACCACGGTGGCCAAATGCCACATGGCCGATATCGGCAACAGCATTCCGTCGTCGTACTTCGCCAAGGCGCTCGACGTGTACGAGGAGGGCGCGCTCGTCTTCCCCGGCGTGCGGATCCAGCGTGACTTCAAGAACGTCGAAGACGTGATGCGCATGTGCCGCGCGCGCATTCGCGTGCCCGACCAGTGGTACGGCGACTACCTGGCCGGACTGGGATCGGCGCGCATCGCCGAGCGCCGCTTGAAGGAGCTGTGCGCGAAGTACGGCAGGAAGACGATCAAGGCGTTCATGAAGGAATGGCTCGACTACTCCGAGCGGCGCATGGCCGAATCGATCCGCAAGCTGCCCAAAGCGCGCATCGAGAACACCGGTCGCTCCGATCCGCTCGAAGGCATCCTCCCCGATGGCCTGTTGCTGAAGGTGATTCTGGACGTCGATCCGAAGAAGGGGATGATCGAAGTCGATCTGCGCGAGAACCCGCCGTGCGTCGATTGCGGGCTCAACACCTCGGAAGCCGCGGCGACGAGCGCGGTGGTAGGCGCGATCTTCAACACACTCGACAAGGACATCCCGCGCAATGCCGGTTCGTTCCGCCGTCTCTCGTTCAAATATGCCGAGAACAGCGTGGTCGCCGCGCCGGTGTTTCCGCATAGCTGCTCGGTGGCCACGACCAACGTGTGCGAGCGCCTGGTGAACATCACACAATCGGCGTTCGCGCAGCTCGGCGTGGGCCATGGACTGGCCGAGGGCGGCACCGGTCTGGGTGCGGGCATGGCGGTGCTCTCGGGCAAGGATCATCGTCGCGCCGATGCTCGCTACGTCAATCGCATGATGCTCTCCACCAACGGCGGACCGGCGAGCCCCACGGCCGATGGCTGGGTCAACTACGCGATTCCGGTGATCGCCGGACTCATGTACCGGGACAGCGTCGAGATCGACGAGCTCAAGCATCCGTTCCGCGTCGAGTCGCTGGGCATCGTCACCGATTCGGCCGGAGCCGGTCGCTATCGCGGTGCACCGGCACAGCAGGTCACCTACACCGCGATCGAGAATCCGGTGCAGGTGGTGATCCCATGCGACGGACAGTTTGCCGGACCGCGTGGCGTGAATGGCGGCCATGACGGCACGCCGGGTTCCACACATCTGGCGGATCCGGGCGGTGCCGAGACGAAGCTGCCGAATCTGGTCAACCGGCACATCCGCAAGGGCGAGGTGATGAGGGGGCGCGATTCGAGCGGCGGGGGATACGGCGATCCGCTCACGCGAGATCCGGAGCGCGTGCGCATCGATGTGCTCGAAGGGTGGGAGTCGATCGAGAAGGCTCGCAATGTATACGGCGTGATATTCACCGGCAGGATCGAGGACGACAGCCTGAAGGTGGACGCAGCGGGCACTCAATCGAGACGGAGCGAGCTCGCCGGGCGATCCGGTGCGATGACCACGAACGCGATGGTGACCGCCAAATGAACGCGCCTGCCAAAGTCGTGCCGATCGGCGGATCGAAGTCTTCAGCCAGGTCCAATCAGAGCTACGCCGATCGCGGCTACGGTGCGCGACCGGTGGGATTCGGCGAGAAGCCGGGCATCGTGGTCGTCGATCTGCAGCTTGCGTTCACCGACGACCGGTTCGCAACGGGCGGTGCGCCACTGGTGATGCGCGCGGTCGAGAACACCGCGCGCCTCTTGGCTGCGGCGCGTCGCGCGGGCATTCCGATCGCTACCTGCTACATGGCCTACCACACCGAACGCGATGCGCCGTACTGGAAAGCACCGAGCGTGTCGCAGATCTTCGAAGGCAGTGAAGCGGCCAGGCTCGATCCGGCGATCTCCGATCCGTCTTATGACTTCATCCTCAGGAAGAGCGCGCCGTCGATCTTCTTCAACACGCCGGTGATGACGTACTTCGCCAAGCATCGGGTGGACACGATGATCGTGACCGGCTGCATCACCAGCGGCTGCGTGCGTGCCAGCATCGTCGACAGCTTCAGTCATGGCTATCGGACGATCGTGCCCGAGGACTGCGTCGGCGATCAGGACCTCGACGCGCACGAGTCGAACCTGCGCGACGTGGACCGGCGCTATTGCGATCTCACGACGGCGGATGAGTTGATCAAGAAGCTGAAGGCGTGAGGCGATGGCAAGCCGCGGATCGCGCAGCGGCCCGCAGACCGCAGCTGCCCGCAGATCGAATCTCAGGCGTGCCTTGTTTTGGGTTGGGTATCTTTGGGTTGGATATCAGGCGTCGTGCGCCTCCAACCACTTCGCATACGCAGCGACACCCGCGCGCAGGTCGAACTTCGGTCGCCATCCCAAATCGTTCGCGATTCGTTCGATCGTGAACCGTTCCTGCAGGTAGTCGTCGGGGTCGGGTCCGGCAGTGAACTCCGCTGTCAGCGGCCCTACCGCCTCCCGAACCGTGGCGGCGATCTCATCGAATGTCAAGCGCTGACCGCCCGTCACCGTATACACGCGATGCGGCAGCTCGGGCGCATCGAGTGCTCGCATGATCGCATCGACGACATCGTCGACGTACACGAACTGGCGGTGATAGCCCCCGCCGAACGCATTGCGCGTGGGGCGTTTGGCGCGGGCATCGACGATCAATCGATTTACCAGACATTCGGTCGTTCGCCGCGGTCCGTAGACCCAGCAAAAGCGCAGCGACACGGCATCGGCATGCTTGCCTCGGATGTAGGCATTGACCATGGCCTCGGCTGCGACCTTCGAGGCGCCATACGCGTCATCGGCGCGCAGCGGCGCAGCCTCGGTGACCGGAGCAAGTCCTGGCGGCGTGTGGCCGTATGCCATGCAGGTCGAGGCGTAGACATAGCGGCGCGCTTTGGTGAGTCGCGCGATTTCCAGCGTGTTGATCGTGCCGCCGACATTGATATCGACAAGGTCTTTGGGACGATCCCTCCCCAACATCGGGCCCGATATGGCGCCGCAGTGGATCACTGCCTCCAGTGAAGAACCGGCCAAGTTGCGTAGCCGATCGAAATCGCGCAGATCGGCCGCGGCAAACGGGAAGGGTGCCGGCGTTGCCGGTTGAGCGAGGTCGGTACCCAACACCGCTCGACCGGATTGCTGGAGCGCCAGCGCGACACTGAAGCCGATCATGCCCGCGGCACCCGTGACCAGAATCGTTGCCAAGATCGTTCCCCTTCCGGAAAGCTTCCGTGCTTGCGCACCAATCGCGCCCGTCGTATATGGGTCGGCGAGCCGAATTGGTGCGTCGCGCATTCCCGTTCGCGCCAGCTTGACCCCCAAGCACGGATTGAGTTGAAATCAGCGAGCTTAACGAGCGGGGCGCCGGTGCGCCAGGGAACCTCCGCACACGGAGGTTCGATACCTCAAGTCGGGTCGATCCATCGCAAAGAGGGAGATCACATGAACGGAATTTCATCGAAGTGGTTGCGGCGAGCGCTGCTCGTGGCCGGGTCGGCCAGCGCAGCGGCATTGTTCGCGGCCCCCGCACTTGCGCAGAAGGCCAAGCCCTGCATTGCCGGCTCATGGGAACTGAGCGGCGCACTGGCGCATACCGGGCTGGCGATCCGCATGGGTATCGAGGCTGCAGTCGATGAGATCAACGAAGCCGGCGGAGTGCTCGGGCAAAAGCTCTCCGTGGTCGCGCTCGATGATCAGGGCGAGCCCTCGCGTGCAGTCGACAATGCGCGGCGCATCGGCGAGAAGGAGAACTGCGTGATCATGATCGGCGGGTTCCGCACGCCGAACGCGCTCGCCATCCGCGAGGTGCTCACCGAAATGGAGCTGCCCTGGATGGGCGTGATCTCCGCGGGTACTCGCGTCACCGAGTGGGAGAAGGGCAAGAACGAGTGGATGTTCCGCACCTCCATGAAAGATCGCTGGGTCGCGCCGTTCCTGTTTGACGAGGCGCTCAAGCGCACCAAGAGCAAGAAGATCGGCCTCATGTACGAGGCGACCGGCTGGGGCCAGGGCGCGGTGCCCGACGTCGAGGCTGCCGCGAAAGCGAAGAACATGCCGCTCGCCGGCAAAGAGACGTTCAACATCGCCGATCAGGACATGAGCGCGCAGCTCATTCGCTTTCGCGATGCAGGCGTCGATACGCTCATCTTCTATACGGTCGACCGTGAAACCAACGCGATCCTGCGCAGCATGGACCGCATCGGTTATCGCCCCAACATCGTGAGTGCCTGGGGTATCAGCGCCCAGCTCGGCCAAACCGCCGGCAAGCTGGCCGACGGCGTATTGGTGGCGGGCACGTTCGCCTGGACCGGCAAGCTCGATCCGCGTTCGGAAAAGGTCTGGGGCCGCATCAAGACGAAGTTCAAGCTCGATCATCCGGGCCAGATCGTACTGCCCAGCGGAACCGCGAATTCCTACGATGCGGTGTACATCATCGCCGAAGCACTCAAGCTCGCGGGCGATTTCGATCGCAAGAAGCTGCGCGATGCACTCTACAAGGTGAAGTACGAAGGCATCATCGCCAAGTACGACCCGGCGTTCGAGCCGAAGTACGAGCGCATGGATTCAATCGTTCCGACGCACTACAAGATGCTCGCGTACCACAACGGGTACCTCACGCCGATCGAACAGACGCCGTACGCAACGAAGAAATGAGGCGTTCGAGCTGAGGAAGACGGGCCGCGAAAGCGGCCCTGATTCTTTTGACCGGACGATAGAGCTTTCCAAATGGGGGAGATTCTTCAGTACCTGCTCAGCGGGCTGTCGCTCGGCGGAATCTACGCGCTCGTGGCGCTGGGCTTCTACATCATGTGGGCGGTGTCCAACGCCGCCAACTTCACGCACGGCGACATCTACATGCTGGGCGCGATCCTGGCAGTGGTGTTCGTCGCGATGGGCATGCCGTTGGTGGTTGCCACCCTCGCTGCGATGGCGGTCTGCGCCATCGTTGGAGCGCTGATCGAGCGCATCCTGGTGCGTCCATTCAACAAGGAACCAAACGCGATCGGCTGGATGCTCACCACGATCGCGGCGGGCATCGTGATCGAAAGCGGCGCGACGGTGACCTACGGCCCGCTCGGTCGTCCGCTCGATTCTCCGCTCGCGCACACCCCGATTCGCGCGGGGGGCGCCGGCATCTATCCGCAGGAACTGATCCTGCCGCTCGTGGCGATCGCTTTGATGATCGGTCTGGAGCTGTTCTACAAGCGCACCATCCTCGGCCGCGCCATGCGCGCGGTGGCGTTCAATCGCGTGGCCGCCGGGCTGATGGGCATCGATGTCAACAAGATCGCGTTGATCGCTTATGCGCTGGCGGCCGCAATCGGTGCTCTCGCCGGCATCCTGATTGCCCCGGTGATCCAGGCGGTGCCCACGATGGGTGCGCTGATCGGGCTCAAGGCGTTCGGTGTCGCGATCGTCGCCGGCATCTCGAACGCGCGGGGCGTGGTGATCGTCGGCATCTGCTACGGTGTGATCGAGAAGTTCATCGAGGGCTACATCAGCACCGGCGCGCGCAACGCCGTCGGATTCACGCTGATGATCCTGGTGCTGCTTGCATTTCCGCAGGGCATCTTCGGCCGCAAAGAGATCGCCAAAGTATGACGCCGCGCCGCCAGTTTCTTGCGATTCTGTTCGCCGGCATCGCATTCATCGTCGTGTTTCGCATGATCGAGCCGAGCAACTATCAGATCGGCTTGTTGATGCGCTGCATGATCCTGATGATCGTGACCATCGGGCTCAACATCCTCATCGGCCATGCCGGACTCGTTTCGCTCGGACAGGCCGCGCTTTACGGGCTGGGTGCCTACGTCGCGGCGTGGCTCGCGGTGAAGGGAGATGTGTCGTTCATGCCCGCGGTGATCGCGGGGATCGTGGTAACGGCGCTTTTCGGTGCAGCGCTCGCCTATCCGACGGTACGCGTCAAGGGCGTGTATCTCGCCGTCATCACCATCGCGTTCGGCCTCGTGTTCCAGAACATCCTGGTCGAGTGGATATCGGTCACCGGCGGGTCGCAGGGCCTCACCGGCATCCCGCGCGGCGAGGCATTCGGCGTGCGCCTGACTCGGCGGATCTACTACTGGGTGGTCGCGGTGTGCCTGGTGATCGCCTTCATCCTGCAATACAACATCATCTATTCACGCTACGGCCGCGCGATGCGCGCGACCGCACAAAGTGAGAACGCCTCGCGTGCCCTCGGCATCAACATCGGTTGGATCCGCACGCTCGCGTTCGTGCTGTCGGCGATGCTGGCGGGACTGGCGGGCGGCCTCTATACGTTCCTCAACCTGTTCGTGAACTACGAGACCTTCACGTTCTTCCATTCGATCACGTTTCTCCTGATGGTGATCCTGGGTGGCACCGGCACGCTGCTCGGCCCGGTGCTCGGCACCTCGATCCTCACTTATATCGCCGAGGTGCTGCAGGACCTGAAGGAATGGCAGATCTTCGCCTACGGAATGCTGCTGGCGATCATCATGTTCGTCATGCCCAAGGGCATCGTCGGCAGTGTCGCGGCGCTCACCCAGCGCTTCACCGCAAAGCCGCGAGCGCGGGCGACCGAGAGCTGGCCCAGCCGCGATGTTCCGCTCGATACGTTGCTCGGCGCGCGTACGAAGTCGACCGATTCGGCACTGAAAGCCGACAAGCTCACGATCCAGTTCGGTGGCCTCACCGCGGTCGATCAGGTCATGCTCGACGTGAAGCCGGGCACGGTGCATGCGCTCATCGGTCCCAACGGCGCGGGCAAATCGAGCGTGCTCAATCTGATCTCGGGGTTTTATTCGCCTACGTCGGGAGCGGTGACGTTCCAGGGCGAGTCGATCGCAGGAACGCCCAGCCACCTGCTTGCGCGCAAAGGCATCGCCCGGACGTTCCAGAACACCGAGCTGTTCGGACAGATGTCGGTGCTCGACAACGTGCTGGTGGCATTCCACTGCCAGTATCAGAGTCAGTTGATCGGCACGGTGCTGCGCCTGCCCCGATTCACTCGCGAAGAGAAAATGTATCTCGACCGTGCGCGTCAGCTTCTCGCGTTCGTCGGCCTTTCCGATTACGCCGACGAACTGGCGAGCAATCTCCCGTTCGGCCATCAGCGTCGGCTGGAGATCGCTCGGGCGCTGGCGCTGCAGCCAAAGCTGCTGCTCCTGGATGAGCCGGCGGCCGGCCTTACTCATGCCGAGATCGAAGATCTCAAGACCCTGATCCGAATGCTTACCGAATACGGCGTGACCGTCATCCTGGTGGAACACCACGTGGAGATGGTGATGACCGTGTCCGATCACGTCACGGTGCTCGACTACGGCAAGGTCATTGCCTCGGGTCCGGCGTCCACGGTTCAAAAGAATCCTCAGGTGATCGAAGCGTATTTCGGCACCGGCGGCATCCTCGCCAAGCCGGCCGCGACCACGGGACAGCCGGCGTGAGCGGCGCGAACCCGTTGCTGCAGGTTGCGGGGCTGCGCGTCACCTACGGGCGCATCGAGGCGGTGCGCGGCATCGATCTGGAGGTGGCCCAGGGCGAGTTCGTCGGCGTGATCGGCTCCAACGGCGCGGGCAAGAGTTCGGCGCTGCGCGCGATCACCGGCGTGGTTCCCCCAGCGGCAGGCACGGTCTCCTTCGAAGGCCAGGCGATCTCCGGCATGCGCAGCCATACGATCGTCGGCCGCGGCATCGCGATGGTGCCCGAGGGTCGCCAGATCTTTTCCGACCAGACGGTCGAAGACAACCTCGTGCTCGGCTCGTACGTGCGCATCGGTCAGGACGATGCCGGCGTGAAAGCCGATACCGATCGCGTGCTCACGTTGTTTCCGCGACTTCGCGAGCGCCTGGCGCAGCAGGCAGGTTCACTCTCAGGCGGAGAGCAGCAGATGCTCGCGATTGCGCGCGGGTTGCTGTCGCGTCCGAAGCTCCTGATCGTCGACGAGCTATCGCTCGGTCTTGCGCCGCGCATTCTTGAGATGCTATTCCCGGTGCTGGTCGATCTGAATCGCGAGGGGCTGTCGATCCTGCTTGTCGAGCAGATGGCCTCGTACGCACTGCAGGTGACACATCGCACCTACGTGATGGAGAACGGCCGGATCCTCATGCACGGCAAGTCGGCCGAGTTGGCGAACGACTCGCGCGTGCTGGATGCCTATCTCGGGCGGCATCGACCGGCGTAGGTTGCTCGTTCGCTTTGCAGTGCCGGCAGCGCGCCGAGCGAGGATCCCTCCACGGGCTCCACGCATGCGGCGTGACTACATCGGCGTCGGGTGGCGATGGCGGAAATCATCGGCCATCGCCTCGAACGTGCAGAACTGCGCTCCTGCGTGGCTGCGGATGTAGTCGAACAGCCGCTCGAGCATCATCAGCACCAACGGGCGCCCCGAGACGTCCGGGTGGATCGACACCGCGTACACCGCGTAGTCCATCTCGCGATACACCCAGTCGAACTGGTCGCGCCACATCACCTCGAGGTCACGCGGGTTGGCCCAGCCGAAACTGTTGGGCGCGGCTTTGATGAACATCATCGGTGGCAGATCATCGAGGTGCCAGCTCGCCGGAATCTCCACGAGCTCGGTGACGCGATGGCCTCGCGCAAGCGGCTTCATCCACTCGCGCGGATGCTTGGAGTAGTCGATCTTGGTCCACGAGTCGCCCACACGCACATAGTAGGGGAGGAAGTCGTGATGCATCAGACTCTGGTCGTACTTGATGCCACGTTTCAACAGGAGATCGACGGTGGCCGGGCTCAGTTCCCACCACGGCGCGATGTAACCCACCGGCGCACGCCCGCTCAAGTTGGTCGCCAGTTCGATGCACTTGTCGAGGATGGCCTCTTCCTGCTCCGGCGTCATCGCAATCGGGTTCTCGTGGGTGTAGCCGTGCAATGCGATCTCGTGGCCGGCGGCGGCGACCTCCTTCATCTGACCGGGGAACGTCTCCATCGAGTGGCCCGGCGTAAACCAGGTGGTCTTGATGCCGTACTTCTCGAATAGCCGCAACAGACGCGGTACGCCCACTTCACCGGCGAACATGCCACGCGAGATGTCGGTGGGAGAGTCCTCGCCGCCGTACGAGCCGATCCAGCCCGCCACCGCATCCACGTGAACGCCGAAGGCGACTTTGATGTCCTTGGGCATGAAGAATCCTCCTTCCTTGTCGATCATCGTGTCGGGAGGAGACGCTATCACGCCGGCGCCGACACCAGTGACTCGTGGTAAAAACCGCCGCGATCAACGAGGCGAAAGAGGCTTACAAGATGAGGCGAGGGACGCGCACGCTGCACACTTGGCTCTGGACCGCTGCGATGCTGCTTACGCTCGCGTTCGCCGGACATCGCGTATTCGGCGAGTCCGGTTCGTTCACGCCTTACGTCGGTCTGCCCGGAAAGGACGTGATCTGGCTGCCGGCCGAGCTCACGATGGTCAACAAGATGCTCGAT
>CADEDU010000048.1:25033-27834 GCA_902826155.1 uncultured beta proteobacterium
TATCTGTGGATCGTGCCGGCCAAGGCGCAAGGTACCTGGCGTTTCGCCGAAGGCGAACTGGTGCTGCAGCAGAAATTTCAGATGCTAGATGGGACGCTCGCGAGCGGCGGCGAGGTGATCAAGGCGACCGGTGAGATGCGCGGCGCGGACTTGCGGGTGACGGCTGGGGGCGCGCTATTCGTCGGCCGGGTCAATGGCGGCGGTATCGAGGGTACGCGGACCATGGGCGGGGTGAGTCAGCCCTGGCGCGCGAACCGCGGTTGAGTCATCGTCGCGAAGCGGCGATGCGAGGTGCTCAATAGAGGCCGCCGGTTCGAGGCGGCAAATGCAGTGAGTTGCGATGTGGCTGATTCGGCAAAGGAGAAAGCATGAGCAAGCTGGTGGGCATTGTCGGCGTGGGGATCATGGGCTCGGCGATGATGCGCAATCTGATCAAGAACGGTGCGGCGGTGGTCGCGTTCGACGTTGCCGATGCGGCGAAGAAGGCGATCACCGCAGCGGGCGCGCAACTTGCCGGCTCCCCGCGTGAGGTGGCCGAGCGTGCGTCGATCCTCATCACGTCGCTGCCGAGTGCAGCGGCACTGCACGATGCCACCGCCGGAACCAACGGGATCGCCGAGGCGACCGGCACCGGTCAGATCGTGATCGAGTGCAGCACCTTGCCGATCGAAGACAAACAGCGCGCGCACGACGTGCTCGCCGCCGCCGGCAAGACGCTGCTCGACTGTCCGGTGAGCGGTACCGGCGCGCAGGCGGCCAAGCAGGACCTGGTGATACTGGGCAGCGGCGACAAGGCCGCGTTCGACCGCTGCGCCGAGGTGTTCGCCGGCATGTCGCGGATCATCAAGTACGTCGGGCCGTTCGGCAACGGCAGCAAGATGAAGTTCGTCGCCAATCACCTGGTGACCATCCACAACCTCGCGGCGGCCGAAGCATTCGTGCTCGGCATGAAGGCGGGCCTCGCACCCAGCCTGGTGTACGACGTGTTGGGCGACAGCGCCGCGACCTCGCGCATGTTCCAGGTGCGTGGACCGTTGATGATCGAGAACAACTATGTGCCGCCGACCGCCAGCGTGAAGACGCATCTTAAGGATGTCGACATCATCGGCAGTTTCGCCGCCGAGTTGCATTGCCCCACGCCGTTGTTCAACGCGTCGGTGCAGTACTACCTGATGGCCGCCAACCGTGGTCATCTGGGCGAAGACACCGCATCGCTGTGCGCGGTGCTCGAAGAGCTGGCGGGCGTCGAACGCTCGAAGGGCTCGAAGAAATAACGGCGTTCGACGCGAGAAGCGCGTCGGAGCGGCCAATGCGTCGCTTATAATTCGCGGCGTTGCCGTTCGAACCTCCTGGTGAATGCGCATTCTGCTCAGCAATGACGACGGGTTCGCCGCTCCTGGCATCGTGGTACTGGCCAGGGCGCTCGCCGAAATCGCCGATGTCGTCGTCGTTGCCCCCGACAGCGATCGCAGCGGCGCTTCCAACTCGCTCACGCTCGATCGGCCGCTCATGGTGCGCCAGGGCGACAACGGCTTCTTCTCGGTGAACGGCACGCCCACCGACTGCGTGCATCTGGCGGTCACCGGTTTTCTCGATGAGTTGCCCGATATGGTCGTGTCCGGGATCAACCTCGGCCAGAACATGGGCGATGACACGCTCTATTCGGGCACGGTGGCCGCCGCGATGGAAGGGTTTCTGCTTGGCATTCCCTCGGTCGCGATATCGCTCGCCACGCGTGCCACGCAATATCTGCCCGATGCCGCGCGTCTGGTGCGCGAAATCATCGTGCGCTTCAAATCCGCGCCGCCGGCCGAGCCGGTGCTGCTCAACATCAACATTCCGGCGGCGCACTACGAGGCGCTCGGCCCGATCGAGGTCACGCGGTTGGGCAAGCGCCACAAGGCCGAGCCGGTGGTGCGCACGGTAAATCCCCGCAACGAGACCGTGTATTGGGTGGGTGCGGTCGGGCCGGCTGCCGATGCCGGACCCGGCACCGACTTCCACGCGGTCGCCGCGGGGCGCGTGTCGGTTACACCGCTGCAGTGCGATCTCACCCATCGCAGCCAGCTCGACATGATGCGCGGATGGATCAAGTCATGACCACGCGCAGCCTTGCCAAGTCCACCCGCGCGAGCGTCACGCCGGGTATCGGCATGACTTCGCAGCGCACGCGTGATCGCATGGTGGAGCGGTTGCGCGCCAACGGCATCAAGGACGAGATCGTGCTCGCCGCGATGGCGCGGGTGCCACGCCATATGTTCGTCGACGAGGCGCTCGCGTCGCGCGCCTATGAAGACGTGTCGCTGCCGATCGGATTCGAGCAGACCATCTCGCAGCCGTTCGTGGTGGCGCGCATGATCGAGGCGGCGCGCGGTGGTCGGGTTCTCAACAAGGTGCTCGAAGTCGGCACCGGCTGTGGCTATCAGGCGGCGGTGCTCGCGTGCGTGGCCAAACAGGTGTACTCGATCGAGCGGATCCATCTGCTGCTCGAGCGCGCGCGGGCGAATCTTCGGCCATTTCGACTGTCGAACCTGCGCCTCAAGCATGGCGATGGCGCCGAAGGGCTGGCCGAGGTGGCCCCGTTCGATGCGATCATCGTGGCTGCGGCCGGCGCTACGGTTCCGCCTGCGCTGACCGAGCAGCTCGACGTGGGTGCACGCATGGTGGTGCCGGTGGGCACCGGGGCGCAGAGATTGATCATGGTCGAGCGGACAGCCAAAGGCCTGTCCGAACGCAAGCTCGACGAGGTTCGCTTCGTTCCACTGCGAACGGGGAGGCAATGACGATGGTGAGTGCGATGC
>CADEDU010000048.1:27934-37295 GCA_902826155.1 uncultured beta proteobacterium
GGGTTCCAAAGCGATTCGCGTGTTGTTGATCGTGGTGCTCGCCGCGTCGATCGGCGCATGCGCGCGCCGCACCGCTGCGCCGATCACCGATCGCAAGCCCGCGCCGCCGCTGGCAGGGCCGATCGGCACGCCGCAGCCGCAGCAGCCTCGTCCGGCGGAAACCGGCCCGGCACCGTCCGAGAACGTCGAGGTCGAAGTCAAGCCGATCGCCCCGCCGGTGACGGTCGAGACGCGTCCGATCGAGGCCAGGCCGATCGGGCCTTCCCCGCGTGCAGGGGAGGTGGCCAAACCAGTCGCGCCGACGTCGCCCGCCGCGGCCGGTCGTGCCGACGTGAAATCGGAGCCGCGCGCATTCAAGGCGCCCTACAGCGAGGAGAACGCCGCGGCCGTCCAACGGGGCGAGGATCCTGGGCGTGCCGCCAAGCCAGCCGCCACAGACACGAAGCCACCGGCTGTCGCGGAGGCCAAGCCGCCTGCGACCGCCGAGTCCAAGCCTCCCGCCGCCGACCCGGGGCCGATCGCGCGCGTCGATCCGCAACCCAAGCCGCGCGCCGAACCCGATCGCGTCGATTGGGCGTGGCCGGCAGCAGGCCGGATCGTGGAGAAATTCGAGGGGAACAGCAAAGGGGTCGGCATTGCCGGTCGCACCGGCGAACCCGTGCTGGCCGCAGGCGATGGCCGCGTGGTCTACAGCGGCAGCGGCCTGCGTGGCTACGGGCAACTGGTGATCATCAAGCACAACGAGACGTACATCTCGGCCTACGCGCACAACAGCCGCATCCTGGTGAAGGAAGGCCAGCAGGTCACCAAGGGGCAGAAGATCGCCGAGATGGGCGCCTCCGACGCCGATCGCACCAAGCTGCACTTCGAGATCCGCCGGCAGGGCAAGCCGATCGACCCGCTGCCGCTGTTGCCGGATCGATAGTTCTTCGCCCTGGCGCTCGGGCCAGATCCACCTGCCGCGTTGCGCTTACCGGGCCGGCTCGCGCCGGTCCATCTCGGCTTTGATTGCCTGCGCCGTCTGGAACACCGACAGCGCGTAGAAGCTCGACTGGTTGTAGCGCGTGATCACGTAGAAATTCTGCAGCCCGATCCAGAATTCCGAGGGTTGCTCGGGCGTGTCGAACTCCATCAGCGCGCATTGCGCGTCTTCGTCGAGCGGCTGCGTCACCGTCACACCGTAGTGCTCCAACTCGCCGATACGAAAGCGCGGCTCGATCCCCGCATCGAGCAGCAGCGTGTGCGCCTCGCCGTCGATGCTCACCGGAAACGCCACCGGCTCGCCGCTGCGCCAGCCGTGGTGCTTGAGAAAATTGCCGACGCTGCCGATCGCATCGACCGGGTTGCGCACCAGGTCGCGCCGGCCGTCGCCGTCGAAGTCCACGGCGTAACGCATGAAGCTGCTGGGCATGAACTGCGGAATGCCGATCGCACCTGCGTACGAGCCGCGCAGGCTGAACACGTCGGTGCCGGTCTCGCGGGTGTAGAGGAACAGGTGCTCGAGTTCGCCGCGGAAGAAATCGGCGCGACGCGGATAGTCGAACGCGAGCGTGGCCAGCGCATCGAGCACGCGCCAGGTGCCCATGTTGCGTCCGTATTCGGTCTCGATGCCGATGATGGCGACGATGATCTCCTGCGGAATACCGAAGGTCGCCTGCGCGCGCGCGAGTGTGGCGCGGTACCGCTGCCAGAAGGCGATTCCGGTTTCGATACGCGTCGGGTGGACGGTGCGTGACCGGTACGCCTGCCAAGATCGCTGGCCCACGACCACCGGCTGCATCGCGCGCACGATCGCGGGTTGATGGCGTGCCTGACCGATCACACGCATCACCTGCTCGCGCGGAATGCCATGCCGTTCGACGATGCCATGCACGAATTCGATCACTTCGGTGCGCCGGTGGTAGCCGCTACCGGCTTCCTGCGCCCGTAATTCGGTGACCGGTTGGAGTGCCATCACGCACGCCATTGCGACGGCCGCGGGCCACAACCGGCGCATCCAGCCGTGCGAGCCCGCACGCAACGCACGCACCGCCTGCTCCAGTTCGGGCAGCAATCGCGCGTCGGTGCCGCCGCCGTAGCGCGCACTGACGTAGAGCCGCGCGATCTCGCCCATCGGTTGCGCCAGATCGGGGCGCAGGCCCGCGACCCGTGCGGCGAACGCCAGCGGGCCTTCGGCCGGAGCGCGCTCGATACCCGCGCGCGCGAGCTTGGCGCAGCAGCGCAGCCACGCGCGCTGCGCCGGGTCCTGCGGGCCACGCTCGCGCAGCATCAGAAACACCAGCAGCGCCAGCACGCCGCCGCCCACCGCCAGCAGCAGGCGGGTGAGTTCACTGGTGGTGGCGCGCGGCATGCCCAGTTGTGAGAGCAGCTGTCGCTGGCGGGTGGCGTTGTAGCCGATCACCCATTGATTCCAGTAGTTGGCGAGCGCTTCGAGATTGTGGCGCAGGTCGGCGAGCCAAGGGATGTTCGGTCGCAGCATGAAGGGCAGAGCTTCCCGATCGGAGATCGCGGCCGCCAGTCCCATCTGCACGCGCGCTGGAGCGGCCGCGGCGGTCGGGTCCACGCGCTTCCAGCCGTGGCCGTCGATCCACACTTCGGCCCAGGCGTGTGCGTCGGCCTGCCTGACCACGACGTTGTCATCGAAAGGATTGATGCTACCGCCTTGATAGCCGGTGACCACCCGGGCAGGGATGTGCGCGGCGCGCATCAGCACCACGAACGCCGCGCTGAAGTGTTCGCAGAACCCTTGTTTGCTGTCGAACAGGAACTCGTCGATCGTGTTTCGGCCAAGCGGTGGCGGCGTGGTGGTGTAGGCGATGCCTTGCGCCCCGAAGAATGCGATCGCACGCTCGATGATGGCCAGATCGCTGCGCAACTCCAACCGCCAGTCGCGCGCCAGCGCGATCGTCTTGGGGTTGAAACCCTCGGGCAGCGCCATTGCGGCGCGCAGTTCCAGATGGCTCGCGCCGCTCATCGCGTTGTACTGGAGATACGACTGCGTGCGATAGCGCATCCGCGTGCGGACCGGTCGGCGCGCGAACAGCTGGTAGTCGGAAGTGCCGCGCGCCTCGGTGGGCGGTATTGCCGGCAACTCGAGCGCGAACAGCCAGTTGCGATCGTGCGGCTCCAGGATCACCTCGTAGCCGATCGGATCGCCCTGTCCGCGCACCCGGAAGGTTTCGGTCAGACCCAGCGTCGCGCTCGGACTCCAGGTGCGGCCATCGAAATCCCACAGTACCGGTCCGCGCCAGTACAGCGCCTCGCGCGGCGGGGTGCCCTTGTCGAAGCGTGCGCGAAACGCGATGGCGTCCGATTGCGACAGACGGCTGATATCGCCCGGCGTCATCGTGTCCGACAGACCCACAGTCGCCTCGCCGCCGAGCGACGGCAGCCGCCACAACGGTCCCTCGAAGCGCGGGAACAGCACGAACAGCAGCATCGCCAGCGGCAGACCGGTGCCAAGCAGCGTGCCGGCCACGCCGAAGTGATAGCGCCAAGGGCGATTCGGCGCGTTGAACCCCACCAGCGAGGCGGTGAGCATCACCGCGGCAACCACCGCGTGCGCGGCGGCCCACACCGACTGGGTGTAGAAAAAATTCGCCAGCAGCAGAAAGTAGGACAGGAATGCGACCACCACCACGTCGCGCTCGTGGCGCGTTTCCAGCAGTTTCAGGCCGAGAAACAGCACCAGCATCGCCACGCCTGCGTCGCGGCCGAACAGCGACTGGTAGTGCATGAAGATCGCGAAGATGCCCACACCTACGCATGCGAACAGGAGTGGCTTGCGCGGCAGGCGCTCGTTGCGCACGGCCGCCCAGATGCGCCAGCCGATCAGCCCCAGCGCCAACGCCGCCAGCCACCACGGCAGACGCACCAGGTGCGGCGCGACCACCAGCACGATGCTGATCAGCAGCAGGCGCAGCGGTCCGACCAACTGGATCATCGACATCGTTCAGCCCGCCGCATCGTCGTCGGGCAGATCGAACAGCGCGAGCGACTTCAGGCAGTGATCGCGATGCTCCAGGCCGCGACCGGCGCCGATCTCCTGCCGCGGCAACCGCAGCCGATAGAGCCGATGTTCGTTCTCGGCCTGCAGCACCCAGCCGGCCAGCCGTGAGAGCCGCGCCTCGGTGTCCAGCCCCGCGGGCAGCGCGTACCAGTCGAGCACAAGTTCAGCCGCACGCCGTTCGGAGAACTGCTTGGTGACCAGCGTGTCGGTGCGCGCCGCGATGCGCCAGGCGATGCGCCGCGGCGAGTCGCCTTGTTGGTACGCACGCAGTCCGACGAAATCGTCGCCACCGATGCCGAACTCGGTGCCCTTGCCCAGTTCCGCGACCGGCGTTTCCGCCGGCAGTGGTGTTGTTTCGGGGCGCGGATAGACGAGCACGCGCACGTCGGGATGGACGTAGCTCCACGCGCGGAACAGCCCGAGCGGATAGCGCGATTCGAGCGTGATCCGTCCCGGATGCATCCAGCCCCGCCGCGCAGTGGGCACCGGCAGATTCAGCGTGGCGACGCTGTGCGCGGGCACGTCGACCTCGGCTTGCGCACCGTCGCGCATCGCCCGGATCGTGCAGCGTGCCCGCGAGGTCGGGTTGCTGACGAGCAGCGCGATCGTGGCCTGATCGCCGGCGAAGACCGGTGCGGTTCGCGCCGTGCTCACGCTCAGATTGACGAAGTTGCGGAACGTGTAGAACAGCCCCGCGATCGACATTCCGACCAGCGCGAACGTGAGCGCGAATCCCAGTCCGAGCGCGTAGTTGATCGATCCGGACAGCATCAGGAGCAGCGCTGCGGCGAACGTCAACCCATGCGCGGACACGAAAATGTAGACGCGCCGATGATGCAGCGTGATCGGCTCGGCTTCGCGCATCGGCGCGCGCCGGCGAAAAAAGAACGGCAGGTACGAGCCGCGCGCGGCGCGCTTTGCCGACGCGGGCGGATCAGGGAGCGTGGCGCCGGCCGGGCCGTTCATGGCAGTCGATGCGACAGCCCTGCGGGTGGATGCGGATGGAGGGAGGCGATCAGGGGATGGCGACGCTGTCGAGCATGTTCGCCACCAGCTCGAGACTGGTGCGCGGCACGCCATTCAGACGCGGAACCAGACGATGACCCGCAACGCCGGGCATGACCGTCTGCACGTCTTCAGGAACGACCTGGTTTCGCCCGGAGAGCAACGCCCAGGCGCGCGCCGCGTTGAGCAGCGACAGCGCCGCGCGCGGCGACAGCCCGGCGACGAACGCGTTGGAGCGGCGCGAATGATCGATCAGCGCCTGCACGTAGTCCACCAGCGCATTGGACACATGCACGCCGCGCACTTCCGCCTGCAGCGCGACCAGTTCGGCGGGCTGCATCGCCGGTGCGATCGTGTTGAGCAGGTCGCGTCGATCGACACCCTGCAGCAGCGCGCGCTCGGCGTTGTGATCGGGGTAGCCCAGTTCGATGCGCATCAGGAACCGGTCGAGCTGCGACTCGGGCAGCGGGAACGTGCCGATCTGATGCGACGGGTTCTGCGTGGCGATGACGAAGAACGGTTCGGGCAGTGCGCGCGTGGCGCCCTCGGCCGTCACCTGATGCTCCTCCATCGCCTCGAGCAGCGCGCTCTGCGTCTTGGGCGTGGCGCGATTGACCTCATCGGCCAGCACTACCTGCGAGAACACCGGCCCGGCGTGGAAGCGGAACGAGCCGTCATTGCGGTCGTACACCGACACGCCGACGATGTCCGAAGGCAACAGATCGCTGGTGAACTGGATGCGATGGAAATCGAGCCCGAGCGAGCGTGCCAGCACGTGTGCAAGCGTGGTCTTGCCGACGCCGGGCACGTCCTCGATGAGCAGATGGCCGCGTGCGAGCAGGCACGCCAATGCCATGCGGATCTGATGTTCCTTGCCGAGAATGACGCTGCCGGCCTGTTCGACAACGCGCTTGAGCGCTGCGACGGTCATGGTGTGGGGCGAGTGGAGGGGAGATGCGTTCGAGGTAGTGTCTGTCCGAACGCATCCCTAGTCTAGGTTTTCACACGGTAAGATTGAATGGACATTGACGAGTGAATGCGGAATTTCCGACAAGTGGGGCGCACCGATTTGCATCGCCTCGCGTGCGCTCGATTCGACGCAGCTTCACCCTCTTACTGACCTGCCCATGACGACTGCGTTCATCACCCATGTCGCCTGCACGCGCCACGACATGGGACACCACCATCCGGAGTGTCCAGAACGACTGAGCGCGATCGAGGATCAGCTCATCAGCTCGGGCATCGGCCAGTATCTGCAGCGCTTCGAGGCGCCGCTCGCCAGCCGCGAGCAACTCGAACGCGTGCATCCGCCGGGTTACATCGACTGGATCGAGGAATCAGCGCCCGAACGAGGCATGGTGCAGCTCGATCCGGACACTGCAATGTCGGCGGGCACCCTGGAGGCCTCGTTGCGAGCCGCTGGCGCCGTCGTGCTGGGCACCGATCTGGTGCTCGACGGGCGCGTCGCGAACGCATTCTGCAGTGTGCGCCCGCCTGGCCACCATGCGATGCGCGCCCGGGCGATGGGGTTTTGTCTGTTCAACAACCTGGCGGTCGGCGTCCTGCACGCGATCGAGCGCGCCGGACTGAAGCGCGTCGCGGTGGTGGACTTCGACGTGCACCACGGCAACGGCACCGAGGATGTGTTCGCCGGCGACGATCGCGTGCTGATGGTAAGCACGTTCCAGCATCCGTTCTATCCATATAGCGGCACCGAAGAGCCGGCGCAGAACATGCTGAACGTACCGTTGCCCGCTGGCACCGGTAGTCAGGGCTTCCGGCAGGTGGTCGAGGCGCATTGGCTGCCGGCGCTGCAGAAATTCGCGCCGCAGATGCTGTTCATCTCCGCCGGATTCGATGCGCACGCCGAAGACGACATGGCGATGCTGCGATTCGTCGATGCCGACTATCACTGGGTCACGCAGAAGCTGATGGCGGTGCTCGAGCGCAGCGGCGAAGGGCGCGTCGTGTCGGTGCTCGAAGGCGGCTACAACCTGTCGGCGCTCGGCCGCAGCGTGGTGCAGCACCTCAAGGCCCTGGCCGCGCTCTGATTGCCGATTCGGGCGACGGGCCTGGTGTGTCGGAACGTATTGGCCGAAGCGTCGCGACGCTATTGCCTGCGCGGTCCCGCTCAACGCGCCGACGCGTAGATCGTGCTCGCCGCCTGTTCGATCGCCTCCGCGCTCAATGACCCGATCGCGATCGCCGGAGAGCGTTCAAGCTGCGCGAAATTGCGGGCCATCGACCGCCGGTAGGCCGGATCGTAGTGATTGACCAGAATGTCCTCCACGAACGCCGTCCACTGATCGTCGCCGGCCAGCCGCTTCCAGCGCTCGATCGTCTCCTTCGGGTACAGGTGCACCAGGCAATCGAGCTTCGCCTCGAGCGTCAGGCGGTCGTGCACGAAGTGTTCGTACTCGGCGAGGAGGAACGCGACGCGCGCGCCGATCGGCGCTGCGATCCGCACGCACTGTGCGGCGCGCATCGCCGCGATCAGCGCATCGGGCACGTGCAGCTCACCGACCTTCTTGCTTTCCGATTCGACGAACACCACCCGCGATGCATCGAAGCGGCGCAGCGCGTCCCAGATGCGCGACTCGAACGTTTTCTGCGCCGGCTGCGGCAGGTCGGGTTCCTGGCCCAGCACCGAGCCGCGATGATGTGCGAGCTGTTCCAGATCGAGCACCTGCGCGCCCTGCCGCGCCAGCGCGGTCAGGATGCGGCTCTTCGCGCTGCCGGTCTCGCCGCACACGACGGTGTAGCGATAACGCCCGGGCAGGGTCGCGAGCTGCGCAACCACCTCGCGCCGATAGGCGCGATAACCCCCTTGCAGCGTCGCGGCCTGCCAGCCGATTTCGCGCAGCACGTGGGCCATCGCGCCGCTGCGCTTGCCGCCGCGCCAGCAGTACACCAGCGGGCGCCACGAGCGCTCGCGCGAAGCGAATACCTGCTCGATGTGATCGGCGATATGGCGCGACACCAGTGCCGCGCCGCGCACCTTGGCGGCGAACGGGGACGCTTGCTTGTGCAGCGTGCCCACCAGCGCGCGTTCGGCATCGTCGAGCACCGGGCAGTTGCGCGCACCGGGAATGTGGTCGTCGGCGTACTCCGCGGGCGAGCGCACGTCGATGATTTCGGAGAACGGCGCGACGTGCTCCACCGCGGCATCGCCCTGGCCGGGCAGCTGCAGCAATTGCGCCACGTCGATCGAATCCGCCACTTTCATTGGTGCGTATAGATTGACGTGCAAAACCCGTGTCCGTTGCGCGGATCTATCCCGCGCCGGATTCTATCTACAATGCGCGCTCCTTCGAGTGACGAGTGACCCGACATGAACGACCCGATGCCCATGCCGTTCCGCCTCACCCAGTTCAGCCACGGCGGCGGATGAGGCTGCAAGATCGCTCCGGCCGTGCTGTCGGAGATCCTGTCCAAAGTCCCGGCCCGCGCCATTCCACGTGAACTGCTGGTGGGCATCGAATCGAGCGACGACGCCGCGGTGTACAAGCTCAACGATGAACAGGCGCTGGTGGCGACCACTGATTTCTTCACGCCGATCGTCGACGACCCGTACGACTTCGGTCGCATCGCCGCGACCAACGCGATCTCCGACATCTACGCGATGGGCGGGCGTCCGATCATGGCACTCGCGCTGGTGGGCATGCCGCTCGACAAGCTGCCGGTCGAGGTGATCCAGCGCATTCTCGCCGGTGGCGATGCGGTGTGCGCGGCCGCGGGCATTCCGATCGCCGGTGGCCACTCGATCGACACGCTCGAACCGATCTACGGCCTGGTGGCGATGGGCCTGGTGCATCCGAGCAAGGTCAAGCGCAACGATCGCGCCAAGCCAGGCGATGCGTTGATCCTGGGCAAACCGCTCGGCGTGGGTGTGCTTTCGGGCGCGCTCAAGAGCGGCAAGCTCTCGGCGGCGGGCTACGAATCGATGATTCACTGGACCACCAAGCTCAACACCGCCGGTGCCGCGATCGCCGACATCGACGGCGTGCACGCGATGACCGATGTCACCGGCTTCGGTCTGGTGGGGCATCTGATGGAGATCGCGCGCGGATCGAAGCTGCGCGCGACGCTGCGATTCGCCGACCTGCCCGTCATCGCCGAAGCGCGCGCGCTGGCCGAGCAGGGTGTGAAGACCGGTGCTTCGGGGCGCAACTGGTCGGAGTACGGCGAGCACGTCCAGGTGTCGGCGGGTTTTGCGCCCTGGCAGCAGGTGATGGTCACCGATCCGCAGACCAGCGGCGGGCTGCTCGTGGCCTGCGCGCCGGGCGCGGCCGATGCGGTGATCGCGCAATTCCAGCGCGAAGGCTTCAGCGAAGCCCGGCGCATCGG
>CADEDU010000048.1:37395-42182 GCA_902826155.1 uncultured beta proteobacterium
GCGGTCGGGTGCACGCCGTCTTGCTGGAAGAAGTCGCGCTTCTGCACGATCGGCGCGAGAAGGAAAGGCACCAGCCCGGTCTTGTGTGTCCTGGCCAGTTCGTTGAATGCGCCGGCGAACTGCTCGGTGTAACTCGCGCCATAGTTGGGCGGCATGCGCATGCCTACCAGCAGCACGCGTGCGCTTGCCTTGTGGGCCGCATCGATGATCGCGGACAGATTGGTCTTCATCTGCACGATCGGCAAGCCGCGCAGCCCGTCGTTCGCGCCGAGTTCCAGCACTACGATCGCGGGCTTGTGCTGGGTCAGCGTGCGTTCGATACGACTGGCGCCGCCGGCGGAAGTTTCTCCGCTGATCGACGCATTCACGACGCTATAATTCAATCGTTCCTGCCTGATTCGCTCGTCCAGCAGCGTGACCCAGCCTTGCTTCTGGGCGATG
Source organism: uncultured beta proteobacterium (assembly GCA_902826155.1). The sequence continues at coordinate 37,837 of CADEDU010000048.1, forward strand.
CCGTACGCTGCCGAGAGGCTGTCGCCATAAACCAAAATCGTGCGGGCGAACGCGTTCGAACTGCACAGCAGTGCCGCGCCCAGGAACATCGCCCACCCACTCCATCCGAATCGCTTCATGTCGTCGTCATCCTCCGCTGAGTCCAAGCCAGGTACGCCGTTGATTCGCACCGTTGGGCTCGGCAAGACCGTGGCGTTGCCGGGTTCCCCCGGCCAGCGCGCGAGCCTGGTGATTTTGCAGGACATCGACATCGCCGTCGCCGCCGGTGAGGCGCTCGCGGTGGTGGGGGCCTCGGGCTCGGGAAAATCGACGCTGCTTGGACTGCTGGCCGGGCTCGATGTTCCGAGTGCAGGGACGGTGCACATCGATGGTCAGGATCTGTTCGCGCTCGACGAAGACGGGCGCGCGCGGCTGCGCGCCGAGAAGGTCGGATTCGTGTTCCAGTCGTTCCAGTTGCTGCAGGCGTTCACTGCGATCGAGAACGTCATGCTCCCGCTGGAGCTCGCGGGTCAGACCGACGCCCAGACCAAGGCGCGCGAGATGCTCGCCCGCGTCGGCCTGCAGGAGCGGTTGCATCACTATCCCAAGCATCTTTCCGGTGGCGAACAACAGCGCGTGGCGCTGGCTCGTGCGTTCGTCGTGCGCCCGCGCATCCTGTTCGCCGATGAGCCGACCGGCAATCTCGACGCGACGACCGGTGACGATGTCATCGAGCTGCTGTTCGGATTGAACGCCGAGCGCGGCACGACCCTGGTGCTGGTCACGCACGACGAGGCACTGGCGCGCCGCTGTACGCGAACGATCCGGCTGGCCGGCGGTCGGATCGCTGGTTGAGGGTTCACCGCCTGCAATCGCTCGAAGAGGGTCGGTCATGCGTTTAGCGTTACGTTTCCTGCGCCGCGACTGGCGCGCCGGCGAATTGCTGGTGCTCACGCTGGCGACGGTCATCGCGGTGACGAGCGTGTCGGCGGTGGCGTTCTTCGCCGACCGGGTGAAGCAGCTGCTGGTCCGTGATGCGCACCAGATGCTGGGTGGCGATGCGCTGCTCGTGGCCGATCAGACCTGGCCCGAGGCGTTAGCCGGCGAAGCGCAGCGGCGCGGCCTGACGGTTGCGTCGATCACCAACTTCATCAGTATGGCGCGCGGACCCGACGGTGCGCAGCTCGCGGCGGTCAAGGTCGTCTCGGCGAACTACCCGTTGCGCGGACGGTTGCGCACCGCCACCGCAGCCAACACCGCCGATGAGGAAGCGCGCGGCGTTCCCACGCCCGGCACGGTGTGGGTGGATGACCGTCTGCTCGGCGCTCTGGGCATGAAGGTCGGTCAAAGCATCGAGTTGGGCAACGCGACGCTGCGGGTCGAGCGCATCGTCACCGTCGAACCCGACCGCGGCGTGTCGTTCTTCAACATGGCGCCACGCGTGCTGCTCAATGTCGACGATCTTGCGCGCACGGAGCTGATCCAGACCGGCAGTCGGGTGACCTACCAGCTGGCGATCGCCGGCGAGCGGACCGCGGTCGACGGATTCGAATCGTGGGTGAAGCCGCGGCTCACCCGTGGGCAGAGTCTGCAGAGCCTGGAGAATGCCCGTCCCGAGATCCGCGCGGCGCTCGATCGGGCGCAACAGTTCCTCGGACTGACCGCGCTGCTCGCGGTGATTCTCGCGGCCGTGGCGGTCGGCCTGGCCACGCGTCGCTACGTGGCGCGACATCTCGACGGCTACGCGGTGATGCGCTGCCTGGGCGCAACGCAGGCCAGACTGTTTTCGCTCTGCTTCTACGAGTTCGTGGCGCTGTCGCTCGCGGCAAGCGTGGTCGGCTGCGCGTTGGGGTTAGGCGCGCAGGCGGTGATCAGCGCGGCGCTCGCCGGCGTGGTCAATGCGACATTGCCGGCGCCCAGTGCCGTGCCCGCCTTGCAGGGCATCGCCACCGGCATGGTGCTGCTCGTGGGGTTTGCGTTGCCGCCGCTCATCGCCCTCAAGAATGTGCCGGCGCTGCGCGTGCTCCGCCGCGATCTCACGGTGGCGCGTACCAGCGTGCTCGCTTACGTGATCGGCGCGTGCGCGCTGGCGCTGCTGCTGGTGTGGCAGGCAGGCGGGGTCAAACTCGGTTTGTACGTGCTGGGCGGATTCGCCGCCGCAGTGGTCGTGTTCGCGCTCGCGGCGTGGCTGTTCCTGCGAGGGGTCGCATCGTTCAGTCGCTTCGTCACGCTGCCCTGGCGTTTCGGCCTCGCCAATCTGCGCCGACGCGCACCTGCCAATATGGTGCAGATCGTGTCGCTCGCGGTCGGGCTGGTGGCGATCCTGATGCTCACGTTCACACGGGCAGACCTGATCGACGGCTGGCGCGCGAAGATCCCGGTCGATGCCCCCAATCGGTTCGTGCTCAACATCCAGCCCGATCAGCGCGAGCTGGTGCAGGCGTTCTTCCGTGACGAACGCGTCGCGGTGCCGGTTACCTATCCGATGGTGCGCGGGCGGCTGATGGCGATCAACGGCAAACCGGTCGATCCCGAGGCGTACGAGGACCGTCCGCGCCGGCTGGTGGAGCGTGAGTTCAACCTTTCGTTTCTCAGTGATTTGCCCGGACACAACAGTGTGAGTGCGGGCCGTTGGTTCGACGGAGGCGATCTGCAGCGCGGCAGCCTGTCGGTGGAGGAGGGCATTGCCAAGACGCTCGACGTCAAGCTCGGCGACGAACTGAAGTGGTCGGTGGCGGGCGAGGAGTTCGCCGCGCCGATCACCAGCCTGCGCAAGCTCGACTGGGACTCGATGCAGGTCAACTTCTTCGTGATCACCACGCCCAAGCTGCTCGAAGACAAACCCACCAGCTACATCGCCAGCTTCCATGTGCCCGAGTCGCGCGCCGATGCGATGAACCGGCTCTCGCGCGCCTTTCCCAATCTCACCATCGTCGACATGAGTGTGATCCTGCGCCAGGCCGTGTCGGTCATGGAGCAGGTGATCCGCGCGGTGCAGTTCGTATTCCTGTTCGCGCTGGGGGCGGGAATGCTGGTGTTGTACGCGGCGCTGCTTGCCACGCAGGACGAGCGCGTGCAGGAAACAGCGGTGATGCGCGCAATCGGTGCGTCGCGCGCGCAGGTGGCCGACGCGCAGCGCATCGAATTCCTGGCAGTGGGTTTTCTCGCCGGTGTGCTTGCCGCGCTCGGCGCCAGTGCGATCGGTGCGGTGCTGGCGGTCAAAGTCTTTCAGGTCAGCTATGCGATGAACCCATGGGTGTGGATCGTCGGACCGATCCTCGGCGTCGCATTGGCCGGATGGAATGCGTGGTTAGGTGCACGCGCGGCGACGCGTCAGTCGCCGATCGCAGCGTTGCGCGAAGCGTAAGCGGCTGCGGTGCTGGAGCATCGTGCGCAATAAGAGTGCGCAATAAGTCGCACCGACCGACCGACGCCGACGAACGTGGCGTCTCGACCGTCACGTAACGCGGCATTTTCCTTTGTGGCGACGATCGCACTTCGTACTATCGCGACGTCGCCCCAGATCCCTCCCGCCGCCATGCGACTTCCTCTGCGCCACGACGACAATCAACCGCCTCGTGTCGGTCATCTGATTCTCGGGTTGTGCGCGCTCAGCGTGGCGATCGCTTCGATCGGTTTCGGCTTCGGCTGGCGCGGCTACCTTGCACTGCGCGCAACCGAACCGCTCGCCCTCGGTGCGCTCGTCGCGCACGGACGCTCCGACTTGACGATCGCCGCGACGATGGCCGCTGCGTTGATTCTTGCCCTGGTGGCGCTCACCAGCGTGCTGCTGGCGCGCCTGCACCGCCTGGCCGTTGCCAATCGCGGATCGCGCGGCACCTCGCAACCGGGCTCGTCGACCGGGATCGTCAGTCATCGCGTCTGGGAAGAACGCCTCGTGGTCGAACTCAGCCAGTCACGGCGGCTCGGTTATCCGGTTACCGTGGCGGTGCTCGAGATCAACAAGTACAAGCGCTACGTCGGCCGTTACGGCAAGAACGCCGGCGAAGGCCTGCTCACCGAGTTCGCGCGCGCCGCGACGCAATCGTTGCGCGGCGCCGACCTGCTGACGCGCTTCGGCAAGTGCCAGTTCGCCCTGCTGCTGCCGGGTTGCCCGGTGCATCAGGCGAGCGCGTTGCTCGAGCGGTTGCAGGGCGTCGTGCCGGCCGGCCAAGCGTTTGCTGCGGGCGTCGCGGCGTGGCACTGGCGTGAGAACAGTTCGACGTTGATCGAGCGGGCCTTCGATGCGCTCGCGCGTGCCCGAGCCGAGCAGGCGGCCGCGGTCGAAGTCGCACCGGGTCTGCCCACCAACGTCGATCGGCCGATCCGCAGCGTGGCAATGACTACGGCGGCCTGACCGGCGCGTC
>CADEDU010000048.1:42282-50951 GCA_902826155.1 uncultured beta proteobacterium
TGCGCGCGGCGGCCCGGTAGACTCTCGCGCATGCCCGAAACCCCCTACGAACGGCTCGGCGGCCCGACCGCCCTGCGCGGTCTGGTCGATGCGTTCTACGATCTGATGGATCGCGACCCGCGTTTCGCGGGCATCCGCGCGCTGCATCCTCCCAGCCTCGACGGTTCGCGCGACAAGCTGTTCATGTTTCTCTCCGGTTGGCTCGGCGGGCCCCCGCTCTACATGCAGACCTTCGGCCATCCGATGCTGCGCGCCCGCCATCTGCCGTTCCCGATCGGCAACAGGGAGCGCGATCAATGGATCGCGTGCATGGATCAGGCGATGCAGACGAGCGGCACCGACCCGGAACTCGCCGCGCAATTGATGCAGGCGCTGTTCCAGACCGCCACGCACCTGCGCAATCGCGCCGAGGATCCGCAGGGTTCTCAGTAGAATTGGCGGGCTTCTCACTCCGCGGGCACGACGCGGGGGACGCGCAGCAAGGCATCCGGACGCAAGACGCGGATGGCATCCGCCGACAACGACAAACAGGAGGGCAGGCGCCGTGGCGATCGGTTTTTCGGTCAATGGCGTTGCATGCAACAGCGAGGCGAGCGAGGACACCCCGCTCGTCTACGTGCTGCGCAACGATCTCGGACTCAAGGGCACGCGCTTCGGCTGCGGCACCGGCCATTGCGGCGCCTGCCACGTGCTGCTCGACGGCAACACGGTGGCTGCCTGCGACACGCCGCTGTGGGCGGTGGCGGGCAAGTCGGTCACCACCATCGAAGGATTGAGCGCGCCCGATGCTCCGCCGGCCAAGCTCCATCCGTTGCAGCGCGCGTTCCTCGCGCATCAGGCCGCGCAATGCGGCTACTGCGTGAGCGGCGTGATCATGACCGCAGCCGGACTGCTCAAGCGCACACCCAATCCGAGCGATCAACAGTTGCGCGAGGCGCTCGATCGCAATCTGTGCCGGTGCGGCGCGCACACCCGCATGCTGCGAGCCCTCGAGCAGGCCGCGCGGGAGATGCGTCATGGCTGATCCGCTGCTCACCCCGCGCAAGACAGACGCGCTGCCCGGGAGCCTGCAAGGCAACCCGGAGCTGTCGCAGTGGATCCGCTTCAATCGCGACGGCACCGTCAGCGTTTCCAGCGGCAAGGTCGAGATCGGACAGGGCATTCTCACCTCGCTCGCGCAGATCGCGGCAGAGGAACTCGATGTCCGGCTCGATCGCATCCGCATGATCCCGGCGATCACCACGGCGAGCCCGAACGAAGGCGTGACCAGCGGCAGCCTGTCGATCCAGGACAGCGGTACCGCCATCCGCTATGCGTGCGCCGAGGTGCGGGCGATTCTGCTGGAGGAGGCGGCGAGCGAATTCGGCGTGCAGGCGCGCGCGCTCAGCGTCGAAGACGGCACCATTGCCATTCCCGGTCGGGCCACGACCACCAGCTATTGGGCGCTGGCGAACGACGATGTGCTCAAGCGCCGTGCGACCGCATCGGCGCAGCCGAAGGATCCGAGCGGCTACACCATCGTGGGGCGCGATGCGCCACGCCTCGATCTGCCCGACAAGGTGACGGGTCGTCCGCGCTACGTGCATGACATGGTGCTTCCCGGGATGCTGTTCGGCCGAGTGGTACGGCCGAGCCGTCCTTGGGCAAAGCTGAAGTCGATCGACGAGTCGAAGGCGCGCGCGTTGCCTGGCGTCACGATCGTGCGCAACGGCAGCTTCGTCGGCGTGATCGCCGAGCGTGAAGACATCGCCGTGCGCGCTGCCGAACGTCTGGCGGCCGGCTGCGTCTGGTCCGCGGGCGCAGATCTGCCCGATCAGGCGGCGGTTGAAACGTTCCTGCGCTCGGCGCGCGTCGATCACAAGCTGCTGGTCGACACCGCGAGCGATGCGCCGGCGGCCAACGCCGCGCAGACCGTGCGCGCGACCTACGTCAAACCGTTCATCGCGCATGCCTCGGTCGGGCCGTCATGCGCGATCGCGCAGTGGAGCGATCAAGGCGGGCGCGCGCGGCTCTCCGTGCACTCGCACACGCAGGGGATCTTCAACCTGCGCGCCGACCTGGGCAAAGCGCTGCGCATCCCCGAGGACCAGATCGTGGTGCAGCACGTGGAAGGCGCCGGCTGCTACGGCCACAATCCGGCCGATGACGTTGCGCTCGACGCAGCATTGCTCGCGCAGGCAGCCAACGGGCGGCCGGTGCAGGTGGCGTGGACGCGCGAGCAGGAGCTGGGCTGGTCGGCATTCGGCTCGGCGATGGCGATCGATCTGCAGGCGCAGCTCGATGCTTCGGGCAACGTGCAAAGCTGGAGCCACGAGGTGTGGAGCAACGGCCACAGTTCGCGGCCCGGTCGTGATCCGCGCCCGACGCTGCTGTCGGCGGCCTACATCGACAACCCGCACGAGCTGCCGGTGGCGATCGACATGCCATTGCCCAACGGCGGCTCGGAGCGCAACGCGGTGCCCTCGTACGACTTCCCGCGTCAGCGCATCGCCAAGAACCGCGCGCTCGACATGCCGATTCGCACCTCCGCGCTGCGCTCGCTCGGCGGATTCGGCAACGTGTTCGCGGCCGAGTCGTTCATGGATGAGCTCGCCGCCGCGGCCGGGGCCGATCCGGTCGAGTTCCGCCTGCGCCATCTGCAATCCGACGAACGCGCGCGAGCGGTGGTCGAGGCCGCGGCGCGTCGCGCCGACTGGCGCAACTTCAGGCGCCAGGACGGTCGTGGTCACGGCATCGCCTACTCGCGCTACAAGAACACCAGTGCGTACGCCGCGGTCGTCGCCGAGGTCGAACTGGAACGCGAAGTGCGACTCACGCGGCTCGTCTGTGCCGTCGATATCGGACTGGTCATCAACCCCGACGGCGCGATCAACCAGATCGAGGGCGGCGCGATCCAAGCCGCGAGCTGGACGCTCAAGGAGGCGGTGACGTTCGATCGCGAGCGCATCACGTCGAACTCGTGGGAGACGTACCCGATCCTCAAATTCAGCGAGGTGCCAACGATTGAAGTCGAGCTGATCGATCGGACCGACGCGCCCACGCTCGGCGCCGGCGAGGCGGTGCAGGGGCCGATCGCCGCCGCCATCGCCAACGCGGTGAGCGACGCGCTCGGTGTGCGTATCCGCGCGCTTCCGCTCACCGCCGATCGCATCGCCGCGGCGCTTGCATGAGCACGATCCACGCTGAGAACGCTCCGCCCGCCACTGGCGTCGCGCCGTTGCTGGGGCCCGCTCCGATCGAAGCGGGGACGCATCTCGATCCCGAGCGCTATCAGCGCGAGGTCCGCGCCGAGCAGCTCAAGCTGTTCTGCCAGCAGGCGATTCGCATCCCGGTGGGCGTGGCGTTCCTGGCCGGCTACATCCTGTATCTGTTCTGGAATCACGTCCGCCACGATCTGCTGATTGCGTGGGTAGTGATCGTGTGCGGCGCGCTGCTGGTGCGCACCTACCTGAGCCGGCGACTGCTCACCCGCAACCTCACCCCCGAGGAAGTGGACACGTGGATTCGCCGCATGACGATCTTCGCGTTTCTGAACGGTGTGTTCGGTGGTTCGGCGGGCGTGCTCTTCTTTCCCTATGCGCCGCTCACCGAGCAGGCGCTGCTCACCATGATGATGGCAGCGTGGTCGGCCGCTGCGATTGCCACGTCGGGGATGTTGCCGCGCACCTTTCCGTGCTTCTCGATTCCGCTGCTGGCGCCCATCATCGTCGGCTGGTGGCGATCCGAGGAGCACTGGTTCACTTCGCTGCTGCTGGTGGCCTTCCTGGTGTATCTCACCCTCTACGTCCTCGATGCGGGCCGCATTTTCCTGGCGGCACTGCGTACGCGATTCGAGAATGACGCGCTGGTGCATGAACTGCGGGCGAAGCAGGGCGAGGCCGAGGCGGCGCGCGAGAAGGCCGAGGCGGCCGATCGGGCCAAGACCCACTTCCTTGCCGCCGCCAGCCACGATCTGCGTCAGCCGCTCACCGCGCTGGCGCTGTTCAACCGCCTGCTCAACGACAGCGCGCAGGACCAGGAGACGCGCCGCATCGCCGGTCATATCGACGCATCGGTCGGCTCGCTCGAGCGGTTGATGGACGCGCTGCTCAACATCTCCAAGCTCGACGCGGGCACGGTGCAACCGCTCGATCAACTGGTCTCGCTCGACGAGATGTTCGCGCGGCTGGAGGCGCAGTACGCCCCGCTCGCAGCGCAGAAGGGCCTGCATTTCGATGCGCGCGCGGCGGGTAACTGGGTGCGCACCGATGCGATGCTGTTCGAGCGTGTGGTGCGCAACCTGATCGAGAACGCGTTGCGCTACACGCTTCATGGTTCGATCCGGGTGACGGCCCGTTCGGCGGGGGCGCAGGTGGTGGTCGAAGTGACCGACACCGGCATCGGCATCGCCCCGGCCGAGCAGGAGAAGATCTTCGAGGAGTTCTATCAGGTGCGCAACACCGAGCGCGACGCCAAGCAGGGTTTGGGGCTGGGCCTGGCGATCGTGCAACGCACCGCGCGGCTGCTGGACTGCCCGTTGGAAGTGATCTCCAAACCCGGGGTCGGATCAAACTTCCGCGTGCGCGTGACCCGCGCCGATCCACTGCCGCCACAAACCGAACCCGGCCTGGGCGTGCGCGAATTCGAAAGCCCGGATCTCACCGGTTTGAAGATCCTCGTGGTCGATGACGACGAGACCATCCTCACTGCGATGCGTGGCCTGCTGGAGCGCTGGGGCTGCGAAGTGCGCACCGCGGAAACGGTCGCCAGCGCCGACGTCGAACTCGAGGCGATGGGCGAGCGGCCCGACTTGCTGCTGGTCGATTTCCGCCTGCGCAATGAAGAGACTGGACTCGAAGTCGTACGCCGCGCGGGCGAACGGTTCGGACGCGTGCCGGCGGTGCTCATCACCGGCGAGACCGCGCCCGATCGATTACGCGCAGTGGTCGAGAGCGGCCTCACCTTGATTCACAAGCCGGTACGGCCCGAGCAGTTGCGCGAACAGATCGAGCGCGCACTGGAGCTGCGACCGGCGTGACCAGCGCGGTCGTAGTCGCAACTTCCCAGAACAACGAAAGGAAAAACCATGAAACGCCCCGCCCGCAGCAAAGCCTTCAATGTCGGTCTGGCCATGCGCAAACGCGTGGTCGGCCCCGACTATGTCGCCAACTCGCTCAAAAACACCGATGAGTTCTGGATGCCGTTCCAGGAGTTGATCACCGAGCATGGCTGGGGCGCGGTGTGGACGCGTGCGGGCCTGCCGCCGAAGACGCGCAGCATGCTCACGCTGGCGTTCTGCATCGCCCTCAACCGTCCGCACGAGATCAAGGTGCATCTGCGTGGCGCGATGCGCAACGGCGTGACCAAGCTCGAAGTGCGCGAGCTGATCCTGCACTCGTTCCTGTATTGCGGCGGGCCGGCCGCGCTCGATGCGTTCAACACGGTGCGTGCCGCCTGGCCCGAGATCGAGGCGCACGAAGCGGCGTTGCGCAAAGGCAAGGGTAAGAAGAAATCCGGTGCGCGCTCGCCCCGGCGCGCCTGATCGGCAGATGCCGCGGCGGCGCATCCGAGTCGCGCGCGCTTTGTCCTGTGCTTGACACGGTCGGAACGCGACTCATAACCTCCACGGCGCCCGCACCTGCGGCGTGACGTCCGGGCCGAACCGCAGCGCTCCAGACTCGACCGGGTTCGCACGGTCGGGTGCCGCTGACAATCCACAGTCCGCAGTTCGCAGTTCCAATCGAGGAGGAGACCGATGCGCCGAGCCGGTGTAGTCGTGGCGTTATCCATGAGTATTGCCGCTGCGCTGGTCGCGGCGCCGGCAAGTGCGCAGAAGGCGTTCAAGATCGCCAATCTGTCGCCGCTGTCCGGGCCTGCTGCGCCGTTCGGCATCGGCGTCAATCGAGGCATCGAGATGGCCGCCGAAGATGTCGGGACGTTCACCGTCGGTGGCGAGAAATACAAGGTCGAGCTGGCACCGTACGACACCGGCCTGGCGCCAGATAAGACCGTCGCGGCGCTCAATCGCGCCGTGCACAACGACGGCGTGCGCTATGGTTTCGTACTCGGCGCCGGGGTGCATCCGCCGATCCTGCCGATCATCCGGCAGACCGGGTTCTTCGACATCTTCATGGGTGCGGCGGGCAAGGCGATCACCAATCCGGAGAACCCGACGGTGTTTCGCTTCATGGCATCGTCCGACCAGCTCTACTACACGTTCACCACCGCGATCTACAAGAAGCTCAACATCAAGCGGATCGCGCAGCTGGTGCCCAACGACGACCTGGGCCGCTTCGACGTCGCCACGCTCAAGGAGATCGTCGGCAAGCAGCTGCAGGGTCACACCGAGTACGTCGGCGTCGAATACTTCGATCGCGGCGCGAAAGACTTCCAGGCCGCGCTGCTGCGGCTGCTGGCGAGCAAGCCCGATGCGATCGACACTGACGCCGCGCCCACCGGCACGATCGGCCTGATCGCCAAGCAGGCGCGCGAGCTCGGCTACAAGGGTTACTTCATCAGCTCGACCGCGGTGCTGGAGGCCAAGGCGCTGGTGGACATCGCGGGCAAGGGCGCCGACGGCATCATCGCCTATCGCGTCTGGGCCAAGCCGCCGACCAAGCTGTACGAGGATCTGGCCGAACGCCATCAGAAGAAATACGGCGAAGCGGCGCTCGGCACGATCTGGGAGTCGTACGCCGCCACCCGCTGGGTCGTGGAAGCGATCCAGAAGGCCGGCACGTTCGACTCGAAGAAGGTCGCCGATACGCTCGCCACCTCCACGTTCCAGCACCATCCGTACGGACCGGCGAGCTGGGGCGCCGAGAAGACCTACGGCATCCGCCGTCAGATCCAGACGCCGCTGCCCGCCTCGATCATCAAGGACGGCAAGTGGGAGCCGCTCGAAGTGCTGATGAGCACCATGGAGTGATCGGCGAACGCCGATGACGCTCCAGCTGCTGGCGCAGGGCCTGGCGATCGGCGTGGTCAACGGCGTGCTCTACGTGTTGACCGCGCTCGGGCTTACGCTGATCTACGGCATCCTGCATATCGTCAACTTCGCGCACGGCGAGATCTACATGCTGGGCGCGATGGGCGTGTACATCCTGTACGTCGTCTACAAGCTGCCGCTGTGGTTGACGTTCGCGGCGATCGTCGTGCTCGCCCTGCTCGCCGGACTCACCGTCGAGCGTGCGTTCTTCCGCCGGTTGCGCGGGCAGTGGCTGCAACTGGTGGTCGCAAGCGTGGGCATCTCGCTGATCATCCAGTCGGCCTCCTGGATCGCGTTCGGCGCGCAGGAGAAGAACGTCCCCTCGGTGTTTCCGGGCGTGATCGAACTGTTGGGTGTGCGGTTGCCGATCGAGCGGCTGGCGGCTGCAGGCGTTGCGCTGCTGCTGGTGGCGGCGCTGTACTGGCTGGTGTATCGCACCAAGACCGGCCTGGCGATGCGCGCGATCGAGGAAGACGAGGAGACCGCGCGCATGCTCGGCGTCAACGCCAACCGCATCGCGGCGATCGCGGTGGGCCTGGGGTTCGTGCTCGCGGCGATCGGCGGGGTGTTCGTCGCGCCGATCTATTCGATCAATCCGGGCATGGGGCTCGACGCGATCCTGATGTGCTTCATCATCGTCATCATCGGCGGGCTGGGCAGCATTACCGGCACGGTGCTCGCCGGCGTGCTCATCGGCATCCTGCAGGCGGTGGGTGCGATTGCGCTCGGCGCCGAGACCGCGCACATCCTGGTGTTCGTGGCGATGATCCTGGTGCTGGTGGTGCGTCCGGCCGGGCTGCTCGGCCGTGCGTGAGTCTGGAATGTGCCGGACATGAAGCGCGCCTGGCTCGTGCTGCTGGTCGTCGCCCTCGTGCTGATGCCGCTTTACGCGACCACGTACGCGCTGCATGTGGCGATGGTGGTGCTCATCAACGTGGTCTATACGGCCGCGGTGTTCTCGGTGATGCGCATGGGCTATCTGTCGTTCGGCCATGCCGGCTTCATCGCGGTGGGTGCCTACACCGCCGTGATTGCTTCGACGAAACTCGGGTTGTCGCCGTGGATCGGCATCGTCTGCGGCGGAATCGTTGCCGCTGCCGTCGGCTGGGCGATCGGCGCGCTCACGCTGCGCCTGCGCGGCATCTATTTCAGCCTGAGCGTGTTCGCCTTCGGCGAGATCGTGAACGGCATCTTCCGCGCGTTCGACTACTTCGGCGGCCCCAACGGACTGGCCGGCGTGCCGCGGCCGGAATTCTTCGGCATCGCCCTCGCCACGCACCAGACCTTCTATTTCCTCGTGCTGGCGGTGGCGCTCGGCTCGCTCGCGTTCCTGTATCTGCTGCAGTACACGCGCTTCGGTTTCACGCTGCTCGCATTCCGCACGCCTGACACCGAAAAACTGGCGCAGAGCGTCGGCATCAACGCGGCACGCTACAAGAACGCGGCCTTCGTCGTGTCGTGCTGCGTCGCCGGACTGATGGGCGCGGTGCACGCGCACTATCTGAACTTCGTCAGCCCGAACATCTTCACCTTCATCTATTCGACCGACCTGGTGATCTACGCGATGGTGGGAGGGCTGGGCAATTTCGCCGGACCGTTGTTGGGCGCGGCGGCGCTGACTGCGCTAGGCGAACAACTGTTCTCGGTGGGCTATTACAAGACGCTGGTGTACGCGGTGATCCTGATGGTGGTGATCCTGGCG
>CADEDU010000048.1:51051-53305 GCA_902826155.1 uncultured beta proteobacterium
AACCGCTGAGCAAACGATGAGCACGCCAGTCCTCGAAGTCCGCTCGATCGCCAAGCAGTTCGGCGGACTGACCGCGCTCACCGATGTGTCGTTCGACGTGCAGCAAGGCGAGCTGGTCGGGCTGGTGGGCCCCAACGGCGCGGGCAAGTCGACCTTGTTCAACATCATCGCCGGCGTGTTTCCCCCGAGCGCGGGCACGATCTCGCTCAATGGGCAGGAGGTCACCGGTCTGGCCAGTCACGCCCTTGCCATGCGTGGCATCGCACGCACGTTTCAATTGGTGACGCTTTTTGCCGAGCAGACCGCCCTGGAGAACGTGCTGCAGGGCCTGCATCGGCACCGCCGGCCGCGCGTGCTGGCCGGAATGTTCAACACGCCTTCCTACGCACGCGAGCAACAGGCGCTCGAGTCACGCGCCCACGGCTTGCTCGATCTGCTCGGCATCGGCGGTGTCGCAGGCGAGCGCGCTTCGGAGTTGCCGCTGGGCACGCAGAAGCTGTTGACCGTTGCGGTCGCGCTGGCGACCGAGCCGACGCTGTTACTGCTCGATGAACCGGCGGCCGGTTTGTCGGCAGAGGAGGCGCAGCGCATGATGACGCTGGTGAGCACCGAGGTGCGCAAGCGCTGCACCGTCGTGCTGGTCGAGCACAACATGCGCATCGTCAGCGGCTATTGCGACCGCGTGGTCGTGCTGCACTTCGGGCGCATCATCTACAACGGCGCACCGCAAGGTCTCACGCAGAACGAGGCGGTAGTGAACGCGTACCTTGGTGTGGCCGAGATCGATTGAATCGTCGATCCGACTATGCGAACCGTCGATCCGGCCATGACCGCACCGCTGCTTACCATTCACGACCTCGATGTTCGCTATGGCCAGGCGCGCGCGGTCAACGGCGTCTCGATCGAGATCCCGACCGGTTCGATCACCGCGATCGTCGGCCCGAACGGCGCCGGAAAATCGACCTTGCTCAAGGCGGTGAGCGGCCTGCAGCCGATCCATCGCGGCACCATCCGGTTCGATGGCGCTGCGCTCTCGGGCCGTTCCAGCCGCGAGGTCGCGCAGGCGGGCATCGCGCATGTTCCGGAGGGGCGGCGCGTCTTCGCCAAGCTCTCGGTGGAGGACAACCTGCGGCTTGGCGCCTATCTGCGTCCGACCGAGCGGGAAACCGTGGCCGCGCTCGCCGAGGTTTACGCGGCATTCCCGCGGTTGAAGGAACGCATCCGCCAGCGCGCCGGCAGCCTGTCGGGCGGCGAGCAGCAGATGCTGGCGATCGGTCGCGCGCTGATGGCCGCCCCGCGTCTGGTGATGGCCGACGAGGTCTCGCAGGGTCTCGCGCCGGTGATCGTGCAGGAGGTCTATCGACAACTCCGGCGCATCAACGAAGCCGGCGTGACCATCCTGCTGGTCGAGCAGAACGCCAGGCTCGCGTTCAAACTCGCGCAATACGCCTACGTGATGGAGCAGGGGCGCGTGGTGCTGTCCGGTCCGACGCAGCAGGTCGCCGCGAGCGAACACGTGCGCAATGCTTATCTAGGCGTCGGGTAGGCTTTGCAGTCCATCGCGCTCAGGATAGGAGACACCGATGCCGGAACTCACGATCGAGGGTCGCCGCGTTGCGTACTGGGAGCACGGTTCCGGTCGGCAGATTAATTCGCTCGGCAGGGATTGACCGGCCGGTGCTGCCTGCGTTCGAGCTCTGAGGCGTCGCGTGGACGGTTGGCTGCCGATCGGCACGAGCGCATTCGCCGCCTGCGCGCTCGGGGTGCTGATCGCGTACGTCATCTTCGGCATGACGAGCTTCGGCGCATCGCTGATTGCCGCGCCGGTGCTCGCGCACTTTCTGCCGCTTGCGTTGGTGATTCCGCTGCAGGCCACGCTCGATCTGGCAGCCTCGCTTGCGCTGGGCGGCAAGGAGCGCTCGCGGGTCGATCGGAGTGAGTTGCGATGGTTGCTCGTGCCGATGCTGCTCGGCATGGTGCTCGGCGTCACGTTGCTGATCGGCTTGCCCAGGCGTGCCTCGCTCGTCGCGCTTGGAGTCTTCGTCGTCGCGTTTGGACTTGCAGGACTGACCGGTCGCTTGCGGCTTCCGCCGTTGCCTCGTCCGGCTGCGTTCGTCGTGGTGACCGTGGGCGGCGTGATCAGTGCGCTCTTCGCCGCTGGTGGCCCGATCTACGTGATGTATCTGACCACCCGCATCGCCGATCCGTTGGCATTGCGCGCGACCATCGCCGCGGTGGCGCTGCTCAGTTCCGC
>CADEDU010000049.1:0-45526 GCA_902826155.1 uncultured beta proteobacterium
CATGCAGCGGCCTGCAAAGCCGTCTACGCCGGTTCGATTCCGACCCCCGCCTCCACGTATCAATAACTCGCCGCGCATTAGTCCCCGTCGACGTCGCCCGTAGCGACACCAGCACCCGTGATCGACCGCATCCTGGTCGAACTGCACGCCGTGCTTGCATTCCCCGAGATACGAACCCGTTTCGTCGACTTCGGCGCGATGCCGGCAGGGCGCAGGTCGGCGCCACGATGCCAGGCGGCTCTGTGTTCCGCATGATCGAGTTCAAACCCGGCGTCGCGCCACGCATGCATCGCACCGACTCGATCGACTATCTCGTGATCCTGAAAGGCGAGATCGACATGGCGCTCGACGATGGGGTCGAAGTGCACGTGAAAGCGGGAGACGTGATGTGCAGCGGGGCACGATCCACAACTGGATCAACCGCGGCACCGAGTCGTGCTTCGTCGCGGTGATCTTGGTGGATGCGAAGCCAGTCGAAGCGGGTGGGAAAATCCTGAACGCCGTCAGCTGACGCCCGAGCACAAGCGAGGCGTTTGATCTGTCCTATACTCGTCGAACGCACGTGATTGCGTGACGATGCCGCATCCTACAGCTCCACTCCACAGGAGACAAAAGATGGCTCACAAGTACGCTGGTGGTTGCGCGCACCATCAAACGTATTCGGATCAGGATCCCATCGACAATCACGTCTGTCACTGCTCGGTGTGCAAAGCGGTCACCAATCAACCCACGACACATGTGGTGTTCTTTAGATTCAGCGATCTGACGGTTGCGGGCGCCGGCACGCTAAAGCGTATGCCGTTCAACAGCAAGAATCCCAGTGGCCCGCTGGAGTTGTGCGTGTGCGAAACCTGCGGCACACCCGTCATGCTCGACGATAAACAAAAGCGCATTCGCGTCGCGGTGCCGAATCTCATGGGCTACGACGCCAAGAATTTGCAGCCGACTTATCACGCCTTCTACGATCCCGCGACCGGGGTGCCCAAGCCCGATGATGGGCGTCCTGTGTATGAAGGCCTACGCCCGGAATTCGTGTGGCCAAAAGGTGCGTGATGGCGCGTGATTGCGGCTACAACGATTCAGCACGCCAAGCGAGGCAAGACTAAAACGAAGAGTAAGGCCCCATGCTCCGCGCGATGAGACTCCTAGCTTCGATCGTGCTTGCGACGTTTGCCGCCAGCGCGGGCGCATTCCCCGATCGGCCGGTGCGCCTCGTCGTGCCCTACGCACCGGGCGGATCGTCCGACGTCCTCGCGCGCCTCATGACCGAGCGCATGCGCGAGACGCTCGGCCAGCCGATCGTCGTGGAGAATCGGCCCGGCGCCGGCTCGATGCTAGGCACCGATGCGGTCGCGAAGTCGCCCGCCGATGGCCACACGATCCTGCTCGCGGACATGCCGCACACGATCGTCCCGGCGGTGCACGGCAAGAAGACACCGTACGACCCGGTCGGCGATTTCGCGGCGGTGAGCCTGATCGGCGTGGCGCCGCTCATGCTGTTCGTCCATCCGTCGGTGCCCGCGAAGACGCTCGCCGAGCTCGTCGCCGCAGCGAGGCAAAGCCCCGATCGCATCGCCATCGCCTCGGGGGGTAACGGCAGCGCCACGCATCTCATGGCCGCGCTGCTGCAGGCGCAAGCCGGGATTCGTCTCACGCACGTGCCGTACAAGGGCGCCGGCCCCGCGCTCAATGACACGGTCGCGGGCCAAGTCCAGACGATGTTCACCACGCTTGCGACCGCCACGCCGCACTTGAAGGCCGAGCGCCTGCGTGCGCTCGCGGTTACCTCACCAGCGCGCCTTGCCGGTCATCCGAGCGTGCCCACCTTCGCCGAGAGCGGCTTGCCGGCCCTCGTGGTGCAGCACTGGTGGGGCGTGCTCGCGCCGGCGGGCGTGCCGGGCGCTGCGATCGAGCAGCTTGTGCAAGCGGTGGTGAGAGCGATCACCGCGCCGGAGGTGCGGGAGAAATTCGCCGCTGCGGGCGTGGCGCCGCCGCCGGCTACAGGGGCGGCGGCGTTGCAGGCGCTCATCGCACAGGATCTGAAGCGCTGGACCGCCGTCGTGACCGATGCTCGCATCACCGCGGACTGACATCGACATCGACGCCGCGCAGCTCCGGCGCGATTTCGAGTTTCTCTGCGGCCTGGGTGGACGCATGGCCGGCGGCGCGGGTGATCGTGCCGCGGCCGAGTACGCTGCGCAGGCGCTGCAAACGATCGGTGCGCAGGTCGCGCGCGTGGAGATCCCGTTCGATGCGTGGCATGCGACGCGGGCGGAGCTGCGGGTCGGTGATGTGCAGCATCCGTGCCGAGCCTTTTTGCGCGCTGCGTCCACCCCGCTCGAAGGACTCGTCGCCGACGTGGTGGACGTCGGTCGCGGGACGGAAGTGGACTTCGCGGCGGCGCAACTCGAAGGACGTATCGCGCTCGCCACGCACGAGTATCCATTCTCCGCGGAACACATCCATCGCCGGCGCAAGTACCACTGGGCACTCGAGCGCGGTGCGGTCGGCTTCCTGCTCGCTAATCCCTCGGGCGGGCTGCTTTCGGGCTCCTCGGGCCGCGCGCGCGGTGCGCGGGGCATTCCCGCGGCATACATAGACGGCGACACCGCACACTTGGTGCGCAGCGCCAGACGTGTGCGACTGCATCTCGAAGGCGTCGATCGCGACGCGCATGCGCCAAACGTGATCGCCGATTTCGGCGCGCCGCGCGTGGTGCTCTCGGCGCATCTGGACGGTCACGATCTCGGCCAGAGCGCGCTCGATAACGCCACCGGCGTCGCGGTCGCACTCGCGGTCGCGCGTGCGCTACCGCGCGGGAGCGACGTGCGTGTCGCGCTCTTCTCCGCCGAGGAATGGGCACTCACCGGCTCGGCGAAGTGGCTAGCGTCGCTCACGCCCGAGGAGCGCGCGCGGATGCGGCTCAACATCAATCTCGATACGGTCGCGGGCGATGACACGCTCACCGCGCTCACCAGCGGTTTCGAGGCGATGGCGCGCATCACCGAGCGCGCCGCGGCGCGCGCATCGATCCCGGTGAGCGTGCACGAGCCGCTCATGGAGAACTCTGATCACGCGAACTTCGCGCGCGCCGGGATCCCTGCGCTGCGATTGATCGCCGGCTTCGGCCGGCCGGGCTCCAACGTCCGGCATATCCTCTCGGCCGAAGATACGATCGACAAGATCCAACCCGCCGAGCTCACCCGCGCCGCGACCGTCGCAGCCGCTATGGTGCTCGAGGCGCTCACGATTGTTTGAATAACCTCCTTTTCCCGCGACACGAGACAACGCCCATGGCGTACGCGCACTTCCCGGCGCTACTTGTCCTGCTCTCGCTCGTCGTCGGCGCACCTGCGGCGGCGATGGCCGCTGACGCGGACGGTGCCTATCCCAACAAGCCGCTTCGCTTCATCGTGCCGTTTCCTCCCGGCGCCATTCCCGACCGGGTTGCACGGGTGCTGGGTGATCAGCTGAACAAGCGATGGGGGCAGCCGGTCGTGGTGGTGAATCGGCCAGGCGCGGGCGGCATGCTCGCCGCCGAGACCGCCGCGAAGAGTCCGCCGGATGGCTTGACGCTCTTCCTCGGTGGGCCAGCCACGCACGCCGTGAACGTCGTGCTCTTCGGCGCCAAGCTGCCCTACGATCCGGTCGCGGACTTCACGCCCGTCAGCCTGATCACGCGAATTCCGATGCTCTTACTCGTGCCCGCGGCGTCCCCCGTCGCGACCGTACAGGAGCTCGTCGCGCAGGCTCGCGCGAAACCCGGCGCGTTGAACTACACGTCCGCCGGAATCAGTTCGTCGGGACACATTGCGGGCGGCGTCTTTCGATCGACGACGGGAACGGACATCGTCCACGTGCCGAGCAACGGGCCGGTCGCGGCACTGCAGGAACTCGTCGCAGGCCGGGTCCAGATGCTGTTCGATACGGCGGCGCTGTCGATGCCCCTCGTGCGCGGTGGCAAGCTGAAGGCGCTCGCCGTCACGAGTCGCGAGCGGATGGCGATCGCACCCGGCGTCCCCACCATGATCGAAGCGGGCGTGCCGGACTACGAGGTCGTGTTGTGGTTCGGCCTGTTCGCCACGGGCAAGACGCCGCGCGACATCGTCGACAAGCTCAATCGCGAGACGGTCGATTTCTTCGCAATGCCCTCGGTGCGCCAGAGCTTCGCGAACGACGGGCTGGAGGTCACGACGGGCACGCCTGAACAACTCGCGAGCTTCCTGAGGGCCGAGATCGACAAGTGGGGCCGCATGGTGCGCGAGTCGGGCGCGCGGCCGGAGTGACGCAAGGGGAGAGCAGCACATGAGCCTGCGCAAGTACTGGGAGGTCGCGCTCACCGGCATCGAGCCGACGAATGGGCGCACGAACGAGCCCGCCACACGAACAGCGACGAGCACGAGCGCACGCGGGGGGATCGACGTCGTCCACACCGGCCCCGGCACGCTCGCTGGCCGCTACCTTCGGCAGTTCTGGCATCCCGTCTACGTTGGAGCGCTGCTTGCACCCGGTGAGGCGAAGCCGATCCGCATCATGGGCGAGGACCTGACGCTCTACCGGGGCGAGGGCGGTGGGCCGCATCTCGTCGCCCACCGCTGCGCGCACCGACGCACGCAGCTCTCAGCCGGGGCGGTCGAAGGCGACGACATCCGCTGTCTCTACCACGGCTGGAAGTATCGTCCCGACGGCCAGTGCATCGAGCAGCCCGCCGAGCACGAGGATTCGTTCGCGAGCCGTGTGCGCATTCCCGCTTACCCGGTGAAGGAGTACCTCGGGCTCATCTTCGCGTTCCTGGGTGAAGGCGAGCCGCCGGAGTTCCCGCGCTTTCCGGACTTCGAGGATCTGAGCGTCCTCGTGCACGTGGCCGAGCAGACGTACCTGCGCCGCTGCAACTACTTCCAGGCGATCGAGAACATCGGCGACGCTGCGCATGTGGGCATCGCCCACCGCACGTTCCAGGGCGCCTACAACGGTCTGCTCGACAGTCCGACGCCGTACGCCGAGGAGACGTCGTGGGGCCTGAAGCTGGGCGCGCTTCGTCGCAGCGGCAAGGAGCGTTGGCACCAGTTCGGCATGCCAAACATCAACCACCAGTTCGCGTTCTCCGTCCACGCGGGTCGGATCGAGATTCTCGTGTGGTTCGTGCCGGTCGACGATGAGCAGCACATCAACTTCGGTGTGAGCCGCGTGCCGGTGCAAGGCGAGGCACGTGAACGCTATCTCGCGAAGATGGACGAGACGTACGCGAAGATGGACATCGTGCCCACGCGGCTCGGCGAGGAGATTCTCGCTGGACGCACGCAGCTGAAGGACATCGACCGGGAGCGTGTCCATACCATCACGCTCGAAGATCACGTGGCGATGGCGGGGCAGGGACGCATCACGAATCGCGATGAAGAAACGCTCGGCAAGAGCGATCGGGCGATCCTCGTGCTGAGAAAGCTGTGGGAGCGGGAATTGAAGACGTTCGCCGAAGGCCGGCCGACGACGCGGTGGGTGCGCACGCCTGACCTAAAGCCAAGCGAGTGGCGGGATACGGGTACCGTCGCCGGCTGACCGCTGGCATCGCTAAGTCCAGGGACGCGCGGAGGTCGACCGTTGCGGTCCGACAGCAGAGCGGTGCTGGGTTACTGCGACCTCCAAACCTGACCGGCCGCACTGGCCTGCCCGGGGTCCAGTCTCGAGCAGTCGAAGCGGCTCCGCTCGCCAGGGTCAACACAATGTAAGGATCGCTACTCTGCCTTGATACGGCCCTCGCGTATCACCTTCGTCCATCGGGTACTTTCCGATCTAAATTGCCCGGCCGAATCCTCCGGTGTGCTCCCGATCGGCTCGAATCCGAGTTCTGCGAGGCGCTCCTTGACTTCCGGTTGAGCGATGATTCTGACGATCTCTCGATGGAGGAGCTCGATAATTTCCTTGGGCGTTCCCGCTGGAACGACGAAAGCAAACCATCCCTCTCCCGTTATCTCAGCGTAGCCGGCTTCCGCCATGGTGGGCACGTTGGGTAGCGTCTGGGAGCGCATGCTGCTGGTCACGGCCAATGCACGCAGCTTCCCATCCCGAAACTGTGGCACCGCCGGCGGAGTCGAGCAGAAAGCTATAGGGGTATGCCCACCTACTGTCGAGGCGATCGCCTGGCCCCCACTGTTGAAGGGGACGTGGCCGATGTCGAGATCGAGCGACTGCCGAAAATGCTCGCCCACGAGATGCGGCGGCGTCCCGTTGCCCGGCGAGGCGAAGCTGTATTTTCCCGGATTCGTTTTGATTGACGCGACAAGCTCCCTGACCGTCTTGAACGCCAGCGACGGATGAACCGCGAGCACGATGGTCGAGGTGACGGCGATGGTCACTGGGTCGAAGTCTTTGAACGGATCGTAGGGGACGGTGACGTAAAGGGCCGGGTTGACGACGATATTCGGTGGAACGATGAGTATCGTATGTCCATCGGGTGGCGCCTTAGCTCCGCGCCCCATTCCGATGTTGCCTCCCGCACCGCCTAGGTTCTCGACGTAGAACGGCTTGCCGAGGTGTTCGGATAGCTTCTGTGCGGTGAGGCGCGCCAGAATGTCGGTGGGCCCACCGGCGGCATACGGTACGAGCAAACGCACCGGCCGTACCGGGTAGGCTTGCGACCAGCTGGTCGAGTACAAAGCCGGCATAGCAAGTGCACCCGTAGCCAATCGGAGAAAGTGCCGACGCGCAAGTTCCATGCCGTCCTCCTTCACCTCGTATGAACTCGGAACCCAGCGTATCAGCCTCAAGGGCGTGGAGCCATAATATGGCGAGCGCAAAATACATATCAGGGTCGATATGGAACTTGAACTCAGACACCTCCGATATTTTGTCGCCGTAGCCGAGGAAGGTCATATCACTCGTGCCGCCGAACGGCTCGGCATACAGCAGCCGCCCCTAAGTCAACGCATCAAAGCAATCGAACGCAAAGTCAATGCACAGCTTTTTCGTCGCAAGGCTCGCGGTGTCGAGTTGACCGAAGCCGGACGAGTGTTCCTCGTCAATGCCCGCGCAACGCTAGAGCAGTACGAGCGCATATTCGAAACAACCCGACGTGCCGCAAGAGGCGAGCAAGGCCGACTGTGCGTTGGAGTCACACCGACCGGTTCGGTTCATCCTTTCGTCCCGTTGGTCATTCGAACTTTCCGCGAAGCCTTTCCACAAGTCTCGCTCACGTTAGAGGAGTGCCTTAGAACCGAGCTCATCGAGCGCCTGCAAAATGAACAGATGGATGTTGCGTTTCTGCGCACGCCCAAGGGTGATCTACCCGAACTTGCAATCAACGAGTTGCTCGTGGAGCCGATGGTGGTCGCATTGCCGAGCCAACACAGACTCGCGCGTACCGGGAGCGGCAGCAAGGGGCTATCGATGAAGGATCTGATCGACGAGACGTTCATCATCTACGCTCGCCAACATGGCCCGGCTTTCTATGACGCCACAATGGCGGCGTGTTTCAAAGCAGGCTTCAGCCCTCGCTTCGGGCAGGAGGCCCCACGAATCACTTCGGCGCTCAGCCTTGTTGCCGCCGGACTAGGCATCGCAATCGTGCCTGCCTCCATCGGGCGAATGCGTATGGAGGGTGTGAGTTATTGTCCGATAAGGGGTGATGCCCAACCGCAAGCAGTGCTCAACCTCGCTTCGCGCCGCGGCGATCCGTCACCCGTGGTTCGAAATTTCGCCGGCCTCGTGCGGCGCGTCGCAAAGGCGTTTCGAGGTGACAAAGGAGCAGCGGCGTAGCCGATCCCCGCGCGTCGACCCGAATCCTCAGGCGAAACAAACGAGAAGCGCCCGCGTTTATCGGAACGGCCTGGGAGCGTCGTTTGCGCTCAGGTCGATAGCGATGCGACAGTCCCTCTTTGCGATACAGGCGATACCGCAAGTTCTTTCCAAGCATCCAGCCCTCGCGACGCGGCAGCACCCGGCAAGCGCGGCGCTCGCCGACTCGGTAGCGCTCCCAGAGGTGCTTCACCATCTGCCGTTTGCCCAAATCCGCCACCGGCAATCGGGCCTGGGCCCGCTTCAGCACTGCAACGATCTGCTCGACACTGAACCGCTTGCGCTTCATACGGGGTGACGATGATGACGCGGGGCAAGCTGGTACCCGTCACTCCGGTTGAATGCCGGCGTCCTTGACGACTTTCGCGGCGCGGGCGATTTCCGTTCGCAGTAGGACCGCAAGTTCGTTCGACCCGCCGATCATCGGATCGAACCCCGCGGCCTGGATCTTCGCGACCGTTTCGGGCTCCTTTTGGACGATGGCCAATTCGCCACCGAACCGATCGATCGCGGCTTTTGGCGTTCCGGTCGGAGCGAACACACCGACCCAGGCCGAGTACTCGAAGCCGGGCAGGCCGCTCTCGGCGACAGTGGGCAGATGCGGAGCGCCCGCCACGCGCGCTGGACTGGTCACGCCGAGTGCACGGAGTTTGCCACTGTTGATCGCGCCGATCGACGTGCCGACTGGCTCGCAGATCAACTGCACCTGGCCGCTCATGAGGTCGGCCAGCGCCTGCGGCGTGCTCTTGTAGTTCACCATCGCCAGGTTCACTCCGGCCATGGTCTTGAACATCTCGGTGCAGATCTTGGAGCCGCTGGTTGCGGTGCCATAGAACAGCTTGCCGGGTTGGGCGCGCGCGAGCGCGATGAATTCCTGCAGATTCTGCGCCGGTACGCTGGGATGGATGACGAGGACGTTGAAAGCGTTCTTCACGAACATTGCGACCGGCGCGAAATCGTTCACCGGGTGGAACGGCAGCTTGCTGCGTAGCGAGAAGTTGGCTGCGAGCGTCGTGCTCGACCCGAGAACGAGTGTGTAGCCGTCGGGCGAAGACTTCGCGGCTGCCTCCATGCCGATCACACCCTCGGCACCGGGTCGGTTCTCCACGACGACCTGCTGACCGAGGCGTTCGGCCAGCCTGCCCGCAGTCACGCGCGCGACGATGTCGCTCGCGCCGCCTGCACCGAGCGGCACGATCAGGCGCACCGGTTTGGAAGGCCAGGATTGTGCAAAGACCGGCGCCGCGACCAGCATCGCGGTGCAGGCGTAAAGCATCCGGCGCAATGACATGCGGCACCTCATGAGTCAGTGTGCGGCAAGCATACCGTGGCGCACGTAGACTGATTTCCCGCTCAATCGTGAACCGCCCCCCATGACCGATCCGAAGATTTATCTGGTCCACGCCCACCGGGTCTCGATGGATCCGACCGTCGCCGCCTTCGCTGCGCAATGGCCGCAAGCGCGAATAGCCAATCTGCTCGAGGATTCCCTTTTCACCGATTTCGGACGCGACGGCCGTCTGACCGAAGCGATGGTCGAGCGTTTTCGGTCGATCGGGCGCTACTGCGTGCAGTCTGGTGCTGACGCGATCCTCTTCACGTGCTCGGCATTCGGTCCGGCGATCGAAGCAGTGAAGCACGACCAACGAATCCCGATCCTCAAACCCAATGAAGCGCTCTACGACGAGATCGCTGACATCAACGCCCACGGCGGGCGCGTGCTCCTCCTCGCCACCTTCCCGCCGACGATTCTTTCGATGATGGCCGAGATCAGAGCGCACTCGGCCGCCCGCGGCGTTGTACCCGTGGTGGAGCCGCGCCTGGTGGAAGGGGCACTCGATGCTTTGCAGGCAGGAGACGCCGCAGCGCATCATCGACAGATCGCCCAAGCGTCCGAGGCGGCGGACGGTTTCGCGGCGGTGGCCTGGGGGCAGATCTCGATGGCGCCGGCGCGCGCCTCCTTGACATCGAGCGGAACAGTTCCGGTGCTTACCACCCCCGATGGATCGATCCGCAAACTGCGCGCCCTCCTGTAGAGCAGTGGCCCCAGGATTTCGGACCCCGGGCGACACTTACTCCAGTTATAAGTCGCACTGGAAGCTCCGGGGCAGGCCAGATCGTTCACGCTCCGCCGGCTTGACGCTTTGTCGCTTGCGGCAGTACAACGCGTCGAGCCCGGACGCACCGTGCGACCGGCGCCGTCACGCAAAAGGGGAGACGCGCGATGAGCATTGCAGGGCATGCCTGGTTGGCCGGGGTCGCACTCGCTGTCGCCATGCCGGTTGCGGCGCAGGAGAAAACGCTCGCGCAGAAGTACCTCGACGGCGAAGCGAAGCTCAGCACGCCGTTCAGCTACACCGGCGCGCCGATCACGATCCGGTACTCCACATTTCTCGGCAAAGCCGGAACCGCCCCCGCCCTGCTCGAGAAGCTCATCGATCGCCTGCGACAGGACACCGGCGGCAAGATCCTGCTGCAGCCGTTCTGGTCGAACTCGCTCGCCGACGCGCAAACCGGCGCGTTCGAAGCGGTGGCCTCCGGGCTCACCGACATGAGCACCTGCTACACCCAGCTCAATCCCGGCGGGTTCGATCTGCACTTCGGCGTGCAGCTGCCGACGCTCTTCACCGAGTCTTCGGTGGGAACCTTGGTGTTCAACGAAATCTACGTGCGCTACCTGAAGGACACCTACGAGAAGCGCGGCGTCATGCTTGGTCGCCTGGGTCTTACGCCGCCGCAGCAACTGCTCTCGAAGGATCCGCTCAAGACATTCGATGATTTCAAGGGCAAGCGCGCCTGGTCGGTAGGCAAGGTGGCCAACGCAGCCGTCGGCTCGCTCGGCCTTGCGCCGACCTCGCTCAAGATCTCCGAGCTCTATCCGGGATTTCAATCGGGGGTGATCGCCGTGGCGCCGATGCACGATGCCGGCGCGCCGCTTTTCCGCCTGACCGATATCGCCAAATTCCGCACCGTGGTCAATCTGTGGACCAACCCGAACGAGCACTGCATCAATCGCGCGTACTGGGGCAAGCTGCCCGACGATGTGAAGCGCTATCTCTACCATTGGTTCCAGGTATGGACGCAGGTGGAGTCGCAGCTCTACTTCGACGACGAAGCGCTGCGGGCACGCGCGTTCATGCAGTCGAAGGGCATCCAGTCGATCGAGCTATCCGAGGCGGACAAAGCAAAAGTCAACGCCGCATACCGCAAGGTGATCGAGGACTGGATCAAGGAGCAGGAATCGGCCAAGCGGCCGGGCCGCAAGATGTTCGACGACATGCGCGCGCTGAAGGCGAAGTACGAGGCGATGTCCCGCGAAGATCGCATGAAGGTGGTGTTGGAAGCGCCGATCAAAGGTCTCATCGCTGGCATGTAGCGTTCGACCTGCCCGACGCACCCGCGCTGCGAGCGCCGACGAGGCACTCGCCGAACGAATGAAGCGTGCACGTCAGGGCGGGGCACCGCCAAAGGGGGAAAGCCATGCTTGAGCGCATCGCGGATCGGCTGTTTTGGTACGGCTCGATCGTGCTGCTCTGCGCGATGATCGGCCTCATCTGCCTCGACACCGCGCTCCGATCACTCTTCAGCCAGGGATTCATCTGGGGGCTCGATGCGGTCGGCCTGCTGCTGCTTTGCTTCTTCTTCGCGTTGCTGCCGCACTCCGCACGCGCCGACGTGCATGTACGCATGGACGTGTTCTACGGTCGATTCGGGCCGCCGTTGCGCGCCTGGGTCGATCGCATCGCGCTGCTTGGGGCGTTCGTGTTCGCCGCGCTGATCGGCTGGCGCGCGCTGGTTGGTGTGCCCTACATGATCGAAACCAGCGTCGGCTCCTCCACCGTCTCGATCCCGCATTGGCCGTTCTCGATCCTGATCGGGCTCTGCTGCGTGCTGTTCTGCGTGCTGACCGCGATCAGCTTCGTTCGCCAAGTCCGTCGCCCACCTGCCGACGAGCCGCTCGCTGATGGATAACGCCACCGTCGGCTATCTCGCCTTCGCGGCGCTGATCGCATTCATTTGCCTCGGCGTGCCGATCGCCTGGGGCATCACGCTGGTTGCGGCAGCGGGCATGGTGTATCTGAGCGGCCTGGAGCAGGCGAGCGTTCAGTTCTTCACGACCGCATTCAATTCGGGCAGCGAGTTTCTGTTCGCGTCGATTCCGCTCTTCATCCTGATGGGGCAGATCGTCAGCCAGGCGCGCATTGGCGAAGACCTCTACGACTGCTTTCACAAATGGTTCGGCCGTCTGCCGGGAGGGCTTGCAGTGACCTCGGTGATGTCGTGTGCCGCGTTCGGCGCGGTGACGGGCGTGAGTTCGGCCGCGGTCGGAACCATGGCGCGCATGGTCATGCCGGAGATGAAGCGCTATCGCTACGACATGCGCTTGGCGACTGGCAGCCTGGCCACGGCAGCGACGATTGCCATCATGATTCCGCCGAGCCTGCTGATGGTGCTCTACGGCCTGTGGACCGAGACCTCGATCGGCAAGCTCTTCATCGGCGGGATCGTACCCGGCATCCTGATGGCGTTCACGTTTTCCGCCTACATCATGATTCGTTGCGCGATGAATCCGGCGCTCGGACCGGTGGGCGATCGCTATCCGCTGAACGAGCGGATCGCTTCACTGGTGAAGCTGCTGCCGATCATCGTGATATTCGTGATCGTCATCGGCGGCATGTACTCGGGCGTGTTCACGCCTGGCGAGGCGGCAGGAGCAGGCGCGGGGGGCGTGCTGGTGGTCGCGCTGGCGATGCGGCGCCTGACCTGGGCAGGATTCGTGGAAGCGGTGATCGACACCGCCAAGCTGTCGATCATGATCTTTGCGATCCTGGTCTCGGCGAGCGTGCTGTCGCGCTTCTTCGTCGCCACGCAAGTGACCACCAGCGTCATCGAGGCGATCGGCGATTCCGGCCTCAATCGCTACGTCGTATTCGGCATGATCGTCGTGATGTATCTCATCCTCGGCTGTGTGCTCGACGCCTTCGGGATGATTCTCCTTACCTTGCCCTTCGTGTTCCCGATCGTGGTGAAGCTCGGCTTCGATCCGGTGTGGTTCGGCATCATGCTCACGCTGCTCACCGAGATCGCACTCGTGACTCCACCGGTCGGCATCAACGTGTACGTGCTCTCGAAGATCGTACCCGATGTGCCGATGGGCACCATCTTCGCGGGGGTCATGCCGTTCGTGCTGCTCGCGATCCTGTTGGTGATCCTGATGACTGCGTTTCCCGGCATCGCCCTTTGGCTTCCGGACCGCATGGGCTAGCCCGGCTCACGGCCATCCGTCGTCCGGTCCGGTTCGATGGGCGACCCGACGACCAGTCGGCGGTGCCCCCCGATGTCGGGCCAATACACGAACGGAGTGCTCGCCGAGCTTGGTTTCGGCCACGCCGATGAACGACAATAAGCGGCCGCCAACTAAGGGTCACGAGATGAAACTGAACCTGGAGGGCAAGAGCGTCCTCATCACCGGCGCGTCCAAGGGGATTGGTCTTGCAGCGGCGCGGGCATTCGCTGTCGAAGGATGTTCACGGCATCTCGCTGCGCGTTCAGTGGAACTGCTAGACGTCGCCAAGAAATCGATCGCCGCGGAGTTCGCGGTGCCGGTGCAGGTCCATACCATGGACCTCTCGAACGACGCGCAAATGTGCGCGCTTGCCGCGAAAACGGGCACGGTCGACATCCTGATCAACAACGCGGGCGACATTCCCGGCGGCCCGATGGATGCGGTCACCGATGCTGTGCTGCGGACCGGCTTCGACATCAAAGTGTTCGGCTGCATCTCGCTCACGCGCGCGCTCTAGGAGGGCATGTGCAAGCGCGGGAGCGGATTGATCATCAACGACATCGGCAACTCCGGCGAGAGCTTCGATTCGCGCTACATCATGGGCTCGACCGGCAACGCCGCGCTGATGGCATTCACGAAAGCGCTCGGTAGCGTGAGCCTCGACAAGGGTGTGCGCGTGGTCGGCGTGAACCCGGGGCTTACGGCAACCGACCGGATGGTCAGGATGATGAAGCGCCGCGCGCTCGACATGTGGGGCGACGAGAGCCGCTGGCAGGAACTCTTCAAGCAGTACCCGGGCGGCAGGCCCGCGACTGCCGAGGAGGTCGCGGACCTGATGGTGTTCCTTGCCTCGTCACGCGCGGGCTACATTACCGGAACGATCGTCACGATCGACGGTGGCGTCGCGGCCCGCGGTTCCATCATCAAGTAAAGGATCTGACGCGGCTTCTCTATTGATCATTCAAAGGACGCCTCATGCCCTACGCTAACGCCCACGATGGCATCCGCCTCTGGTACGAGGAGGCCGGCTCCGGCACCCCGATCGTATTCGTCCACGAGTTCGGCGGCGATCATCGCAGCTGGGAGCTGCAGATGCGCCGCTTCTCGCGCAATCATCGATGCGTCACATACGGAGCGCGCGGCTATCCGCCTTCCGACGTGCCGGAACGCCTTGAGTCGTATTCGCAGGCGATCGCGGCCAACGACATCGTTTCGGTGATGGACGCGTGCGGCATCACGAAGGCACACGTGGTCGGCCTTTCGATGGGCGGCTTCGCGACGCTTCACCTTGGCCTCATGGCACCGGAGCGCGCCCTGTCGCTGGTCGTGGCGGGGGCGGGCTACGGCGCGGAGAAGCAATACGAGGACTACTTCCGCAACGTATCGCTCGAGGTCGCGAAGAACTTCGAGACCGAGGGGGCGCAAGCGTTCGCCAAGACCTATTCGCTGGGCGCGAGCCGCGTGCAGTTCCAGAACAAGGATCCGCGCGGCTGGCAAGAGTTCGCGACGACGCTCGGGCAGCATTCGTCCAAAGGGTCGGCGCTCACCATGCGCGGCGTACAGGCGCGGCGTCCGTCAATCTACGACCTCGAAGATCGCCTCAAGGTCATGCGCGTGCCTACGCTCGTCATGGTGGGCGACGAGGACGACCACTGCTTGCAGCCCGGCATCTTTCTCAAGAAGACGCTGCCGGCCGTCGGACTCGCTGTGATCCCGAAGTGCGGCCACACGATCAATCTGGAGGAGCCGGAGCTCTTCAACCAGTTGGTGGGCGAATTCATTGATATGGTCGAGGCGGGCGCGTGGAAGGAGCGCGACCCGCGCGCGAAGCCCTCGGAGATCATGAAGACCGGCTGACACCCAAGAATGCGCGTCTTTCGGTGCCTGATTGACGGCGGAGTGATGCCCGTCGAGGAGGCACTCCCGGAAGGTCCGCACCTTCCGGCATGGATTCACGATGGCCCGTCAGATCTTCATCTCATCCGGCGGCGGCTCGACCGATGCGTACCAGTCGGCCACGCCGGAGCCGTTCATGAAGACCGTATCGCTGCGCGCCTGCAGCGTATCGAGGATCTTGTTGAACCAGCTCATGCGATGCGGCACGCCGACCAGATGCGGGTGCAAGGGCAGCACCATGACACGGCAGTTGCGTTCGAGTTCGCTCTGAAACGTCTCGAGGGTCCAGAGCACCCGGTCATATTGCGCGTTGGAGTGGAAGGCCCATCCCGCCCAGATGGGCCCGTCGTTCAGATCGAGCGAATAGGGTGCCGCGATGAGCGGGCCATGCTTGGTGCGCATCCAGGTAGGCAGATCGTCCACGACCCAATCGCACACGTAGTTGAGGCCGCGTGACTTGAGGACATCGGGCGTGTTCATGGTCTCGCTCAAGCCCGCTCCCAGCCAGCCGCGCACCGGTGTGCCGGTAAAGCGCTTGATGCGCTCCAGGCATTTGTCGATCGTGGCGACTTCATCGGGCTCGCTCTGCAGCGCCTTCTGCGTCCAGCCGTGCCCCATGAATTCCCAGCCGGCCTCGAGCATTGCTTCGGCGGCTCGCGGATAGACGTCGATCACCGTTGCATTGAGCGTCGTTGACGCCGGCAGGCCGCGGCGCTTGAGCGCATCGAGGATGCGCGGCAGGCCGGTGCGCATGCCGTACTCGACCCACGAAAAATTCAGCACGTCGGGAATCTTGTCGCTGCCGTGCGGACCGGGGATGAGCTTGCGCGGCATGGGTTGGTCGAACGGCCAGTACTCGACGTTCACCACGATATGGACGATCAGCGGTTTGCCTGGCACGGGCGGTGCCAGCCGCTTGCGATCGGAGGCCATTTGATAGGGAATGCGCGGATTCGACGACACGGGTTCCTCCGGATGAGAACGAAAACGCAAGGTGTTTATAGTGCAATCGGACGGTTGCTGGATACGCCAACGGCGGGTGCGGCAATTCGTCGGCGGCGTGCAAATGGCAAAGCGCGATTGCGCTCCGACGCGTTATCCGACCACGGTCGGCCTGCTCACGATCACCGACTCGTGCCACGGAATGATGAAGCGTTTGAGCCCGCCCACCAGCAGATACAGGGCAAAGCCGATCAGGGTAAGCAGGAAGATGACGGCGAACATCGCGCCGACTTTGTAGTCGTTGAGGGCGGCCACTGCGAGGTGCCCCAAGCCGGAGCTGCCGCCCAGATACTCGCCTACGACGGCGCCGATGATGGCGAGCACGATGCCCACTTCCATACCGGCAAGGATCGCTGGCAGCGCACTAGGTAACTCGAGCGAGCAAAAGCGTTCCCATTTGGTTGCGTTCAGCACGGTCATGACGTCCTTGTGCCCGAGGTCGACTGATTTCACGCCGAGCACCGTATTGGTGAGGATCGGAAAGAACGCGAGCACCGCTGCGACCACGATCTTGGCTTCCGGACCGAAGCCGAACCAGAGAATGAAAAGCGGCACCAGCGCGACTTTGGGCACCACCTGTGTGGCGACGATGAATGGATTGAGCGCCTGTTCGAGCCATGGCGTCTTGCCGAGCAGTGCGCCAAGGCCCACTCCGACGATCGTTGCGATCGCGAATCCGGCTAGCGTCTCGTAGAGGGTGATCCAGGTGTGGTACAGCGTATTGCGCGCCTGGATCAGCTCGATGAAGCTCTCCGCCACGGCGAGCGGCGGTGGAACGATGAACTTCGACACGTTGAACCAGGTCACGTAGAAGTGCCACAGCAGCACGAAGCCGACCAGAATCGCAGGCGTCGTGATCCAGGTGACGGGAATTCGCTTGTGCATCATGCGATGCGCTCCAATCGCTCGCGCAGCGTACGCACGGTTTGCTGGAACGCGGGCTCATCGTGGATGCTTTGCGTGCGCGGCCGCGCGAAAGGCACGTCGATGATCGTGTCGATCCGCCCAGGGCGCGGCGAGAGCAGCACGATGCGATCGGCCAGGAACACCGCCTCGGCGATCGAGTGCGTCACGAACACGATGGTGCAGCGCTTGGTGAGCCAGATGCGCTGCAGCTCGAGGTTGAGCTGATCGCGCGTGATCGCATCGAGCGCCCCGAACGGCTCATCCATCAGCAGGATGTGTGGTTCGTGAGAAAGCGCCCGTGCGATGGCAGCGCGCTGGCGCATGCCTCCGGACAATTGCCGCGGCCACGCGCGCTCGAATCCGCCGATGCCCACGAGCTGGCAAAGTTCGCGCGCGCGCTCCAGACGCTCGCCCTTGGGCATGCCGCGCAGCTTGAGTGGCAGCGCGACATTGTTCTGGATCGAATACCACGGGAACAGATTTGCATCCTGAAACACGACTCCCAGCTCGCTTACCGCTGCGGCATTTCGGCGCTCGCCGTCCCAGAGGGGGTGCTCGCCGATGCGCACGCCACCGGCGCTCGGTTGGATCAGACCGGCGATCATGCGCAGGATCGTGGTCTTGCCGCAGCCGGATGGGCCGAGCAGCACCAGGAACTCGCCGCCGCGAATGCTGAGCGTGGACCGATCGACGGCGAGCACGATGCCGTCGTCGGTCGCGAATCGTTTTTCTACGTCCACCAATTCGATCGTCGGAACTGCCGCGCTCATACAGAAAGGCCGAACGGACCGGTCATGCGCGTGGACGCAATCGATCGAGCTGCGCCAGGACTCCCTCCACCGACATCACGTCGGCGTAGCGTGCGTCGAGGTCGCGCATGTGCGCCGCATGGAGTCGGTCGTTGAAATCGCCGACTGCTTCTTGCACAACGATCGTTCGAAATCCGAGCTGCATCGACTCGATCGCCGTCGCGCGCACGCAGACGCTAGTGGTGCACCCGGCGACGAGGAGGGTATCCACGCCGCGGGCGCGAAGGATCGCTTCGAGATCGGTGCGAAAGAACGCTGAAGGGTAGTGCTTCACGATCAGCACATCGCCTGGCTGCGGGTCGAGCAACGGATCGATCTCCACCGCGCGCGTGCCCGTGCGGCACTTGTCGAGCCAGGGCACCTTGGTCGCCCACAAGCCGCCCTGACGCGCCGGATCCTCGTACGCGATGGTGGTGAAGAACACCGGCCAGGTCCCGCGCATCGCGGCAAGCAGGCGGTTCGTCTGCCGGATCTGCGTGCTGAAGTCCCCGCCTGGGAACGCCCCATCGCTGCCGGTGAACGCGCGGCTGAAGTCGATCACGACAAGCGCCGGCGTGCGGCCGAACCCCACCCGCGCGGCGTACCCGCGCTGGTCGTAGAACGCGAGGATCTCGTCGGCGCCGTCGGTCGTCACGGCACGCTCTCCATGCTGCCCACTGCTAGAGCTTGGCCACGATCTCGTCGGTGTAGAACTGTGACGGCGCACCGGCCTTCAACAGCCCTACCTTGAGCATCGAGTCGATCATCGACTTCCAGCTTGCCGCGTCGTTCTTGAAGAGCTTTGCGGTGTCGTCCTGCCACCACAGTTGCTCTTCATCGCGCATCGCTTTCAGCGTGAAGGCAAGCTCCTTGATGCCTTCGATTTCCCACTGTTTTCCCATGCGCTCGACCAGCGCGCGGCCGTCGCCCTTTCTGATCTCGATCATGGATGCCTTCTCGGCGCGCAGAATCTTGAGCAGCAGGTCGGGTTCCTTTTGCACCGTTTCGCGCAGTGCAAAGTAGGCTTGGCCGGGCATCGGCACCGCCTCGTTGATGTTCCACTGCAGGATCTTTTCGCCGGCTTCGACCAGCGTGGTGGTCGTGCCGATGCTCACGATGTGCGCGTCGATTCGCTTTTGCTGGATCAGGCCCCAGCCGCCCGGGCTGTTGCCCACGGCCTCACGCCGCGCCGCATCGAGCGGCAAGCCGACGGCGGCCAGCATCATGTCGAGCACGTTGTCTGAAGCCGAACCCTTGGCAGCGATGCCGATCGTCTTGCCGGCCAGATCCTTCGGGTTGCGGATCGGCCGATCCGGTGAGCTGTAGATGATGATCGGCGAGCGATGCAACGCCGTGGCGAACGCGATGATTGGCGCTCCTTCGGCGACGGCTTTGGCCACTGCGAGCGGGTCGCCGCGCCCGTAGATCGCACGGCCGGCGATCACCTGTTGCACGGCTACTGCCGAGCCCTTGCCCGGCAGCATGGTGATGTCCAGTCCCTCCTTGCCGAAGTGGCCGCCCGCCTGGGCGTTGAAGGTGGGCGCATAGCCGATCAGAAAGCCGAACGGTGTGACGAAGCTGAGCTTGCGCTGCGCGTAGGCAGGGCGGACGGCGAGGCCAGTCGCGCCCGCGAGTGTGGCGGTGGCAGCTACGGCGCGCACGAACTGCCGGCGGGAGGTCGAATGCATGATCCTTCTCCTTTTTCGAACGGTACTCTCAGGGCCTGTTGCGTCTGTCGAGAGTCCTTGCAGAGCGCTCGAATTTACTCCGCCCGCGGCGGAATGACCGGCAACAGCAGATAGGGTTGATGCGCGGCGCTGAAGTGCAGGGTGTTGATGCCGCCGAAGATCGCCGCTGGCCGGTCGTGCGTATTGGTGTGCACGAACGGCCCGACGCCGGTGTGCGTGTACTTGAAGCCGGGCACGGTGATCTTGCCGCCCGGGTGTTCGTAGTCTTTGCCGCGCACCGACAGGCCGAGGCGATAGCCGCGTGGCACCACGATGCAGGTGGGCCAGACTTCGATGTCCAGTTCCACTGCCGCGCCGGGCGTGAGCGGTTGCGGCTCATCGTGGGTGTGCCAGGGGCGGTAGGGCAGGCTTCTGGTCGGATCGAGCTTGCGATGCGAGGCACGCAACCAGCCTTGGCCGATCGGCGTGCGTGGATCGTTCGCGCCTTGAAACGTCACCTCGCGGCCATCGGGCGTGAACACGCGCAGCACCAGGAAGAGGTCTGCGTCGCTGGTGTTCGAGGAGACGAACAGCTTCGCCGCAACCGGGCCCGTGATTTCCATCTCATCGCGCAACGGGGCGGAGAGAAACATGAGCCCGTGGCCGAGGGCTTCATAGTCGAGCCGCTCGGTGACCGCTGGTGCGTCGGTACGGAGGCTGCCATCGCCCGGGTCGAGATAGAACCTGGTCCAGCGGGTGCGTTCGAGCGGCCACGCGTTCTCGGCGCGCTCGACGAACCGATCGACATGGCGCACCTGCAGCAGCACGCGCGGCTGACGACCCCAACCGGTGTTCTCGCCTTTCAGGAAATGCCCGAGAAACCGCTTCTGCAGAGCGATCCCGTAGTCGGTGTAGAAGCTTTCCCAGTGCGCGCCACCGTGCGCTTCGAGCCATTTGTGCTGGGACGCTGCGTGCATGAAGCCTTCGAAATTGCCGCGCGTGTGCAGGCCTTGCCCGCCCCAATTCGCCGCGGAGAGCACGGGCACCGTGATGCGTTCCCATTGCGGCGAGCGCGCGCGATGGTCTGCCTCGTCGAGCGGACGATCGAGCATCCAGCGCTCGATATCGATGTGGCGTTTCTTCAGTTCCTCGGGTGGCAGCGTCTCCGGCCCTGAGACCCACTCGCCGGTCACCTGACTGCGCAGGCCGCGCTCGCCCAGTCCGTGCTGCACGCGCTCGACGGCGCGCGGAAACCAGTTGGTGAGAAATCCCGAGAGAATGCCGCCGTGACGCGTCGCTTCACGGTAGTAATCGCCCGAACCCTCCCAGACGACGATCGCCGCAAGATGCGGTGGCTGCAAGGCCGCCGCCTGCCAGGCATTGATGGCGTAATACGAGATGCCGTTCATGCCCACTTTGCCGTTCGACCACGTCTGCGCTGCAGCCCATTCGATGCATTGATAGATGTCCTGCGCTTCGCGCGGCGACCACGGGTCGATGAAGCCGGGCGAACGCCCCACGCCGCGCGAATCGATCCGCAGGCAGGCGTAGCCCTCGGGTACCCACTTTTCGGGGTCGACGAGTTCCCATGACTGGTACAGATTGGACGAACCCTGAAGCACTTCCGGGTGCATCTTCGTGAGGTGCTCCCACGCGCCCGGATTGCCTTCCTGGAACGACAAGCCCTTCGCGAACGGGCCGTAGGTGAGCACTACGGGGTACCGTCCTTCCGCCGCGGGCAGGAACACATCGGCGCGCAGCACGATGCCGTCGTCCATAGGAATCGGTGCGTTCCACAGCACGCGCATGCCGTCGCGGATTTCCTCGCTCTCCGCCGCGTTGCTCATGCCTTCTCCTATGACTTCTGCGGTGCGTGCTGCGTCAGGTCAAGTAGTCGCGCGAATGTTCGCCTGCGCTCGAGTCGATCAGTCATTTGTTCAAGCCGATGGTGTTTACCACCTGCGCCCACTTGGCAGCCTCGTCGGCATAGAACTTACCAAACGCAGGCGCATCCATCTGCATCGGCGTGAATCCGTGCTTGCCGAGCGCTTGCTGGACATCGGGCATGGCCAACGTCTGTCTGAGTGCGCCGGCGAGCTTTTCGATGATCGGGCGCGGGGTGCCTTTGGGCGCCGCCATGCCGAACCATAGCTGCACATCGAAGCCGGCAACGCCTGATTCCATGACCGTAGGCAGCTCGGGGAAGGTCGAGTCACGCTTGGCGCCGGTGGTGGCGATGCCGCGCAGCTTGCCTTCCTTCACCAGACCCACCACCGGTGGAATGGTGGAGAACATGATCTTCACTTCGCCCGAGAGCAGGTCGCGGATCGTGTCGCCACCGCCCTTGTAGTGGACCGGCATCATCTTCGTGTTCGCCGTTGCATTGAAAAGCTCGGCGGCCAGATGGGTCGCCGTGCCGGCGCCGGCGCTGGCGTACAGCACACCGCCAGGCTTTGCTTGCGCGAACTTGATGAGATCGCCCACGTTCTTCACCTCGAGCGAGGGATGCACGACCACCACCAGGCCGGTCTGCGCCATGCCCCCTATCGGCTCGAAGTGCGACGCCATCTTGATCTTGAAGTCCTTGAACAGGCTCTCGTTGATGGCCGTGCTCATCAGCGCCATCAGTAATGTGTAGCCGTCAGCCTCGGCGCGAGAAGCCGCTTCGGTGGCGATGTTGCCGCCGCTGCCGACGCGGTTCTCGATGATCATTTGCTCGCCTAGCACCTTGGACATCCCGCCACCCACCACGCGCGCCAGAATGTCGGTCGGACCCGACGCGGCGAATCCAACCACGAGCTTCACCGGACGGCTGGGGTAGGTGGCTTGTGCGAGCGCAGCGACGCTGGTCGATAACGTAAAGGCTGCAACGGCCGCTGCCGCGGTCATACGCGCAATGCGATGCTGCATGAGGCGCGCGCGGCAGGCGATGGTTGGTGGCTGGGCGGTCATGTAATCCTCCTTTTGCTGCGGACGACGAGGCGAACGGGACTTAGAACGTCTGAGCGTCGTTCTCTTCGCCCGAGCGGCAGGTTTTGGCCTGGGGAAACACCGCGCGAATCGCCGCCATGGCGACCTGCTCGTCCTCCGACGATTTCACACCCGAGACGCCGATCGCACCGATCAGATCACCATCGATCAGGATCGGCACGCCGCCCTGGGCAGCGATGAACGGAAAGGTCGCGAATGCCGGGTGAGGGCCATCGACCCATCGCTGCCACACCACACTCGGACGACAGGTCATCGCCGAGGTGTTGGCTTTGGCCAGCGCGATCTGATCGTTGCCCGGTCGTGCGCCGTCCATGCGGTGCACCGCGACGATTCGTCCGCCATCGTTGAGGATGGCGATCACGACCTCCCGGCCGTTGCGGCGCGCTTCGTCCTCGGCGACCGCCATCAGCTTCTTGGCGTCATCGAGCGTCAACGTCGGTCTCATTCGCACGGTGTCTCCTCCTTGTTGTTCCGCCTGCTCATGCGACGGCGGTCAGCTGCGGCGTAGTCTCGTCGACGAGTGCGTTCGTGAGCGTGCGTCCTGGCGCAACCTCGAAGCATGCGCGTCGCGCCTTGACAACTACTGCATCGTGAAGCCATCGTCGGTCGACGAAGATCATATCAAGGAGCCAGGCATGAGCGAGACCGGAACGCGCATCGTATTGTCGCGAGCGGACGGTTCGAAGTGGGAAACGAAGGGCCTGCGCGGGTTCCTCGAGTATCGCGATCTCGGTGTCGCGCAGACGAGTGATGGGCGGTTCAGCGCAACCATCGCCAGGGCTTTGCATGCGCACAAACCCGGCGCCGATGCGCCGATGCACGTGCACCAGCTCGGCTTTCACCTCATGTTCGTCTTCAAAGGCTGGGTGCGCTGCTACTACGAAGGACTGGGCGAGGTCGTGCTGCGCGAGGGCGACTGCGTCACCTACGAAGGTGAAGTGCCGCAAGCGCACATCGAATATTCGGCGGACTACGAGGTTCTGCAGGTGACGATGCCTGCGGAGTTTCCCACTGTGCCGGTGCCCGCGAAAACGTAGTGAGATTGCGAAGTTCGGAGCTGATGAAGTCGCGAAGGGCTGCCACTACTGCGGCTTGAGCCCCGCGGCGGGAATCACCTTGCGCCACTTCTCGGTTTCCTCGCGCAGGAACGCACTGAACTCCTCCGGTGTGCTCCAAGCTGATTCCTGTCCAAGCTTGACGAGCTGTTCCTGCAGCTCTGGTGTCTTGAGGGCGCCGACCAGGGCCTCGTGCAGCGTCGTGACGATGCTTCGGGGCGTGCCCGCCGGCGCGAGAATGCCGTTCCACGTGAACGCGGTGAAGTTGGCGAATCCCGACTCCATCATGGTCGGGACTTCCGGCAGCGCCGCGGCGCGCTGCCGACCTGTC
Source organism: uncultured beta proteobacterium (assembly GCA_902826155.1). Next base: position 23,715 of record CADEDU010000049.1, read on the forward strand.
ACTGCGAGCGCACGCAACTTGCCCGCGCGGATCAGCGGCAGCGCGGAGGGCACCACATTGAACGTCAATTCGGCTTGCCCGCCCACCACGTCGGCCTGCGCCTGAGCGCCGCCTTTGTAGGGGATGTGGACCATGTCGAGACCGGCGATGAGCTTGTACAACTCGCCTGCAAGATGCTGAGTGGTGCCGCCGCCAGGCGAGGTGAAGTTGACTTTGCCGGGGCGCGATTTGATGTAGTTCGCCAGTTCGGTGGCCGAGTTCGCCTGAACGGACGGATGCACCACCAGCACGTTCTGCACGATGCCGACCAGACTGATCGGTGCGAAGTCCTTGAGCGGGTCGAACGTCAGATTGGCATTCAGGCTGGGGCTGGTGGCAAGGCCGGGTGCGCCCATGAGCAGCGTGTAGCCGTCGGGGGTGGCGCGCGCGACTGTCTCCATCGCGAGGATTCCGCCTGCGCCGACCTTGTAGTCGATCAGGATCTGTTGTCCCAGCCGGGCCGAGAAGGCAGGGAGGATCGCGCGCAGCAGGATGTCGGAGCCGCCGCCCGCCGCGAAGCCGTTGACGATGCGCACCGGCTTGTCGGGAAACGCCGCAGCGCTGCCGGTGATGAGCAGGCAGACGATGACAGCGCAGATGCGTGTCGATCGCGGAGTGGTTTGCATGGAGATCCTCTTCTTTGTTGGCGACGATCGACGCATGATTAATCTAGCTGTCCTCGTCCGGTCCATTCGATCCGCCCCGTGGCGGCGTTTCCGGGCCGGGCCTTCGACCATAGAGTTTTCGCGTGAACGCGACGAGTTCTCGCGGCGGGCGGGCGTGGGTGTATCCGCGGCGGGTCACGCCGATGCCCAGGCGCTTCAGATCAGCCATGGATTCGGCCATTTTCAGGGTTGCGGCCAGGCCGTCGACGATCGGCACCTCATCGATGCGCGTGACGCCCGCGCGGGCGATCGCCTCGCTCAGATAGAGCTGCCCCGGGATGATCGCCTCGGCGCCGCGTGCGATGGCCTCGCGTGCCGTCGCGCTGAAGCGTTCCACCAGTCGCGCCGGATCGACTTGTCCCTGTCCGACATCGGCAAACGTTGCATCCATCAACATCGTGGGCAGGGCGCGACCGGCGAGGCCCAGGCGCTGCACGCGCAGATCCATCATCTGATCGAAGCCAGCCTGGAATGCGATCACGACGAAGCGGCTGCCGAGCAGACACGCGAAGTGCATCGCGGCTTCGCCATAGCCCACCACCGGAATGTCCAGCAGCGAGCGCGCCTGTTCGATCGCGGGATCCTGCACCGAGCCGATCGCGAAGACGTCGAAGCCGTCGTCTTCGGCACGCAGCGCGTGATCGAGAATCACCTGGTCGTGCAGCGACGCGAGATAGGGATAGATCAGCACGTCGGCCGGCGGATGGGGCCCATAGGTGCCCTCGGGCATGCTCACGAACCGCACATCGACACCCGGTCGTGCAATCGCACGGGCGCGCGCGGCCAGGCCGTCGAAATAGCTCGGCACTCGACCGCCATCGACCAGGCTCTGGTACCAGATCTTCATCTCGATCGCGTCTTCACGGGTGCGCTCATTGCGGACGTATCTTTGCTTCGCGGATCAGCTTCGACCACTTGTCGAGGTCCTCCCGGATGAGCGTCGCGTACTGGGCCGCCGTCATCGGCGCGGCTTCGAGCCCTTGCGTCTGCAACTGCTTCTGGATTTCCACGGTCTGCAGGGCTTTGACGACTTCATCGTTCAGTCGCGTGACGATGGCTGCGGGCGTGCCGGCTGATCCAAGTAGTCCGTACCAGGTCTCGGCCTTGTAGCCGGGCAATCCGGATTCGCCCACCGTCGGCAGATCCGGCAAGGACGAGGAGCGCTTGTTGCCGGTGACCGCGATTCCGCGCAGTCCGCCCGACTTCAGATGCGCGAGCACCAGGCCCACATCGGCGAACGATGCCTGGATCTGCCCGCTCAGTACATCGGTGATCGCCGGCGCGAGCCCCTTGTAGGGCACGTGGACCATCTCGACCCCCGCCATGCGGGCGAAGAGTTCACCGGCCAGGTGCGGTGCGCCGCCGTTGCCGGAGGAACCGAAGTTGATCTTGCCCGGATTGGCCTTGGCGTAGGCGATGAACTCGGCAACCGTTCTCGCGGGTACCGATGGATGCACCACCAGAACGAACGGGCTGGATGCGACCAACGCGATCGGCGCGAAGTCTTTCGCCGTGTCGTAACCGACGCGTTCGGCCAGGCTCGGTGCGATGGTGAGCGGGCCGGCCGCGCCCACGAGAATGGCGTAACCGTCGGCCGCACCCTTGGCGATCTGCTCACCTGCGGTGACGCCGCCCGCGCCTGGACGGTTCTCGACCACGATCTGCTGCCCCAACGTCTCGCTGAGCCGCCTGCCGATGGCACGCGCGACGAAATCGGTGCCGCCACCCGCGGCGAATCCGACGACGAAACGAATCGGTCGGCTCGGATACTCCTGGGCAGCGACCGAGCCGATGCTCGCGAGGCAGGCGAAACCGATGCAGGCGAACCATATGGCACGGAGTGTCGAGGCGCGCGGGTGCAGCGCCATCGCTCGCGGGGTCATGAGTGCTCCATGATGTAAGAGGCTGGCGCGAGGAAGGGTGGCGTGAGAACGCGTGGCGTGAGGAATGTGGCCAGCACGCTACGAGCCGATTGCTGCCGCGGCATGCTCGCCGGCGATCAGCCCGAATCCGAAGGCGGTGAGCAGTCCGTTGCCCGAGAGATAGCCATCAGCGCCTTCGCCCGAGACGCCGGCTGCCGTGCCGCCGCCCGCGTAGAGATTGGGGATCACATTGCCCGCGGTGTGCAGCACACGCGCGTGCGCATCGACGACCAATCCGCCCTGCGTGTGAGCCAGGCCGCCGGTGATCGTCGCCCCATAGAACGGCGGTGCCAGCGGTTCGCCGAACGCCTTGCGGCCGAAGCGATCGCGGCCTTCGCGTACGCCTGCGTAATAGGCTTCGATCGTTGCACGCAGCCGTACCGGATCGATCTTGAACATTTCGGCCAGCGCTTCGAGCGAATCGGCCTTGCGCAGAGCGCCTGCGGCAATCGAATCGCGGAAGTGGTTCGTTGGCGCGAGAACATCGTGAATCCGTTGATCGAAAATGCAGATGCCGACACCGCGCGGTTGGCGCAGCAGCACGGCAGCGAGCTCGGAGTAGCCCTGGTCTTCCCGGTCGAATCGCTCGCCCTCCACGTTCACCATGATGGCGCCAAGGAACGGCATCTCCGGCATGAGCCTGGTGCCATAACCGGCGCAGAGATAACCGTGCCCTTGATAGGCGCCCATGTGAGCAGTTTGCGCGCCGAGGGTGCTCGCCCAGCGAATGCCATCGCCGGTGTTGCCCTGTGCGCCGATGTATTCGACGTCGACCATCTCCGGGACATGAGCGCGCAGCATCGACTTGTTGGCGCCGAACCCGTCGGTTGCGAGGATCACCTTTTTCGCGCCGATACGTTGCGCGCCGTCGGCACCAGCGAGTACGCCGATCACGGCACCGTCGCCGTCGGTGATCAGACCTGCGCCGGGCGTGCGGTCGGCCAGGGTGAAGTTGGCGCGCGTTGCGAGCGCCTCGCGCAACGCCTGCGTAAGACGGGCGCCGGAGCGTCCCGGCGGATTGTGCAGGCGCAGCGCAGACTGGCCGGCACGGTTGCCCACGAGATTGAGCTCGAGCGGCAGCCCGACCTCGTCGACGAACACGTCGACTACCCGCACTGCCGCGTGGCACAGCGTGAGCACGATCGAGCGGTCAGCGCGGCCGTGGTTCTTGCGCAGGATGTCGTCGGCCATCTGCTCGGGTGAATCGACGATGTCGTGCGCGCGCTGGAACCGTGTGCCCGCAGCGGCGATCGAGCCGCTGGCTATGTCGGTGTTGCAGCCCAGACGCGCGTCCTTCTCCAGCAGCAGCACTTCGACACCCGAGCGCGCGGCTGCGAACGCGGCCATCCAGCCGCAGCCGCCGCCGCCGACGACGACGACGTCGGTTTCGATATCCCATTCGTTTGCCATTCGACGATGGTATCCCCGGGGCGCGCGATCGGCCATCACCACGCGGCGTCATTGACACGGCGAAACCGCGCCGCTTAAGGTCAGGCGATGACTGCTGACGATTCCGAGCGAACCGCCTGTGCGGCCCAGACGGACCGACTCGTGCGGTGGGCGGCTGCCACGACCGAGTCGCACATTCCGGCCGCGGTAATGGCGCGCGCGGCGCGGGTGCTGGCGGACGATCTCGCGGCGATGATCGGTGCCCGTGACGAGCCGGAAGTTGCCGCGTTCCATCACCGGACGATCGCGCGAGCGCAACGCGCCGAGGCGACGATTTTCCGCGGCGGTCGTTCACGCACCGATCGATGGTCGGCCGCGGTGGCAAACGGTGTGGCCGCCGACTGGCTGGAACTCGATGAAGGCTATCGCGTCACCGCTTGCCACGCCGGCCTGTACGTGTTGCCGGCCCTGATGGCGGAGGCGGAAGCCGCCAACCTGCCCGTGGGGCGGATGCTGCGCGCGCTGGTGCTCGGCTACGAGATCGTCACGCGCGTGGCCCGTGCCTGGACGCAGCGCGCGCTCAACATGCAATCACACGGCCGGTACAGCGCGATCGGCGCGGCAGCCGCTGTGGCCCTCGCTCGGGGTGCGGATGCGCAGCGGCTGCGCGATGCGATCACCACGGCCGCGACGCTGACCGGACCCTCGCCGCGCACGCACCTCGAAGAGGGCGCGTTGTCGCGCAACGTCTGGCCGGCGGCGGGCGCCTGGTCGGGATCGATGGCGGTGGAATGGGCCGAATGCGGCATTGCCGGTTCGCCGAACGCCTTCCACGACGTGTATACCTCGGTGTTAGGAGGCAGCGCGCATCCGGAGCGGCTCGGCGAGGGTCTGGGTGAGCACTGGGCCATCCTCGACGGCTACACCAAGATCTACGCCTGCTGCCAGCATCTGCATTCGGCAGTGGAGGCGATCGTCGATTTGCGACCACGTCTGCTGGCGCGCGGCGCACTGGAAGACATCGAGTCGGTCCGCGTCGAAACCCATCCGCTGGCGATCGCGCTGGTCAATCCGCGTCCGCACACGACGCTCGGTGCCAAGTTCTCGATGCCTCATGCCGTGGCGGCCGCCCTGGCGACTGGAACAGGCGGCGCCGACGCATTCAGTGCGCCCACTTTGCATGAGCCCACCATTGCCCGATTGCGCGAGCGGGTCAGCGTCGTGCCACGCGAACGTGATTTGCCGCCCCCGCACGACCGTCCGGCGCGTGTGGTCGTGGCGCTGCGCGATGGCGCGGAGCTCGAGGCGGAGTGTCTGAGTGCGATCGGCGGGCCGGATCGTCCGGCGCCACCGGAGGCGGTGTTCGACAAAGTGCTCACGCTGGCCACGCCGGTCTACCCGCAGATCCTGCCGGTGCTGCAATCGATCGCCACGCTCGATCGCGCCGTTCTCGGCACTGGCTGGCGTGAGCTGGTCGACCGGTTTACTGCGGCCGGTTGAGAACTCGCCGTCGACGCCCGCAACCCACGCAACGCAGATCTTGCACGCGCCTGACGGAATCGGGGCAGGCGCGGCGACGAGTGCGATGGGCCGACATCGATTCGCCGACAAGTACCGCACACTGCGGCGCTAGAATCGATCGGTCATGAGTGCTCCCATATCGTCGGTCCCGGAAGGCAAGGCGACCACCGCGCCTTCTGTGGTCGCGATCGCGTTGCGTCGTCCGTACACGTTCATCGTGATGGCCATGCTCATCCTGCTGGCCACGCCGTTCGTGCTGCGCAACATGGCGACCGACATCTTTCCGGAAATCAATATTCCGGTGATCAGCGTCATCTGGTCGTTCAACGGCCTGCCGGCGCAGGAGATGGGGCAGCGGATCGCGGCCTCCAGCGAACGCGGCATCACCACCACCGTGAGCGACATCGAGCACATCGAGTCCACGTCGCTCAACGGCATCGCGGTGCTCAAGATCTTCTTCCAGCCGAACGCGAACATCCAGACGGCGATCTCGCAGATTGCCGCGGCGGTGCAGCCGCAGGTGCGTCAGTTGCCACCGGGGATCACGCCGCCGCTGGTGATCAAGTATTCGGCCTCTGCCGTGCCGGTAATGCAGCTCGCGCTGTCCAGTCCGACGCTGCCCGAGAACGCAGTATTCGACGCCGCGGTCAATCAGCTGCGTCCGCGTCTGGTGACGGTGCCGGGTGTCGCGATCCCGTTCCCGTACGGCGGCAAGATCCGGGTGATCTCGGTCGATCTCGACCTGCAAGCGCTGCAGGCTCGCGGGCTCACCCCGGCCGACGCAGTGAATGCGGTCAACACCCAGAACCTCATCCTGCCCTCGGGTACGGCCAAGTTCGGCGAGACGGAGTACGCGGTCAGGGTCAACAACTCTCCGGATGCGATCGATGGCCTGAACGATCTGCCGGTGCGCACGGTGAGCGGCGTTACCACGTACATCCGCGACGTGGCGCAGGTGCGCGACGGCTTCAATCCGCAGACCAACATCGTGCGGCGCGACGGCGAGCGTGGCGTGTTGCTGTCGATCCTCAAGAACGGCGGCGCCTCGACGCTCGACATCGTCAACAACCTGAAAGCGATGCTGCCTGTTGCCTCCCAGCTGCTACCCCAGGATGTGACGATCACGCCGCTCTTCGATCAGTCGGTGTTCGTGAAGGCGGCGGTCTCGGGCGTCGTCATGGAGGCGCTGATCGCCGCCGGGCTCACCGCACTGATGGTGCTGGTGTTCCTGGGTAACTGGCGCAGCACGCTCATCATCGCACTCACGATACCGCTGTCGATCCTCGCCTCGATCCTGTGTCTGTGGGCGCTCGGCGAGACGCTCAATCTCATGACGCTGGGCGGGCTTGCGCTTGCCGTCGGGATCCTGGTGGACCAGGCGATCGTCACCATCGAGAACATCGAACGCCATCTGCACAACGGCGTGGAATTGAACGAAGCCATTCTGGTCGGAGCAGGCGAGATCGGCGTGCCGGCTTTCGTGGCCACGCTATGCATCTGCATCGTGTTCGTGCCGATGTTCTTCCTCACCGGGGTGGCGCGGTACCTGTTCGTGCCGCTCGCCGAGGCGGTCGTGTTCGCGATGATCGGCTCGTACATCCTGTCGCGGACGCTGGTGCCGACGCTGATGATGCTGCTGATGCGTGGCGTCCGGCACGACGCATCGAGCCCGAGCCTGCTGCAGCGCCTCTATCACCGGTTCGATCAGGGTTTCGAGCACGTGCGGCGCAGCTACGCGCTGGTGCTCTCGTCGGTGCTGGTCAAGCGCCGCGCATTCGCGCTCGGCTTCTTCCTGTTCTGCGTTCTCTCGTGCGGGCTGTACCCGTATCTCGGCCGCGATTTCTTTCCTACGGTGGATGCCGGGCAGATCCGCTTGCATTTCAGGGCCCCGACCGGCACGCGCATCGAGGAGACGGCGCGCATCGCCGATGGCATCGAGGCGGTCATTCGTGAACTCATTCCGCCCGCCGAGCTCGACACCATTCTCGACAACCTCGGCGTGCCCAACAGCGGCATCAATCTCTCCTACAGCAATTCCGGAACGATCGGTACGCTCGACGGCGAGATCCTGATGTCGCTCAAGAAGGGACATCGCCCGACCGACGAGTACGTGGTTGCACTGCGGCGCGAACTGCCCAGGCGATTCCCGGGCATCGAGTTCTTCTTCCAGCCGGCCGATATCGTCACGCAGATCCTCAATTTCGGTCTGCCTGCCGCGATCAATGTGCAGTTCGCCGGGCCGAACATGGAACGCAACGCCAAGCTGGCCGGCGAGCTGGTGAAGCAGATCCAGAAGATCCCCGGGGCGGTCGACGTGCACATCCATCAGCGCTTCGACAATCCTGCGATCGATCTGCAGATGGACCGAACCCGATTGCAGCAGGTCGGCATGACCGCGCAGAACGTCGGCCAGAACCTGTTGATCTCGCTCTCCGGCAGCACGCAGACCTCGCCGGCGTTCTGGCTCAATCCGCAGAACGGCGTGGTGTACCAGTTGCAGATCTCGACGCCGCAGTATCGGGTCGACTCGCTCGATTCGCTGCTCAATATTCCGGTCGGGTTGCCGGTGGGCGCGGGCGGTGTGCCCGTCGCGGCCGCGGTCGCGGCTCAGCCGCCGGGTGGTGCCGGATCGACCCAGTTGCTGGGCAATCTCGCGGAGGCAAGGCCCTCACGCAGTCTGGCAGTGGTGTCGCGATACAACATCACGCCGGTGGTCGAGGTGTTCGTGGGCGTGCACGGGACCGATCTCGCGAGCGTGGCTACCGAGGTGCAGCGGCTCGTCGATCAGATGCGTCCGAAGCTGCCGCGCGGGAGCCAGCTGACGGTGCGTGGCCAGGTCGAGACGATGCAGGCGTCGTTCATCGGGCTCGGGTTGGGGCTGCTGATGGCGATCGTGCTGGTCTATCTGCTGATCGTCGTGAATTTCCAGTCCTGGATCGACGCGTTCATCATCATCACCGCATTGCCGGCGGCGCTTGCAGGGATCGCGTGGATTCTGTTCATCACCGAGACGACGCTGTCGGTGCCGGCGCTCACCGGCGCGATCATGACGATGGGCGTGGCAACCGCGAACAGTATTCTGCTGGTGTCGTTCGCCAGGGATCGCATGGAGGCCGGCGTGGCGCCGCTTGCCGCCGCTCTCGAGGCAGGTGCGACGCGGATCCGTCCGGTGCTGATGACCGCACTCGCGATGATCATCGGCATGGTTCCGATGGCGCTCGGCATCGGTGAAGGCGCCGAACAGAATGCCCCGCTCGGCCGCGCCGTGATCGGCGGACTGATCTTCGCGACGGTGTCCACGCTGTTCTTTGTACCGGTGGTGTTTGCGAGTGTTCATCAACGACTCGCCAGGCGTGCCTTGGCGCGTCCAGGCATCGGCGCTTCGCAGGCTGCCGGTGCGAATTGAGGCTGTGTTCAGGCAATCAACGAGAAGGTTGGAGAGAGGGCGGTAATGAGTCAGGAACGCCATGCCACGCTTGGCATCCATCACATCGACGACACCGACCCGCAGCAGCTCGTGCGCCGCAAGCAGGTGATGCGCCGAACGCGCGTGCTGATGGTGCTGCTGCTGATCGGACTCGCGGTCGGGGCAGGGCGCACCGTGATGAGCGGTTCGGAGAACGCCAAAGTGCTCGATGCGGCGGTCGCCGAGAACGCGAAGATCTACGTGCGTACCGCCGCGCCGCGTGCCGGATCGGCGGGACAGAATCTGGCGCTGCCCGGGACCTTGCAGGGGTACGTGCAATCGCCGATCGCGGCTCGTGCCAGCGGCTATCTCAAGAAGTGGTATGCCGACATCGGTGTGCGCGTGAAAGAGGGGCAGCTGCTCGCCGAGATCGAGACTCCCGAGATCGATCAGCAGCTCTCGCAGGCGCTGGCAACGCGCGACCAGGTTGCTTCCAGCCTCGCCTTGGCCAAGAGCACACGAGAGCGCTGGGAGGCGCTGCGCCAGCGTGATGTCGTCTCGCAACAGGACCTCGAGGAACGCCGCAGCAACGAAGCGCAGGGGATGGCGAATCTCAAGGCGGCCGAGGCGAACGTGGAGCGGCTGCGACAGCTCGAGGCTTTCAAGCGGATCGTTGCGCCGTTCTCCGGCGTGATCACGCGCCGAAACGTCGACGTGGGGGATCTCATCGATGCGGGCGGCGGCGCCGCACGGGCGCTCTTCCTGCTTGCTCAGACCGACCCGCTGCGCGTGTACGTGAGCGTTCCGCAGGCCTATGCGCACCTGGTCAAGGCCGGGCACAAAGTGTCCATTACCCAGACCGAACTGCGTGGCCGCTCGTTTTCGGGCAGTGTCGTGCGCACCGCAGGCGCCATCGACGCCGCGAGCCGCACCATGCAGATCGAAGTCGTGCTGTCGAACAAAGACGGTGCATTGATGCCGGGCGCGTACGTGCAGGTGCAGTTGCCGCTCGATCTGTCGCAGGCGATGACCATTCCGTCGAACGCGCTCATCGTGCGGGCCGAGGGCCTGCAGGTGGCGGTCGTCGATCCCAACGGTCTGGTGGCGCTGCGCAACATCAAGATCGGCCGCAACTTCGGTCAGTCGATGGAAGTGCTTGCCGGCGTCGAGCTCACCGACAAGCTCGTGCTCAATCCGCCGGACTCGCTGGTCGATGGCGACAAGGTCGAGGTTGCCCCGACGACGACCGTCGAGCCTGGCGGCGCGGCGAAGAAGGGCAAGTCATGATGTTGGGGCGAATGCGGCTGCGTTTCGACCGGCTCCTGGCGAGCCGTGAGCCACCGTGCGGCGCCGCCGTCGTCCTTGCGACCACTCTGGTCGTTTTCGCCGGATGTGCAGTCACGCCGCCTTACCAACCGCCAAAGCCCGCCATGCCGGCCGAGTGGAAGGTCGAAGCGCCCTGGCGTGTCGCAACACCTGCCGACGATGCACCCAAGGGCCCGTGGTGGCGGCGCTTCAACGATGACCAGCTGAGCGCGCTGATAGCAAAGGCGTTGCAGGAGAACGCGACGCTGGCCGTCGCGGCGTCGCGCTTGCAGCAAGCACGTGCCACGGTCGATGTGGTCGGTGCGGCTCAGTACCCGCAGCTCGCCGCGGCATTGCGCGAACAGCGCCTCCACATCTCCGCCAATCGGCCGCTCACCAACTACGCGGCTCCAAACTTCCGCACGACGCAGTCCGATCACCAGGCGCAGCTCACCGCCAGCTACGAGCTCGACTTCTTCGGGCGAGTACGCAGCGCGGTCGACGGTGCGCTGGCCGCTTCGGAGCAATCAGCCGCTGACCTCGAGAATGTGCGGCTCCTGGTGACGGCCGATCTGGCGACGGCCTACTTCAACCTGCGGGCCACCGACATCGAGCTCGACGTGCTGGCTCGTGCGCTCGAACTGCAGCGCAAGACGCTCGGGGTGGTCAGCGCGCGCCGTGATCTCGGGGCGGCGAGCGGCGTAGAGGTTTCACAACAGCAGGCGCTGGTCGACAGCACCCTCACGCAGGTCGACATCCTGCGACGTCAGCGCGCGGTCTTCCAGAATGCGATGGCGACTCTCGTCGGAACGCCGGCGCCGCAGTTTGCGCTCGCGCCCGAGGTCCGCCTGATCACGCCTCCGGCTATACCGATCGGCGTGCCGTCCGACATTCTCGAGCGCCGTCCAGACGTTGCATCGGCCGAGCGGGCGATGGCGGCCGCGAACGCGCAAGTGGGCGTTGCGGTGGCTTCGTACTATCCAAGCATCGCGCTTGGGGGCGCTTACGGCGTGCAGACGCGCGCTTTCGAAAGGCTGCTGGAATCGCCGAGCGTCATCTGGTCGCTGGGCTTATCGCTGCTGCAGCCGATCCTCGATGGTGGGCGTCTGAAGGCGAACGAGGCTTTCGCCAGAGCGGGCTATCAGGCCACGGTCGAGAACTACCGGCGTGTCGTGCTTACCGCGATGCAGGAGGTCGAAGACGGCATCTTGGGATTGTCGGCACTCGAGAGCGCGTCGACGCAAGCTGAAGTTGCAGTCGCCAGTGCGCGCAAGGTATTCGACATGGCGACCGCCCGCTACGAAGGCGGCATCGCCAGCTCACTCGAGGTAATCACCGCACAACAGGCCCTGCTCACGGCCGAACGGCTGTCGGCCCAGCTCGTCGGACAGCGCTTGCTCACCACCGTATTTCTGGTGAAGGCGCTCGGCGGTGACTGGGCCGCGGCGGACAAGATCACTCAGCACTAGGAGAGTGGTGATGTCTGCGCGGCGGCACACGCAGTGTCTCGCGCGGGCAGGGCGGCACCACTAATCGCTGCGCACTCCGGTCTTCGCAACGACCTGCTTCCAACTCGCCGCCTCCTGGCGCATCCGCTCGCTGAATTCGGCGGGCGTGTTGCCGACCGGCACGATGCCGATGCTGGCGTAGCGCTTCTGTACCTCTTCGTCGTTCAGCACGGCGCGAACCGCATCACTGACACGCCGGGCGATCGCGGGATCCAGCCCGCGCGGGCCGGCGATGCCCCACCAATTACCCAGGATCACGCCTTCGGGCAGGCCGACTTCCTTGGTGGTCGGTACATTCGGCAGCACCGGCAGCCGTGATGGCGCAGCGACCGCGAGCGCGCGCAGCTTGCCGGACGCGACGAGTTGGCCGGTGGTGCCGTAGCTGATCACGAACAGCTGCACGTCGTTGGCGAGCAGGGCCTGCACGCCGGGGTTGGCGCCCTTGTACGGCACGTGCGTCATCTTCGCGCCGAGCCACTCTGAGAGCATGTAGGCCGACAGATGCGGCACCGTCGCCGCGCCGGGCGAGCCGTAATTGAGCTTGCCGACGTTGGCGCGGGCATGCGTGGCGAACTCGGCGAACGTGGTCGCCGGCACCGCGTTGTTGATGTAGATGAGATAAGGCGTGTCGCAGAGCAGCGTCACCGGCGCCAGGGCTTCGAGCGGATCGAAGCCCATGTTCGAATAGAGAAACTGATTGATGACGAAGTTGTTCGTCGGTGCGAACAGCAGCGTGTAGCCATCGGGCGCCGCGTTGAGTACCTCGCGCGTGCCGATGATGCCGCCCGCACCAGTGCGGTAGTCGATGACGATCGGCTGACCGAGCCGCTTCTCCAGCCCCGGCTGCACGGCGCGAAGCACGACGTCTCCGGCGCCGCCTGCGGCGTAGGGCATGATGACTCGCACCGGTTTGTCGGGGTATTGCGCCGCGGCGGTACTGAGCATGCCGGGCATCGCGAACGCCGCGATGACGGCGACCACATCTCGCAGCAGCGCTCCCAAGGTTAACTTGGGTCCGTTCCGTCCGTTCATTGGATCCTCCTCGTTGCCCGAATACCGGGTCAGCGCGCGCGCCGGCCGTAGAGCGCGCCGGCGTCCTCGCGAATTTCGTATACGGTGAGTTCAAACCCCGGGCAGTTCACGCCCCGGCCATCGGTCAATCGGAAAATGAAGTTGTGCCGGGGGCAGCGCAGCATCGTCGCGCCGCTCATGGCGACCGCATCCAACATGCTCGCCTGTTGATGCGGACAGGCACGCTGCGTTCCGCGCAAGCCGCTTGCGGTGCGGAAGACGACGATCCAGTCGTTGCCAAGCTTCGCCCGCGCCGGAAATGTCGTGCCCCCGATATCGATGCCGGAGATCGGCTGCCAGTCGTTGTCTGCGTCATCGGCAGGCGCATCGGCCGGGCTCGAAGCGCCCATGTCAAGCCACCACGGCCGCGCGGGCCACTTCGCGCAGCCGCTCGATCACGAAGCGCCGGTCCAGACGAAGCAGGAACAATCCGATCTGTACATGGAACACGCGCTCGAGGAACGCGCCGTACACGGCAAGCAGCGCCGAACGCAGATCGAGGCCGTTCACGGCCCGGACGGTGTGGAAGCGATGCTGCAACTCGATCGCCCTGGGCAGATCGAATCGTTCGGCCGAGGGCGGCGCCCATGTCAGGCCTTCGAGCGAATCGGCCAGCCGGTCGAGGAACCTGCGCTGCTGTGCGCTGAGGGCTGCAGCCGCGGCCGGCGGCCGATCTTCAGCCAGTTGCATGATCCAGTTGCGCTCGTCGGCGCAGCGCGTGAGATCAACGTCGATGCGCTCGCCGGACTTGAACGTGGTCGTCGGCACGATCCGCGTCGTGGTGGTTCGCTCGACGCCCGAAGTATCCGCGACCGGGAACTTGCCATGTTCGAGCCGGAACACAGTGATGTCGGCCGAACGCCCCGGTTGCAACGTGCCGCTGACATCGGCCAGCGACAGCGCGCGCGCCGGGATCGCGGTGACGCGATCGATCACGTCGCGCACGCTCATGCCCAAGTGCAGGAACGCGCCGAGCACGTGCGCGAGCGAGAAGGTCGGCCCGATGACGTTGAACTGCTGCAGATCGGAGCTGATGATGTCGGGCACGAAGCCCTGCGCATATCCGCGCTCGGCGACATCCCACGAGAAGTTGTAGCCGCCGAAACCGATGTCGAACAGCACGCCACGCGCCTGCGCCGCGCGCACCGCGGGCAGCACCTTGCCTTCCCGATCGAGCAGGCGCGTGTTGTTGTTGTGGTAGGCGTGCGTGATGATGTCGCCGGCATCGGCGATGTGCAGGATGTCGTACGAGGAATCCTTGCCCTCCTGCATCTGGTGCTCGCCGATGTGCACATACAGCGGCAGCCCGAGCGTCTGCGCCAGGCCCTTGGCGATCTTGAGCGGACCGGACCCCGATCGACCGAACGCGCCGATCTTCAGATAGCGGACCACGCCCGAGTGCTGCGCGATGAAGTCGATCCAACGCGTGATTGGTACTTCGCCCAGGCCGCGCGGATCCCCCTCCAGAAAATTCAGACCGATGATGCCGGTGGGGCGCAGATACGGTCCGACGAAGAGCGACGTCCGGGTGCGGCCATGCAGCAGCGCGAGAAATTCGTCGAGCGTGTCGATGCCGGGCCCGCCGGCTTCCACGTAGGTGGTGACGCCCTGATAGACGCCGATGCTGTCGGGGTCGGCGAAGCCAAGCGTGCCGTACACGTGTACATGGATGTCGATCCAGCCCGGCGTGACGTACTGGCCTGTCACATCCACCACCGACGTTCCGGCCGGCACTTCGGGCCGCCCCACCGCGGCAACGCGGCCGTCGACGACGAGCACATCCGCCACGGCGTCGATGCCCTGCGCAGGATCAATCACGTGGCCGCCACGCAGGACGAACGGTGTACCGACTCTGGACGTTGGCTGCATGGAAAGATCGTGCGGGTTGGATGACTCAGCGAATATTCATCGCTCCGTCGAGCACCTCTCACGTTGTGGTTTGTGCTGCGGCGGCGAGCCGCTGGGAAAGGAACTGCCGGGTGGCGCTGCCGAGAGCGCCGTGGTGCCGATGGAACGCGCTGGCGATAGCGCGCGATGGGATTTCCCTATATAAAAGTTCCGACCCATCCGCCCAGGGGATCGCTTGCGCGCTGCAGTTCTGATCGCCGCTTGACCTGCCGACGATGACGCTTCAACTGATCGTATCCGGACTCGCGCTGGGCAGCATCTACGCACTCGTTGCGCTCTCGCTGGTGCTCATCAACAAGGCGACCGACGTCGTCAATTTCGCGCAGGGCGAGATGGCGATGTTCGGCACGTTCCTCGCGTTCGCTGCGCTTACGCACTTCAAGCTCCCGCTGTTCGTAGTCGTCGTGCTTGCCTTCCCGATCGGTTTCGTAATCGGCGCGATCAGCGAGCGCATCGTGATGCGTCCCCTCGTCGGCAGCCCTCCGGTCAACGCACTCATCGTGACCATCGGGCTGTGGATGATCTTTCATCACGTCGCCGGCTGGATCTGGGGGTACGACCCATACCGCTTTCCGTCGCTCTTCTCCGGCGAGCCGATCAACGTCGGCGGGGCGCGGGTGTCGCAGGCAAGCATCGGCACGATCGTCGTGGCACTCGTTGCCATGGCCGCCCTGTATCTTTTCTTCGAACACACACGCCTGGGTACGGGTATGCGGGCGGCGAGCATGAACCGTCGTGCCGCACAGCTCATGGGCGTTCGCGTGGACCGCGTTGCTCTGCTGTCGTGGGCGCTCGCCACCGGTTTGTCGATGGTGTCCGGGATCCTGGTTGCGCCGCTCACCTTCCTCGACTTCGAGATGATGGTGATGGTGCTGCTCAAGGCGTTCGCGGGGGCGGTGCTCGGTGGATTCAACAGCCTGCCCGGTGCCGTGCTCGGTTGCCTGGCGATCGGTGTTGCCGAGAATCTGTTCGGCGCGTTCATCTCGACGTCGTTCAAGGACACCTTCGCGTTCCTCGTCATCGTGCTCGTTCTGATGTTCCGCCCGACCGGGCTGTTCAGTCGCACGGTGGCCAAAAAGGTATGAGCCTGTTGCGTCGATCCACCCTGGCGCTGGCGATCCTCATCGCCTTCCTGGTGCCGCTCGGTCTGGGGCCCTATGGGCATTTCATTCTCGCCACCGCGCTCGTCTACACGCTGGTCGCGTTGTCGTTGAACATCCTCATCGGCATGGGCGGACAGATTTCCATCGGCCACGCCGGCTTCTGGGCGCTTGGCGCATACGGATCAGCCATCGTCGTCGTCAAACTGGGGCTGCCGTTCTGGCTCGGTGTACTGGCCGGCGGATTGGTAGCCGCCGCGTTCGGCGTGATCGTGGCGTTACCTGCGCTGCGGGTGCAGGGGCACTACCTGGCGATTGCAACGCTCGGATTCGCGCTGTTCATCCAACAGACACTGTTCGAATGGGAGTCGCTCACCGGTGGACGCCAGGGGCTGTTCGTGCCGCGCCCAACGATTCTGGGCTTCGAGTTCAAGGAGGACTTCGAGTACTACTACCTGCTCCTCGCGCTCGTGGCGTTGTTCATCTGGATGACCGGCAACCTTCGCAACTCGCTCACCGGACGTTCGCTCGAGGCGTTTCGCATGAGCCCGATCGCCGCTCAGTCGAACGGCATCCCGCGCGCGCGATTCATCGTCCTCGCGTTCGCGTTGTCGGCGTTTTTCACCGGGGTATCCGGTGCTCTGTACGCCCATCTCATCGGCCATCTCAGCACCGAGGCGTTTTCACTAACCGTCTCGCTGTCGTTTCTTACGATGGCCGTGATCGGTGGCCTCGATTCGCGTGTGGGTGCAGTGCTGGGCGCGTTGTTTCTCGCGCTGGCACCGGAGCTCCTGCGCGAGTTGAAGGATGCGCAGATGGTGATCTACGGCGTGATCCTGGTGCTGTGCATGCAGTTCCTGCCTGGCGGACTGGCGAGTCTGCCCGCGCGCCTGCGCAGAAGGCGGACTTGAATGCTGGCCATCGAGCGGCTATCGATAGCATTCGCCGGCCTGAAGGCGTTGGTGGACGTATCGTTCGAGGTGCGTCCGGGAAGCATCGTCGGATTGATCGGTCCCAATGGCGCGGGCAAATCAACGCTGTTGAATTGCGTCTCCCGCCTGTACCAGCCCGATGAGGGTTCGATTCGCTTCGACGGGCATGATCTGCTGCGAACGAAGCCGCACGACATCGTTCGCCTGGGCATCTGTCGCACCTTCCAGAATCTCGAACTGTTCCGCACGGCGTCGGTACGGGAGAACGTCATTCTCGGTGGGGCGTATCGTTGCCGGCCGGGCCTGCTCACCGATCTGCTGGCGCTGCCCGCCTCGAGGCGGGCGCAACGAGAAGCGGCTGCGCGTGCAGATGCGATTCTGCGGGAGCTGGCCTTGGATGCCTACGCCGACTCGACCGTTAGCGCGTTGCCCTACGGGACGCAGAAAACGGTTGAACTCGCGCGTTCGCTGGCGAGCGATCCGCGCCTGATGTTGCTCGACGAACCGGCCGCAGGAATGAACCCGGAGGAGACGCGCCGCCTGGCCCAGACCATTCTCGGCCTGCGCGATCAGCGTGGCATCACGATCCTGTTGGTCGAGCACGACATGCGGCTGGTGATGGCGGTGTGCGATCACATCGTGGTGCTCGATCACGGCGAGAAGATCTGCGAGGGTCCTCCTGCGGTCGTGCGCGCTGATCCTGCGGTGATCCAGGCCTACCTCGGTGAGGAGGAAGGCGTTGCTTGAGATCAGCGATCTGCACGCACGCTATGGCGGCATCACGGCGCTCGATGGCGTCGCGGTTCGGATCGAGCGGGGTGAGATCGTGGCGTTGCTCGGCGCCAACGGGGCCGGCAAATCGACCATGCTCGGCTGCATCACCTCGAGCGTGCCTTGCATCACCGCGGGCTCGATCCGCTTCGAAGGCGTCGAACTGCGCAGTCAACCCACCGAGCGCATCATCGAAGCCGGCATTGTGCTGGTGCCCGAAGGGCGGCAGCTCTTCGCCGAACTGACCGTGGAAGAAAACCTTGCCATGGGCGCCTACTTGCGTCGCGGGGCGCGCCTGGACGATGATCTGGCGGCGGTATTCGCGCTGTTTCCGCGATTGCAGGAGCGACGCCGGCAACTCGCCGCCACGTTGTCCGGAGGCGAGCAGCAGATGGTGGCACTCGGACGCGCGCTGATGGCAAAGCCCAAGCTCATGCTGCTCGATGAGCCGTCGCTTGGACTGTCGCCGGTGCTGGTTCGCGAGATCTTTCGCTTGATCGCCGAGATCAATCGTGGCGGCGTTACGATCCTGCTCGTGGAACAGAACGCGCGCCAGGCGCTGCGGGTGGCGCATCGCGCCTACGTGCTCGAGAAAGGTCGGGTCACGATATCCGGCGAAGCGCAGCAGCTTGCCCGCGATCCGCATGTCGTCTCCGCGTATCTCGGAACAGCGTGAGTCACTCAGTTCGTTTGCATGGTCTCAAGGGAGATTCGATCGTGAAAGCCAGCTTCAGACGCATCGTGACCGGATGTTGTGCCGCCGTACTAATGCTGCCGATCGGGGCCGTTGGCGCCGAACCCGGCATCACCAAAGACAAGATAGTTCTCGGTGCGTTCCTGCCGCTGCAGAGCGGCCTGGCGGCCGGAGCCACGCAGATGAAGGAAGGGACCGACGCCTACTTCCGCCACATCAACGAGCACGGCGGCGTGCACGGTCGCAAGATCGAGTGGTTGGCCGAGAATGATTCTTACAATCCCCAGCAAGCGGCCGCTGTGGTGAAGAAACTCGTCGACCGCGACAACGTATTCGCGATCGTGTCGACTCTGGGCACCGTGACGGCGCTGGCGGTTCTGCCGTTTCTCAACCAGCGCGGCGTGCCGGCGATCAATCTTGCGGGCGGCCACGAGTTCCTGAACAAGCCGAAGGACAAGAACGTCTTCGGCATCCTGCCCATGTCGTTCGAGATCGGCGAGTCGATGGCCGAGTATGCGGCGAAGAAGCTTGGCGCGAAGACCGTGGCGATCTTTTTTCAGAACGATCAGTTCGGCAAGGATCAACGTGACGGCGCGCTCGAACAACTGAAGAAGATGGGCATGACTCCGGTGGCCGAGGCGAGCTACGTACCGAGCGATGTCGACATCAGTGCGCAGGCGGTGGCGATCAAGGACAAGAACCCCGATGCAGTGATCCTGGCCGTGATTCCCAAGCACGGCGCGCTATTCATGAAGGAAGCGCAGCGCCTTGGTTGGAAACCGAAAGTCGTCGGTCACAACACGATGGCCGATCCCACCGTGCTCGAACTGGCGGGCGATGCGCTCGAGGGCGTGCACGTGAATCTGATCACCGCCGCGGAGACGATGGACAAGGACGCAGTGAGGCAGGCCAATCAGATTCTCGCGAAGTACTACCCCAAGACGAAACCCGGCTACTACCCGTATCTGGGCATGGCGGGCGGGATCATCTTCGTCGAGGCGGCCAAGCGTGTAGGCCCCGATCTGACGCGCGTCAAGCTCATCGCGGCGATGGAGAACTTCGGTACATACAGCGCCGGCGTCGTGCCGCCGGTTTCCTGGAGCGCCAAGTATCACGGTGGACCTGGCGCGAAGAGCTTCGGCTATGCAGTGTGGAAGGGTGGAAAGCTCGAAGTCCTGCAGGGATGGTGAGGCCCGCTGATCGGGCAACTCCTCTCACTTGCCCGCGCGAACGATCGCCTGCATCGTCTCGCCCCACGTTCGATCGAGTGCCGCACGTTCACCGGCGATGATCGGCGCGAGGGCCTGAGGCGCGTTCGGGAAGTCATCGCGCGTGTTGTCGGCGAGTTTCGCGAGCAGCGCGTCGTGGTCGAATGGCTGGTCCGCGCCGCCGCGGGGGTTGTCGCACACCGCGCTCAATTCGTTGCCGTCGGCGAACTTCCAGGTCACGCGTGCGGGGCGATCGCGCGGTGGCGGACCGACATCGGCGTAGGGAGCGAGACGGACCCGCCGGCGCAGGGCAGCGATGCGCTCGTCGTGAAGCGTGTCGATCGTGAACGCCGCGGCGCCGCCTGTGCCCAGATGGGTGGTCGCGGCAACCACGTGCGGCATGGAGAATTTTGCCGCGAGCACCGTGGACGGCTCGACCGTGGTGAGGGCCAGGCCACCGGGGCCTGCTTCGACGACGATTTCGGCAATGTCGGTCGGTTTACGTTCCCCGAGGCGAGTGCGTAACTCGAGCGTCGCCTCGACCGCGGCGTGCGCGTAATTGCAGCACGCGAACATCTTGTGATAGCCGTGCATCACCGACCAGTTCGAGCCAAGGCCCTTTGTCAGCGCCTGCGGCAAGAACTCGGAGCGAAAGTTGCCGACGAACACGTCGTAGGGCGTGTCCAGGCCGCCCGCGATGCCTGCTTGCGCCCAGTCGGCAGCGCGCATGCCGACCCAGGCGCCCGCCGCAGTCCAGCCGTTGCGAACAAGCGAACCTTCGACGGCCGTATCGAACGGACCGGCGAAGCTCATGCTCGCCGCGCCGGTCACCGCGTCTTGCACCGTCTGCGCGTCGTAGCCGCGCACCAGCGCTGCCGCGATCGCGCCACCGATCGTCGCGAACACGGCGTGCGGATGGACGTAGAAGGTTCGAAACGGATAGGCGAGCGCGACGCGCGTCGTCACTTCGTACGCGATGGCGAGCGCGCGTAGCAGTGCGTCGACAGTGATGGCGCGCGCCTCGGCTTCCGCCAGCAGCGCGGGAATGGTGTAGGCACCGGCGTGGCATGCCGCGTTGCGGAAGCCTTCGTCGAGCTCACACCAGGTGATCGACATGCCGTTGGCGCTGGCGGCGCTATAGCGATCGACGCGCGGCGCACCCGCGGCCAAGACGGTAGCCTCCCTGGATGCGCTCGTCGTGCCTTGAAATCCCGCCTGGGCGCGCGCCACCTGCGGCTCGCGACTGCCGATCACCATCGCGCCGATGTCGTCGGCGAGAATCGTGGCCGCACGCCGGCGTACCAACTCGGGTAACGGCTGATCGCGCGAGATTGCAGCCCAGCGCATCAGTTCGCGCAAATCGTTCGCAGCCTGCGCCCGCGCGGGCGAAGCCTTGGCGGTATTCATCGGTGGCCTCCGGTATGCATGGGTCAGCTGCACGATACAACGGCGGCGATAGGTTGCGGGACTTCGGGCCAAACCCCGCTGGCAGTTCTCGCGAGAGGCAACATGGGTGCAAGCCTGAGTTCGTGTAGATTCCCGCGGCTCCTGCAACGACAACGACCGACATGCCTGCAGCACCCGCGCCCCGCGCCGACATCGCCGATATCGAAGTTCGTGCTGCGGGCAAGACCTTCGAGTCGGAACGCGGCGACGTCCAGGCCCTGGTCGACATCGATCTCTCGATTCGTCGCGGAGAATTCGTCAGCATCGTCGGGCCCAGCGGCTGCGGCAAGAGCACGCTGCTCAAGTGCATCGCCGGCCTGGAGCGACTCAGCAGCGGATCGCTCGAGGTGCGCGGCAAGGCGGTGAGCGAATCGCCCGACGACATGGGCATCGTGTTCCAGCGCGACCTGCTGGTCGATTGGCGCACCATCCTCGACAACGTGTTGCTCGTCTCGGAGTTTCGGCGCTACGACCGCGCCAAGGCACGCAAGCGCGCGGTCGAGCTGCTCGAGTTGTTCGGTCTTGCCGACTATGCCACTCGCTATCCGTGGGAACTTTCCGGCGGCATGCGCCAGCGCGCATCGATCTGCCGTGCCCTCGTCGACGATCCGGCCATGCTCCTCATGGACGAACCGTTCGGCGCACTCGATGCGATGACGCGCGACCAGCTCAACATCGAGCTGCAGCGCATGTGGCTCGCCACCGGCAAGACGGTGCTGTTCATCACCCACGGCATTGCCGAGGCGGTGTTCCTGTCGGACCGGGTGGCGGTGATGTCGCGCAATCCGGGCCGCATCATCGAGATCATCGACGTCGATCTGCCGCGGCCGCGCGCGCTGTCGGTGCGCGAGACGCCGGCGTTCACGCGCTACACCGCGCATCTGCGCGACGTGTTCCTGTCGTTGGGCATCCTCAAGGACGAGTAAG
>CADEDU010000049.1:45626-53128 GCA_902826155.1 uncultured beta proteobacterium
ATCTTCCAGCCCAAGCCGTTCATCCTGCCCAGCCCGTCGAGCATCCTCGCCGAGTTCTGGCACCAGCCCGGTTACTTCCTGGAGCAGACGCTCTACACCCTGGCCACGACCATGGGCGGATTCGTGCTGGCGTTGATTCTGGGATTCGTCGCAGCGGTGGGGATCGTCTACTCGCGATTCCTC
This sequence comes from uncultured beta proteobacterium, assembly GCA_902826155.1. The sequence continues at coordinate 45,810 of CADEDU010000049.1, forward strand.
GAGCGCACGCTCTACACGCTGTTGGTCGCGTTGAACAGCGTGCCCAAGGTTGCGCTCGCGCCGCTGTTCGTGATCTGGATGGGCACCGGCGCGGAACCCAAGATCGCCATCGCGCTCACCATCGCGATCTTCGCGACCGTCATCGACACGGTGCTCGGCTTGCGATCGGTCGAACCCGAGCTGCTCAACCTCGCCAAGGCGGCGCGTGCCTCCGAGTGGCATGTGCTCACGAAAATCCGTTTGCCCTCGGCATTGCCTTCGATGTTCGCCGGCATGAAACTGGGCATCTCGCTCGCGCTCGTGGGGGCCATCGTCGGCGAGTTCGTGGCCGGCAACACCGGCCTGGGGCAGGTGATCCTGCAGGCGCAAGGCATGTTTCAGACGCCACGCATGTTCGTGGCGATCATCATCCTCGGCGTGCTCGGGACGGTCCTGTTCTATGCCGTCGACTGGCTGGAGCGCTGGCTGCTCCCGTGGCACATTTCACAGCGCGGCGCGGCCATCACCCACGGCGCCTGAACGAGCTGAACAATCGATCTTCAAACTCGCTGGAGAAACCCTTGATGAAACCGATTTCTCGCGTCGGACTGCTGCAGCGTGTCGCAGGCGGCTTCGCTGCTTTGACCGTCGCTTGCGCCAGCGGCATCGCCACCGCGCAGGAGAAACTCATCCTGCGACTGGATTTCACGCCTGCCGGCACGCATGCCGCCCCGCATCTGGCGAACCAGAAGGGCTGGTACAAGGAGCAGGGGTTGGAGGTCGATGTGCAGGATGGCCGCGGCAGCATCAACAGCATCCAGCTCGTCGGTGCGGGGCAGGCCGACTTCGGCTGGGTCGCGCTCGGTTCGATGGCCATGGCGCGCGAGCAGGGCATGACCGTGAAGGGCGTCGCGGGCATCTTCCGCAAGGGCGATCTGGCGATCATGGTCGACGAGAAGTCGAACATCCGCACGCCGAAGGATCTTGCCGGCAAGAAGCTGGTGTTGTTCACGGCCAGCCCGTGGATGCCGTTTCTCGACCACTTCTTCAAGAACGCCGGCATGAGCCGCAGCGACGTGAACATCGTGTTCGTCGATCCGACCGCGATGTTCTCGAACTACGCCTCGGGCCAGTCCGACGCGGTGGCCTCGCTCGGACCGTTCGCGCTGCCGATCATCAACGTCAACCGGCAATCGCGCCAGATCCTCGCCGCCGACTACGGCATTGCGTTTCCGGCGCACGGCATCCTCGTCCGCGAGGAACTGATCGCCAAGCGGCCCGAGACGGTGCAGAAATTCGTGAGCGTGACCTTGCGCGCGTGGAACTACATCCTCGCCGGCAGGGAGGAAGAGGGCGTCGACGCGGTAATGGCGGCGCGGGCCAACGCGAAACTCAATCGCACCGTATTGCGTCAGCAGCTCGATCTGTATCGGGCGCATATCGAAACGGAACACACCAAAGGCAAGCCGCTCGGATGGCAGACCGACGAAGACTGGGCAGCGGCCATCAAGACGCTGGATGCGGCGGGCATCCTCAAGGGGCCACGCAAGCCGTCGGATTACTACACCAATCAGTTCATCAAGTAGGCCGCAAGGGAGGTTGTGTCGTGCGACTGGCCAAAGGATTCGGAGCGCGTGGCATCGCTTTCGTAGCCGCGTTAGCTTGCACCAGTGCGCTTGCCCAGACGCAGATCACGCGGCCGGTGCGCATCATCGTCCCGTACGTGCAGGGAGGCGGCAGTGACGCGATCGCGCGCCTGGTCGCACCGTACCTGGCCGAGGCGTTCGGCCAGCAGGTGCTGGTGGAGAACCGCGCCGGGGCAAGCAGCACGATCGGCACGAACCTCGTGGCCAAGGCCGCGCCCGATGGGCACACCATCGGCATGATCGATGCGGCGTTCACGACCAATCCGACGCTGCTGGCGAAGCTTCCTTACGACACGGTGAAGGACTTCGCGCCGGTCGTCTACATCGCGCGGGCACCGCTTGCGCTGATCGTGCACCCGTCCGTTTCGGCCACAACGGTGAAGGAACTGGTGGCGCTCGCGAAAAGCAAGCCGGGGCAGCTCACGTTCGGGTCAGCGGGAAACGGCACTGGCGTGCATCTGGCCGGTGAACAGCTGCGCGTCACCACCGGCATCGACGTCACGCACATTCCCTATAAGGGAGCAGGTCAAGCCGTGACTGAGCTGCTCGGCGGCCAGACCACGATGATCTTCACGACGTTGCTGAACGCGCGGCCGCACTCCGCTGCCGGCAAGGTGCGCGCTCTGGCCATCACGGGCAACAAGCGGTCGCCGCTCATGCCCGAGTTGATGACCTTCGCCGAAGCGGGTTTCCCCGCGGTCGATGCGTTGACCATCAACGGCTTCATCGCGCCGGCCGGGACGCCGGCCGATTACATCCAGCGCCTCAATGCAACGGTGCGGCGTGCGCTGCAGACGCCCGAACTGCAGGGCAAGTTGCAGAACATCGGCATCGAGCCCACCGGAAGCACGCCCGAGGAGTTCGGGGCGTTCATCGGCTCGGAGATCGTCAAGTGGGCCCGCGTCATCAAAGACGCCGGCATTCGCGTGGAATAGCGGGGCTGCGGCGATGACGATCAAATCGGTCGATGCGATTGCACTCGCCTTGCCGTTCGACATCGGCGGGCCGAAGCCGACGTTCGCCGGCCGGCCGCGGTCGATGGACATGCTGCTGGTGCGAGTCGAAACCGACTCGGGCCTGGTCGGGTGGGGTGAAGCGTTCGGTTATGCGGTCTGGCCGGCGACGCGCACCGCGCTGCAGACCCTGGTGGCGCCGCTCGCCGTCGGCCGCGATGAGCGCGACATCGAAGCGCTCATGGGCAAGATGCGACGCGACCTGCACATCGTCGGACGCACCGGTCCGGTCGTGTATGCGATGGCGGGTCTGGACATCGCGCTGTGGGACCTCGCCGGCAAAGCGGCAGGCAAGCCGCTGGCGGATCTGCTCGGCGTGCGTCGACACGAGCGCCTGCCTGCTTACGCGAGCCTGATGCGCTACACCGATCCGGCGCTGGTGGCGCGCAACGCGAAGCGCGCGGTGGGAGAGGGGTATCGTGCGATCAAGCTGCATGAGATCGGCGTCGAGCAGGTCCGGGCGGCCCGCGAGGCGATCGGACCTGATGTGAAGCTGATGATGGACACCAACTGCCCGTGGACCGTCGATGAGGCACTCGCGATCGCGGAGCGGGTGCGTCCGTTCGATCTGTACTGGTTCGAGGAGCCGGTGTTCCCACCGGAGGACTTCGCCGGTCTGGCCAGGGTGCGCGCCGCTGCCGGCATGCGCATCGCCGCAGGCGAGAACGCAATGAGCCCGATGCAGTTCGAGCACATGTTCGCAGCCGGCGCGGTCGACGTCGCGCAGCCGAGCGTGACCAAGATCGGCGGGGTCTCGGAGATGATGCGCATCGCGCGTCTGGCCGAGGCGGCGAAGGTGAACCTCACGCCGCACTCGCCGTACTTCGGGCCGGGTTTGCTCGCGACGCTGCACATCGCCGCAACGCTGGCGCCCGAAACGCTGATCGAGATCTCGTTCGCGCGGTTGGATGCGAATCCGCTCGGTGAGGCGATCGGCGTCGACGACGGACACATCGCGGTGCCGCGCGGCCCCGGTCTGGGACGCGATCCTGATCCGGAGATCGTCCGGCAATTCGCGGTGCCCTGACTTCATCGAGGGTGTTGCACCGACGCGAGGCTGCGCCCTCGCCTTGACTTCAACTCGACGCGTCGGAATACTCGATCGATCACTGCGCTGAATCGATCAACGAGGAGACGGCGACGCATGAAACGGATTACCTCTGCGTGCCTGCTGATGGGCGCATCGGCGTTGAGTGTCACGGGGAGCCCGGTGTGGGCACAGGAATTTCCGTCGCGGCCGGTGCAACTTCTGATCTCGTTTCCGCCGGGCAACGTTGTCGACGTTACCGCACGTGCTTTTGCTCAGGTGGTCGAGAACGCTCTGGCGCAGCGCGTGCTCCCGGTGAACCGGCCCGGCGGGATCATGACCATTGCCATGACTGCCGTGGCGAACGCGCCCGCCGATGGCTACACCTGGGTCTACACGCCGGTCACGCCGATCAGTATCCAGCCGCATCGGGTCAAGGTGCCTTACACGCTCGACAGCTTCATTCCGGTATGCCAGACGTTCGAGAACATCTTCTATCTGGCGGTTAGCAGCGATAGATCGCCCCACAAATCCTTGAAGGACCTGCTCGATCACGCGCGTACCAATCCTGGGCGGGTCAAGTACATGACGGTGGGTGTGGGCAGCTCACCGCACCTGGCCGGCGCCGAGTTGTTCCGGCGCGCCGGCGTCGAGGCGGTCGACGTGCCGTTCCAGGGCAGCGATGCGGCCTCGGTCGGCATGGTGCAAAACGGTGAGTTGGATTCCGGCGTACTGACGACGGTCTCGGTGGCGACGATGAAGCTGCGTCCGCTCGCGGTGTTCGCGCCTGAACGGCAGAAGCACTTCCCCGATGCGCCCACCGTCGGCGAGTTGGGGTTTCCGGTGTTGCCTTCGGGCTACGGCGGCATCTTCATCCGTGCCGGAACGCCCGCGCCGATCGTGGCGAAGATCGAAGAAGCCTGTCGCAAGGCAGTCAACGATCCGCTCTACAAAGACATCGTGGAGAAGCAGTATCAGTCGAGCACCTATCTCGATCGCGCTGCGTTCACGGCACGGACCGAGGCCGACTTCAAGGCCAAGGAACAACTGATTCCGACCCTCAAACTGCCGGCCAACTGAGTGACCTGACCATGACCATACTCGGACTCGATGAAGTGACGCTGAGCACCACCGACCTGGGTGCGGGCCGCAAGTTCCTGCTGGATTTCGGTCTGGACGAAGTGGAGGCCGGCGCGTCGGGCTGCACCCTGCATGCACGCAACGGCACCGGCGTGCGCGTGCGCACACTCGGCGACCCGAGCCTGCCCGAGGCGCGCGCCGCCGGCCCCAATCTGCATGAAGCGCTGTGGGGCGTGGCGGACGCGGCCGCGCTCGAACGCATCGGCGCGAGTCTGTCGGCCGATCGCGAGGTGAGGCAGGGCGCCGACGGTGTGCTGCGCTCGCACGACGATGATGGCAACGCGATCGCGTTTCGCGTCACGCAGCGCAAACCCTTCAGCGTTGCACCGAGCCTGGTGAACGTGCCGGGCTTCCCGCCGCAGCGCAAGGCAAACACCACCGTCGATTTCGACGCACCGATCAAGCCCTGCACGTTCAGTCATCTGGTGATGTACACGCCCGACGTGCAACGAGCCGAGGCGTTCTACACGAAGCGATTGGGTTTTCGCGTGTCGGATCGCTTCACCGGCACGGGCGTGTTCATGCGGGCAGGGGGCAGTACCGACCACCACAACGTGTTCTTCATCCAGCGCCCGGGTGCCCCCACCGGTGGCTTGAATCACATCGCCTTTCATCTGCGCGAAGGCAACGAAGTGATGCTGGGCGGGGCGGCCATGCTCGGCAAAGGGCATCAGAGTGCATGGGGACCGGGGCGGCACATCTTCGGCGCCAACTACTTCTGGTACTTCAAGAGCCCGTTCGGCGGCAACTTCGAGTACGACGCCGACATGGATGTCGTCGACGACAATTGGGTGCCGCGCGAAGTGGTCGCAGGGCCGAACACCGCATCGATCTGGCAGGCGCGCTACGAGCAGCCGGGTGTTCCGGTGCATCGCTGAGACCGCCGATCGGCATCGGGCAAGCGGCTGATTCGATCGCGACGGGCGGGCTGAAGCTCTCCTGCATCCGATGCCTTCGGTTCGCAATGTACTGATCGTCGGTGCCGGAATCTCCGGCCTGTCGCTTGCGATCGGCCTGGCGCGCGCGGGCATTCGGGTGCGGATCGTCGAGCGCGAACCCGAGGTGCGGGTCGCGGGGGTCGGCATCATCCTGCAAGGTACGACGTTGCGCGCGTTCCAGTTGCTCGGCCTGCTCGATGAGGTGCTGCGCGCCGGCTTCGGGTACGACCGGTCGCGCACGCTCGATGGCGCGGGCAACGAGGTGAGCGATCGGCCTTTTCCCAAGGTGCTCGGCCCGGACTATCCGGCCGCAGCGGGGATCCCGCGCCGTGTCCTGGCCGATCTGCTCACGATGCACGCGGTTCGTCACGGCGTGCAGGTGCGTTACGACGCGACCGTCTGCGCGGTCGACGATCGATCCGATGCGATCGGTGTGCGCTTCAGCGATGGCCAGTCCGAGGAGTTCGACCTGATAGTGGGCTGCGATGGATTGCACTCGACCGTGCGCCAGCTCGTGTTCGGCGAGCGGGTGCAACCGGCCTACACCGGTCAGGGCGTCTGGCGGTTCATGTGCGCGCGCGATCCTCGTGTCACCACCAGTTCGAACCTGCGTTTCGGACGCTATCCATTGGGCTTCATTCCGCTCAGCCGCGAGTCGATGTACCTGTTCCTGCTCGAGAACGATCCTGTTGCGGCACCGAAGGATCCCGCTCGTCTGCATGAGATCCTGCGCGATCGATTGAGCGGATACGGGCCGTTCATCGATGCGATTCGCGACCAGGTGGTCACGCCGGCGCAGGTGAATTTCCGCTCGCTGCAGACGCTGATGCTGCCGACGCCGTGGTATCGCGGCCGCGCCATCGTGATCGGTGATGCGGCGCATACGATGACACCCCATCTGGCATCCGGTGCGGCGATGGCGATCGAGGATGCACTCGTTCTCGCCGAGGTGCTGCGCGACGGCGAAGCGCTCGAACCCGCGCTTGCACGCTTCATGGTCCGTCGTTTCGAGCGCGCGAACTTCACGCTCGAGATGAGCGTCCAGGTGGGCGCATGGCAGATCGCGGGCGTGCCGATCGACTACGATGGCCATTCGAGCCGGCTGCGCGAGTACTTGAGCCTCCCGCCTTGAGCGCACGCATGACCGCCAATGGCTATGCCGAGCTGCCCTGACAGTGCTTCTCGAGCATTGCGAACAACTGATCACGCGTGTATGGCTTGCTCAGGAAGTCGTCGAACCCCAGGGCGAGGCAGCGCTCGCGCTCACCGACGATCGCGTTCGCGGTGAGCGCCACGATCTTCGAGCGGGTGGCGGACGCACGGTCGCTCTCACGGGCGCGGATGATTGCGAGTGCCTCGAAGCCGTCCATGTTCGGCATCTGGCAGTCCATCAGCACGATATCGAATCGGTCGTGCTCGAGCGCTTCAAGCGCCTCGAGCCCGTCGTTGGCGAGCGAAACCTTGGCGCCCAGCGCTTTCAGCGACGCGGTGCCGACCATCTGATTGACCGGGTTGTCCTCCACCAGCAGCACGCGCGCCGCGATGCGCCGCAAGGGTTGTGGTGAAGGACCGGGCG
>CADEDU010000050.1:0-16160 GCA_902826155.1 uncultured beta proteobacterium
CAATCGAATGAACGTATTTTCGCCGGTCATCACGACCGGATGCGAATCGACCATGCGTGGCTCTGTCATCTCTAAGTCTCCTTTGGGTGTTACTTCACTTCATCAGGTTCGGCAGCCATAGTGCGATATCGGGCCAGGCGATGAGCATCAGGATGCCGATCGCCAGCGGTACGATGAAGATGAGCGAGCCGCGCATGATGTCCTTCATGTCGGCACCGGGGATCACCGTCTTCAGCACGAACAGGTTGAACCCCACCGGCGGGGATATCGCGGCGATTTCGATGTTGATCGTGATGATCACGCCGAACCACACCGGGTCGTAGCCCAGCTGCGTCACGGCCGGAAAGAACACCGGCACCATGATCACCATGATGCTCATCGGGTCCATGAACATGCCCAGCACCATGAGCAGCAAGTTGATGAGCACCAGGATCATCCAGGGCGGAACGTCGAGCGACACCAGCAGCTTGGCGGTGGCTTGCGGAATGCCCAGCCGCGCCAGCACGAACGCGCTGAACAAACCACCGATGATGAGGAAGATGAACATCGCCGTTGTGCGCACCGTGTTGTCGAGGCAGCGCACGACGATCGTCCGCGACAGCGCGCTCAGCGCGAATGCGATGAGCAGCGCGCCGACGGCGCCCACGGCGCCGGCTTCGGTCGGCGTGGCGATGCCGGTGTAGATCGAGCCAAGCACCAGCACGGCGAGCACCAGCACCGGAAGCACCGAGCGCAGCGACGTCCAGCGTTGCGTCTCGATCGCGGTGCTGCTCGCCTTCGGCGCGATCGCCGGATTGCGCCACACCTGATACCAGACGGTGATCGCCAGGAGCGCTGCCATCAGGATGCCGGGCACGATGCCGGCGATGAACAGTGCGCCGATCGACGTTTCAGTGATCACGCCATAGAGCACCATCGGGATCGACGGCGGAATCAGGATGCCGAGCGTGCCGCCGGCTGCGGTGACGCCGTAGGCGAGCCGCTTGTCGTAGCCCTTCTTGATCATCTCCGGAATCGCCATCGCACCGATGGTCGCGGCGGTGACCGGACTGGAGCCGCACACCGCGGCGAAGCACGCGCACGCGGCGATCGTGCCGCAGGCAAGCGACCCGGGCAGCGCACGCAACCAGATCTGCGCGGCGGTGAACAGGTCGCGTCCGATGCGCGTTGCCGCGAGTGCCTCGCCCATCAGGACGAACAGCGGCACCACGAGCAAGACGAAATTCGCCGATTGCGCGTAGGCGATGGTCGCGAGCTGCTTGATGGCCGCGGGCGGCAGGAACAGATACACCCCCACGACGCCAAGCAGCCCGGTCGCCACGGCAACCGGCGTGCCGGTGGCCAGGAACACCAGCAGCGCGACGATGAACACCGAGAAGCCGAGGAGTGCTTCCATCGTGTCGCGCGGCGTTCAGTGCGACGCTGCGCCGGGTGCGGCGAGCGGGGCGCGCATGGTGCCGGCCAGTAGCGCGAGTGTGGTCAGCAGAAACTGGACGGCACCCACCGGTCCGATCCAGTACACGTGCTTGAGCTTGACCGGCACCAGCGTCGGAAACAGCGTGTCATCCTGAAACGCCTCGATTGTGGTGCGAGTGAGCTGCCACAACAGGAACGCACCGAACACCAGCACGAGCGAGAGCGCGAGCACACGCAACGCGCGGCGCTTCGCCGGCGACAGGTAGTGATCGAGGATGTCGACGGCCACGTGCGACCCGGATTCCAGCGCGGGGGCGAGGGTCAGGAAGAACACGTACACCAGCAGGAAGCGCGACACGTCCATGACCCAGGTGGTGGGCGCGTTGAAGACGTTGCGCATCACCAGGTCGTAGACGATGAACGCAAGGATGAGCGCGGCAAGCACGCCGGCCACTCGCAGGAACACCTTGTTGATCGCGCGCGTGCCGCGCTGCAAAGCGTCGGTCATTGCATGGACCAGAGCGGGCCGCCTGCGCGCCCGCGTCCGTTACCAGTATTTCTTCGCGATCGATGCGAACTGCTTGCCGGCCTCGCCGCCCTGCGCCTCCATCTTGGCGAAGGCCGGGGCGATGCCTTTGCGGAATTCGGCGACTTCCGCGTCGGTGAGCGCGTAGATCTCGGCCTTGCCCGATTGCATGGCCTTGGCTGCCTCGGCTTGCACCGCAAGCAGATGCGGCGCCGATTTCTTCTCCGCTTCCTGGCCGATGCGCTTCAACGTCGCTCGATCCTCGGCGGAGAGCTTGTCGAACAGCGGCTTGTGCACGATGTAGGCGCTGACGTTGACCGGCAAGTGCAGGATCGTGACCTTCGGGGCGACCTCGTGCAGCTTGAGCGCCGAGGCCAACACGCTGACCGACAGGGCGCAATCGATCGTCCGGTTCTGCAGCGCGAGGTACTGCTCGGAAGGGTCCATCGATACGGCGCTCGCACCCAGCGCCAGGATCTGCTCGGCCTGCCAGCGACCGGCTGTGCGCACCTTGCGTCCCTTCCAGTCGGCCACGGTCTTCATGTGGCGATCGCGGCACACGACGATCAATGGTCCGGAGCCCTGGGTCCACAACATCTCGACGTTCTGTTTACGGAACTGATCCTCCAGCACCGGGCGCATCGCGTTGCTTGCCTCGATGAACTTCGCCGGGTCGTGAGGCATGCCGCCGATCGCCTCCAGAATCGCCACCGACGGGATCTGCCCCGACACCGCACCCATCGACACGTTGCCCGCGGGTACCGCGCCGTCGCGGACCGATTTGAGCGTCTCGTTCACGCTCACCAGTGCGCCGGCATAGTGCGGCACGATCTTCACGCGGCCCTGCGTAGCCTTGTCGACCTCGTCGATCCAGAATTTGATCGCCATGGTCCAGAAGTTTCGCTCGGGGTGGAAGATCGCCAGATCGATCTTGCTCTGCGCTGCCGCAGGCAATGCGAAGGCGCCGAGAGTGAGCGAGGCAGCGATCGCTGCGGCAACGCGCGCGCGGACATTCATGACGGTCTCCTCCAGGGGTGAACGTGGCGTCGCGCGATGGTCGCTTTGTGGTGTGACGGGACCGTTGGCGCGACAGTGCCAGACTATAGTACGGTTCGCCGCGCCGCGGACAATGGCGCGGTGTGCGTGGTGTGCTCGCTGCGATCGAAGCCGCTCCTGTCTGTTCGCGCGTCTGGCCCGCCTGTCCCTCGCCCGGAGAATGATCGATGCGCCCCGTGCAGTTGTTCTGCTGGCACTTCATGGCTTATCCCTACCTGCCGCCCGACTTCGACGAGAAGTACGAGTCGGGCTGGGTCACGGTGCCGAACACGCTGTGGGATCGCGACAAGACGCAGGGGTTGTTCCAGGAATACATCGACCAGCTCGTCTACGGCGAGGAGCTCGGGTTCGATGGACTGGTGCTGAACGAGCACCACCAGAACATCTACGGGCTCATGCCTTCGCCCAACATCATCGCCGCGGCGCTCACGCAGCGCACCAGCAAGGCGAAGATCTGCGTGTTGGGCAGCCTGCTGCCGCTGTTCATGAATCCGCTGCGGGTCGCCGAAGAGTACGCAATGATCGATTCGATGACCAACGGCCGGCTCATTGCAGGCTTCGCGGTCGGCGGTGGTCCGGAGGCGTACAACTACGACGTGCCTCAACCGCAGGCGCGCACCGCGTACTGGGAAGGCATCGATCTCATCCGGCGCGCGTGGACCGAAGACGGACCGTTCCGCCACGAGGGTCGCCACTATCCGCTGCGCTATGTGAACGTCTGGCCCAAGCCGCGGCAGCTGCCGCATCCGCCGATCTGGATTCCCGGCGCGCTGTCGATCGAGACGATGGAAGAGGTGGCCAAGCGCGGCTTCGATTATTTCCTGTCATCGCGTGCCCATGGCGCTGCAACGCGACAGGCCGCGCAGCGGTTTGCGGGGATCATCAAATCGTATGGTGGGCGCTTTCATCCGTTCCGCATGGGCATTCTGCTGTCGGTGTACGTGTCCGAGACTGACGAGCAGGCCAAGGCGGAAGCGCGCGAGAGCATCTGGTACTGGCTGCGCTTCTGTCTGAAAGGGCATCTGCGCCGCGAAGGCCGCACGCTCACGTTCGGCCCGGGTGTGCCGTCGACCTCGGTGCGATCGTGGGAAGCGTACGTGAAGAACGCCGACCCGGGTGCCAAGATGCTGGGTGATGTAGCCGACTGGGACGAACTCGATCAATGGGGCTCGATCACCTACGGCAGCCCGAAGACGGTGCGCGAGAAGCTCTGGAAGCTGATCGAACAGGCGGGCGTGGGCAATCTGATGATCCAGTTCCACTTCGGCAACATGAAACCCGAGCTGGCGCGCAAGAGCATGCGGCTGTTCGCCACCGAAGTGGCACCGTATCTGCGCCGCGACTCGGTCGAGCTGTTCTCGCGTGAGTATCCGGATATGAATGAAGCCATGACGGCGCCGGCGGTCGCGGCGTGAGCGACGCAACGCGCGGCGCGAGAGTCGAACGAAGCAGACCAGCCATGAATACGCGAATCATCGAACTCACGGGCGGGCGCAAGGTCGCGATCGCCGAAGCGGGCCAGGGTGCGCCGCTGCTCTATCTGCACGGCTTCGCCGACGTGCACGGCGCGAGCGTCGAGTGGCTGCCGATGCACGAGGAGCTGGCGCGAACGTTTCGGTTGATCGCGCCCGCCCATCCGGGCTGCGCCGGGTCCGACGAGAACGAGGCCATCGACAGCATCGACGACGTCGAATTCCACCTGCTTGAGGTGCTCGACGCGTTGGGGCTGGCCAAGGCTGATGTGGTGGGCAATTGTTTCGGTGGCTGGCTTGCGGCCGAACTGGCTGTACGCAATCCCGATCGGGTCAATCGTCTCGTCCTCACCGGGGCGAGCGGATTGTTCGTGCCAGGCGAGCCGATCGGCGATCTGTTCTGGGAAGTGCAGGCGCAGAACGGCGTCGAGTATCAAGGACTGCGCTCGCTGCTGTTCACCGACGGCAATGCGGATGTGGCCCGGGCGCTGTTTCCGGACGGCCGCTCTGTCGTCGAGCGCGAGATCAGCCGCTACAAGGTCATGCGCTACGCGTCGCGCGTGGGCTTCAAGCCGCCGTACTTCTACAACCGCAATCTGCGCGACCGGCTACATCGATTCCCCGGCGAGGTGCTGTTGCTGTGGGGCGAGTTCGATCGCATGGTGCCGCTGGCGCACGCGCGTGCCTACGAGCAGGGGTTCAAGCGCGCCCGGCTGCAAGTCGTGCCGGACGCTGCGCATGCGCTGACCGTCGAGCAGCCTGATCCGGTGGTCGCGGCCATTCGCGCCTTCCTCACGCCGGCGACGATCGGCGCGCATCGAGTTTTTGAACGCACGAGCGGAGCGCGCGCCAAGTCGGCACGTAAGGGGGCCGCACGGCATCCGACACGTGAGCCGCATGCCAAGCCGGCGCGTGCCAAGCGTGCCGCGGACGCATCGCGCGGCGGTGTCACCAGAGAGGCGAAACGTCCGGCCAAGCGGCTGACAACGCGGGCGACGAAACGTCCCTTGAAGCGACCCGCGAAGCGTCCAGTCAAGAAGCGGGGCCGCTGACACTACCGAGCCTTGCCAGCACGCATGCCGGGTTGCCGGGGTGTTCGCGCCGAGTCCCAGCCGCGGTGCATCGTGGCTCGATGCGTGATGGTATAAGACGCAGCCGCAAGACCAACTGCCATTAGAGGAGGGGATCGTGTCCGCGACACCGGCGCACGCGTCCGAGTCGCTGTTCCGTCGCGTCGATCGCGCACTGGAGCAGCTCATCTACCACATCTCCGCGCTGCTGATCATCGCGCTCGCCGGCGTGATCATCTACACCGTTTTCATGCGTTACGTGTTCAACGCGACGCCGATCTGGGCCGAGGAGGTGCCGCGCATCATCTTCCTGTGGGTCTCTTACATTGCCATTGCCGTGGCGGTGAGCCGCGGCCACAGCCTGCGAGTGATGGTTTTCATCGAGCGATTTCCCCCGGGTGTACGTCTGGGGCTCGAGCTGTTCATGCACGCGGCGATCTTCGTGATGCTCGGTTATCTGGTGTGGCACAACCAGCCGGTGCTCGAGCTGACCGCGCAGACCAAGATGCTCGCGACCGGGTGGCCCGACTCGGTGCGGCATTGGCCGCTCACCGTCGGGTGCGTGCTGATGGCGCTCTACCAGCTGCGGCAAGTGATGCAGTCGTTCGAAGTGTTTCGCGCCAAGTCGGGGAGTTAGCTTCGATGCTGCTGATCAGCTTGCTGGTCATTCTGCTGCTCTTCAGCCTGCTGGGCATGGAGATCGCCTGGGCGATCGGCTTCGCCTGCTTCGTGTACATCGCGATGTCGCACTTCACGCCGAACCCGACCGAGTTCGTGCTGTTCTCGCAGCAGATGGTCGTCGGCCTCGATGCGTTCGTGCTGGTGGCGATTCCCCTGTTCATCTTCGCCGGCGAGCTGATGAACGTGTCGGGCGTGACGCAGCGCCTGGTGCGCTTCGCGAGCGCGCTCGTCGGACACCTGCATGGTGGCTTGGCCAACGTGGGTGTCGTCACGAACTTCCTCATGTCGGGCATCTCCGGCTCGGCGCTGGCCGATGCCGCCGCGACTGGGACGGTGCTCGTGCCCGAGATGAGCAAACGCCGGTTCCCGCCGGAATTCTCCAGTGGTGTGATCGCTGCGGCGGCGACGGTGGGGCCGATCATTCCGCCGTCGATTCCGCTGCTGCTGATCGCCTCGATCATGAACCTGTCGGTCGGCCAACTGTTCCTGGCCGGCATCATTCCCGGCACGCTCATGTTCATCTTCATGTTCGTGGTGACCTGGTGGATCTGCCGCGCCAAGGGCTACCCGCGTGAGCCACGCGCGAACGTCGGGAAGCGATTGAGCGCTACCTGGGACGGGCTGCTGCCGATCCTCGCGCCGGTGATCATCGTCGGCAGCATCGTCGGCGGCATTGCCACCGCGACCGAAGCGGCGGCGATCGCGGTGCTCTACACGCTCGTTCTCGGCGTGCTGGTCTATCGCAACACCACGTGGGCGGCCATCGTCGAGTGTGCCGGCAAGACGGCGATCGCCTCGGCGGTGGTGATGCTGACGGTGGCCACCTCGCAGATCTTCTCGTGGCTGGCGGTGCAGGAGCGGCTGGGTGAGTACCTCACCGCGGGGCTGCTCGGCATCTCCACCAACGTCTACGTGGTGCTCTTCCTGGTGAACGTGCTGATGCTGATCCTGGGCATGTTCATGGAGATCGTGCCGGTCATGTTCATCCTGGCACCGATTCTGTTCCCGCTGCTGGCGAAGATGGGCGTGAGCGAGGTGCAGTTCGCCGTGGTGATGGTGCTCAACCTCATGATCGGCATGATCACGCCGCCGATCGGGTTGAATCTGTTCGTGATGTCGGCAATCAGCGGCGTCGACGTGATGCGAATATTCCGAGCCGCCTTTCCCTACTTCTGGGCGCTGGTGGCGGTGCTGCTGCTGATCACCTATGTACCCGCGCTCACGCTGTATATTCCGCAGCTCGTCTTCGGTGGAACATGAGTGGTAGTAAGTGAGCCACGGTAACCCGGAACGAGTGCGGCTCGACGTCAATTCGATAGAGGAGGATCGCATGCAAGCGAACCACAAACGCAGACAGATCGTAAAGAGCATCGGCGCAGCGGCGATCGTGTCGCAGGTCGGGCTGTCGAAGCCGGCTCGCGCACAGGTCAAGCTGCGCTATGGCAACGCGAGTAACGCGCAGTACCAGGCCAACATCGTCATGACCCAGTTCTGGGACGAGGTGAAGAAGCGCACCAATGGCGAGATCGTCGCCGAGACGTTCTGGGGCACGCTGACCGGCAGCGAACAGGTGCTGCTGAATGGTGTTGCACTTGGCACGCTCGACGGCTGGCACGGGGCGTACACCGGCATGCGCGAGTTCGACCTGTTCTACACCGCAAACCTGTTCCGCGACTTCGACCACGCCGCGCGCGTCGTCAACGGGCCGCTGCTGCCCAGACTGCGCACGGCCCTGGAAGGCAAGTACAAGGTGCATCTGCTCGGTCTAGGGCGCGCCGGGTCGTTCGGCCTGCACATGCGCGACAAGGTCGCCTCGTGGGGCGATCTGAAGAACAAGAAGGTGCGCGTCGGTCCGCTCGAGGGCATCGTCGAAAGCGTGAAGGCCCTCGGTGCCAACGCAGTGCCGATGCCCTATGGCGAGGCGTACGGGGCGTTGCAGCAGGGCGTCGTCGACGGTCAGGTGAACCTGAATACGCTGCTGGTGACGGCGAAGTTCCACGAGGTCGGCAAGTACTGGATCACCAACGAATTCGGCTTGGGGTTCGACAAGGTCGTCATCGCGCAGCGGGTGTGGAACCGCCTCAAGCCCGAGCACAAGAAGCTGATGGAAGACCTGATGGTCGAGCTGGAGCCGAAGATCTGGTATCCGCCGGTCAAGCAACGGCTCGAGGACGATCGCAAGAAATGGCAGGAGATCCACGGCAAGGACTCGTTGATCGCGCTCGATGCCAACGAGGCCGCCAAGATCCTCAACCCGAACGCCGAGCGGCTGGCCAACTCGGTGTTCGGTGCTGGTGGATTCAAGCAGATTCAGGACGTCAAGTAACCGGGCGAGCGGCGCGCGCCAGCGCTTGAAGCGTTGCGCGCGCGGTCAGGGCACGAGCACCAGGGAGCCGGTGGTGGTACGGCTTTCCAACAGGCGATGCGCTTCGGCCGCGTTGGCAAGCGGCAGCGCCCGGTGAATGCGTGGCTTGACCAGCTCGCGCTTTACTACATCGAAGAACGCCGCGGCGCACGCATCGAGTTCGGCCACAGTGGCGGTGTACTCGTTCAGGCGCGTCCAGGTCACCCACAGGCTGCCGCCGTCGCGCAGCGCGTTGATCGAGATCGGCGGCACCAATCCGGATGAGTTGCCGAAGCAGGCCATGACGCCGCGCGGTGCCAGGCACGCGATCGATCCGTCCCAGGTCGCCTGACCGACCGAATCGAACACCGCCGGCGCACCTCTGCCGCCGGTCAGCTCGCGCACTTTCGCCGGCCAGTCGTCACGGCCGTCGACGAACACGTGCGCGTAGCCGTTTGACTTGGCCAGTTCGACCTTCTCGGCCGATCCGACGATGCCGACGGCTTGTGCGCCCAGTGCCTTCAGCCATTGTCCGGCGATCGAACCGACGCCTCCGGCGGCGGCGTGAAACACCACCGTGTCCCCCGATTGCACCGGATACACGCGCCGGATCAGGTACTCCACCGTCATGCCCTTGAGAAACGACGCCGCGGCGATGTCGTCGGGCAGTCCGGCCGGAACCCGCGCGCACAGGTTTGCCGGAAAGTTGCGCGCGTCGCAGTAGGCGCCCAGCGGACGCGATGCGTACGCGACCCGGTCGCCGACCCCAAAGCGGGTGACACCATCGCCCAGCGCTTCGACGACGCCGACGGCTTCCATGCCGATGCCCACGGGCTTCTTGGCCGCGACGAGGTCGGGGTAGTCGCCGCGGCGGCCGTGCACGTCGGTGAAGTTGACGCCGATGGCCGTCTGTCTGATGCGGATCTCGCCCGCCCGCGGCGGTGTGTCATCGACGGTCTCGATCTTCAGCACTTCAGGCCCACCGTGCTGGTGCAAACGGATCACGCGCGCCATATCATTCCCCCATCTCATGTTTTCGCCGGCAGATCGCGCAGATTAGCGCAGATCGTTCCGATTCCATCAGGGAGATGCAGCATGGAAATGTCCAACAAGAGTGCGCGGCAGCTGTTCGAGGAGATCAAGGCCAATCCGACGCGCAAGCGTTTCGGCTTCGGCCGCAAGCCGGCGCTGATCAACGTCGACATGCAGAAGGCCTACACCAACGTGGGCGAGTTCGTCACCGCCTACGAGACCAATCCGAGGCAGTGCGAGTACGTCAATCAGCTCGCCGAGTTGTTCCGCGCCAAGGGCTGTCCGGTGGTGTGGACCTACGTTGCCTACATGGACTCGGGCGAGGACTGCGGCGTGTGGGGCACACGCACCAACACGCCTGACTCGCTGCAGAACATCAAGGTCGGCTCGCGCCGATCGGAATTCGATGATCGGCTGAGCATCGACCGCAAGCGCGACATCATCATCAACAAGCGCATGGCCTCGGCGTTCTTCGAGACCAACCTCGGTTCGCTGTTCCAGTTCCACGGCGTCGATACCTGCGTGATCACCGGCGGATCGACCTCGGGCTGCGTTCGCGCCACCGCGGTCGACAGCCTGCAGCGCAGCTTCCGGACGATCGTTCCGGAGGAGTGCGTAGCCGACAAGCACGAGAGTCCGCATTTCGCCAACCTGTACGATATCTCGCTCAAGTACGGCGACGTCGTCGCGGTGGCCGAGGTGATCGAATTCATGAAGCGGTACGAGGCCAAGGGCTAACGGCGCAAGGCACACCGCAGATTCCGAAGATTCCGCCGATTTCCGCAAAGTTCAATCCGGTATTCATGATGAAGCGCGACCCTGGCCTCTACGACTATCTGCCTTACAACAAGCGACCGGCGATCCGCTGGCCCAACGGCGCACGCGTGGCGTTCTGGGTGGCGCCGAACATCGAGTTCTATGAGCTCGAGCCGCCCAAGAACCCCACCCGCGGATCGTGGACGCGCCCGCACCCCGACGTGCTGAACTACTCGTATCGCGACTACGGCAACCGCGCCGGATTCTGGCGGATGCTCGATGTAATGAACGACTGCGGCATGCGCGGCAGCGTGTCGCTGAACGTGGCAGTCTGCGACCATCATCCGGAGGTGATCGAGGCCTGCGTCAAGCACGACTGGGAGCTGTACTCGCACGGCACCTACAACACGCGTTACCTGTTCAACATGACCGAAGAGCAGGAGCGCGAGGTCATCCAGGACTCGATCGACACAATCAAGAAGCACTCGGGCCAGAAGCTCGACGGCTGGCTCGCGCCGGCGCTCACCTACACCGATCGCACCATGGATCTCATCGCCGAGATGGGGCTCACCTACACCTGCGATCTGTTCCACGACGACCAGCCCAGTCCGGTCAAGGTGAAGAAGGGCCGGCTCGCGAGCATTCCGTATTCGCTCGAGATGAACGACGCGATCGTCTACAACGTCTACAACATGGCGCCCAGCGCATACACCGACATCCTCAAGCGGCAGTTCGATCGGCTCTATGAGGAAGGAGAAGAGTCGGGAACGGTAATGTGCATCCCGCTGCATCCGTATCTTATCGGCCTGCCGTACCGCATCAAGCCGTTCGAGGAAGCGCTGCGCTACATCACCCGCCACGACAAGGTGTGGCTGGCGACAGGGCGTGAGATCGCGCGACACTTTCTCGATCACCATCACGACGAGTTCGCGGGCGCATCGGTTCAGGTAGGGGAGGCACCGCTATGAGCACGCCCGTCATCCCGGCGGAGTATTTGAAGTACCCGCTGCGCCGCTATGGCATGGATCACGACCGCTACGACTGGTCGATGCTGCCGCGGCGCAAGCCGGTGCGCTGGCCCAATGACGCCAAGGTAGCGTTGTGGATCTGTCCGGCGCTCGAGTGGTTTCCGCTCGACATGAAGGGCAAGCCGTTCAAGGCACCGGGCGGCATGGTCACGGCCTATCCCGACCTGCGGCACTACACGTTGCGCGACTACGGGAATCGTGTCGGCATCTATCGGCTCGCCAAGGCGTTCGCGCGGCACGACTTCAAGGTGTCAGTCGCGGTGAATGCGGCAGTGGCGGCGCGCTACCCTTCACTGGTGCGCGATTGCGTCGACTGGGGTTGGGAGATCGTGGCCAACGGCGTCGACATGGATCATCTGCACTACGAAGGACTATCCGCCGACGACGAGCGCAAGCTGGTCGCCACGACGCTCGGGGTGTTGCGCAAGGCCACCGGCGCGAAGATCCGTGGCTGGCTGTCACCGGCCAAGTCGGAGTCCTACGCCACGCTCGACCTGATCGCCACGGCCGGTATCGAGTATGTCTGCGATTGGGTGAACGACGACATGCCGTTCGCGATGCACGCGAAGGGCGGAATGCTGCATGCGATGCCGCATCCGACCGACATCGACGACTACACCATCCTGGTGCAGAACCGTCACGCCGAGAACGAGTTCCGCGATCAGCTCATCGATCAGTTCGACGTGCTCTACAAGGAAGCCGACACGCAGGGCGGGCGCATCATGGCGATCTCGCTGCATCCGTGGATCACCGGTCAGCCCTATCGCATCGGTGCGCTGGAGGAAGCGCTGGCGCATATCGCCGGACACCGGGGCGTGTGGTCTGCAACCGGCGCCGAGATTCTCGATGCGTGGAAAGCGCAGCAGTAGCGGGCTGCGCCGCGATCAGTAGTCGTACTGCAGTTGCGCGTAGGCGCGCACCGCGTCAGGGCGGGCGGATGCCGGGCTTGCGCGCTGGTAGTCGGCATAGACCAGGCGGGCCGAGAGCGACGGCGTGATGCGCCAGGTGATCGCTACGTCCCATTCGCGGCCGAAGTCGAGCCCGCCGAAGTCGGCCTTGAAGCGGTGGAACTTCACTCGCAGGTTGAGCGGTCCGAAATCGGCCGACGCCGCAACATTGCGGTCGCGCAGGCCGACCCGCGGGGTATTGAAGAACTCGTACGCCCAGCCCTGAATCGTGTTGAACGATAGCGGCATCTGCATGCCGTAGAGGCCTTGGTTGCTGCCCAGCCGCTCGTAGTTGACCTGCAAGGCATAGCCGCCGTACGACGGACCGAAGCCGAATCGATGATAGTTCGCGCGGATGCGTGCATCGCCGTTCGCATGCGGCCGCTGCTGCGCGCCTTCCGCCGTGTAGTACCAGTTGGCCGGACCCACACCGGTGAGGGTGCCTTCGACTCGCATCCCGAGAATCTTGTTGGAGTTGTCGGCAAAACCGCTTTGCGTCTGGATCTGCGGCTGATCCTGAAGGTACGCGTAGGCGCTCAGCGCTGGCCCGCGCTCGCGCTGCCAGCGGGCGTTGAGCAGCTGGGTGTTCGATCCGTATCGATCGCCGAAGAACGTTCGAACCGCCCACACCTGCCCGGCGAATACGTCGAGATCGGGCAGGCTCGTGTTTCGGACGGTGAGAGCATCGAACATCATCGGCAGCTGGCGTGCATCGGCGGTGCCGACGAACCGTTCGTTGTCCAACGCGATGGCCTGGCGCCCGAAGCGCACACGCGTGTCGGACAGGCCCGTGTAGTCCAGATGGAGCGCGTTGATGTCGGTGATGTCCGGATCGCCGACCAGTGGATATCGCGACGTCCGGTCCCCCGGCTGATTGGTCGCCCGCTTGGGCTCGAGCCAGCTCACATTGACGAGTTGCGCGGTGAGTCCGAAGTCTCCCGTCGGCGCCAATCGGTATCCAAGCAAGGTCCGGGCGTTGGTCGCCTCGGCTTTCTCGGGCTTGTTCGATTGCTCGATGTAGGTGAATCGCGGCCGGAACTGCAGCATCAATCGTCCCGGCGGCGGCCAGGTGGCGGCGGACTCGACCGAGGGCTCGTCCGTGCCATTCGGCCCGGTCTGGGCGATTGCTGCCCGCATTGGTAGCGCGACCAGTGCAAGCAGTGCGACGAGTGCGACGAGTCCGACGAGTCCGATTGGTGCGAAGAGCGTGCCCCGCGGGGTAAATCCGCACCGTTGAAGCACTGGTCGTTGCATCGGCACTGTAGGAGGGCGTGGCGCCACAGAAGCGTGAGAGCTCCCGGCGATCAATAGCGCATCGGATCGTGCGGCGGTGCCTTGGGGCGCGGTCGCGGCGACACATCCAAGGTGAACGAGGCTTGGCTGGTTTCAACCTGGCCGATGACGACGCTGCCGACGGCGAGTGGCGCGCGCATGCCAGGGTACCAAGCTTGTGCACGGTAGGTTCCGGCCGGCACCTGCTTCACGTGTGCGACGCCGTCATCGTCGGCCTTTGCGAACCAGGGGCTGTCTGCGACGAGTACGTGCGCCACCATCCATTCGTGCATGTTGCACCCGAGCGTGACCACGCCGGGTTTGTCGAACACGATCGGGGTCGGCGACGGACCCTTGAACTGCTTGATCTCGAATCGCTTGGTGGCCGAGTTCGAATAGACGTGATGCAGGATGTAGTCGTAGTTCGGAAACTCGATCGCGGTGCCGGTGGCGACCACCGTGACGAACGGATCGAACTGGCGCCAGATCTGCCTGATCTCCGCAGTCGGGCGCGGGCTCAGGGGAGTCAGGCCTTTCGGATCTTCGAGGACGATCACCGCATCGGGCAGGGCTGCGGCACGCTTGTTGGTGAGCGTGACCAGCAGATCAGCGGACCATGCCGGTGTCGCAATCAGGATCGCCAGCGCGAAGCAGCGGCGCACAAAGGGGCGATGCATCGGTTCGTCGAGAGGAGATCGGGGGCGGCCGGAATGGTGGCAGTCACCGCCGCCGACGGCCGTGCGAACCGTCACGGCCCACAGGCCGAATCGGCACCGTACCGGGCAAAGTTGGCCTGGACGGCGCCGGTGCCGCCGCTAGAGCACGCCTGAGATCCCGCCGTCGAGATTGATGCTGGTTCCGGTCACGTAGCTCGCCGCGGACGAGGCGAGGAAAGTGATCACGTTGGCGACCTCCTCGGCCTCGCCGATGCGCTTCATCGGGATGTCGTGCGACATGTCGGTATAGAGCTTCTCGAGCGGAACGCCGAGTTTGCGGGCCCGCGTTTCCCATTGACCGGCTTTGATCCGTCCGATGCAGATCGTGTTCACCAGGATGTTGTCGGCCGCGAATTCCTTCGACAGCGCCTTGGTGAGTGCGAGGCCGGCTGCGCGGGTCACCGTGGTGGGCATCGAACTCGCGCCCGGTTGCTTGGCGCCGGTGTTGGTGATGTTGATGATGCGTCCGCCGCCGTGTTTTTTCATGTGCGGAATCGCGAGCCGGCTCAGTCGGATCGCGGCAAATAATTTGAGATCGAAGTCGAACTGCCAGGTGGCGTCGTCGACGGTTGCGAAATCGCCGCGCACGGACGTCCCGGCGTTGTTGACCAGGATGTCGATGCGGCCCCAGCGCTGCAGCACCTCGGCAACGGTGCGCTCGATATCGGCGACCTTGGACACATCGGCGGAGACGGGCAGTGCTTCGCCGCCTGCGGCGCCGACCGTGCGGGCGGTCTGATCGAGCCTGTCTTTGTCGCGTGCGACGATCGCCACTTTCGCCCCCTCTCGAGCGAGCGCGATGACTGCAGCCTTGCCGATTCCTTGCGTGCCGCCGGTGACGATGGCTACCTTGTCTTTCAATCCGAGTTCCATGCCGACTCCCGTATCGCGCGCCAGATGCACTGGCTGGTGGATGGTTGCGTAGATGACTGCTTGGATGACTGCGTAGATCGTGGGTAGCGCCACACCGAGAACGCGGATGGGGCGACTTGCGCTATGGTAAGTGCAAACAAGTCGGGGGAGGGCTGCCGATGCACAGAGCCATCGCGATGGCGATTTCGTTTGCACTGAGCGCGACCGTCACCGCACAGACCGGGCCGGACGGAGATGCCGCGTCGGCGCAGGCGCTGGCGCGCGAGAAGGACGAAGCGGCGATCGCCTACAAGCTGACACCGACGGTCTACCGTGTGACCGACCAGCGCTCGGCGTTCGACGTCAATCTGCGCGGCAACAAGGGCCCGCACACGTTCTGGGTGGGTCACTACCAGCGCGGCTCGGAGTTCCAGCAGACGCGTGCCGGCTACGAGCGCGAGATCGAGATACCGAACGGGCGGATCGTCGCAGGCGGGCAGTACGCGACGCGCGGATTCTTCGGCGGCAGCGTGACGATGGAGTGGGGGCGACCGGTATTCGGAATCGTCGGGATCGGCCGCACCAACCTGAAGGAGTACTACAACCTCGATTTCGATCCGAACGATGCCGTTCGCTTCGGACTGGGCTGGCGATTGAGCGAGCAGACCACGGTGCAGCTGTTCCAGGTCCGCGACGATCGTGCCCAGTCGGGCAATCGCGTCACGCATCTGAGCGTGCGAACCCGCCCATCGTCACGCACGCGGATCACGGTCGATGTGTTCCGGCGCTCCGGGTGGAACTACGACGGCGATGAACCGCAGGTGGTGCGCGCCACCGGGGTCGGCGTCACGCTCGACTACGACCGCTATTTCGCCCGGCTCGCCTGGGATCCCCACGTCAACTTCAGCGGCAACGACATGATGCGTTTCTCGCTGGGAATGCGGTTCTGATCGCGAGGCTGCGGCGAGCGCGATCCGAGCGGCACGATGCCA